>JANQJF010000101.1 GCA_028281765.1 Planctomycetota bacterium | reverse complement strand
CCTGCAGCTCGACGCCGAGCTGCGGACCTGGAACGACCCGGACGCGCGCCGCTGGTCGGCGGCGATTCGCCCGCTCGCAACCGCCGTGCGCGAGCGCCTCGCCGCCTGGCTGCCGAAGCTCACCCATCCGATCCGTACGGGAGAGCACAGCCAGACCGCGTTCGCGATGGGACTGATGCACGACTGGGCGCGTGACGCGGGCGACGACGCGTTTCGGACTCTCGTCACGGAGACCGCAACCCGCTTCTACGCGCAGGATCCGGCCTGGCCACTCGCGTTCGAGCCCGGCGGCCAGGACTTCCTGTCGCCGTCTCTGGCCGAAGCCGACCTCATGCGCCGCGTGCTGTCGGCGAAGGACTACGCAACCTGGCTGCGACGCTTCCTCCCCGACCTCGACCGCGACCTCCTCGCGGTCCTCCCCCCCGCCGTCGTCACCGACAAGTCCGACGGCAAGCTCGCCCACCTCGACGGCCTCAACCTCGCCCGCGCCTGGATGCTCGAGGGCATCGCCTCGGCCCTCGACTCACGCGACCCCCGCCACGCCAAGCTCGTCGCGTGTGCCACCGCCCACCGCGCCGCGGGACTCGCCTCAGTGACCGGAGAGCACTACGAGGGCGGTCACTGGCTCGGCAGCTTCGCCGTCTATCTCGTCACCCGCCGCGGCATCGAGTAGCCGTTAACGGAAACTGGCACGCCTCGGCGTGCCCGTGTCTCGGTCGCGCCCGCGCCGTCCGCCCGCGCCCGATCGCCCGGAATGCGAACGCCGCGAAGCGGCGTTTCCCCTACCAGGAGAAGTGGCTGTAGGCGCTGTTCGCCTCGGCCATCTTGTGCACGTTCTCGCGCTTGGTGACCGCCGCGCCCTGGTTGTTGTAGGCGTCGAACAGTTCCTCGGCGAGGCGCTTGGCCATCGGCTTGCCGCGCTTGCCGCGAGCCGTGTCGATCAACCAACGGATCGCCAGGCTCTGCTGACGACGCCGCGACACTTCCTTCGGCACCTGGTACGTCGCGCCACCCACGCGCTTCGAACGCACCTCGACACGCGGCTTCACGTTGTCGAGCGCCTGGTTGATGATCTCGGTCGGTTCGGCTTCGACCTTCTTCGCGACCATGTCCATGGCCTCGTAGAAGATGGCTTGCGCGATGCTCTTCTTGCCATCCAGCATGATCTTGTTGATCACCTTGGTGACGAGCTTCGAGCCGTAACGCGGGTCCGGCTTGAGGTGAACCTCGGTCGACTTGTAGTTGCGTGGCATCGATCAGCCTCCTTGGTCAGCTCTTGGGCCGCTTGGCACCGTACTTCGAACGCGAACGGCGACGGCCGTCGACGCCCGACGCATCGAGAACACCACGCAGCACGTGGTAGCGGACACCCGGCAGGTCGCGGACGCGACCACCGCGGATCAATACGATCGAGTGTTCTTGCAAGTTGTGGCCTTCGCCCGGGATGTAGACCGTGACTTCCCGGCCGTTCGACAAGCGGGTCCGCGCGATCTTCCGCAGCGCGGAGTTCGGCTTCTTCGGCGTCATCGTCTTCACTTGGAGACAGACGCCGCGCTTGTGCGGGCACCGGTCGAGCACCGGCGACTTGCTCTTCTGCCGGATCTTCTTCCGGCCCTTGCGAACGAGTTGGTTGATCGTGGGCATGCGGGGTGGCGCAGTGTCAGGGGGACGGACGGACCGTCCCGAAAGGGGGCGGAGAGCCTAGCCCCGGTAGGCCGGAATGCAAGCTCTTCCGGGCCGACAAAAAGGCGCAAATCTTGCCTGAACCGCTCGTACGCGGCACCGTTCGCTCACGAGCGCCCATTCGCTCTCCCCCACACAGACGAGACCCCGTGAGCCGATCCCTCTACGCGTCCCATACCCTGATCGCTCTCTGCTGTGCGGCGACCGCCGCCGCTCAGGATCCCACCCCCGACACCCCGCCGGCCGAGACCCAGAAGCAGGACGACGGCGACAGGATCATCGTCACGGCGACCCGGTCCGAGAAGTCGCCGTTCGACGTGCCGTTCACGACGAACGTGATCGACGCCCAGGACGTCTACCGACGCTCCTACCGGACCCTGCCCCAGGTGCTGCGCGACACCCCCGGCATCATGGTGCAGGAAACTGCACACGGCCACGGCTCGCCGTACATCCGCGGCTTCACGAGCTTCCGCACGCTGCTGCTCGTCGACGGCGTCCGCCTCAACCACTCGGCGTTCCGTCCCGGGCCGAACCAGTACTTCAACACGCTCGACCCGCTGTCCCTCGACCGGGTCGAGGTCGTGAAGGGTCCGTCGTCGGTCCTCTACGGCTCGGACGCGGTCGGAGGCACGATCAGCACGTTCACGCGGGACCCGTACACCTACTCGAACGAAGCGGGGTTCGCGTCCGGCGGCCGGACGATGGTCCGCTTCTCGGACGCCGAGAACTCGCTGATCGGTCGCGGCGAGTTCAGCCTCGGCCACACCGCCGAAGACGGCAGCCGCACCGGCGCGTTGATCGGCGGCACGATCAAGAAGTTCGGCGACCTCGAGTCCGGTGGCCTGACCGGGCTGCAGCCCGAGACCGGCTACGACGAAGAGGACTACGACATCAAGCTCGAGCACTGGTTCGACGACGACACGCGCCTGCGCTTCCTGCACCAGCGCGTGTTCCAGAACGACGTACCCCGGACGCACCGCACGATCTTCGCGAGCGGATGGCGCGGCACGTCGATCGGCAGCGACCAGCGTCGCGAGTTCGACCAGGACCGGACGCTGACGTACCTGCAGTTCGAGAAGAAGAACATCGGTGGCGCGGTCGAGGAGATCTCCGCGAACCTGTCGTGGCACCAGCAGGAGGAAGTGCGGTACCGCATCCGCGGTGACGGCCGCCAGGAGTTCCAAGGCTTCCGCGTCGGCACGCTCGGTGCGTCAACGCAGCTCACGAGCCTGTCCGACTACGGCACGTGGACCTACGGCGTCGAGTTCTACCACGACGACGTGAGCTCGTACAACCGACGCGTGTTCCCGACGTTCTCGGAGAGCATCCAGGGCCCGATCGGTGACGACTCGACGTACGACATGCTCGGCGTCTACCTGCAGGACGAATTCGAAGCGACCGAGGACCTCACGTTCATCGCCGGCGCGCGCTTCAACTACGTCGCCGCCGACGCCGACCGCGTCGCCGACCCGGTCAACAGCGGCAACGTGATCTCCGTCGACGACGACTGGACCGCGTTCGTCGGCAGCCTGCGCTTCGTCTACGAGCTGCAGCCCGACGCGGTCAACGTCTTCGGTGGCGTGTCGCAGGGCTTCCGCGCCCCCAACCTCTCGGACCTCACGCGCTTCGACACCGCGCGCACCGACGAGTTCGAGATCCCGTCGCCGAATCTCGATCCCGAGGAGTACATCCAATACGAGATCGGCGTGAAGGCGCGCGGCGAGCGGTTCCGCGGCGAGGTGTCCTACTTCTACACCGACATCCGCGACCAGATCCGGCGGTTCCCGACCGGCGCCACCAACGCCGACGGCGACCGCCAGGTCACGAAGGCCAACGTCGGCGACGGCTACGCCTACGGTGTAGAACTCGGCGGCGCGTTCCGCGCGACGGACGACGTCGAGGTGTTCGCCAACGGCACCTACATCGAAGGCGAAGTCGACAACTTCACGACGTCGACGGTGCAGACGAACTCGGACTACCTGACGCGACTGATGCCGCTGACGTTCCAGCTCGGCGCGCACTGGGAGCCCCAAGAGAGCAAGGGCTGGGCCGAAGCCGTGTGGGTACACGCGGAAGACGCCGACAAGCTGTCGTTCTCGGACGTCAACGATACGTCCCGCGTGCCGCCGGGCGGCACGCCGGGCTATGACGTCCTGCACCTCCGCGGCGGCTACCAGATCGGCGAGCGCACGCAGCTGGCCGTGCTACTCGAGAACGTGACCGACGTCAGCTATCGCGTCCACGGCAGCGGTCAGAATCGTCCGGGCCGCAACTTCATCATCTCGGTCGAAACGACGTTCTGATCGACGCCATCGAGGAGAAATCCGACAGATCTCAAGTCCGACTCGCGCCTTCGCCGATGACCGCAACGGACCGGAGACAGCGTGTCGAATCTTCGAACGGGAACAGCGGCTTGTGTGTTGGCGATCGTGGCGTCGAGCTGCGGTCCGGAGACTTCACCGGAGACCGCGGGAACGCCACGAGGCAGCGCCGCGCGCGCCGTCGCCGTGGACCCCGCCGCGGCGGAGCGCCTGCGCGTCTTGCTCTGCCGATTCGCCATGTCCGATCGCCAGGATCGGGGCCGGGTCGTCCACGAGATTCGCGGCGACCTCGAATCGTTCCGTTCGCCGCTCTTGGAGATCCTCGCGATCGAAGACGAGGAGACGCTGGTCGCCGCGATCGCGGTGTCGGGGTGGCTTCGGCTGCAGGACGCGACGGTGCCGATGTATCGCTTGTCGCGTCACGCCCGCGCCGACGTTCGCGCGAGCGCGATCGATGCAGGGCACGCGATGGGCATCTGGAGCGACGATGAAGTCCTACGCTTCCTCGAGGACGAAGACGCGACCGCACTGGTCGCCGGCCTGCGGGCCGTCGAAGCGATCACGACGTATCCGATGAAGCGCGTGCTTCGGCTCCTCGAGCACGGCGCGCGAACCGTGCGTGACGCGGCCGTGAACTCGCTGATCCGCGATCACTCGCGCGAGGACTGGGCGAGGATGCGGGAGAGAATCCGCAAGGTCCCCCACTCCACGCGAGCGATCCTCGTCGAAGTGCTGACGAAGACGACCGACCCATCCGAGTCTCAAGCGACTCTGCATCGCCTGCTCGAGGACTCCGCTTGGAACTCCTGCGCGGCAGCGCTCCGCGCGTTCGCCACGCGCGGCGAGACGATCGAGCGCGTCGAACCGATCCTCGAGATCGCCGTCGACCGAGGCCGCACGAACTCGGAGCGTGCGTCCGCGTGGCTCGCCCTGGAGAAAACCGGCTCGGCCAAGACGTCATGGATTCGAGAGCAGCTCTCGACACTTCCGCCGGAGACTCGGGTCTACGCCGCCCGCTGCCTCGTGTCGCGACACGAGATGACCGGAGTCGAGGAGCTCGTGGACATCCGGGAGCGGTACTGGAACTCGAAGGACGAGGCCCGCGCTCGAGCCGCCACCTCGGCGAACCGCGTCCTGATCGAACTCGCGAAGGGCGACTACGGCCCGGTTGCCGGCGGCTGGCCAGGCTGGTTCGATTCCCTTCAGTCGGTCCCGCATCGAGAACTACCGTCCCCGTGGGCGTTCTGACGCCGCGCTGACTCGGATTTTCGCCACTTCCCCGGATACCGCTCAAGGGAACTGTCGAAGATTCCGATAGTCGGCCTGTGGCTGTCGACTCTTTCGACAGCAGGGGAGCAAAGGGGGAGCGTGGTCAACTCACACGCGGCGAGCACATCGCCGGAAGCAGCGAGCAACGGCGAATCCGGATTCGCGACGATCGAGCTGGCGCTGGCGGCATCGACGATCGTCATCGGGCTGCTGTCCTACGTCGGCGCGATCATCTCGAGCACGAGGATGTCGGCGGACACGCGCGCCAGGATCGCGGCCAACGTGGAGATCACGACGGCCATCGAGGAGTTCCGCGAGGCGATCGCGAGCGACTTCGTGACCGCGACCGCCGCTCTGGAAGAGAAGCAGTCGTACGACGGGATCACGAACTCCGACAGCCTGCGCGTCCACCGCCAGGTGATCCTCGACGAGACGAAGATCCAGCCGCCGCTCGATCTCAACGGTGACGGGGACACGACGGACACGAACCTGAGCGCCTCGGATCTGCAGGCGGCCTACCTGGTCACGACCGTGACCTGGATCGGACCGCGCGGCCAGCAGACGATCACTTGGCCGTCCGTCATCGCGCGCGGCGAAGTCGACCAGGAGTGGCACCGCAAGCACGTCCGCGAGGACGACGATTCGGAAGCCGAAGAGGCCGCGGTGTCGCTGAGCGCGACGAAGGCGACCGCCGACGGTGGCAGCGTCGCGTTCGGCTTCGAAGTCTCCGGTGTCGCATCGTCCCTGCACGTCGTCGGCGTCACGGTGCTCTCCGACGTTCCCGCCGCCATCACCGAGATGACGGTCAATGGCACTCGATCGTTCTACCAACCCGGCCAAGCCGTCGCGGTCGGTCAGTGGATCGAGACCGAGACGTTCTCGCTGACGCCCGGGGACAACTCGATCGAGGGTCTCCAGTTCGTCGCGTGCGACGAATGGGACACGGGCGTCGACCTCGACAACGAGACGATCACGGTGGTGTTCCACACCGAGACCAGCGAAACGTTCTCGGTCGAGGTGGAGGTCGAGCAGTGATCGACGAGACACGGCAGGCCTCGAGCGCGGGCTTCACGCTGCTCGAGTTGGTCATCACCGGGTCGGTGCTCCCGATCCTCGTGTTCGCCGCCTTGTCACTCGTGCAGAGCGGGCAGAACCTGGAGACCGAGGTGCGCGGCCAAGCGGTCATCATGGAGAAGCTCCGCAACACCACCCGCCGCGTCGCGGACGAGCTGAGGGTCAGCAGCCGAACCGGAGAAGACAGCAACTCCAACGGCGTGCTCGACGACGGCGAGGACCGGAACGGCAACTCGCGACTCGAAAGCGACTGGTCCGTCGGCGCCAGCTCGGTGCAGTTCAATCGCATGCAGTCGGACGGCACGTATTCGCTGCCGGTCACCTACCGCCTCGACGGCACGACGCTGATGCGTGACTTCGAGGTCACCGCCGGGGACATGCGCACGGCCACGATCGCCACGGGAATCTCGGCGTTCTCCGTGACGACACCCACCGATGAAACCGTCGTGATCGCGCTCACGGCCGAGATTACGCGTGCGGGCGGCGAGGCCCGCTCGGAAACCGCTTCGATGACCATTCACCAACGCAACTGATGAAACAGCTACCGAGACACGGCGAGGAGAGCGGTTTCGCTCTGGTGACCGCGATGTTGATCACGATCGTGGTCGGCGCACTCGCGACGTCCATGCTCATTTCGACGCGCAGCGCGAGCAACGCAACGGTGCGCGACAGCCTGGAGACGACGCTGCTCTACGTGGCGGAGACCGGCCTCCAGTACAACTTCGTGCGCCTGGAAGCCGATCAGCTCTACGCGGTGCGCGACACGGCGTCGTACACCGCCGACAGCGCGTCTTCGAGCTACGTCGGTGCGGTCGAGGAGTACCAGGACGACCAGGGCTTCGTCCGGCAGTTCCAGCTGACGCTGCACTACAGCAACAACGGCAACCCGGTGATGTTCGCCGACCGCGGAAACCCGACGGAACCTTGGGACGAGCTGCGCGTGGAGTCACGCGCCGACACCGCGGCCGCCTCTCGCTCGCTGGTCGCGTGGTACGGGTTCGACCTGGATGACGACTTGACCGGCGTGCTCATCTCGCCGCGCGTCCCGACGGGTTCGACCGAAGCCGACGGGTACACGCAAGCGCGCACCGGTGACGTCGTGTTCGCGTCCGCCGCGGTCGTGATCGGAGGCGGCGACGACGACGATGACGACGAAGATGCCGGTAGCTCCGGCTCCAGCGCGCTTCCCGTCGGGTCGTCGGGCAGCGGCTCCGGTTCCGGCAGCAGCTCGGGATCGGGCAGCGGATCGAGCGGCTCCGGCAGCAGCTCCGTTGGCGGTGGCGGCGGTTCGAGCAGCAGCTCCGGCGGCGGCGGTGTCGGCGGTTCGAGCAGCAGCTCCGGCGGCGGTGTCGGCGGTTCGGGCAGCAGCTCGGGCGGCGGCGGCTCCAGTTCCGGGTCCGGCAGCGGATCGGGCTCGGGTTCCGGCAGTGGCTCCGGCTCGGGCAGCAGCGCCGGCTCCGCGTCTTCGGCGGCCTCGAGCTCGGGTTCGATCGAAGTCCTGGTCCCGCCCGCCGTCGGCGGCACCACGGGGCTCCACGTCTACGGCAACGTCCAGGCGAACGGAGTCGCGCGATACTACAGCGACCCGACGACTCGGCTGGCCGAGCTCACCGGCGCCACCGCATCGACGTACGTCCACGGCTCGATCGACGAGCTGAACTCGCGCCTCGCGAACACGACCGAAGAAGTACCGGCGTACACGACCGTCGGCGGGACCGACGAGTTGCTCGACGTCGACCGCTTCGAAGCTGCGGCGACCGCCGGTGCCGGTCAGGTGTTCACGGACCTGACCTCGTTCACCGCAGCCATGAACGCGGCGAACGCGGCCGGGGAAGCGCTCGAGGGGATCATCGTCTTGCAGATCGATCCGACGACGGAGGGACCGAACCCGCGCATCGTCGCGGTGGATCCGAACCCGGGGACCGACGACGACGACGGCGGATCCGGTTCGAGCGGCGCGCCGATCGCGGCCAGCTCGGCATCGGGCAGCGGCTCGGGTAGCGGTGGCGGCTCGGGCAGTAGCTCGAGTGGCGGCGGCGGCTCCGGCAGCAGCTCGAGCGGCGGCGGCGTCGGCGCGGGCAGCAGCAGCTCGAGCGGCGGTGGCGTCGGCGCGGGCAGCAGCTCGAGTGGCGGCGGCGTCGGCTCCTCCGGCAGCGGCTCCGGCAGCGGCAGCTCGTCCGGCGGCAGCAGCGGCGGCGGCGCCGTCAGCTCGGCCAGCAGCGGCGGCGCATCGTCCGCTTCGGCCGGACCCGCGCCGGCCCCGGCCGACGGCATCCACGTCATCCCGAACGGCATCCACATCACGGGAGCCCTCGTGATCCGGTTCGCCGACGGCACGGACACGTCGTACACCGTCGAGATCGAAACCGCGCTGAACCTCAACGCGGCCGACATGACGAGCTTCGTCGCGTCGAACCAGGCCACGTATCCGACCGGCTACCCGAGCGAGTACGACGACGCCGACCGGAATCCGTCGACGGTGGACATCGCACCGACGTACGAGAACTTCGACACCGACGAAGACGTCCCCGCGCTGATCACGGAGGACGCTGTCGTCGACCTGACCGGCCCGGTGAACATCAGCGGCATGGTCTACACGATGTCGACCTTCACGATGCGCAACACCCTGGGCAACGTGCAGTTCGTCCACGGTAGCGTCGTGGCCGGCCGCGGCGTCTACCTCGAGGACGACTCCGACTACACGTCGGTGCCAATGGGCGTTCAGGTCCTGAGCTACGACCCGGACGTCATGAACGACCTCGTGACCCTCGACAACAACGGCAAGCTGTTCGTGCGGCGCGGGTTCGCGATCCAGTAGCCGATCAAGGCCGGGCCGGCCGGATTCCGATCCAGACTTCGAGGACGAGGAGCCATGCAGAATCGCCGCAAGAAGTTGATGGTCGACAAGCCGTTCCAAGGCCCGGTCATCGTCGCGATCGCATGGCCGCTGAGCCTGACGATCGCAATCGTCGCCCTGTTCTTGGGCGTCGTGTGCGGACAGCTGGACGCGGAGTCTCGCGCGCTCGGCATCGACACCCCCACGATCTCTCCGACGATGCTGAGCATCGTCGGCCTCGTGGCGATCGCGATCGGCACGATCTTGTTCTTGGCGCTGAAGATCTCGCACAAGATCGCCGGCCCGAGCTATCGAATCCGGGAGACCATGAAGGCCGTCCGCAACGGCGACCTGTCGTGCCGAGCGCGGATTCGCAAGGGTGACTACCTCCGTGACGTCGCGGACGAACTCAACGACTTCCTCGACTGGGTCGAGGAGAACGCGGCGTCGAATCCCGAGCTGTCGAAGGCCGCGACGCCATCGACGGCCGAAGCCGACGAACACGTCGACGCCGCGAACTGAGCTCGATGCGCGAGCGGCCCGCGCCATCGGGTGTTCCCGCCGCGTTTCAGTCGTTCGCTGGGAGGCTCCGATGCGTACTCGAAGCGTCGTTGCCCACGGAGGTTTCGCGAAGATGATCCAGCTGAGTCCCGATTCGCAGGTCCACACGTTCCGCCTCATCCTCGAGATGGAGAACCGCGGACAGCAGATCGACGGCATCTTCGTGCGCCTCAAGCAGGCGTTCATCCAGAACGGCGGCTCGGTGTCGATCCCGGACGCGGTCGGAGCGCTCGACGAACTCGGGTGGCACGTCGCGCAGATCCGCGATTCGGCGGCTGAGCTCGAATCGACGATCGGGATCCAGCGCACGCCGGTCACCGTGAAGCCGAAGACCGACGAGAGCCATGAGGTCGAACGGCTCCGCGGCACGACCGCGACGCTACCGCTCGCCGACCTCCTCGCCGTCCTCGCCGAACGCGAACAGACCGGCACGCTGAAAATCCGCGCGCGTCACGGCGAGTGCTTCCTGCTCGAGTTCCTCGACGGCGCGGTCGTGCACGCCGCGAGCGACACACCGCTGCCGAACCAGCTGCTCGGCAACATCCTCGTCGCGAGGGACCGGCTCTGCCCCGAGCGACTCAAGCAGTTCCTCGTCGACTTCGCGCCGAGCGACGGTCCGATCGGGCAAGCGCTCGCGCAGGCGGAGCTCGTCAGCGAAGACGACCTGCGGGAAGCCCTCAGTGAGCAGGTGCGGAGGCTGTTCCAGCGCATCTACGAACTCGACGACGCGACGTTCTGCTTCACGACCGGCACGAACCGCGACCTCGAGCTGCGTGCGACCGTGAACACGGCGATGCTGCTCGACTCGATCGCGCGCACCGAGGAAGCCGACGACGTCCCGGAGCTCGACGAACTCGAGATCATCTCGGAGCCGCATTCGACCTCGACATGCGCTGAGATCGACGCGTCGCTCGACGCCGAGCAGCTGTGCGACGTGTTGGGTATCCGTCGCAACGCGGCGCGCGAACTGATCCTTCGCGACCTCGACTCGATCGACGGGATCCGCATCGCGACCGACCTCGAGCTGCTCGAGGTGCCGGGGATCGGGATGAAGACGCTGGCGCGGATTCGCGAAGCGGTCCCGGCCGGGTTCGCGCAGTTGCGGTGAGAGCTCGAGCCGCTCGTGTCGAACTCCTCGGCATCTCGATTGACTCAGCGCACCTCAGGATGATCGATTGTTGTGGCCTTAGGCACGTGGCCGAAAACAGGCCATGGCGCCGAGGTCGACTCGTCCGAACTGGTCCGCGATCTCGAACGTCGTCTCCGCCGCGCCGAGGAACAGGTAGCCATCATCCGCCATGCGCTCGTAGACATTTGCCAGGATCTGCGACTTCGTGTCGGAGTCGAAGTAGATGAGCACATTGCGGAGGAAGACCACATCCATCCGCGGAAGGAGCGGCCAACGCTCGATCAGATTGAGTTTCCGAAACTCCACACGCTGTCGGATTGCGGAATCCAATCGCCATCCGACTCCTTCCTTGCGGAAGTACCTCGACAGTAGATCCGGTGGCAGCCCACGGTTGACTTCGATTTGCGAGTAGTAGCCCTCGCGTGCCTTCTTGAGCACTCGATCAGAGAGGTCCGTGGCGAGTATCCTGACATCCCAGCTCTCGAGCTCAGGGAACTCCGATGCGATCGTCATCGCGATGGTGTACGCCTCTTGCCCAGTAGAGCTGGCGGCCGACCAGATGCTGAGCTTGCGCACGCCGCCCCGCGCTTCGATCAGCGCAGGCAGAATGCTCTCCCGCAGGGCTACGAACGGGTGGAGGTCTCGCAGAAAACTGGTCTCGTTGGTCGTCATGGCGTCCACCACGAGTTCGACCAGCGCTGGTTTCCGAGTAGCTCGAAGCTCGTCGAGCAGGTCCCCCACGCCAGCGTACCCCAATTCACGGGCAAGAGGCGTCATCCGCGAGTCAACTAGATACTCCTTGCCAGGGCCCAGGACGATCGCGGACACCTCGCGCACGAGGTCCCGAACGAACTCGAATTGTGGCTGGTCGATCGGCAAGTCAGTTCCAAGGCTAGCGTGCAGAGTTGAGATGTGAAATTCCCGATCCTCTCCGACCCGTGGGGCACCCAGGCGCTCCCGGTAGAGATTTCCTCTGCGTCCGAGTATCATCCGCTGTGAAAGAGATTGATGAGACTCATGTGAGTGCGCCGGTGAATCGGACACCCGCGCAGCGCCTGCAGCCAGAGGGAGAAGACGAGTGCTCGACCTGGATACCGTTGCGCGTGCCGCTCAGAAAGTCACACCGCTTCCTCGAACGGCTAGTCGCCTGCTCACGATTCTGTTCGATCCGAGTTGGCGGGTGGAGGACGTGACGGGGGTATTCGAATCGGATCCCGCACTCGCCACTCGCCTGCTGATCCTGGCCAATTCTGCGCGCTACGGTGCACGCGAGATCGCAACCGTGAAAGACGCGGTGATTCGGGTGGGGCGCGGATCGGTGATGTCCCTTGCTCTTAGTTCCGTCGCGCGCGCAGCGTACGGTCCCGGAGTTCGCGTCTTTGGCGAAGACCAGGAGTCGTGCTGGCGCCACGCGGTCGTTGCCTCAGCGGCAGCAGACCTGTTGAGAGCCCAGTGCCAGGACGTCCCTCAGGAGGCTGCGACGGCCGCGCTGATCCACGACATCGGCCGCTCGATTCTCGCCGACTCCATCCCCCCGGAATGGATACGCACGATAGAGGTCGCGAAGCAGTCCAGCGGTGCGCCGTGGGTTGAGATCGAGAGCGAAGTCCTGGGCGTGACCCATGCCGAAGTGGGCGGCATCATCGCGCAGCATTGGGGACTCCCGGAGATTCTCGTGCAATCGGTCCTGTATCACCACGCCCCGTCGCAGACCACCACCTCCGACGCCTCGATCCAGCGCGCGTGCCATGCCGTCTGTCTGGCCAATTCGTTGGCCCACGCACACGCAACGCCGGTCCTGGGAGCTCCAGGACCTGAAGCATCCGATTCGATGGAGGTTCTGGGCCTAGACGGCGACGCTGTGGAGTCGATACAGAAGGAACTCGCGATCGCAGTCGACAGCTTCGCGGCGGCCTTTTCGGACCAGTGACGCCAAGGGCCCAAGTCGGCCGAACACGCAGCAATCCCGCGCACCCCCGCCTTGGGCGAGCCTTCCCGGCACGGAGTCGCGGTTTCGTTACTCGCCGGTTGGCAGGTCAGACGGCGCTTCGCCGCCGTCGCCCGCCGGTGCGGGTGCGGGTGCACCCTCGTCCTCGCCTTCGAGGCGGATGACCGGGCCACCGACGTCGACGTAGCCCTGCTTGCTCATGCGGCCGATCTCTTCGGCAGCAGCCTGCAGGTCGACGTTCTTCTGCACGCGGGTCTTCACCAGCTCGCGGAAGCCCGTGCCGGTCGGCACGAGGTGCCCGAGGATCACGTTCTCCTTGAGGCCGACGAGGTTGTCGCGCTTGCCGGCGAGCGCGGCTTCGGTCAGCACCTTGGTCGTCTCTTGGAACGACGCCGCGGAGATGAACGAGTCCGACTGCAGCGACGCGCGTGTGATACCGAGCAGGAGCGGCGAGCTCGTCGCCGGCTTCTTGCGCGCCTCGATCAGCTCGCGGTTGACCTCACGGAAGCGGAACTTGTCGACGACCGCGCCCGGCAGGAAGTCCGAGTCACCCGGATCGTTGACCTGCACCTTGCGCATCATCTGCGCGACGATGATCTCGACGTGCTTGTCGTCGATGCCGACGCCCTGCGCCCGGTAGACCGACTGGATCTCCCGCAGCAGGTAGTCCTGCACCGACTTCTCACCCTCGATCGCGAGGATGTCGTGCGGCACGCGCGGACCATCGACGAGCGGCTCACCTTCGATGACGCGGTCACCGCGGTGCACGCGAAGGCTCTTGCCCTGCGGCACGAGGTGCTCGCGCTCGATGCCACCCTCGCCCTTGACGATGATGGTGCGCTTGCCGCGCTTCTTCTCGCCGATTTCGACGATGCCTTCGATCTCGGACAGGACAGCCGGATCCTTCGGGCGACGCGCTTCGAAGAGCTCCGTCACACGCGGGAGACCACCGGTGATGTCCTGCGTGCCCTGGATCTCACGAGGCGTCTTGGCGAGAAGCGTGCCCGCCTCGATCTTGTCGCCTTCTTCTACGTCGAGGTACGCCTTCTCCGGCAGCGGGTGGATCGCCGCGCGGGCGCCGCTGTCGTCTTCAATGATGATCTGCGGGTGCAGGTCACCCTTGTGCTCGATCACGACCTTGCGAGACACCTTGGTCTGCGCGTCCTTCTCGAGCTTGATGGTCTTGCCTTCGAGAATGTCCTCGTAGCGCACCGTTCCCGAGACCTCGGCGAGGATCGGGTTGTGGTGCGGGTCCCAGGAGCAGAGCACGGTTTGCGCGTCGACTTCCTGGTTCTCCTCGACCTGAATGATCGAGCCGAGCGAGATCTGGTAGCGCTCGATCTCGCGGTCCTTCGAGTCGACGATCAGGATCTCGCCCTTCCGCTTGAGCACGACGCGCGCGCCGTCGCTCCGCTGGATCATGACGAGGTTCGCGAAGCGGATCTTGCCGGCCCGCTTGCACTTGATCTCGGACTCTTCGACCTTCTTCGACGCCGTGCCACCGATGTGGAACGTCCGCATCGTCAGCTGCGTGCCCGGCTCGCCGATCGACTGCGCGGCGATGATGCCGACCGCGAGGCCCGGCTCCGCCATCCAATCGCGCGAGAGGTCCATGCCGTAGCACTTCACGCAGACGCCGAAGGCGGCTTCGCAGGTCAGCGGCGAACGGACGAGCACCGTCTCGGCGGCGACCGTCTGCTCGATCTTCCGCGCGACTTCGATCGTCAGCGGCTCGTTCTCTTCGACGATCGTCTCGTCGGAGATGTGGTCGCGGATCGTCTGGCGCGCGACGCGGCCGCGGATCGCATCGACGAACGGCACCGCGACCTTGTCGCCTTGGTAGACCGTGCCCTTCTCGATGCCGTTCGGCGTGCCGCAGTCCTCCATCGAGATGACGACGTTCTGCGCGACGTCCGCGAGCTTCCGGGTCAGATAACCCGAGTCCGCGGTCTTGAGCGCCGTGTCGGCCAGACCCTTCCGCGCGCCGTGCGTCGACGAGAAGTACTCGAGGACGTGCAGGCCTTCGCGGAAGTTCGCCTTGATCGGCGTCTCGATGATCTTGCCGGACGGCTTCGCCATCAGGCCACGCATGCCGGCGAGCTGACGAATCTGCTCGACCGAACCACGCGCCTTCGACATGACCATGCAGTAGATCGGGTTGACGTACTGCTTGCCGTCGCGGGTGTCGTTGCGCAGCTCGTTGAGCATGTCCTCACCGATGCGCTCACGAGCGTGCGTCCAGGCATCGATCACCTTCAGGTATCGCTCGCCCTCGGTGATGATGCCGCGCGCGTTCGCGGTCATGACCTTTTCGACGTCGGCCTGCGTCTCGGAGATGATGCCTTCCTTCGTCGGCGGCACGAGCATGTCGTTCTTACCGATCGACACGCCGGCGCGCGTCGCGGAGACGAAACCGAGCTTCTTGAGGTCGTCGAGAAGGTGCAGCGTCGCCTCGCGGTTCACCAGGATGTGGCAGTCCGCGATGATGTTCGACAGCGCCTTCTTGTCGAGGTCGTAGTTGTAGAACGGCATCCCCTCCGGAAGGATGTCGTTGAAGATCACGCGGCCGGCGGTCGTCTCGATCGCCATGCGGCCATCGGTCTCGTAAGTGCGCTCACGATCGCGCACCTCGATGCCGGCCGGCAGCCAGACCTTGATCTTCGCGTGGATATGGACGCTATCGCTCGAGTAGGCGAGCCACAGCTCGTCGGTGCTCGAGAACGTGCGACCCTCGCCGAGCTCGCCACTCCGCATCAGGCTGAGGAAGTAGCAGCCGAGGACGATGTCCTGGTTCGGCGCGATGATCGGCCCGCCGTGCGCCGGCGAGAAGATGTTGTTGATCGACAGCATCAGGGTCGATGCCTCGATCTGCGCCTCGTAGCTGAGCGGCAGGTGGACCGCCATCTGGTCGCCGTCGAAGTCGGCGTTGAAGCCGGAGCAGACGAGCGGGTGGATGCGGATCGCGTTGCCTTCGACGAGCACCGGCTCGAACGCCTGGATGCCCATGCGGTGCAGGGTCGGCGCGCGGTTGAGCAGCACCGGGTGACCCTGGATCACCTCCTCGAGGATGTCCCAGACCTCCTCGTCCTTCCGCTCGAGCATCTTCTTCGCCGACTTGATCGTGTCGACGTGGCCGAGCTCCTTGAGGCGGCGGATGATGAACGGCTGGTAGAGTTCGAGGGCGATAACCTTCGGCAGACCACACTGGTGCAGACGTAGGTCGGGACCGACGACGATGACCGAACGCGCCGAGTAGTCGACGCGCTTGCCGAGCAGGTTTTCGCGGAAGCGACCCTGCTTGCCCTTGATCATGTCGGTGAGCGACTTGAGGGGGCGGTTGCTGCTGCCGAGGACCGGGCGGCGGCACCGGCCGTTGTCGAACAGCGCGTCGACCGACTGCTGCAGCATCCGCTTCTCGTTGCGGATGATGACTTCCGGCGCGTTCAGGTCGAGCAGCTTCTTGAGGCGGCTGTTCCGGTTGATCAGGCGGCGATAGAGGTCGTTGAGGTCGGACGTCGCGAAGTTGCCGGAGTCGAGCAGGACGAGCGGACGCAGGTCCGGCGGGATCACCGGGATCACGTCGAGAATCAGCCACTCGGCGCGGTTGCCCGAGTCGCGCAGCATCTCGACGGTCTTCAGCCGCTTGATGATGTCCTTGATCTTCTGCTTGGCCTCGGTGCGCTTGAGTTCCTCGCGCAACTCCTCGGAAAGGTCGTCGAGGTCGAGGCGACGCAGCAGCTCGCGCGCGGCCTCGGCGCCCATCATCGCGTTGAAGCCCATGCCGTACTTCTGGCGGGCTTGACGGAACTCGTCCTCGGTCAGGAGCTGACGCTCCTTCAGCGGCGTGTCCCCCGGATCGACGACGACGTAGTCCTGGAAGTAGATCACGCGCTCGAGGCTCGACGTCTTCATACCGAGCAACGTGCCGAGGCGCGACGGCATCGCCTTGAAGAACCAGATGTGCGCGACCGGGGCGGCCAGGTTGATGTGACCCATCCGGCGACGACGCACGCGCGCGGTCGTGACCATGACCCCGCACTTGTCGCAGATGATGCCCTTGTGCTTGATGCCCTTGTACTTGCCGCAGCTGCACTCGAAGTCCTTCTCGGGACCGAAGATTCGCTCGCAGAACAAGCCGTCCCGCTCCGAGCGGTACGTGCGGTAGTTGATCGTCTCGGGCTTCTTCACTTCGCCGAACGACCAGGTCCGGATGTCCTCGGGAGAGGCCAGCCGGATGGTCACCGACGCGTAGTCGTTGATCTTGTCGTAGATCGCTTCAACCATGTCTCAAATCCGCCGTGATGTTGCCGATTGCGTCCGGGTTCGGGTTGCCGTGTCGGTCTAACCCGTCAGTGCGTCTTCCGCGGGCGCACCACGCTTGTGGAGTTCGATGTTGAGTCCCAGCCCCTTGATCTCGTGGCAGAGAACGCCGAACGAGACCGGCGTGCCGGGCTCGAGGATGTTCTCGTTCTTGACCATCGCCTCGTAGATCTTGGTCCGACCGTCGACGTCGTCCGACTTCACGGTCAGTAGCTCCTGCAGGATGTTGGCGGCGCCGTAGGCCTCGAGCGCCCAAACTTCCATCTCGCCGAAACGCTGGCCGCCGAAGCGGGCCTTGCCGCCGAGCGGCTGCTGCGTGATCAGCGAGTACGGGCCCGTCGCACGGGCGTGCACCTTGTCGTCGACGAGGTGGTGCAGCTTCAGCATGTAGATCGTGCCGACGGTGACGCGCTGCGTGAACGCCTCGCCGGTGCGGCCGTCGTAGAGCTCGCTCTTGCCGTCGGTCGCGCAGCCGGCGCGCTCGAGCGCGTCCTCGATGTCGCCTTCGGAGGCGCCGTCGAAAACCGGCGTGACCGCGCGGAAGCCGAGCTTCTTCGCGGCCCAACCGAGGTGCGTCTCGAGGATCTGACCGACGTTCATCCGGCTCGGCACGCCGAGCGGGTTGAGCACGATGTCGACCGGCGTGCCGTCCTCGAGGAACGGCATGTCTTCGACCGGCAGGATCTTCGAGATGACGCCCTTGTTGCCGTGGCGGCCGGCCATCTTGTCACCGACCGAGATCTTGCGCTTGGTCGCGACGTAGACCTTGACCATCTCGAGCACGCCGTTCGGCAGCTCGTCACCACGCGACAAGCGGTTGACCAGCTTGTTCTTCTCGGTCTCGACCTCGTCGATGAGTTCGCCGTGATGCTTGACGAGCTTCTGCAGCTCGCCACGGACCTTGGCGTCGTCGTGGTTCTCGGCGAGGGTGCGGACGAGATCGCGGATCCGACGCAGGTCGAGCATCAGCATGTCGTCGCTGACGGCGACCTTCGTCTTGCCGTCGGCCTCGACGACCGGCTTGCCGGTCAGCTCCTCGGCTTCGCGCACGAGCGACTTGGTCGAGTCGCGGTACTGCTTGAGGAACTGGATCTCGGCGTTCTTGATCTCCTGCAGGTTGCGGGTCCGCTCCGCCTCGGTCAGGTTGACCTTGCGCGAGAACTTCTCCGCGGCGATCACGATGCCTTCGACACCGATCGGGACCTCCAGCGAGGCGTTCTTCACGTCCTCACCGGCGCGACCGAAGATCGCGTGCAGCAGCTTCTCTTCCGGAGTCAGCTCGCTCTTGCTCTTCGGCGCGACCTTGCCGACGAGGATGTCACCGGCCTTGATGCGCGTGCCGACCTGCACGATGCCCGACTCGTCGAGGTGGCGCAGAGCGCGCTCCGAGACGTTCGGGATATCCCGCGTGAACTCCTCCGAACCGAGCTTCGTCTCGCGAATCTCGATCTCGAACTCGTCGATGTGGATCGACGTGTAGACGTCGTCCTTGACGAGGTTCTCGGACAGCAGGATCGCGTCCTCGTAGTTGTAGCCGTCCCAAGTCATGAAGGCGACGGTGAGGTTCCGGCCCAGCGCGAGCACACCGTCCTTGGTCGCGGCGCCGTCGGCGATGATCTCGTTCGCGCCGACCTTCTGGCCTTCCGTGACGACCGGCACCTGGTTGAGGCAGGTGCGCTCGTTGAGCCCCTCGAACTTGCGCATCGGGTAGTTGTCGTCGCCGATGCTGATCTTCTCCGCATCGACGTACGTCACCGTGCCCGCCCGCTTCGCGCGGACGACCATGCTCGAGTTCTGCGCGACGACGTCTTCCATGCCCGTGCCGACGAGCGGCACTTCGGCGTTCAACAGCGGCACGGCCTGCCGCTGCATGTTGGAACCCATCAGCGCGCGGTTCGCGTCGTCGTGCTCGAGGAACGGGATCAGGGCCGCCGAGACACCGACGATCTGCGCCGGGCTGACGTCCATGTAGTCGACGTCACCGATGTCGACGGTCAGGGGGTCACCCTTGACGCGCGCGACGATCTTGTTGTTCTCGCCGACGAACTTGTTCTTGTCGTCGAGCTTGGAGTCCGCCGGCGCGAGCACCGAACCGAACTCCTCGTCCGCCCGCAGGCGCACGACCTCGTCGGTGACGACGCCCTTCTTGACCACGCGGTAGGGCGAAGTCAGGAAACCGTACTCGTCGAGCGACGCGTAGATCGCGAGACTCGAGATCAGGCCGATGTTCGTGCCTTCCGGCGTCTCGATCGGGCAGAGGCGACCGTAGTGCGAAACGTGGACGTCCCGCACCTCGAAGCCCGCGCGCTTCCGGTTGAGACCACCGGGACCGAGCGCGGACAGGCGACGCTCGTGCGTCAGCTGCGACAGCGGGTTGGTCTGGTCGACGACCTGCGACAGCTCGCCGCGACCGAAGAAGTATTCGATCGCCGACGAGAAGGTCTTCGAGTTGATCAGGTTCCGCGGCGTGACGGTCTCGACGTTCTCGAGGTTCATCCGCTCTTGGGCGGTGCGACGAAGCTTCAGGAATCCCTTGCGGAACTCTTCGCCCGCGAGCTCCTGGATCGTGCGCACGCGTCGGTTGCCCAAGTGGTCGATGTCGTCGATCTCGCCGTCGCCGGCGCGCATCGAGAGGATGTATTTGATCGCGTTGATGAAGTCCTCGGGCAGGAGCGTCTGGGTGTCTTCCTTGACCTTCTGCGCGAACTTCCTGTTCAACCGGAACCGACCAACGCGGCCCAAACGGTAGCGCGTCTCGTCGAAGAACTTCTCTTCGAAGAGCTCACGGGCCTTCTCGATCTGCGGCGGGTTGCCCGGGCGCAGACGGCCGTAGATCTTCAGCAGCGCTTCTTCGTGGCTGCTGGTCATGTCCTCGCGGAGCATGTTGAGGATCAGGAGGTCGTCCGGATTCTCGAGCACCTCGACCTGCGTGATGCCGGCCTCGGCGATCGCGACCGCCTGCTCCTTCGTGATCTCGTCACCGCTCGTGACGAACGGATCGCCCGAGTCTTCGTCGATGATGTCACCGCACGCGTAGGTGCCCTCGAGGGCGCCCGCGAACTTGGCGTCGGGATCGGACTTCTTCCGCTTGATCTTCGAGACGTCGTAGAACTCGTGGATGATCGAGGCATCGGTCGAGTACTTCGCGTCCATCGCGCGGAGCAGCGTCGCGGCGGAGAACTTGCCGGACTGGTCGATGCGGACCGCGATCGAGTCCTTCTTCGTGACGTTGATCTCGATCCAGCTGCCGCGCTCCGGAATGATCCAGCACGAGTGCAGGCGCTTCTCGCCCGTATGCAGCTCGACCGAGAAGTCGATGCCGGGCGAACGGTGCAGCTGGCTGACGGTCACCCGCTCCGAGCCGTTGATGATGAACTCACCCCCACCGATCATGATCGGGATCTCGCCGAGGTAGATCTCTTCCTCGACGGGCTCCGGCTTGACGAGCCGGACCCGGATCTTGAACGGGTAGCCGTAGGTCATCCGCAGCTTGCGGCATTCCTCGGGCGTGTAGCGCGGCCGACCGAGCTCGTACGACACGTATTCAAGACACAACGTCTTGTCGTACGAGTAGATCGGGAACACTTCGCGCAACAGCGCTTCGAGGCCCGTGTTGGCCCGCTTGTTCGAGAGAAGGTCGGGCTGCAGGAACTCCTGGTAGGAGGTCGTCTGCATCTCGACGAGGTTGGGGATCTCCGCGACGGACTCGAAACGTCCGTAGGATACCGTCTGCATGCTCTGCACCTAGGCGATCAGCGCGTGGTGGCGCCACCACGAGGCAAACGCGAAACAGAGACTCGGACCTTGGGCCGCCGGCCGACCCATCGCGTCTGAAGCCTCTGCAAAAACCGAACCAGAACTACCGCCGAAAGCGTACAGTCCCCGGGCCGCGGCTTGCAAACCCATTCTCGGAAGTTCGCCACATAGGCGAAGCTCCCGCAGAACCAAGGCTGGCCGCAGTCCAGGGACGGAAATTGCCGTCGGGGAACGGATTACTTGAGCTCGATCTCGGCGCCAGCTTCGGTGAGCTTGGCCTTGATCTCCTCGGCCTCGTCCTTCGAGGCGCCTTCCTTGAGCGGTTTCGGCGCTTCGTCGACGAGAGCCTTGGCTTCCTTGAGGCCGAGACCCGTGATCTCGCGGACGACCTTGATCGTCGCGATCTTGTTGCTGCCGGCACCCTTGAGGATGACGTCGAACTCGGTCTTTTCTTCGGCGGCGTCGCCACCACCGGCGGGACCGGCGACGGCAACGGCGGCGGGAGCCGCGGCGCTGACGCCCCAGCGGTCTTCCATCGCCTTCACGAGCTCAGCGGCCTTGCCGAGCGGAAGCGCGTCGATCTTCTGGAACAGGTCTTCCAGGTCGGCATCGAGAGTGACAGTCGTCTCTTCGGACATCTTGGTTCTCCGGAATGGGATTGCTTAGGAATTCGGTTGGGGGTTCGGGGAGGAGGCGCGCTACGGCGACTAACCCTCCCCCTTGTCGATCTTGGCCTGGATGCAGCGGGCCGTGCCGGCGCCGACTGCGTTGACGACGCTCGCGAGCGAGCGAGCCGGACCGCTGATCGCCGTCGCGATCATGCCGCGGACCGTGTGGCGGTCGGGCATATCGGCGATCGACGCCGCGGCGGCGCCGGTGATCGGTGCGCCTTCGATGATCCCGCCGACCACGCGGACGGTGGGATCCTTCTTCTTCGGCTTCATCGCCTCGCGGACGATCTTGGCCGCGGAGATCGCGAGCTCTTCCGGCGCGAAGACCACGCCGCACTTGCCCGAGAATGCGTCCGAGATGTCGACGTCGATGGCCGCCTTCGCCGCCTTCGCCGCGAGCCGGTTCTTGACGACCTGATAGCTGACTCCGGCCTCACGGAACTTGCCGCGCAGGTCGGAGACTTCTTCTACGGTCGCCTTGTCGAAGGAGAGCACGAGGCACGAACCCGCGTCCTTGAATTGGGACTCGAGTTCTTCGTGCAGGAGTTCGTTGACGAGACTGGGCATCGTGTCACTCCATTTCGACGGAGAGGCCGGGGCCCATCGTCGTCGAGATACAGACCTTGCGGATGAACACGCCCTTGGCCTGTGCCGGCTTCAGGGACTTGATGTGCTCGACGAAGGCGTTGAGGTTCTCGTTGAGATCCTCAGCCGAGAAGTTCCGGCGGCCGATCGCGGCGTGCACATTGGCACCCGCGTCGGTGCGGAACTCGATCTTGCCCGCCTTGAACTGGCGCACCGCCTCGCCGACGTTCGGCGTCACGGTGCCGGCCTTCGGCGACGGCATCTTGCCGGCCGGGCCCAGCACGCGGCCGAGCTTACCGACGAACTTCATCATGTCGGGCGACGCGATCGTCATGTCGAAGTCGAGGAAGCCGCCCTCGATCTTCTCGGCGAGGTCGGCGGCGCCGACGACGTCCGCGCCGGCCTCTTCGGCTTCCTTCGCCTTGTCGCCTTCGGCGAACACCGCGATCTTCACCGACTTGCCGGTGCCCTTCGGCAGGCTGACCGAACCACGCACGAGCTGGTCGGTCTTCTTCGGGTCGATGCCGAGGCGCACCGCGACTTCGAAGGCTTCTTCGAACTTCGGCGCCGGCAGCGACTTCAAGAGCTTGATGCCGTCGAGCGGTTCGTAGGTCTTCGTACGGTCGACCTTCTCGGAGGCACCGCGGAATCGTCTACTGTGTCGTTTCGCCATGTAGCCTCCTAGTCGACAACGCGGATCCCTGCGGATCGCGCAGTCCCTTCGATGATGCGCATGGCTGCCTCGTCGCTCGCGGCGTTGAGGTCCTTACGCTTGAGTTCGACGATCTCCATGACCTGCGCGCGCGTCACCTGCCCGACGATCTCGGTGCCGGTGTTGCCGGCGGCCTTCGCGAGACCGGCGGCCTTCTTGAGCAACACAGCAGCCGGCGGCGACTTCAGCTCGAAGCTGTAGGTCCGGTCTTTGTAGACCGAGATCACGACCGGAATGATCAGTCCGGCCTTGTCGCGCGTGGCGTCGTTGAACTCCTTGACGAACTGACCGATGTTCAGTCCGTGCTGACCGAGGGCCGGCCCAACGGGGGGTGCGGGGGTCGCTTGACCGCCCGGGCACTGCAGCTTGATGAGTGCGGTTACTTCTTTCGCCATTCTGTACTCCCAGCGGTTCGTGCGGAGACCGACGTGGTCTCCTCCCACTCACGAGAGGCGCCCGCGCGGGCGCGAGTTCTCTCTACGTCGATCCTAGATCGGTTCGACCTCCCAGTAGCCCAAGGACACGGGGGTCGATCGTCCGAAGATCGTGACCGCGACTTCGAGGGTGCCCTTCTCGGGGTTCACTTCCTCGACGACGCCGTCGATGTTCTCGAAAGGGCCCTGCTTGATCTTCACGCGGTCGCCCTTGTTGTACTGCACCGAGAGCTTCGGCTGCGTCTTGCTCTCGTCCATCCGTCCGAGGACGTTCTCGACCTCGTCCGGAGTCATCGGCGTCGCGTGATTGCGCGAACCGACGAAGTCGCCGAAGCCCGGTGTCTCGCGCAGCGCGAACCAGACGTCGTCGTTGAGCTCCATCTGCACCATCAGGTAGCCGGGATAGAGCTTCTTCTTGCGCACGCGGCGCTTGCCACCCCGGTGCTCGGCGATCGACTCGGTCGGCACGAGCACCTGCGGCACGAACTGGTCGAGCCCCGCCTGCTTGAGGCGCGCAACCATGTTCTTGCGGATGCGGTCTTCACGACCGATCTGCACGCGCAGGAAGTACCACTCGAGTGTCATCAGCCCTGCGCCGCCTGCATGAACTTGGTCAACACCGACAGCAGCACCGCGTCGGCGACGAACAGGTAGGCGAGCATGACGCCGACCGTGATGATGACGGCAATCGTGCCCTTCCAGGTGTCACCGGCCGACGGCCAAGTCACCTTCTTCAGCTCGGCCTCGGTCTCGATCAGGAGATCGGCGGCCTTCGGCTTGTTGAGCAGCGTGTAGAGGATGAAGCCACACACGGCAAGGAAGCCGAGGGTGAGGATCATCGCGAGGTCGAGGTTGCCGAGAAGCGGCAGGTTGTCGACGTACGACTCGGTCACCGAGTCGCCGCCCCACCGCCGGATCTGGAAAACGAGTCCCGAGAAGCACCCGTAGCCAACGAGGGCGAACAGGGCCCAGAAGGCGCTCATGCGCGCGTATCGGCCTTGGTCTTTCTTGTATGCCACGTCGTCCTCGGTCTGTTGTCAGTCAGGGCAAGAAGGACTTGAACCCTCAACCTGCTGATTTGGAATCAGCTGCTCTACCAATTGAGCTATTGCCCTACATGTTGGAGGCCGTGAGGCGCACCCCACGGCCGGCGGACACTCGGCGAACCGAGCGCCCCGTCAATATCAAATCACTCGATGATGTCCGTCACACGACCCGCGCCGACGGTCTTGCCGCCTTCACGAATCGCGAAGCGCTGGTGCTCGTCCATCGCGATCGGGGTGATGAGTTCGACCTCGATCTCGACGTTGTCGCCCGGCATGCACATCTCGGCTCCGACCAGGTTGGCGTTGCCCGTCACGTCCGTCGTGCGGAAGTAGAACTGCGGGCGGTAGCCACTGAAGAACGGCTTGTGACGGCCACCCTCTTCCTTGTTCAGGGCGTAGACCTGCGCCTTGAACTTGGTGTGCGGGGTGATGCTCTTCGGCGCTGCGAGGACCATGCCACGCTCGAGCTCGTCCTTTTTGATGCCGCGGAGGAGGATACCGACGTTGTCGCCGGCCTGACCTTCGTTCAGCGTCTTCTGGAACATCTCGACGCCCGTGACGGTGGTCGAGCGAGTTTCCTTGATGCCGACGATTTCGATCGGGTCCCCGACCTTGATGATGCCGCGCTCGCAGCGACCGGTGCCGACCGTGCCCCGACCTTCGATCGAGAACACGTCTTCGATCGGCATCAGGAACGGCTTGTCGACTTCGCGCTCCGGCTCCGGAACGTACGAGTCGACCGCGTCCATGAGGTCGAAGATGCACTTCGAATCCGGGTTCTCACGGCCCGGGTTCTCGGTGTGCAGCGCCTTGAACGACGCGCCACGCACGACCGGGACGTCGTCGCCCGGGAACTCGTACTTGGTCAGCAGTTCGCGGACTTCCATCTCGACGAGGTCGAGGAGCTCGTCGTCGTCGACTTCGTCGATCTTGTTGAGGTAGACGACGATCGCCGGGACACCGACCTGACGAGCGAGGAGCACGTGCTCCTTCGTCTGCGGCATCGGGCCGTCGTCGGCCGCCACGACCAGGATCGCGCCGTCCATCTGGGCGGCACCCGTGATCATGTTCTTGATGTAGTCAGCGTGGCCGGGGCAGTCGACGTGAGCGTAGTGACGGTTTTCCGTCTCGTACTCGACGTGGGCCGACGAGATCGTCACCACACGGCTCGGATCGCGGACCGTGCCGCCCTTGGCGATGTCAGCGTATTCCTTGGCCGTCGCAAGACCGACCGCCGACAGCGTGCGACTGATCGCCGCGGTCGTCGTCGTCTTCCCGTGCGCCACGTGACCGATGGTGCCCACGTTGACGTGGGGCTTGTTGCGTTCGAAAACTTCCTTGGCCATGCTGGGTGGCTCCGTGTGGCGCCCGCAATGCGGGCATGTTGCTCGATTCGAGTTTTGGCGTAGTTGTGTGAAAGGAGGGCCCGACTGCACCGGAAAAGTGCGGTCGAGTCCGACTGAAGCTGCTGGTGGGATTCGAACCCACGACCTCTTCCTTACCAAGGAAGTGCTCTACCCCTGAGCTACAGCAGCAGACGTTTGGAGCACCGCCATCGGCGACGAGAGGTCTCGAACTGGAGCGGGTGATGGGAATCGAACCCACACTACCAGCTTGGAAGGCTGGGGCTCTACCATTGAGCTACACCCGCGCTGGTTCCTGATCGGTCCCTCCCAACCACGCGCACGCCAAGGGATTCGGCCGTCACGCGATCGTTGCGGGTGGGGTGTCGAAGCTGGTGGGCGAAGCAGGATTCGAACCTGCGAAGGCTGTGCCACCAGATTTACAGTCTGGCCCCGTTGACCGCTTGGGTATTCGCCCTGACATCGTCAAGAACCAGTCGTTGGTCTCCAGTCGCTCTTGCGGTTGGAAAGATCGTCACGAACGAGAGTCCCGTCCGGCTCTCTCTCCCTCTGGCGCACGCCGTTGGCGCGTACAAGTCCTTGCAACACTGGAGCTAGCGGTGGGAATCGAACCCACAACCTCCAGATTACAAATCAGGTGCTCTACCGTTGAGCTACGCTAGCAGACGCGCGCAGGTGGAGATTGAGACGCGGGAAGATACCGAGGGGTGAGGGGAGTTCAAGGACACTCAACCTTGTTTTTTACCGCCACGATCTTCCCCGGCGGCGAGTCGGACCGCGCGCTCCCGACACTCCGCGTGGCGAACGACGAACTCGTCGATCGACTCGCCCCCCACACGCGCGAGCACCGCGTCCGCGAGGACGATCGCGACCATCGACTCGGCGACGACTGACGCGGCCGACAGCGCGCAGACATCCGACCGCTCGTATCCCGCCTCGTCGGCCTGCCCCGTCTCCAAGTCCACCGAGCGCAGCGGTTTACGGAGAGTCGAAATCGGCTTCATCGCGCCGCGGACGACGACGTTCTCGCCGTTCGTCGTGCCGCCTTCGAGGCCGCCCGCGCGGTTCGTCGTGCGGCGCAGCACGCCGCCCGGCTCGGCCGGCAGGATCTCGTCGTGCACCTCGGACCCGCGCAGCGCCGCGCAGCCGAAGCCGAGACCGACCTCCGCCCCTTTGAAAGCGTGGATCGAAGCGACCGCCGCGACCAGGCGCGTGCTCAGGCGCTCGTGCCACTGCAGGTGGCTGCCGACGCCCGGGAGCACGTCGACGCCGTGGACTTCGACGATCCCCCCCACCGTGTCGTGCGCCTTGCCGGCCGCCGCGACCTCGGCGGCCATCGCCTTGTCGGCGTCGGGGTCCAGGGTGTAGAGCTTCGAGCCGTCGCGCTGGGCCCGTAGCCCGGCGAGATCCGCAGCTCGAATCGTCGCGCCGATCTCGTCCGGGAGGCGCGCACCCGCGAGGGTCCGCACGAATCCGAACACCTCGGTGTCGACCTGGCGCAGAACCTGCGCGCAGATCGCGCCGGCCGCGACGCGGGCCGCGGTCTCGCGCGCGGACGCACGCTCCAGTGTGCCGCGGATGTCGTGGTCGTCGTAGCGGTACGCGCCGGACAGGTCGGCGTGACCCGGGCGCGGCCGCGTGGGTTCGGGCAGCTCGTCGATCTTGTGATCGCGGTTTTGCACCACCAGACAGAGCGGGGAGCCGATCGTGACGCCGCAGCGCACCCCCGCCGTGATCTCGACCGTGTCACTCTCGATGCGCTGGCGACCACCGCGCCCCGCGCCGCCTTGCCGCCGCCGTAGCTCGCCGTTCACGTGATCGAAGTCGATCGTGAGACCGCGCGGAACGCCTTCGAGAATCGTCGTCAGCGCGGGGCCGTGGGACTCGCCCGCACTGCGGAACGACAGTCGACTCAGGAGTGGGTTCAAAACAATCCGCCCTGCTGCATGCCGTCCGGCGCGCTCGGTTCGGCGCCCGACTCCGCAGACTCGCCGTCGAGACACGCGCGCACCGCATCGGCGAACTCGTCGAGATCGAACGGCTTCGAGAACGAACCGGCGAGCGCCTTCGAACGCGACAGGTCGCGTAGCAGCGCATCGTCGAGATACGCCGACACGACGAGCACGGGCGGCGGATCCGACTCCTCGCCGAGTCTCCGCACGATCTCTTCACCGCTGACCCGCGGCATGTCGAGGTCGCAGATCAACAGAGCGATGTCGCCCTGCTCCAATCGCTCGAGCGCCGCTGCGCCGTCTTCGACGCTTTCGACGGCAGTGATCCCGGCGCGTGCGAGCACGGCGCGGATCACCATCGTGACGCCCGCGTCGTTGTCCGCGATCAGGACCTTCGGTTCGTCATGCATGCGTACCCGGGTGAGCTAGTCGAGCGGCTGGAGCCAGGAGACGTCCTCGAACGGCACTTCCATCCGCATCTTGCCGACCTCGATCGTAACCAGCTCGCGCGTGCGGTCGACCTTCTTGACGACGCACGCCTTGCGAAAACGCGGCACGTAGACGTGCGAGTTCTTCTTCACGTTGCCGAGGAACTGCATGCGGCGTCGGTGCACCGACGTGCCGTCCATCAGCGAGCCGAGCGAGTCGAGCAGCTGCTGCGCCTTGTCGGCGAACGCGCGCGGACCGTTGCAGAGTTCCTTGAGCGGCGCTTCGAGCAGCTCGCGCGCCGCGCGCAGCTCCTCGTCGACGAGCGCGTCGGCCTCTTCGTGCAGCCAAGCGTTCTTGTGCTCGAGTTCCTTCTGCTCGGTGCGGAGCTTGTCGCCGGCCTGCTCGGCTTCCTTGCTGAGCTCGCGCCGCCGCTGCCGCTCGAGCTCGGCTTCGCGACGCGCGACCTGCACGCGCTGGATCTGCTCTTCGAGCCGCGTGTCCTGCATGCCCATGAGCTCGCGCGCGCGGTCGACGAGCGACGGCGCGATGCCGACCCGCCCGGCGATGTCGAGCGCGTGACTCGTGCCGGGGATGCCGATGTCGAGGCGGTAGATCGGCCGTAGAGTCGCGCCGTCGAACGCCATCGCGCCGTTCTCGGCGCCGGTGTTCTGGTACGCGAAGTCCTTGAGGCGCCCGACGTGCGTCGTGATCACCGCGGCGGTGCCGCGCCTCTCGACGTCTTCGAGGACCGCGTAGCCGAGCGCGCCGCCCTCTTCGGGATCGGTGCCGGCGCCAAGCTCGTCGAGCAGGATCAGCGACTGCGGCGTCGACTCGGTCAGGCAGCGCACGATCCGCGTGACGTGCGACGAGAACGTCGAGAGGTTCTGGCTGATGCCCTGCGCGTCGCCGATGTCGACGAACACGCCGTCGTAGAACGGCACCTGCGTGCCGGCGTGCGCGGGGATCGGGATCCCGCACAACGCCATGACCGACAGCAGCCCGATCGTCTTCAGCGCGACCGTCTTGCCGCCGGTGTTCGGTCCCGTCACGACGAGCATCTGGAACGTCTCACCGAGCACGATGTCGAGTTCGACGAGCTCGGATCTGTCCTCGTGGGTCTGCAGCAGCAGCGGGTGCAGCGCGCCGTGCAAGCGCAGCGGTTCGTTCGCGGCGACGACCGGCGCGGCGATGTAGCCGTCTTCGACGAGCAGGCGCGCGCACGCCATCGCGACATCGAGCCGCGCCATCGCGTCGACGGCACTCTCGACTTCCGCGCGGCAGCGGAGCAACCCGCGGCACAGATGCGTGAGCACGACCTGGATCTCGCGCTGCTCGGCAGCGAACGCGTCGGACAGCGCGTTCGCGACCTCGACGATCATCGCGGGTTCGATGAACACCGTCGCGCCGGACTGACTCCGGTCGTGCATCACGCCGGGGATCTGGCCGCGCATCTCCTGCTTGACGCCGAACACCGGCCGGCCGTTGCGCCACGCGGGCTCGATCGACTGCAGGCAGCGGCGGTTGCTCTCGTTCGCGACGAAGCGCGCGACAGCCGCGCGCACCGCGGCCTCGGCGGTGTGGATCTCGCGCCGCGCCTCGGCGAGGCGCACGCTCGCGGAGTCGAGCACCTCGCCACTGTCGTCGATCGCCGCCTCGAGCTCCTGCACGATGTCGGCGATCGCCGGGAACGTGCCCCCCATCGCGCAGAGCGCGGCCTGCGATGCGCGCTTGCCGAGCCACATCCGGCAGGATTCGGCGGAGCGCAGCAGACGCTTGAGCTCCGCGATGTCGCGCGGCTGCGGCTGGTGCTCGCCGGCGAAGAACCCGCCGAGCCACGAGCGCACTTCGATCGCACCCGTCGTCGGCGGCCGGTCCTCCCCCTCGATCCGCGCGGCCAGCTCGCTCGCTTCGCGCGCGCGCTGGTTCGCGGCCTCGACGCTGTCTAGCGGCACGAGCTCGTCGACGAGATGCCGGCCGAGTGCCGTGGTCAGGCGCGCGCGCAGCATCTCGCGCACGGCGCTGAACTCGAGCGTTTCGAGGTCGTAGCGGGAAGTCATGGTGACGGCACGCGGCACGGGCCGCGCGTCCGGAGAGTAGTCCGACCGGTGCGAGCCGCAAGTCGCGCCGTGGATCGAATTGTCCACGCCATTTCCGCACTGGCCCCCGGCCGGCCGCCTTCTACACTTCGCCCATGAGCAACAACGACGGCTTCGGCACGCGCGCGATCCACGCCGGCCAGCATCCGGACGAGGCGACCGGCGCGATCATGCCGCCGGTCTACATGACCAGCACCTACGTGCAGTCGGCGCCCGGTGAGATCAAGGGTTACGACTACTCGCGCACGTGCAACCCGACGCGCACTGCGCTCGAGGGCAACATCGCCGGCCTCGAGGGCGGCGCGCACGGGCTGTGCTTCAGCAGCGGGATGGCCGCGATCAACACGTTCATGAACCTGCTGCAGAGCGGGGATCACGTGATCGCGACGAACGATCTCTACGGCGGGACCTACCGGCTGTGCACGACGCTCTACGAGAAGTTCGGACTGTCGTTCACGTTTCTCGACATGACCGACCTCGACGCGGTGCGCGCGGCGATTCGACCGGAGACGAAGATGATGTTCATCGAGACTCCGTCGAACCCGCTGCTGAGGATCTACGACCTCACGGCGCTCGCGGAGATCTGCAAGGCGCACGACATCCTGTCGGTCTGTGACAACACGTTCGCGACGCCGTACAACCAGACGCCGCTCGCACACGGCTTCCAGGCGGTCGTGCACTCGACGACGAAGTACATGGGCGGCCACTCGGACGTCGTCGGGGGTGCGATCGTCGTCGACGACCAGGAGCTACGCGACAAGCTGCACCACTTTCAGAACACGGTCGGCGGCACGCCGGGCCCGATGGACTGCTTCCTCGTGCTGCGCGGCACGAAGACGCTACACGTGCGCATGCAGCGACACGCCGAGAACGCCGCGCAGATCGCGCGCGATCTCGAGGAGCACCCGAAGGTGTCGAAGGTGATCTATCCGGGGCTCGAGTCGCACCCGCAGCACGCGCTCGCCACAAAGCAGATGCGTACGCCGGGCGGCATGGTGTCGTTCGAACTCGACGCGTCGGTCGAAGAAGCGATGAAGGTCGCGTCGTCGTTCCGCGTGTTCGCGCTCGCCGAGAGTCTCGGCGGCGTCGAGAGCTTGGTCGATCACCCGGTCAGCATGACGCACGGTGCGATCCCGCGCGAAGAGCGGATCAAGGCCGGGTTCCAGGACGGACTGATTCGCCTGTCCGTCGGACTGGAAGACGTCGACGATCTACGCGAAGACGTGCGCAACGCGATCGCCGTGCTGTGAAGTCAGCAGGCGCCGAGATGTCAGACGCTGCGACGCCGAGCGTTGGCTCGGCGCGAGTTACGACGATCAGCCGACAGCGCCGCCCTGTTGTGCGTCGTCGACGTGGTGCGAAGCTTCGGGGCGACCGGCGCTTTCACCCGACGGTGGTGCCAACAACTCATCATCGTCATCGTCCCCGGACACACGCTGGCGCATCAGGCGACCGACCTTGAACTTGACGATGCGTTTCGCCGGCACGTCCACCTTCTCGAGCGTGCGCGGATTCTGCGCGCGACGCGCGGCCCTCTCCTTCGACTCGAACACACCGAACTCACGAAACTCCAGGCGGTTGCCTTCGGCGAGTTCTTCGATGATCGAATCGAGGAAGGACTGGATGATGTCCTTGCAGACGACCTTGGTTACCCCGGTCTTCTCCGCGATGCGGTTGACGAGTTCTTTCTTGGTGACGGTCCTCATCCCTCTCCTCTGGCGCGGCGGCCGACTGGACGTCGCGAGCGGCGGGTCAATAAGGTGCTTTCTAGCATAACGTTGTGAACGCGGATCACAGCGGAATCCGAGTTCCGATTCGGCGCGTCCGAGTCGACCCCACCTTCGCGGACGCTCTGCGCGAAGCGGCGCTCGACAGTCTCGAAGAACTGTCGTCGCGCGACCTCGGCGTGGTGATCACCGATCACCGGAGCTCTTGGGTGCGGTCGACAACGGTCGGCACAAGGAACGTATACATAAAAACTTACGACTACCCAACCCCTGCCGACCGATACCGCGGTATCGGCCGCACGACTTTCGCCGCGCCGTCTCGCGCGGCGCGCGAGTGGGCCGCGCTCGCTTGGTTCGACGCCATGGGCTTTGTGGCCCCGCAGCCCCTGCTTCTGGGCGAAGCGCGCCGTTTCGGTTTCTTGCGCCGGGCCGTACTGATCACCGAAGCCTGGGGCACATCCGCGCAGGAAATCCTGCCGGATTTGACGGGTACCGAGGCCGCCGAGCTGGCCGAAGCGATTCGCCGAGCGGTCCGTGCCTGGCACGCCGCCGGACTCCGCGACGGCAACCTCGACCTCCGGAACGTCCTCGTGCGGCGTGACGAAGGAGCATCGCCCCCGCGCTGGGACGTCGCGAAGATCGACTCCCCGAAGTGGCGCCACGTTCGTGCCGGTCGCGAAGACGACGCTCGTGCGCACGCCGACTGGCAACGGCTGGAAGCCGAGCTCGGTCGGTACTGAGAGTAGCTACCGAATCGGGCGCGACCGAACTGGGCGTGACTCAGAAGTCCTGCAGCGTCGGTGCGCGCGGCGGCGCTTCGCCGAGCAACGCGGTGATCTGCTCGAGTCGGTACGGCACGCCGATGTGGTAGTCGAGCACGTCGAACAGCCCCTCGGCGCGACGCATTTCGATGAAGTAGCGGTACGCCGCGCGGGCCTTCGGCCAGTACTCGGGGCGCTGGTCCGTCTCGCTGCCGAAGCCGTCGTAGTAGAGGTTCGCGAGGTTCAACACGGCGCGGTCGCGCGTCGGATCGATCTCGAGGACGCGGTGGTAGAGCGTCTGGGCGCCGGCGAAGTCACCGCGTTTCCACGCGATCGCGGCCTGATCCATGATGACGGCGACGTCCGCGTCGTCCTCGACCGAGAGCCCTTCCGCGATCTTCCGCGCTTCGTCCAGATCGCCGACGGAGTAGACGAGAAGGTTGAGATACGCGCGGCGCGCATCCCCGTCGTCGGGCCGGAGCTCGACGTACTTCTTGTAATGCGGCGCGGCCTCGCGCGCGCGGCCGAGGCTGACGAGCACTTCGGCGAGATGGAGGTTGCCGTGCGGGCAATCCGGCCGCGCGGCAACCGCGCACTGCAGCGACTGCAGCGCGTCGGTCGTACGGTTGATCGAGCGCATGATGCGCGCCTTCTCGAGGTGCGCGAAGTAGAACGTCTCGTCGCGATCGAGCGCGACCTGCAGCCACGGCAGGGCTTCGGCGGCCTCCTCGAGCAGCCGCGCGCGGAGATACGGCACGACCGGCGACGGCGGCGTGTCTTCGAGCGCCTCGTAGTAGGCGCGCATCGCGGCCTCGACCTCGCCGCCGACTTCGCGCGCGCGGTCCTGGTAGGCCAGGTGGCCGGGCACGAACTGCGGACACGCCTCTACGGTCTGCACGAGCAGCGGGACCGCCTCGGCGACGCGGTCGCGTTCGAGCAGCGCCGCGGCCCGATCGAACGCCTCGCGACCCGCGGGATCTCCGCAGCGCTCGAAGCTCTCGTTGGCCGGACCGATCCCGGGACCGGCCTGGCACGCCGCGAGGGCGAGAGCGACGCAGACCTCAGCGATTCCGACGGAACGAACCATCGCGGATCTCGACGTTCCCCAAGACTTGCTTGTCGTTGCCCCGGTGGAGCGTGACGTCCGTGCCCTGGGCGACGAGCGTCAGCTCGTTGGTGCCGCCGAGCACGTGGACGATGAGTGAGTTCACGATGACCAGGTCGGTGTTGCCGAGCTTGAACAGCATCGGCGTCACGCCGGGCACAGCGTCCTTGTACGTGTGCGTCACCGCGCCGTCCGCCTGCATCGGCGTGCGGGTGTGGGTCTGGGTGTGCGACGTCGGACGATGCGAGAAGTGGTTCTGGAAGAAGTTCGCCGTCATCGTGATCTCGAACGTCGTGGCCGCGAGCGTCTGCGTCTCGACGAACGGGCTCAAGAGCTTCGACTCGGCGCGCTCGAACTCCTCGGGAGACGCCAGCGTCGGTCCTGCGCAGCCCAAGACCGCGGCGAGGACGCCGGCGAGAACGACGAACGGCGCACAGCCGAATCCGGTCGGTGTCATGTGTTCCTGATTCCCTCGTAGTGGAGCATGCGGCGCGGGGTCACTCCCTCGGGAGACGGCGCGGCGCCGACACGGGAGAGTAGCCGGGACAGGGCCGTCGTTTCTCGGATTTTCGTGCAACCCGTTGCCACGCGCGGCACTTCCGCGCCACGTGATTCCCCCGGTCGGCAATCCTCGAACTTTGGTCTTTCGTCTCCTCGGGGGTATCGTCGGAACCATGGCGATGCAGGGAGGCGAGCCGGCGAGCCGCGGTTTCCGTCGGGGCGCGGTCCTCGCGCTCACGATGCTGGCCGCGCTGACGGGCTGCACGATCCTCCCGAACGAGTTCAACCTGTCGCCGATCTACCGGCAGCGACTCGCCGACGACGGGACCGTCCTGGAACTCGACGTCGCGTGGCCGTTCGTACACTACGAGCGCACTCCCGACGGCGGCGCCGACTTCCGCATCCGGCCGTTCTACCGCTACCTCACCGAACCGGAGGACGCGCCGCTCACGAGCCCGATCGACGGGCCGCCCGACGTCGGGCTGGCCGCGACCGAGCACCAGTTCCTGTGGCCGCTCGGCCGCGTGCGCAGCGATTCCGAACAGGACTTCCTGCGACTGTGGCCATTTTGGTCGTACACGGCGCGCACCGACGAGGCGGGGCGCCAGGAGACCGACTGGTACGCGCTGTTCCCGTTCTTCTGGGGCGGAAGCCGCGAAGACGGCGAGGAGAACTACTTCGGGCTGTTCCCGCTCTACGGCGACTTCCCCAGCTTCTTCGTCTACGAGCGGTTCCAGTTCTTTCTCTTCCCGCTCTACCTGCACCTCGAGAAGCAGGGCCGCGACACGCACATGTTCGCGTGGCCGTTCCTCGGGTTCTCGAACGGGCCGACCGGCTTCTGGCACCGGGTCTGGCCGCTCTACTCGTATCTCAGTGAGGAGGAGTACTGGCGGTTCTACTTCCTCTATCCGTTCGTGCACTGGGGCGAAGAACGGCTCGACAGCGACGACCCGGTCTCGCGCTTCTGGCTCTGGCCGCTGGTCGGGCACCAGTCGAGCGACGAGGTCTCCGGCTGGACGGTCCTCTGGCCGTTCTTCCAGTACGTATCGATTCGTGAACGGCTGACGAAACTCGACCTGTTCTGGCCGATCTTCCGCTTCCAAGAGGACAAGTCGGAGACCTCCCCCCTCTGGCAATGGTGGGTCTGGCCGCTCGTCTCCCGCGTGATCGAAGACGACTTCCGTGCGTGGGGATTCCTCTGGCCGCTGATCTGGTTCCGCGAGTACGACGACCCGGTCGGCATGCTGTACCAGAAGTGGATCCTGCCGATCTACTGGTCGATGCATCGCGAACGCGATGAGGGTGGCGTCGACGACTTCACCCAGATCTGGCCGCTGTGGCACCACCAGCTCGACCACAACCAAAAGGGTGCGTGGAGCTTCCCGTCGGTCTGGCCGCGGCGCGCCGGCAACGCGTACGGCGTGCGCGAGGCCTACGACTGGATCTGGACGATCGTGCAGGGCCGCCAGCGCGCGGCCGACGACACGTCCGTCGACGCGATCGCCCACGTCTACACCGCGCGGCAGCGCGGCGAGAAGTTCCAGTCGAGCGTGCCGCTGCTGTTCAATTACGAGTCGGACGAGGAAGGCGGCGTGCTGCGCCTCTTCCAGTTCATCCCGATTCCGTTCGGTAGCGGCAGCAGCGATGCCGAAGATCGGAGTGGATCATGAAACTGTTGCGCGACGTCGGCATGGGCTCCCGCGAGATGGTCAGCGGTGCGGGATACACCGTGAACCTGCTCTTGCGCACGATCCTCGCGCTGCGCTACCTCCCCCGACGCATCCGGTTCACGCTGGACATGGCGTACGCCGCGGGCGTGCGCGCGCTGCCGGTGACCGCGATCGTCGCACTCTTCGCCGGCATGATCCTGGCGCTGCAGACCGGCATCGAGCTACGCAAGCTCGGCCAGTCCGAGATGATCGGCACGGTCACGGCGATCTCGATGTGCCGCGAGATGGGCCCGTTCATGACCGCGATCATCCTCGCGGCCATGGTCGGCTCGGCGATGGCCGCGGAGATCGGCACGATGACGGTGTCCGAGGAGGTCACCGCGCTCGACGTGATGTCGGTCGATTCGACCAACTACCTCGTGCTGCCGCGCGTGATCGCGCTGACGGTGATGTGCCCGGTGCTGACCGTGTTCTCGAACCTGATCGGGATCGTCGGCGGTGGCATGGTGGCGGACAACCACCTCGGCGTGTCGCAGCACTACTTCTGGCTGACGGTGCGCGAGTCGCTGCTGGCAACGGACACGCTGTTCCCGAAAGACGTGTACGTCGGGCTGTTCAAGGCCATCGTGTTCGGATGCACGATCGCGATCGTGAGCTGCTCGGCCGGGCTGCGCGCCGACGGCGGCGCGCTCGGCGTCGGCAAGGCCGTCCAGCGCGCGGTCATGATCTCCGTGATCCTCGTGATCATCCTCGGCTACATCATCACGTGGTTCTTCTACTTCTTGGTTCACTGATTCTCGGTTCACTGGGTCGACCGCGCTGATGATCGAACTGCATGACGTGCACAAGCAACTCGGCGACCGCGAGATCCTGCGCGGACTCACGCTGACGGTGCCGAAGGGCAAGAACTACGTGATCATGGGCCGCTCGGGCATCGGCAAGAGCGTGACGCTCAAGCACGTGATCGGGATCTTCCAGCCCGACCGCGGCAAGGTCGTCGTCGACGGTGTCGACATGGCGACGGTAACGCCAGTAGACCTGCGCGAGCTACGCAAGCGCATGGGCTACCTCTTCCAGAACGGCGCGCTGCTCAACTGGCTCACGGTCGCGGAAAACGTCGCGCTGCCCCTGCGCGAACACACGAAGATGAGCCGCAGCGAGATCGGCGACCGCGTCATGAAGGTGCTCGAACTCGTCGGGATGGACCACGCCGCCGGCAACTACCCGGCGCGGATCTCCGGCGGCATGAAGCTACGCGCCGGCATGGCGCGCGCGCTGATCACGGAACCCGAATACGTACTCTACGACGAGCCAAACGCCGGACTCGATCCGATCATGTCCGACCAGATCCACAACCTGATCGTCGAGGTGCGCGACCGCCTCGGCGTGACCGGACTCGTCGTGACGCACAGTCGCGCGTGCGCATTCACCGTCGGCGACATCATCGGTGTCGTGGACGACGGCAAGATTCTCGAAGAAGGAACAGTGGCCGAGATGCAGAAGTCCGAGCACGAGCTCGTGCATCAATTCATCGGCGGCGGAGCGGACTGAGGAATCCCATGAACAAGGCCAAGCAAGACTCGCTTCTCGGCGTCGTGTTCTTCGTCGGGCTCGCGTTGCTGCTGTGGGCGACGTACGCGCTGACGGACCTCTCGTTCGAGGAGAAGCCGACGATCGAGGTGTTCTGCGACAACGCCGGCACGCTGCGTCAGGGCGACCCGGTGTTCGTCCTCGGCAACCGCATGGGTCAGGTGCAGAAGATCGACTACGTGCCGAACGCGAGCGACCCGAACTCGCGCATGAAGCTCATCCTCGAACTGAAGTCGGACCTCGTGCTCGCGCGCGACGCGAAGATCGACATCACCGCGGCGAACTTGCTGGGTGGCAAGGTCATCGAGATCGACCCCGGCATCGCCGCCGAGGTCTGGCCCGCGAACCTCCCCTACCAGGCGAAGCTCAAGGCCAGCGGCCTCGACGCGATCGGAGAGCTCCTTGACGACCCGAAGTTGCAAGACGACTTCAAGGAGACCGTCGCCGGCATCCGCACCGCGGTCGACAAGCTGAACACGACGGACGGCACCCTCGGACTGCTGATCAACTCGGACGGTCTGTACAACGAATTCAACGCGGCCGTCGCGAGTGCGCGCAAGAGCCTCGAGGAGCTCGAGAAGCAGCAGAGCCCGCTCGGACGGCTGATCTACAGCGACGAAGACGGCCAGAAGCTGTCCGACGCGATCACCCGGATCGAGAGCGTCGCGACCAAGATCGACGAAGGCGAAGGTCTCGTCGGCCGCATCATCAACGACGTCGAACTCGGCAACGACGCGAAGCAGCTCGTCACGGACGTGAAGGACATCGTCGCCGACGCGAAGGCCGGCAAGGGCACGATCGGCGCGCTGCTGCGCGACGACGGCCTCGCGGACAAGGTCGAGAAGATGATCGACGGCTTCTCGGAGTTCGCCACGAACGCGACCGACCCGGAAGCCGGCCTCGTCGGCGCGCTCGTTTCGGACCCGACGCTGCGCGAGAAGGGCTCGAAGTTCATCTCCGACCTCGAGGCGATCGGTGACGAGCTGCGCAACGGCAAAGGCACGCTCGCGCGCCTGATCAATGACGAAGACATGGGCGAGCAGCTGAACCGGATCCTGAATCAGGTGTCGCGCGCGATCGAGGATGCGCGCGAGGCGGCGCCGATCGGAACGTTCTTCCAGGTGTTGAGCGGAGCCTTCTAAACCATCACTCAGCGGAAGCAGCGCTGCCAAACCATGACAGCGAAATAGAGCAGGAAGATCGCGATCGCGAGGCCTTCGACGACGCGCACGGATTCTGAGTCGCGCGCTTCGCGCCGAATACGCTGACGCACGGTCACGCTCTTCTCCAGCGCGGCAAGCCTGGTGGGGTCGACGTTGTTCTTGGGAACGCGCACGCTCCGCCATTCATGCGCGCGCCGCGACTATTCACCTCGAGCGCGCCGACTAGTCGCGCCGGAAACCGGCGACCTGCTTCTCGACGTACTTCGCCAGCACGTCGACCTCGATGTGCACCGTGTCGCCTCGCTTGCGCCGCCCGAGCGTCGTGACCTCGGCAGTGTGCGGGATCACCGCGATCGTCACCTCGTCTCCAGCGATCTTCGCGATCGTCAGTGAGACTCCGTCGATCCCGATCGAGCCCTTCTCGACGCAGTAGTTCGTCAGACCCGACGGGATCCGCACGCCGAGCTCCCCGCCGCCGCGCGGATCGATCGGCGCGATGATCTCGCCACGACCGTCGACGTGCCCCTGGACGAGGTGCCCGCCGAGCGGATCCCCGACGCGGAGCGCGCGCTCGACGTTGAGCTCCGTTCCGGGCCGCGCCGAACCCAGCCAGGTCCGGTCCAGGGTCTCGGCGGAGAGCCGAAACAGAGCCGTGGTTCCGGTTCGCCGCACGACCGTACAGCACACACCCGCCAGCGCGATTGACGCGCCGATCACGTCGCGCTCGTCGCTGCTGCTCAGATCGACCTCTAAGTCCATTTCCGAACCGATCTTACGCGCACTTCTGACGCGTCCGATCGCCTCGACCAAGCCCGTAAACATATGCCTCAACCTCGCTTGACGCTCGGGGGTGCGATGCCTAGTCTTCTGCGCCTTCTTTCGCGGGCTAGCACCATTCTCTGCGCGATCCTGACTCTCTTCCCGGATGCGGTCAAACCCTATCTGGACGAGAGCATCCTGGGCATAGCCCAGGAACAGGGGAAGCTGCAGGTAGAGCTCATCAACTTCCGTAACTTCACGACGGATCGCCACCGCACGGTGGATGATCGGCCGTTTGGCGGGGGTCCGGGCATGGTGATGAAGCCCGAACCGATCTTTGACGCTGTCGAGGCAACAGAACAGCAGCTCGGTGAGCTGCACAAGGTGCTCCTCTGTCCACGGGGACGACGATTCTCTCAGGCCAAGGCCCGCGAACTCAGCCGGCGTGAGCGAATCCTCTTCCTGTGCGGACGTTACGAGGGCTACGACGAGCGGATCCGCGACGGATTCGAGTGGGACGAGATCTCGATCGGAGACTTCGTCCTCGCTGGTGGCGAACTCGCCGCACTCTGCGTGCTCGAGTCGGCCGTGCGGTTGATCCCGGGCGTGTTGGGCTGCGCGGAATCCGCGGAGCTCGAGTCGTTCGAAGGCGACCTCCTGGACTACCCCCAATACACGCGCCCGCGCGAGTTTCGGGGCATGGGAGTCCCTGACGTGCTGTTGTCCGGCGACCACCAAGCCGTCGCTCGCTGGCGCGAGGCCGAAGCCGAACGCCTGACCCGACGACATCCTGACCATTCCCAGGACGATCCTGACCGATCCTCCGAATCCTGACACTTTGATCGCGCCTTCGCGCCCCTAGAGAACGATGGACATCATCCGCCAACTCGAACTCGAGAACATGAAGCCTGACGTCCCCGACTTCGGCGTCGGTGACACCGTGGACGTCCACTACCTGATCCGCGAAGGCGAGAAGGAACGAATCCAGGTGTTCAGCGGCACCGTGATCGCGATCAGCGGCACGGGCCTCCGCCGGACCGCCCTGGTGCGCCGCCTCGTCGCCGGTGAAGGCGTCGAGCGGACCTTCCCCCTGCATTCGCCCCGCGTGAAGGACGTTCAGGTCAAGTCGCGGGGCCGCACGCGCCGAGCCAAGCTCTACTACCTGCGCGATCGCGTCGGCAAGGGCGTCCGCCTGCGTGCCAACTTCGGCAAGACTCGCGGCCCGCGCTCGCGCACCCCGCAGATGATCCAGAACGGCGGCGAGTCCGCCGAGAGCTGACCCCCAGGCCACGAGAAACGGGCCCTCCAGAAACCGGCCTCTAGCAACCGGGATTCCCGGCACACCGACTCATGATTCAGAATCCGCGGATTCAGATCGTCCTGATCCTGTTGGCCGTCGTCGGTTCCGTGCTCGCGATCGGGCTCAAGGACCTGAAGCTCGGCACCGACCTCGAGGGTGGCTCCGAACTGATCTACGAGGTCGACCTCGAGCAGGCCGGCCCCGAGGTGTTCGAGACTGCGAACCCGTCCGAAGCGGAAGTCAATTCGCTGATGACGGAGACCGCGTCGATCATCCAACAGCGCATCGACCCGACCGGCACGATCGGGGCGAGCGTCGTGCGTCGCGGCCGCACCGGCCTGCTGATCGAACTCCCGCCGATGCCTTCGACGCAGCTGAACGCCGTGTCGTCGCAGATCTCCGACCTCGGTCGGCTCGAGATGCGCATCGTGGCCAGCGCCGGCTACGAGAAGGAAGAGGTCAAGTTCGACATGCCGGCGGAGAAGAAGAAGCTCTCCGACTGGATCGCCGAAGGTGAGCATCGCGCCATGCTCGCGAAGGACCCGACCAAGATCGCCCAGTTCAACGCGGAGCTCGACAACGAGTTCTTGCAGTGGGTTCCGGTCAAGGTCGAACCGAGCCTCGACAACGCCAAGCTCTGGGACTCGCGCGCGGACTACCTGTCCAAGCACCAGAGCGTCGTCACGGCGTGGAGCCCGGAGTCCTACAACAACGGCGTCATCCCCGAGGGTGGCCCGGAGTACCTGGTTGGCTACTACGCGATCAACATGCACGAGCCGGTGTGGTTCACCGGTGACGATCTGAACTCCGCCGGCGTCCGCGCGACGACCGACGAAGCCGGCCGCCCGGCGATCGGCTACGAGATCAAGCAATCGAAGAAGGACATCTACGCCGACTGGTCGGACGAGTACACCAACGAGCACAGCGCGATCATGCTCAACGGGTACGTGGAGTCGGCCCCGGTGTTCCGTGGCCGGATCCCCGGCCGTGGCGTGATCGAGGGCGTCTTCACCCCACGCGAAGTCTCCTCGCTCGTGAAGGTCCTGAAGACCGGCTCTCTGAAGGTGCGGCCGATCAAGACGTCGCAGCACACGATCGGCGCGACGCTCGGTCAGAAGTCCGTCACGCTCGGCCTCTGGTCGATCATCGTCGGCGGCATCTGCGTGCTGCTCTTCATCCTCTACTACTACAAGCTCGCCGGGCTCGTGGCGTTCGCCGCGATCGCGCTCAACGTCTTCTTGATCATGGGCGCGATCAACTTCATCGAGGCGACGCTGACGCTGCCGGGCATCGCCGGCCTCGTGCTGACGATGGGTATGGCAGTCGACGCCAACATCCTCATCTACGAGCGCATTCGCGAAGAGCTGAAACGCGGCAAGGAATTGCTGCAGGCCGCGCGCGTCGGATTCGAACGCGCGATGGTCACGATCCTCGACGCGAACATCACGACGTTCCTCGCGGGCCTGGTGCTCTTCAACGTCGGTGTCGGCCCCATCCGTGGCTTCGCCGTCACGCTGATGATCGGCATCGTCACGTCGGTGTTCACGGCGTTCTTCGTCAGCCGACTCGTGTTCCACTACCTGCTCGAGGGCGATCACCTCAAGCAGTTCAGCGCGCGCTCCTGGTTCTCGAACCTCAAGTTCAACTTCCTGCAGCACACGCAGAAGGCGCTGGTCGTCAGCACGGTCGCGGTCCTCGCGGGCTTGATTTGCTTCTTCTCCGTCGACAACGGCACGAAGCTCGGCCTCGACTTCACGGGCGGCGCCAAGCTCAAGCTCGTCCTGAACGACGGGAAGACCGCGCAGGAGCTCCGCGAGGAGATCGGCAACTCCGACTTCAAGCGCCAGTACCCGAGCTGGGCGCTCAACGCTCTCGGCGACGTCGGCGCGTCGGACGCGTCTTCGGAGTACAACCTGAAGATCAAGCTCTCGGCCGAGCAGCGCAACCAGATCGAGCAGGACCGCCGCAAGGCGACGCTCGAAGGGCTCGAGTTCACGCCGCCCTACATCGACGCCCTCGAGTCGTCGATCGGCCCGCTGCTCGCGAGTAAGGCATTCGACAACGCGTCGGTGACCGAGAACCCGAACACGAGCTCGAGCCAGTACGCCGCGATCGACCTCCACTTCGCCAAGCCGGTCACGGTCGACGCTCTGACCGCCGCGGTCGGTGAGTCCTACGGCAACAACCCCGACGAGCCCAACGAGATCACGAACCTCGACGATCCCGAGTCGACGTCGGGCACGAACTTCCGCGTCGAGTACAACGTCGACGCCGGCGTCAAGGCGAACGCCCTCGGCACCGACCTCAGCGAGAAGCTCGGCGCGTCGATGGTCGACGCGAACGGCGATCCGATCCAGCTCTCCGATCCGATTCCGGAGTCGGAGGAGATCGGCGGCCAGATGGTCGGCGAGCTGCGCAACGCCGCGATCGGCTCGCTGATCGTCGCGCTGTTCTTGATCGTCATGTTCATCCGCATCCGGTTCCACGAGTACAAGTACGGACTCGCGGCCGTCGCGGCGCTGACGCACGACGTCCTGATCACGCTCGGTGCCGTCGTCGGCGCGAACGCGCTCGGCCTCGTGGACGCCGAGCTCAACCTCGCGATGATCGCGGCGTTCCTGACGATCATCGGTTACTCGATCAACGACACGATCGTCATCTTCGACCGCGTGCGTGAGAACCTGAACGAGCAAGAGCGCCTCGGCGAACACCCGGACCACCGGGAGCTGATGAACCGCTCGATCAACCAAACCCTGTCGCGAACGATCCTGACGACCACGACGACGCTGTTCGTCGTCGTCGTGCAGTTCATCGTCAACCAGGGTTCGGGCAGTGCTCTCGAGGGCTTCTCGTTCGCGCTTTGCATCGGTCTGCTGGCCGGCACCTACTCCACGATCTTCGTCGCGACGCCGATCGTCCTGTGGCTCCGCAAGCGCGAAGGCGACACTCCGGACGGCAGCTCGGCGACCCAGGCAGCGGCCTAGGCCGCCGTCTCCCCCATGCATCCCGCGCCGATCTTCCCGTCCAGTCTCGGTGGATTCGACGCGCGCACCACGCCGGTCCTCCTGACCGACGTGCTCGTGATCGGCGGCGGGATCGCCGGCGTCTCGGCTGCGCTCGCCGCCGCCGAGACCGGCCGCAGCGTTCTCGTCGTCTCCAAGACCCCGCTGAACCAGACCAACACGGCCTGGGCCCAGGGCGGGGTCGCCGCGGTGTTGACCGACGAAGACAGCGTCGATCTACACGTCGCCGACACCCTTCGCGTGGGCGCCGGTCTCTCCGACGCGGACGTCACGCGTCACATCGTCGAGCGTGGCGCGGACTCGGTGCGGTGGCTGACGGACCTCGGGGTCGCTTTCGACCGTGACCAGGACGGGGAACTCGAGCTCGGCCGCGAAGGCGGCCACTCGGTCAGTCGGGTCGTGCACGCGAACGGGGATTCGACAGGCGCGGAGATCCAACGGGTCGTCGGCGAGGCCTTGGCGAACGACCCGCGCATCACCTGCAAGTTCGATGCGTTCGTCCGAGACCTGCTCCTCCAAGACGGACGATGCGTCGGTGCGGTCCTCTTGATCGACGGAGCAGAACTCGCGGTGCAAGCCTCGTCGGTCGTAGTCGCCTCCGGCGGAGCCGGGCAGATGTATCGCGAGACCACGAATCCGATCGGCGCGTGCGGCGACGGCGCAGCGCAGTGCTTCCGTGCAGGTGCCGAACTCGCGGACATGGAGTTCGTGCAGTTCCATCCGACCACGCTCTACATCGCGGGTGCTTCGCGATTCCTGATCTCCGAAGTCGTCCGCGGCGCCGGCGCCGTGCTCCGGGACCGAGACGGAGTCCGCTTCATGGATGGCGTGCATCCGCAGGCTGAGCTCGCGCCGCGCGACGTCGTGAGCCGCGCAATCCTCAACCGCATGGTCGAAACCAGCGATACCCACGTGTATCTGGACCTGACCGACATCGAACGAGATCCGCACCGCGCGTTCCCGTCCATCTCGAGGATCTGCGCCGGCTTCGACATCGACATCGCTCACGACCCGATTCCCGTTCGCCCCGGCGCCCACTACCTGATCGGCGGCGTGCGCACCGATCTGCAGGGGCGCACTTCGGTGCCGGGACTCTTCGCGGTCGGCGAAGTCGCCGCGACGTTCGTGCACGGCGCCAATCGCCTCGCGTCGAATTCGCTGCTCGAGGGCTGCGTCGTCGGACGCGCTTGTGGCGCGCTCGCCGCGCAGGGCCCTGAATCCCGCCCGCTTCGAAGCACCGTCGACCAAGATCACGAAGACGACACGAACGTGCCGCTGCTCCACCTCGACGACATGCTCTACTCGTTGAAGAGCCTGATGTGGCGACAGGTCGGCTTGATCCGCAACGCGACGGGCCTGACCGAAGCCATCGAGCGCATCTCGCTGTGGCACCACTACCTGCGAAGAGGGCCACTCAACCGTCGCAGCGTCGAACTGACGAACATGCTGACGGTGTCCGCCCTCTGCGCGACCGCCGCGCTGCACCGCGAAGAGTCGCGCGGCACCCACTTCCGCCGCGACTTCGAAACGCGTGACGACGATTCTTTCTGTCGACATATCACGCTGCGTCGCGGCGACGATGGCATGATCGAGGTCGGCCGTGGCGAGGCCCGACCGCCGACAGACATCGATCCGTGAGTTCCCTCGACGAGAAGATCCAGACGACGCGCGAGAATCCGCTCGAGGCGATTCTTTTCGGCGTGTTCCCACACGGCGACCAGCGAAGCGCGGTCGAAGCGATGAGCGAACTCCGAGAGTTGGCCGACACTGGCGAGTTCGTAGTCGCGGGCTGCGTCGCCCAGCATCGCCGCCACCCGGATCCGAACAACTACCTCGGCCGCGGCAAGCTCGACGAGCTCGCGGAGATCGTCGAGCAAACCGAGGCTCAGGTCGTCATCTGCGACGATTCACTGTCTCCGGCGCAGGGACGGAACATCGAGAAGACCGTCGGCGTGACGGTGCTCGACCGGTCCGAACTGATCCTCCACATCTTCGCCCACCACGCGAAGACGACTCAGGCGAAGCTCCAGGTCGAAATCGCACGACTCCAGTACCAGGTCCCCCGCCTGAAGCGCATGTGGACGCACCTGGAACGGCAGCGCGGCGGTATCGGACTCCGCGGCGGTGCGGGCGAGAAGCAGATCCAGCTCGACCGCAGCGAACTTCGGTCGCGAATCGCCGGACTGGCGAAGCAGCTCAAGGACATCGAAGCGCGCAAGGTGCGGGAAGTCCGAGCCCGCGAAGATCGCTTCACGATCGCACTCGTCGGATATACGAACGCGGGCAAGTCGACCTTGATGAACGCGATGACGTCGGCCGACGTGCTCGCGGAGAACCGCCTGTTCTCGACGCTCGACACTCGGACGCGGCCCTGGCGCCTACCCGGGGGACGAACCGTGCTCCTCTCCGATACGGTCGGGTTCATCAAGAAGCTGCCCCACCAGCTGGTCGCCAGTTTCCACGCGACTCTGGAGGAGGCTCTCAACGCCGACCTTCTGTTCGTCGTCGCCGACAGCTCCAGCATCGCCGCGACCGAACAGCTCGAGGCCGTCGAGGAAGTCCTGGATGCTCTGGGCGCCGGCCACATCCCGCGCATCTACGTGCTGAACAAGACCGACTTGCTCGAGGATCGCTCTCATCTGGCCCCGCTCTATGCGCGCGGCGGCACCGCGGTCGCGGTATCGGCCAAGACGGGAGACGGCATCGACGAACTGTCGCACTGCCTGCAAACGTATCTCGCCAGTGCCGAACAGAAGATCCAGATCCTCGTTCCGCACACCGCCGGCGGTCTGCACGCGGAGATCCGTTCCTGCACGACGGTCCTGTCCGAGTTCTACAGCGAAGAAGGGTGCCTGATGGAAGTGCAGGTCAGCCCGTCGCTGCTCGGTCGCCTGCTGTCGAAGGGCGCGAAGCTGCCCGACGCCCAGTAGCTCCGCCCAACTCCGGATCGCCGCATCCGTCCGGGCACGAAAAAACCGCGCAGCTGCGACGCAACTACGCGGTTTTGAATATGAAACCCGGCACTGACCTACTTTCGCGTTACCACTATCATCGGCCCCGGCTGCTTAACTGCTGTGTTCGGGATGGGTACAGGTGTTTCCAGCCGGGTATGGGCACCGGGAAATCGCTTGAGAAAACTCTTCGATTCCCTTGCGGGGAAATAGACACGGGTTGTGACGCGATCCCGTAGAGACGGGGATCTAGCTGCACCGCTCGCGCGATGCCGAGTGAAAATGTGGTCAAGCCGGTCGACTGGTTAGTACCGGTAGACTGAACACGTTGCCGTGCTTACATCTCCGGCCTATCAACCTGGTAGTCTTCCAGGTGTCTCATGGGACAGCTCGTTTTAGAGTGGGCTTCCCGCTTAGATGCTTTCAGCGGTTATCCGGTCCGAACTTAGCTACCCTGCTGTACCGCTAGCGCGATAACAGGAACACCAGAGGTTCGTTCTTTCCAATCCTCTCGTACTAGGAAAGAGTCTCTTCAACTGTCCTACACCCACACCAGATAGGGACCGACCTGTCTCACGACGGTCTAAACCCAGCTCACGTACCGCTTTAATGGGCGAACAGACCAACCCTTGGGACCGCCTTCAGCCCCAGGATGCGATGAGCCGACATCGAGGTGCCAAACCTCCCCGTCGATACGGACTCTTGGGGGAGATCAGCCTGTTATCCCCGGAGTACCTTTTATCTGATGAGCGACGGCCCTTCCACTCGGAATCCGCCGGATCACTAGGGCCTACTTTCGTACCTGCTCGAGCTATATCTCTTGCAGTCAAGCGCACTTATACCCTTACGCTCTACGCGCGATTGCTAACCGCGCTGAGTGCACCATCGCGCTCCTCCGTTACCTTTTAGGAGGAGACCGCCCCAGCCAAACTACCCACCTGACACTGTCCGCTGCCCGGATTCACGGCACAGCGTTAGAGACCTATCATGACGAGAGTGGTATTTCACCAACGACTCCACCAAGCCCTAAAGCTCGGCTTCAACGTCTCCCACCTATCCTACGCACGGCATAACAAGCCTCAATATCAGGCTGTAGTAAAGGTTCACGGGGTC
>JANQJF010000055.1 GCA_028281765.1 Planctomycetota bacterium | reverse complement strand
AGATGGTGAAGGCGCTGGCCGGGCCGTACGGGCCGGCGGGGGTGCGGTTCGTGCCGACCGGGGGGGTGAACCTCGGGAATGCGGCGGGGTACGCGGCGGTGGAGGAGGTGGCGGCGATCGGGGGGAGTTGGTTTGTCGAGGCGGGGTTGATGGGGGAAGGGAAGTGGGGGGAGATCGTGGAGGGGACGCGGGAGGTGGTGGGGGTGATGAATGGGTGAGGGGGGCCGTGCGAGGAGCAGCAGGCGCGCTCAGGCTCTTGAAGCCGACGAGGGAGCCGGGGGAGGCTCGTGTGTGGGTGTTCGTGTTCTTGGGGAGTGTCAGATGAACGGTGTATCGCTGAGTTCGGATTAGTCCCGATCCTAAATCTTGACTGGGGGACAATTCTTCGGCGGCCAAACCATGGAGGTCAATTGACTTCTTATGCCCGTTCGGATACGCTCGTTCTCCTATGGTCAAGCAAGTGAAGAAGGCGCGGCAAGGGCTTCTCCAGTTTCCGCTCGAATGGGGTGGCCGGCGCAAGCGCGCCGGGCGAAAGCCGACCGGTGATCGAAGCCGCGTCTCGCACAAGAAGAAGCCTGCGCTCAAGATGGGCTGTCCGCTCCACATCACGATCCGGCTTGCTCCTGGCCTGCCGTCGTTGCGACGAAAGGCCACATACAAGATCCTGCGCGAGGTCTTCGTCGCCGCGAAGGAGCGCTTCGGATTCCGCCTCGTGCACTACTCGGTCATGGGCAACCACTGCCATCTGATCGTCGAGGCGAACGATCGCCGAGCCCTCACGCGCGGCATGAGTGGCCTGACGATTCGCATGGCCCGCGCACTCAACAAGCTCTGGCGTCGCCGCGGCAAGATCTTCGCCGACAGCTTCCACGAGCACCTTCTTGAGACACCCCGCGAAGTCCGCAACGCGCTGGGGTACGTCCTCAACAACGCCCGCCGCCACAACTACCGTGTGCACGTCCTCGACTACTACGCCTCCGGCCCATGGTTCGATGGCTGGTCGATCGACATCGAGATCATCGGCTCGGGTGCGTTGTGGTCTATTCCCGTCACCGCCGCTCGCTCCTGGCTCCTCACCACCGGCTGGCGCCGCGCCGGCCGCCTCCACACCGACGAGATCCCAGGACGGGCTGCATGACGCACGACCCCCGGTCGTCGAGGTCCCCGCCGCGCCCTCGTTTGGCCTTTAGAGCCCGAGCGCGCCTGCTGCTCCACGCACGCTCCACTACCCTCCCAACCCCATGACCCCCCCCAACTGGCCCCGCATCTCCCCCGCCCTCTTCTACCGCGACGCCGCCACCGCCATCGACTGGCTCTGCGCCACCTTCGGATTCACCCTCCGCCTCCGCGTCGACACCCCCGACGGCGACGTCGCCCACTCCGAACTCGAGTACTCCGACGGCGTCATCATGGTCGCGAGCGAGAAGCGCATCACCGGCCGCGCCGACGATCACCTCGGCAAGAGCCCGCTTTCCCTCGATGGCGTGAATACCCAAACCCTCTGCGTCACCGTAAACGACGTCGACGCCCACTGCGCACGCGCGCGCGACGCCGGCGCGAACATCTTCGCCGATCCCCAGACCGACGACCACGGACCCGAGTGGGGCGCGGTTCGTATCTACGGCGTCGAAGATCTCGAGCGGCACCGCTGGTGGTTTCAGACGCGGATCCGCGCAGGGCAACCGCCGAGCTAGCCCTGTCCGAACTGCCGCAGGATCTCCGCCGCTGCGACCGCGCCGCCGTACTCCGCCCATCCCTGCGGTGTCCCGTCGAACGCCGCATCCCGGATCGTCGGGTCGCCGCCGTGCTCCAGCAGCAACTTCAAACATCGCACCGAACCGTGCTGCGCGGCGAGGTGCATCGCGACGGCGCCTTTGCCGTGCTCGGCGCCGCCGAAGTCGTGTCGGAGGTTCGGATCGGCGCCGCGCTCCAGCAGCCAGCGACACGCGGACTCCTTGTCGGCGTATGCCGCCCACGTCAGTGGCGTGCCGCGGTACGGGTTCGAATTCACGTCCGCGCCGCATGCGACGAGGCGTTCCATCGATTCGATCTGGTCGTTGCGCACGGCCCAGGTCAGCGCCTCGTCGAGGATCTCCTGCCGGCTGAACGTGCGCGTCCATTCCGGAAACAGCGTCAGCGGTCGGTAGAAGTCGAGACCGTCGCGCGCTTGCTCCGTCAGCTCGTCGCCGTGGAAGAAGTGCGTGATGTCGCGGCCGAGCGCTGCGGCATGCCGGAGGTTGTCCGGCACCGGCGGGTCGGCGAGGAAACGACCCATCTCCGTCTGCGCGTAGAAGAGCGCGAGTGCCAGCGGCGACCCGCCCTCCGCGCCGAGCAGTCGTCCTTCGCGCACAGCACCCGCTGCGAGCAGGCGCCGCGCGAGATCGAGATGTCCGGTCATCGCGGCGACGTGCAGCGCGGTCTTGCCCTCGCGGTTGGCCGCGTTCGGGTCCGCGCCGGCCGCGAGCACGAGATCGACGGCGGCGTGTTGGTCCGGAGTGCCCCGATCCGGCGGCAGCGCGGCGTTGCCCGTGGCGGCGTGGCACGCCAGATACAGGAGCGTTTGCCCCTCCGCGTCTTTCTCGGTCAGGACATCCGGCGACTCGGCGAGAATGCGACGCAGTTCGTCGAGGCGGCCGGCCGCAGCGGCTCGGGCCGCGGCGATCAGTCGTCGATCTCCGTGACGAGTGTTGCGATCGCATTCTCGAGCGCGTCACCCTCGAGGTCCTCGTGACGGATCACGCCGCGGTGATCCAGCACGTAGACCTTCGGCCAGCCCTTCACGCCCCACTGGCTCGGGATCCGACCCCAGCCGCCGCCGGGTCCGGCCCAGAAGCTGCGCCACGTGATGTTCTCGGCGCGAACGCGCGCCTGGACTAACGCTCGGTCGGAGTCACTGTTGACGCCGATGATCGCGAGCTTGCTCGAATCGAAACGCTTCACGAGCGACCGCTCGTGGGGGTACATCGCCCGGCAAGGGGGTCACCAGTCGCCCCAGAAGTCGAGCAGCACGACCTTGCCGCGGTAGTCGGACAGCTTGAACGGAACCCCGTCGATGTCCTCGCCCTCGATCTCCGGCGCGGTCATGCCGACCTGCAGGTTGTTGCGCGCGAATCGCTTGCCCGCGATGCGCAGTGCGGCCGTCGAGTCGGGGAACTCCTTCTGGATCTTCTTCTCGACCGACTTCAGCTCGCCGCGGTCGCGGCCGAGGTAGGCGTCGACCCACATCGCTTCGGCGACGGTGTTCGAATCCTTCGAACGCGCGGCGACGATCTGGAAGATTTCGTGCGCGCCGCCGCGGAGCGACATCAGCGAGGTCCAGCCCTCGATCATCGCGGTGACGGCCGGGCTGTCCATGTGGTGCTCGAGCAGCGCGTGCGCGGCCTTCTCCTTGCGCGCTGCGTCGCGCGTGTGCGTCACGACCCACAGCAAACACTGCGCCTGCTGCTCGCCCGAACGCTCGTCCGCGAGCGCGGCGAACCGCGGCGCGAAGTCGGCCTCGGGGTGTGCGTGCTTGCGCATCAGCTTGCGCACCGCCGCGCGGTCGTTGTTCTGCCGCGCCTTGCGGAACTCCTCGGACGCGTAGACGGCGCGGGTCTTCTCGAGATACGTCTCCATCGCGGCGACGTAGTCGGCTTCGAGCGCTCGGAACTCGAGGTCGGGCGCCTGGCTCGTCGAGGGCCGCACCGTCGTGGTCAGTTCTTCGACGCGCGGCGGCAGGCACATGCGCTCGTCACACACCTGGTAGCTGAGGCGACAGCCGAACTTCGCGCTCTTTCCGGCGTCGCCGCGCACCTTGCAGCGGAACTCGAACTCGCCGCCGAGCACGGTCAGCGCGGGATCGGCGGGGTAGAAGTGACCCTTCGGCATCTGCCAGTCGCCGACCCGCTTCATCCCGTTCGGTACGTCGAGGTCGACCGTCATCGGGGTGTACGGCGAGCCTGGCGGCAGGTCGGTGTAGGCGTGCCAGCCGTCGTGGATGGCGACCCTGATGACGACGTCGAACTCGCCATCCGAGGTTCTCGTCACTTCGAGTGCGCTCGCGACGGGTTTCCGCTCGGTGGTTTCGAGCGGTGCGTTCGCCGGCGCCGCGGCCTCGATCGCCGGTGCGCTGTCTGCGCCGCGGTCGTCAACGAGCCACCGGTAGCCGCCCGACTCCGTGAAGAACAGCCTGCTGCGGTTGCGGATCAGCCACTGCGACCACTCTCGGGCGGTCGAGTGCTTCTGGTCGGTGTAGCGCGCGAGCACGCGACGCGCACGTTCGGCGTGGTCCGGCTTGCTCAGCTCGGCGATTGCCGTCTCGAGCAGGCGGATGTCGTCGTTCGCGATCCCGAGGGCCTTGAGATCTTGGTCGACCTCCATTTCGTACCAGCCCTTGCTGCGCATGTAGGGCAGATCGGCTTCGATTCTTGCCGTGACAGCGTCGACGTCACCGTCGACGGCGGCCCACTCTTCGTCCGAGAAGAATCGCTTCACGTACTGGAAGCGGCTGCGCGGCTTGGACGGCGGCATGTCGAGCATGCGCTTGTCCCAATCGGAGACCTCTTCGCCGGCGTCGATCTTCTTGCGGATCTCGGTCTTGCGGCGCTCCGTCTCGGCGACGAACTCCTCGTGGCGCTTCATCCGTGCCGCCCAGCCTTCGTCACTGATCCCCTGCAGCAACGTGCGCACCGAGCTGCGGACGCGCGTGCCCTTGCGCTTGCGCGCGATCGGGGTCTGCCCGTCGAATTTCGAGATGTAGTGCACCGCGTTGACGAAGACGAGCTTGGCTTCCTCGGTCAGATACGTCGGTGACACCGCGAAGCCCCAGTGGAAGAAGTTGCCGTGTCGACTGAGCGCGACGGCCTTCGGGTTCTTCGAGTTGACGCCGCTCGAGATCCACTCGACGTCGGGCGAGTCGAGGAAGCCCGCGTCACTGGATACGAGGCCGATCAGCTGGCCGTTGCCGTCCTCGTAGCCTTCGGTCTGCACGCGCCACATCGGCATCGTGCCGGCGTCGGTCTTGCCCGCGTATGCCTTTGGCGTCGGTCGATCAGTGATGGTCAGCTCGACTTCGTGCGGCTTCTGGAAGATCTCGTGGTTGATGCGCATCCCGTGCGCATGGGCATCGAGGCACAGTCAAAGCCAGTCGTGCTTGAGCCCGATCGGTTCGCCGATGCGCGCGGAGTTCATCGAGATCGTCAGCGCGGGGCGACTGAACGTCTCGGGCAGGTACGAGTTCTGCCGCGGCGCGCCGCGGTCACGCTCCGGATCGTGCAGTGGGTTCGGCAGCGTGTCGAAGATCGTGACGTCGACATCGTCCGACATCGACACTTCGTAGTCCTTGCCGTAGACCACGCGGACGTCTTCGAAGTGGTAGCGCAGCAGCGACTCGAACGCGGACGTGCGCTCGCGGTAGAGCTGATACGTGCGCGGTTCGGCCATGTCGGCGAACGGGATCTTCCGATCGGAGGGGTCGTGCCCGACGAACAGCACGCGCAGGGGCGCGGCGTCGGGCTTCGCGTCTTGGGCGGACGCGAGTGGGGCGCAGAGCACCGCCAGGAGAGCGACGGGGAGCAGGCGTTGCATGTCCGAAAGCCTAGCGGGCCCGGCGGGTGCCCGCAGCTCGGGTGCGCATTTGGGACACCCGTGGTGCGTATCGCGGCCGCGGACTACGCTCCGCGGCATGGGATCGCGAGCTCTCCTGGTCTGCGCCGTGCTCGTCGCGGCGGCGCACGCGCTGCTGCTCGCGAATCCCGGGTACTTCAACCACGACGAGCTCGAGTTCCTGTGCCGGGCGCGGCCCGAGCCGGACCTGCTCGCGGGGTTAGCCGATTGGGGCCGCCTGTTCTTCCGCCCGCTCGGGCACTGGGTGTTCGGCCGAGTCGTGCTTTGGTCGGGGGATGTTGCGTACGCTGCGCACGCGGTCGCTGTCCTCTGGCACTGCGTCAACGCGATCCTCGTCGGCGCGCTCGCCGGACGCATCTTCGGAGCGCGCGCGGCACCGTGGGCGGCGCTCGCGTTCGGCTGGTCGGCGTTCACGTCGTGGTCGGTCGGCTGGATCGCCGGCGTCTACGACCTCGGCGTCGTGACGGCGAGCGCGAGCGTGTTCCTGCTGATGCTGCGCAACCGGTGGGAGTCGGCAGCGCTCGACTGGATCGGTGGCGCCGTGCTCACCGCGGTCACGCTCGGGTTCAAGGAGTCCGCGATCGGGCTGCTGCCGGTGCTCGCGTTCACGATCGTGTTCGGCCGGAGAGGGGAGACCGACCGCGCGGCGCGTCGGGTCGCGATCGCCGGAAGCGTCACCGTGCTCGCCTATCTCGTCGTCCGCATCGCGTGCGGCTGGCTCACGACGGTGAGCGAGCGCGGCGACGGCTACGGCGCGGACATCGGCAACGCGTTCGCCAACGTGTGGCTCTACGCGGTCTTCCCGTTCGCCGTGACGGCGCACACGCCGATGACGACCGCGCGCGAGTTCGTCGTGATCGCGGCCTTGCTCGCAGCCGTCGGCTGGCTCGTCTGGGCGCGGATCGCGATTCTCGCACGCGGCCGTCTCTGGGTGTGGCTGTCCGCGGCCGTGATCTCGGTGTGCCCGATGGCGTTCTTGCCCAAAGTCGAAGGGCAGTACTTCTACGTGTTCGGCATGGTCTGGGCCATCGGGCTGAGTCGTGTCGCCACGATGGAGTCGGTGTGGCTGCGGCGTGCGGCGGTCGCGACGTGCGCGCTGCTGGCGTTGCACGCGGTGCGGATCGACTGGTTCGTCTATCGCGAAGGCGTCGCCGTGCACTCGATGTGGCCGGGTTTCCACGCGGCGTTCGGGGGCGGCGACGTGGTCTCGATCGAGCTTCAGGAGGGAAGTCGCGAGTGGACCGCGAGGCGAATCGCGATCGTCGGCGAGTCGATGCGGCCACCCCGAGAGGTGCGGTGGGGTGGTGCGGGCGCGCGCTATCGACTGACACGCGACAATCGACTCGATTCAAGGTAGCGGTCTCTCACGCACCAGCGACAAGGCGATGGCGCGGGTGTGAAGACCGAGCGGTTGTGCATTACTTTGTCGGACTCAGTGTCACTGGACCGTGGTGGCGGTGACTGAGTTCTGGATCGGCGACCTCATGGAATTCGAACTGCACGCGACACACGGCATCGATTCTCTGCTTCCGCAGGCGCTCCGTCGAGCGCACGCGCTCCTCGACGAGGGCGCCGTCTCGGGTCTGCAGGTTGACGAGTTCGGAAACATCGAGGCGTCCGTGCGCGAACACGGCGTCGAACATCGGGTGCGTGTGTTCGTCGACAGGGATCCGCAGACGGGTGCGCCAGACAGATGCTCGTGTTCTGAGAACTTCTGCTGTCGCCACGTAGGCGCCGTTCGGTTGCTGCTGGCCGACCCAGGGCGTTTCGCGTCGGAGGACCTCGGCGCGCGTTTGGCCGCCGATCGAATTCGATCTTGGCTCCGGGCGATTTCGAAGTCCGGGACCGAGGCAACGCCGAAGCCTCGAACCAACGCCTCCGTGGTGATCTATGTTCTGCGCCCCGCGCATTTGCGTGACCTGATCCAGGTCAAGGTCATGCAGGCTCGCATCCGGAAGCGGGATGGTAGCTACGGACGCCCGATTGCTCTATCGACCCAGAACGTCCTGCGTGGAGCCGGGGCCCAGTGTGTCACGGATGACGATCGGCATCTCATCGAGCAGCTCGCCCTTTTCGGCCGGGCGCGCTACGACAGCGACTACGCACTCGAGGCGCGTTGCGGTCAGTTGCTGCTCGAAATCGTCCGCACGGGACGGTGCTTTGCTCTAGACACGGAGTCCGAGCCCCTTCGTGAGGGAGGGGAGCGAGTCGCGACGCCGTCGTGGTCTCTCGACGACGCTGGACGGCAAACTCCGAGTGTCGCCGTCGAGGGTGGGGGAAACGCGCTGCTGTTCGATCACCCGCTGTGGATGGATGACCAGTCCATCGGTCCGCTTCGAGTCTCGCATGAGTTGGAACTGCTGCGGAGATTCCAGGACGGCCCCACCCTCAACGCGACGATCGCAGCGGTCTTGTCCGCGGAGGTGCGCACCGAGTTCGTCGATCTGCAGCTCCCGGCGCCCCGAGCACTCGAGGTCGTCGTGCGCGAGCCGCAGGAGCCGCAGCTCGGCGTGGTGTGCTACACCAAGCGTACCCGGACGAGGTACTCGGGGGCCCTCACGGTCGACGCGGTGCATCCGTTTGCCCGATACGGGGAACAGGTCGTGTCACTCTCCGAAGCGGACGAGTGGCTGGAGTCGTGTCACGAGCAGCGCGTGGAGCGCGTGCGCCGGGATCTCGCGTTCGAAGCGACGCTTCTCGAGACTCTGGCGAGCTTGGGATTCACGGCGCTTCTCGAGACCGTGCCGGCCCGGTGGACCTACGACATGGAACGTGCGCTGGTGTCGGCCGGCGGTCAGCTCGACATGACGCTGAACCGGGTGTGCCATGAGGTTGATGAGCCGGCATGGCAACACTTCGTCGAGCGCGTCGTTCCGGAGCTCCGCGAGGCGGGGCTCGAGGTTCGCTTCGATGACGAGTTCCGGTTCGGATACGTCCGCGCCGAACGCGTGTTCGCGGGAGTGACGTCGACGACTGGTCAAGACTGGTTCGATGTCGAACTCGGCGTGGAGCTCGGGGAGACCGGCGAACGGGTCGACCTCTCGCCCGTCCTGCATCGGCTTCTGTCGCAGGCGCAGGCGCAGGCGTCGACCGGAGACGAGACGCGTGTCGAGGTCGATGGCGTTACGATCGTGATCCCCACGGAGCGACTCCAGCGCATTGCTGCTGCGCTGATCGAGTTCTCGACGTCCGAGCCACAGTCCGGGAATGGACGCGTGCGGCTCCTGGATCGGCAGGTGGCGACGCTCGCGGAACTCGAAAGCTCCGTCGACGCCTTCGACTGGGGCGAGGCGGATGTCGTTCGAGACCTCGCGCGACGGCTCGCGGACTTCGACGGTGTGGACCCGATCCAGAAGCCGTCGGGCTGCAAGGCCAGGATGCGCAAGTATCAGCGCGAAGGGTTGGCGTGGCTGCAATTCCTGTCGAACCACGAACTGCACGGGATCCTGGCGGACGACATGGGGCTCGGCAAGACGCTCCAGGTGCTGAGTCACATCCTGGTCGAGAAGGACGAGGGCCGCGCAGACCGACCGAGCATCGTGTTCGCGCCGACCAGCGTCGCGAGCAACTGGGTGGCGGAGGCCAGTCGTTTCGCCCCGTCGTTGACGGTGCTCCTGCTGCACGGACCGGATCGTGGTCGGCTGCAGGGTCAGATCGGGGATGCCGATCTGGTCGTCTCGACGTATCCCCTCGCGTTGCGAGACACGGAAGTCTTCGAGCAGCACGAGTTTCATCTGCTCGTGCTCGACGAGGCCCAGGCGATCAAAAACGCGCGATCCAAGATTCGCCGTGCCCTCCAGGGCATCGACGCCCGACACCGCCTTTGTCTGACCGGGACACCGCTCGAGAACAATCTGACCGAACTGTGGTCGCAGTTCGACTTCTTGATGCCGGGGTTGCTCGGGAGCGCCAGCTCGTTCGGACGGACGTTCCGCGCGCCCATCGAACGCCGGAACGATGAGGCGGCACGCTCCGCGCTCCTGCGACGGATTCGTCCGTTCGTGCTGCGTCGCACCAAGGAGCAAGTGCTGCGCCAGCTGCCACCGAAGACCGAAATCGTGCACGCCGTGGAGTTCGGCAAAGGGCAACGAGATCTGTACGATTCGATCCGAGTCGCGATGCACGAGCGCGTGCAGGAGGCGATCGACAGTGCCGGCATCAACCGCGCCCAGATCGTGATCCTCGACGCGCTGCTGAAGCTTCGACAGGTTTGCTGTGATCCGGGGCTCGTGAAACTCGCGTCGGCTCGCAAGGTCAAGAGCTCCGCGAAGCTCGACGAGCTGATGGATTTGCTTCCGGTCCTGATCGCGGACGGTCGTCGGATCTTGCTGTTCTCTCAGTTCACGACGATGCTCTCGAAGATCGAGGCTCGACTTCGCGATGCTGCCATCGACTTCGTCAAGCTGACGGGATCGACGAAGGATCGCGCGACGCCGGTCGAGCGCTTCCAGCGTGGTGAGGTGCCTGTGTTCTTGATCAGTCTCAAGGCTGGGGGTACCGGCCTGAACCTCACCGCGGCGGACACGGTGATTCACTACGATCCGTGGTGGAACCCCGCGGTGGAGCGCCAGGCATCGGATCGCGCCCACCGGATCGGTCAGCAGAAGCCCGTCTTCGTCTACCGACTGATCGTCTCGGACTCGGTGGAGGAGAAGATCTCGCAATTGCAGCAGCGCAAGCGTGCGCTGTTCGAGGGGGTGATCGACGCCGGTTCGGGGAAGAACTCGGCCAAGCTCACGCGTGCCGACGTCGAGCAGCTCTTCGCCTCATAGCGCCGGGCGGGGGCGGGGCTCGTCAGCGACCCCGCACGAAATACAGCCGCGGCGCGCTCCCCCGCGAGTTGCCCGCCAGGAAGTAGGTCCGCTCGTGCATCCGCACCGTGCGGTCGTTGCGGTTGAGGTAGATGCGCGGTCCGATCGGAAACGGCGGCGTCGCGACGCTGCCCTTCTTGTCGAGCACGAGCGCCTCGAGCCGCGCTCGCTCGCCGGACCGCTCCCACACGATCATCGTTGTGCCGTCGCCGCGCGGCAGCACCTGCGGCGCATGTGCACCCTCGCGCTCGCCGTAGTCGGTCAGCCACTCGACGCCGATCACGCGCTGCTTCTTCCAGCGGCCGCCGAAGTCGTAGAAGCCGCCGGTCTCCGGTTTCGCCTTCCGCGGCAGTTTCGCGATGATCTTGTTGCTGATTTCCGAGCCGCCGGGTGCGCGGTGGAACTCCTTGATGACGCGCACGCGCGCGAGGTTCCGCGGGTCGGGGCAGCCGCCGAACGCCCGGCTGTTGTCGAGCACCTTGCCGTCGAGCGAGCGGTCGGTCGAGAACACGATCGAGTACGACTTCTTGTGCTCGAGGATCGCGCCGAGCTCGGTGTAGACGCCGTTGTCGTTCGACCACTTGTAGAACGTGCGGCCGCCCTTGCTGATCTCGTCGTAGACCGGCGAGCCACCACGGGGGCGCGTCGCGTGCGCGGTCTTGTAGGTGAACACGAGGCGTGACTTCCGGCCGTTCTTGAATTCGTGGAGATGGACACCGCGCGGGTAGTTGTCGCCGAGGTCCATGCCGAGGAACGAGCCCTTCTTGTTGACCGTCAGCACGTTGCCGAACGAGTGGCCGCTCGTCTGGCCCATGTGCTTATCCAGCGACAGGTCCTTCGCGGAGAACGTCAGCGCGATCGCGCCCTGGTGGCGCAGGCCGTCGCCGCTGCGGTGCATCGTGCGCGGCAGGATCACGCCGAGCTTGCCACCGGCGAAGCGCATGCTGCCGGCGTTGCGGGCGCCGCGGTGGAACGTGTAGATGTTGAGGCCGCCGGACTTCGCGACGCTGAGCTCGCGATCGGCGAGCGGTTTGCCCGTGGCGTCGGTCTTGTGGATGTGCGTGGAGACCTCGACGCCGTCGGCGCGGCTGCGCGGCGCGTCGGTCACGGTGAGGTAGTAGACGTTGCCCTTGTCGTCAGTCGTGCCGCAGGCGAACGCGGCGCCGTCGGGGCACGGCAGGTCGACGGTCTCGGGCTCTTCGAGGTTCGCGCCGACCCAGGTGACGGCGATGCGGTCCTTGTCGCCGTCCTGCCAGAGCACGCCGATGCGGTCGCGGTCGAGGTCGGTGACGAGCACGCGCCGACCCTGCGTCGCGATCGTGTCGGTCAGGTCGTAGCAGAACACGTCGGCCGTCGGCTCCCTCGAGTCCTTGAACTCGTGGCTCCGCGTCAGCGCCCAGCCCGCGCGCATCAGCCGCGGGGTCACCGTCGCGAGGCCGCGCGCGGCAGTACGACCATCGGCGCGATTCGAAGGCATGCGCCGCCGCAGCGGATACCACGCGGTCAGCCCCTCCTCGTCACCGTCGAGCGGGATCGACCAGCGGTCGGCGTCGCCGGGCAGCACGGCCGTCGACCACAGCGCGACGTCTGCGAGGAAGCCGTCGAAGCGGGTCGGGCGTTGGGCCTTCGGGTCCTGGATCGGGCCGACGGTCACGGGGCGCTGGCTGTCCGCGAGCGGACCGAATTCGGCCGCAGTCGCGCTGCCGCGCCGCTTGCCGTCGACGTAGACCGCGAGCTCGGTGCCGTTCCACGTGCCGAGCACGTGATGCCACCGGTCGTCACGCCACGACGCGCCGCCGGTCGCGCTCAGTTCGATGCCGTCCGCATTGCGCACGTGGAACGCGACGCGGTTGTTCGCGGGTAGCTCGAGCGAGAACGTACCGCGATCCGCGTCGGTTGAAATCGTCGACCACTGGTGCACGAGCCGCACCGGCCGCACAACGCGTGCGGCGGTGCGGAACCAGCATTCGACCGACAGCGACGTCGCCGGGCGCGGCAGTCCCGGCTCAGGGATCTCGACGTTGCCGCCGTGCCCGAAGTAGAGACCGTGGTCCTCTTGGCCGGTCGCGAGCACCGCGAGCAGCGGCACGAGCAGGAGACAACGCAGGGGGTTGGTCACGATCGGGGTGGGGGTCCGGACTAGTCAGTTCGTGTGCGCAAGGACACTGGAACGCTTTCGGTGCTGGCGTCCACGTTGACTACGCCTTCTTGCGGGTGAAAGCCGGCTGCGATCACAGTGAACTGAAAATGGCCAACGCGAGACCACACGCGCACGCGACTTCGAGACTTGAGGAACCGGTTGTTGGTTGTACGCCCATCCTTCCTCAGCAAGATACGAGCGGTCTTCGGTGGAGGGGTCAGTCTCTCGTCTCCGGAGCACAACACGAACTCGACCGGGATGGGTTCGTGGTTGAGCACGATCGTGTGCTCCAGCCTCTTGGACTCAGCGATCAAGACGAAGCGATTGGATATCGCAGCGTTGAGGACCTTGTCTCGCGTATCGATACGGTAGAGGCCGGGAAGCAGCTCTATCTCATCAAGGGGGGAGAGCTCTGTGATCGACTTCGGAGGCATGCAGTCACCGCCAAGCAGGCGCATCGGCATGCCTTTGATCGCTTCGCGGAGGTGATCGGGCCAGTCGATTCGAAGGGTCCCGTTTCCTGCTTTCGCACGACCGGTGAGGTCCCAGATCTCTGGCTGGTATCGCTGTGTCAGGGGAGACATCTGGAGTTGGATGGTCTCCCATCCGCTCCTCGCACCCTGGACCTCCCAGTGCGCGATCGCCGTTCGTGCCCGCGTCGCCTTGCATCGAACCGCGACGAGTGGGGTCTTCCACCGGTCTACGAGATGCTTCCGAATGCGCTCGAGCTGGGTTGACACCGATGCATTCATCCACCCGCCTTCCACGTGGTGATGGAAGGTGCTGACCTCGTCACCCTTCAGCCGCACCGACGCAACATGCACCCGGGCCAGTTCGATCACGGCGACACGATCGGTTGGCTGCTCCGCGAGTCCAGAAGTTGGGCTCGTCATGACCCATTCACCGGACGGCAATGTCACGGAATACTCGGACAGATCCAGATTGCTGAACTTGGCTGCGCCGTCATCGTCTGTGAATCCTTCGACTTCGAAGTTCGAAGTTTTCGATCGCAGCTTCACGCATACGCCAGCGACTGGTCTCCGGGTTTCATGCTCTACGACAGAGAGTGTCGCGGAGCCGTGCATCGTGACGGTCGGGGCATGTCCGTGGCTTGGGAGCACACTCGAACGCGATGACGCGGATTCGAAGGAGGGGCTCGCCTCGTTCTCGTTGTTCTGTGCCGACTCGATCGGTGGAGTCCTTGGTTCGGCGCGACCGAGGAGAGGAAACGAAAGAGCAATCGCTCCGATCGAGACCGCAATCGCCCCGCCGACCAGCATTCGTCGCCGGTGATTCATCTCACAAGACATCGCGCTCGGGGAACGGCTCTGGGGGAGGACGGAGCTCGGTCGCGACGAGTCGATGGATTGGCGCTGCCGGTTCCAAGATGTCCACGGGTGCGTCTGGGTCGAGCGGGTTAGTCGGGTCGCGCTGACGATACTCTTCACGCCCGCACCGTGCCTGGTCACGGCATCGACACAGCAGGAAGAATGCGCCTTCCCAGGGGCCTCGTCGCCTGGTCGAGTATGCCTGACGCCGAAAGCCGTGCCCCCCGAACTCTGTAGCTCCAGGACACCAACGTTGCAGGAGCGAGACGCACGCTGGATGATCGCGGGGCACTCCACCCACGGAGTTCGGGAAGGAACATGCTCACACGCTCGCTCACTCTTCTCGCCTGGCACCTGGCGCTATGGCTCGGGTCGTTCGCGCAGCCGGTTCAGGCTCAGGATCCGGGCGTCCCGGAAGACGACGTCACGGTGGAAGAGCTGAATGCGCGTGGGATCGAAATGGTCGACGCGGAGGCATTCGAAGGCGCGCGATACCTCTTCTCGAGGGCGATCGAACTCTACCCCGACCACCCGGACGCGTATGGCAACCTCGGCTATGTATTGTGGCTGCAGGACAAGAATCGCGAAGCACGCCGCCATCTTCGGCAGGCGGTGCGCATCGATCCCGAGCCGTGGATCCTCGGTATCCTCGCGCGGACGGAGTTCGAACTCGGCGAGTATCAGGATTCGATCCAGCATGCGCGCGCGGCGATCGCCGGCGATCCCGACGACGCGCAAGCGCACTACGCGCTCGGGCTCTCCCTCAAAGCGACCGGTCAGTACCGCGAGGCCGACGAGGCCTTCGCGCGCGCGGCGGAGATCGATCCGGAGTTCGGTGAGATCGAGCTCGACTGGGGTGAGCTATGGGATCGCTTCAAGTCGCTGCTCCTGATCGCGGTCGTGGTCTTGCTCGTGCTGACGTGTGTCGGCATCGTCAACGCGAAGCCGCTGGCCGCGGCGCTCGAGACTGTGCCGAAGCGCCACGTCGGACTCCGCTACGACGGCGACCAGCGCGAGCTGTTTCGGATCTATCTGCAGAACATCGCGCTCACCCTACTGACGCTCGGGATCTACCGGTTCTGGGCGCGCGTCAGGATCCAGCGCTTCCGCTACCGGCACACTGAGTTCCTCGACGGGCGCTTCGACTTCCACGCGACCGGCAAGGAGAAGTTCATCGGCTTCTGCAAGGGGCTCGTGCTGCTCGGTCCGCTCATCGCGGTGCTGTGGATCGTGAAGGGGCTGCTGGAGCCGAGTCTCGGGCCGGACCTCGCGTTCTCGGTGTGCTTCTGGTCCTTCCTGCTGCTGCTGTTCCTGTTGCGGCCGCTGATTCTGGTCGGTGGCCAGCGATTCCGTCTCAGTCGCACGAGCTGGAACAATCTGCGCTTCCGCTTCACAGGCAAGGTCAAGGACGCATACGACCTCTACCTGAGGGATGGCGTCCTCCTCGTCATCACGTTCGGCTTCTACTACGCGTGGCACTCGTGCAACGTCCGCCGCTTCCGGATGCAGCACTCCAAGATGGGGGACTCCGAATTCGAGTACCGCGGCAACGGCGGCGACCTGTTCGGGCTGATCACGCTGGGGACGCTGCTCTGCTACATCACGCTCGGTCTCTATGTGCCGTGGCAGATCGCGCGTCTACACAAGTACCACGTCGACTCGACGCGGTTCCGCGGTCGTCGCTTCCACTCCCGGATGACCGGTGGCTTCGTGCTGTGGACGCTCGCGCCCGCGCTACTGGTCGTCATCCTGACCGCAGGGCTCGCGATTCCGTGGGCGATCCAACGCTGGTATCGCCTCGTGACGAACACGACGTCGTACACCGGCGAGTTCGATCCCGAGGAACTCCAGTCGATCCATGACTCGGCGTCGAGCTCGGTGGTCGAAGGGCTCGGTGAAGCTGGCGACGCGCTGGCCGAGATCGGAGACCTGTTCGGCGGATGAAGGCCCCGGTCGCAGCGCGGTTGCTCGACGGCAGGTCGCCGGTTCCGCACGAGGGCGTCGTGTCGGTGCGCACCGACACGGTCGTGTTCGAGTCGGAGGGCGCCGCGCCACGAGAATGGAACGTCGACCGCGTCGAGACGGCCCAACGCGTCGCGGACTATCTCCACGTCGAGATGCGCAGCGACGCGCCGAACCTCCCGGGCGAGAAGCTGCTCGTCGCCGACGAGGAGTTCGAGAACGACCTGGAGCAGGCGCGCCTGATGTTCGTCGGCGGCGCGTCGACGACGGCGCGCGCGGTGTCGCGGCGTCTTGGCCTGAAGTCGTGGGTCGTGATCACGCTCCTCGTCGTGCCGCTCGCGTGGTGGGCCTACACTGCGATGCTCCCGAACGCGCACGTGCTGATCTCGCGAGAGAACGAGGCTGCGCTCGGCGAGGCGGTCTACGAGGCGATGGTCGAGGAGTTCGAGGTCTACCGTGACCCCGAGCTCGACGCGCTGATCGGCCGCATGGTCGACGAGCTGAAGGACCCGGACGCCGGCTTCGATCTCCGCGTGACCGTGATCGACGAGAGCCAGGTCAACGCGTTCGCTGCCCCGGGGGGCCGCATCGTCGTGTTCTCGGGTCTGCTGACGCAGTGCCCGTCGCCCGACGCCCTCGCTGGCGTGCTCGCGCACGAGATCGTTCACGTCGAGCAACGCCACGGTCTCAAGCACCTGCTGCGCACGCTCGGCGTGCTCTACTTCGCGGGCGCGTTCATCGGTGGTGGAGTCGAAGAGTTCGCGACGGCCGAGACGATCGCCGAGTTGTCGAGCCTGCTCGTCGTGTTGAAGCACTCGCGCGATCACGAACGCGAAGCGGACGAACTCGGCGTCGCGAAGCTGCGACGCGCGGGGCGCAGCGTGCTCGGGCTGGCCGAGTTCTTTCGGGTGCTCGAGGAGATGTACGGAGGGCGTGAGATTCCGCGGCGGCTGCAGTGGTTGAGTACGCACCCGATGCACCAGGAGAGGATCGATGCGGTGATGCGGCTGGGGAAGGGGGCGCCGAAGGGGAAGGCGTGGGTCGAGGCGGGGGTTTGGGATGGGATCGTGGAGCGGGTGCGGTAGCTGTCGTACAGAGCCGTGTCAGTCATGCGACTCCGCATTGGTGCGGAACCAAGTCAGCCGTACTGTGGCTGTCTAGTCCCGTCGTCGGAGTGTCCCACGCAGAATCAGGCTCGAATGGACAGCCCCATGGACTCCTGGTTTCTGGCTCCCGAACTTCGTCGGCTGAACGGCTTGGCTGCAGCCATCTTGCTCACTGGCTGCGTGGATCATCCTACGACGGCCATTTTCAGGGTGCAGTTCGAGCCCCGAGCAGCATCGGTGTCGCTCGTTTCGCCAGATCACGAGAGTACCGCGGCAGATCTTTGCGTCGTGGTTCCCTGGGCTGCGGGCCGCGAACTCGAGGGAGAGCTTCGGGCGAGTTCTCCGCTGTTCGAACCATTCGCACGGTGGACCTCCACCATGAAGGTGTTTCCGGTCTGCGCGACCTGGCCCGACGGGTCTCAGTCTCGCGGTGAAGTGCTCATGTATCTCGCGAAGTTTGGTAAGCCAGCCGTCAAATGGGGCATCGCTCCAGCCGTTGCCGTGTCACTCGACCATTCGGCCTGGCGCGTCGCGTCCGATACGACCGGCGCGTTCTGGCCTCCCTACTGCAGGCTCCCGGTTCAGGTCTACAAGCCCAAACCGGGCAAGTCGATCGTTTGTCTTGCAACGTCGATGCGCGGGCTGACCGAGACCTCCTCCGGGACCAGTCTGGATTCGGGGATCGCGTATCTCGAACCGGGCGACTGGTCGATCCGCGCACCGAGATTCAGGATCGACATCACGTCGCCGAGTGACTGTACTTGGACCATCGGACATGCCACGGACTCCGAGGTGGCCCTTCCAGAGATGCGTTTCGAGGCGCCAGGGCTTCCCGAGCCGAACCGGCGCGTGAGATCCGGACCGGGTGAGGAGTCGATTTCCGGCGAGATTCGAGGGGTGCCGTACACGGTGCGGTCGTGGATATCGGCTGACCAGAGGTCCATCGCCGTTCGGCTGACTGCTGCGAGATGACTTGCGGTGAGCGGGCGCGGTAGGGAGAGGTCACCCTTTCCTTACGCGCACCCGTCGCCAGGCCACCTGGTTGCCGAAGGGGCCGCCGACGCCATACCGCCCGGCCATCGATCCCTTCGGCAGCTCGACGGTCAACACGTGTTGGCCTTCGACTCGGATGTCGAGCTTCCTTCGGACGAGGCGCATTTCGATCGCGACGCTGCGCCCGAGGCGCACCCCCTTCACGTCGTCCCGGGTCGCGCCGAGAACGCGCCAGCCGGTCGGCGCACCGTCGGTCATGATGCGCTCCGTGACGTGCACCGACCCCTCGTCCTTCTGACAGAGGATCGTGACGCGAATCCATCGGCCCTTGCTCCGCTCGAAGACGAAGTCGCCCTGGCCGATCTGCACGAGCTGGGGGCGAGCGGTCACGACGAACTTCGTGCGACGGTTGTCGTCGAGCCACAGGATCGCGGGGCTCGGCGGGACGAAGTCGGCGTCGCCGCGCTGGCCGTGTCCGTCCAGCGCGGGATAGACCTCGCGATCGGTCGACTTCGGCAGCGCCTCGACGTGCTTCCGGAAGCGTTCGTCGAGAGAGTCGAACGCTTCGTTGCCGAGGTGTCGGCGGAGCCCGTCGCGAAACGCGACGCGGACTTCCGCGCGCGTCGCGAGCGATACCGCGACCTTCAGGGCCGCGCAGGTCGCGTCCCGATGCGTCGTCATCAGAAAGTGGAACGCGATGCGGTGCGCGGCGACTGCCTCGTCGCGGGACAAGGCTTCGGTGCGCTCCATCAGGATGTCGCGTAGTCCTGGCAGTCTGGTGCCGGCCGATCGGACCGCGGACGTCGAGGAGAGTCCGCGCGTCACGTGGGCGCGGGCTTCGATCCAGCCCTTCTCACCGACGCCGTTGCCTTCGGCCCACGCGGCGATGCCGTGCTCGAACCAGGCGGGCGCGTCGCTCGCATCGAGCGGCGACGCGTTCCCCAGCGCGAGCTGCATCGTCAGCGTGCCGATGCGCCACGCGGCATCGCGGCAGAAGCCGTCGCGCCAGAACAGGACGTGCGCGGCGTTGCGCTTCGGGTCGATGAATCCCGGCAGGCTCTGCGTGGCTTTCTGTCCGTGCTTCTCGGCGATCGCCTGGTTGCGGACGACGTCGTTGTAGACGTGAATGGTGCCGGGCTCGGTATCGATCGGCAGGGCATCGGTCGCTGTCGCCCAGATCCGTTGGATCACCGCGGTGGCGGCCTTTTCGAACTTCGGGTCGTCGAAGTGGAGGCGCAATCGCGGGGCGTCCTGCGCGGGCGCGAGGGCCGAGAGGAGCAGAGCGGTGACGGGCGGGATGCGAGCGAAGGCCATGGGGGTGAACCCGAGACGGATATCGATCCTCGCGGGGACCGTAACTCGCCCGGAGCCGACCTTGGCGCGACCGTGGCCCGAGAAAGCCGAAATCCGGTGTAACACCCTGCCGGCCCTTCAAGTGACCAGGACGAAAGGAAGCACTCATGACCCTCCGAAACGTCCTCAGCCGCATCGTCGCCCCGTTCGCCGTCCTTCTGGCCCTCACCCTTGCCCCCGCGGCCCACGCCCAAGGCACGACCGGCGTCCCCGGCTTCAACGACCTCACGATCTCTGGAATGTTCTCCGGCAGCTCCTCCTGCACCCCGCTGCCCCCGTTTGCCGCCGGCACGTTCCAGCCGTTCGAGGTCTCCACGGCCCCGAACGTCCCGGTGACGTTCCTGTTCACGCTCAGCCCGAACTGCGTCTGCAACCCGTGCAACATCCCGTTCCCCAACCAGAGCAGCTGTCCGGTCCCGCCGAACGCGTCGTGCCCGACCACGAACCAGTCGCTCGACCTCGTGCTCGGCTGCGGCATCGTCGCGGTCACGGTCGTCAGTGACGCGTCGGGCATCGCGTTCATCAACGTGCTGATGCCGCCGCCGGGGTTCTTGTTCGGGTCCCAAGCGGTGGCGCTGCACCCGTGCGCGACGCCGCCGTTCCCGTTCTTGCTGACGCAGTCGTACGCCGTGCGGACCGTCTGATCCGGGACGCGACTGTCGATGATCTCGACAGTGCGCTGCTACAGGCCGTGCGACGGCGCGGACGATGATCCCGGGGAGGGAGAATCGCCGTTGGCTCGACTCGTGGACACCGTCGCGTACGGAATCGCAATCTTCGCGCTCGCTGCATGCACGAGCGGGATCCCGCAGCAGGAGGATCTGGACTACCCGACGAAGTCCGCGAGCTATCCGGTCGGCGTGAGGATCTCTCCGAACGTGCCGACGTACTCCGGCAGCGGAAGTCCGCAGTTCCGGATCGCGCCGGATCTGCCGGCTGGTCTCACGTTCGACACGGCGAACGGGACGATCTCGGGCACGCCGACCGCGATCACCGCGTCGCGCTCCTACGTCGTGACCGCGGCCGACTCCGACGGCGCGGCGCTGACCCAGATCGAGATCGAGGTCGTCGATGGCGCGCCGGCAATCACCTACTCGCCGGCGTCGTACACTTCGCAGGGCGGTGCGTCGCTGACGGCGATCACGCCGTCCAGCTCCGGCGGATCGATCACCTCCTACGCGATCGCGCCGGCGCTGCCGACCGGACTCTCGATCGATGCGGCGACCGGGGTCGTGTCCGGCACGCCGATGGCGTCGATCGCCGCGACTACGTTCACGGTGACGGCGTCGGGGCCGCAGGGGACGGACACCGCGACGTTCACGCTCACGATCACGGCGCCGTCGTTGACGATCACGACGCAGCCGTTGCCAGGCACGGTGGCGGCGGGGGCGACGGCGACCTTCACGGTGACCGGGAATGGCACGGGCGTTCTGTCCTACCAGTGGTACGCGAATGGCGCGGCGATCACCGCAGCGACCTCCGCTTCGTACACGACGCCAGCGACGAGTGGCACCGACGACGGAACGCTCTACAGCGTGCGCGTGAGCGACGGCTTCGGCTCGCAGGTGACGAGCAGCACGGTCACGCTCGGCGTGATCGGTGGCGGCTTCAGCGCGGGCACCTCGCTCGTCGGGCCCCGCGGACGCCACGTCGCGGTACGGCTCGGTGACGGCACTGTGCTCCTTTGCGGTGGCCAGGACAACTTCGTCTCCTACTACTCGGGTGCGTTCCGCTACCAGCCGACGTCCGCGACGTTCCCGGCGACGGGGGCGATGACGCAGACGCGCACCGAGCACATCGGCGTGCGGCTGAGTGACGGGCGCGTGCTGATCACGGGGCACGCCATCGCCGTGACCGCGGCGGCCGAACTCTACGATCCGTCGGCCGGGACGTTCGCCGCGACTGCGGGGGCGATGGGAACGGCGCGCAACTACCACACCGCGACGCTGCTCCCGGACGGGCGCGTGCTGATCGCCGGCGGACTCAACGGCGCGGCGCTCAGCTCCGCCGAGCTGTTCGATCCGGGCACCCGCACGTTCTCGGCGACGGGTTCGATGACGCGCGCGCGCCATTCGCACACGGCGACGTTGCTCGGCAATGGCAAGGTCCTGATCGCGGGGGGCGATGCCGCGACGGCGACGGCGGAACTGTACGACCCGACGACCGGCACGTTCACGGCGACCGGTTCGATGAGCGGGGCGCGCACGCGGCACTTCGCTGCGCTCCTCGGCGACGGGCGCGTGCTCGTCGGTGGCGGGCACGACGGGGCGAACGCCGTCGCGACCGCCGACCTCTATGACCCCAATGCCGGGACGTTCTCGGCGACGACGTCGATGGCGATCGCGCGGCAGCGCGCCGTGGCGCGACGGCTCGCGACCGGGCGCGTCGTCGTGATCGGTGGGGAGACCGGGGCGGGCGCCGCGCTGGGATCGACCGAGACGTTCGACCCGGCGACGGGTACGTGGTTCCCGTCCGCGAGCATGGCGACGACGCGCTCGCGGCTTTCGATCGCGCGCCTGCCGGACGGGAAATACCTGATTCCCGGCGGGGACAATGCCGGCACGATGATCCAGGCGACCGAGGTCTTCGATCCGCAGTACGCGCAGGACGACCGCTTCTCCTCGACGGGTTCGATGGCGGGTGCGCGTTCGCAGCCGACGACGACGGTCCTGGCCGACGGGCGGGTCCTCGTCGCGGGCGGCGTACCGTCGGGGATCACGCCGACGGAGACCGCCGAGGTGTATTCGCCGAGCGCGGGCACGTGGGCCTCGACCGGCAGTCTGGCCGCCGCGCGTTCGAGCGCGGTCGCGACGCGCTTGCCGAACGGGAAGGTCCTCGTGTGCGCGGGGCTCACGAACCTGTTCACCCCGACCGCGACGGCCGAGCTCTACGATCCTGTCGCGGGGGCCTTCACCGCGACCGGTTCTCTCAGCGCGGCGCGGGTCGGCACGACGGCGACGCTGCTCGGCAACGGCCGCGTGCTCGTCGCCGCCGGGCAGTCGACGCTCGGCGGCGCGCTCAGCAGCTCCGAGCTCTACGACTGGACCGCGGGCACGTTCTCGGCGACGGGGAGCACCGCGACCGCGCGGCGCTTTCACTCGGCGGTGCGGCTCGCGGACGGCGCGGTGCTGATCCTCGGCGGCTTCGACGCGGGCGGCAACGCGCTCGCGTCGTGCGAGCTGTACGACCCCGTCGCGGGCACGTTCAGCGCGACCGGCGCGATGAGCACCGCGCGGGCCTACGCGTCCGCGTGCCTCCTCGCGAACGGCAAGGTGCTCGTCGCCGGTGGCGGCACGGCGATCAGCGTGACCGCGACGTGCGAGCTCTACGACCCGGTCGCCGGGACGTTCAGCGCTACGGGATCGCTCGCGACGGCGCGGCGCAGCGCGGGGTGCGTGATGCGACCGAACGGCGAGGTGCTCGTCTGCGGCGGGGTCGGCGCGGCGTTCGTGTCGGTGGCGACTGCGGAGAGCTACGACCCTGTTGCCGGCACGTTCTCGTCAGTCGTGGGGATGGCGTCGTCACGGCAGTCGCCGGGTCTCGTCTGGCTGCCCACGCTCGGCCGGGCGCTCGTCGTCGGTGGCGGCGGCGGCGCGACCGCAGAGTTGTTCCGCTGACGGAGCGGCTATGATCCGCGGATGGCGCTGACCGACGAAGAACGTGCCGAGATCCGCGAGCTGCTCGAAGCCGAAGCGGCGAAGCTGCAGGCGCGGATCGAGAGCACGAAGGACCAGAGCGATCCGGTGAAACTCGACGAGCCGATCGGGCGTCTCAGCCGCATGGATGCGATCCAGATGCAGCAGATGGCCCTGGCTGGCCTGACGCGCGAGCAGGAGAAGTTCGTGCGGATCCGCTACGCGCTCGGCCTCGTCGACAGCGAGGACTTCGGCAACTGCCAATCTTGCAAGCAGCCGATCGACATCGATCGACTGCGATTCCAACCGGAGGTGCTGGTATGCGTGCGCTGCGCTTGATCGCCGTTCTCGCTTTCGCGTCGACGGCCTCGGCGCAGGACGTCGTGGTCGAGGTTGGGCCGCACGCGTTCCACCAGCGGACGCTCGGCAACGGGCTGCGCGCGGTCGCGGTGCGTGACGAGCAGGATTCCGCCTCGGTGTTCGTCGTGATCGGCGCGGGCAAGCGCCACGAGACGCCGGAGACGACCGGGCTCGCGCACCTGACCGAGCACGCGATGTACACCGGTACCGACAAGCTCGGTCTCGGTCAACACGACCGGCGCATCCAGGCGATGGGCGGCGAGTCGAACGCGTTCACGCGGAGCGACTACACGCTGTTCTACGACCACAAGGTGCCGTCCGAGAAGCTCGGTGACGTGCTCGCGATGGAGGCAGACCGTTTGCGCGGGCTGAAGCTCGAGGAGGACGGCGTCCTGTTCGAGCGCGAGCGTCTGCGGCGGGAGGAGTCCCGCACGTGGAAGGCCACCGAAGCGCGCAAGGAGCAGCTCGAGTCCGTCGTCTACACCGTGCATCCGTACCGCGCGGGCGTGCTCGACGCGGACGGACACACCAAGGCGCCGACGCTCGGCGTCGACGCGGTGCGCGCGTTCTACGACCGCTACTACCATCCGGACAACGCGGCGGTCGTCGTCGTCGCGCCGAGCGAGCCGTCGAAGGTGCTCGATGCGATCGAGACTGCTTTCGGTGCGCTGCCGCGTGGCGCGGAGCGACCGGCAGTGCCCGTCGAGCCGGACGTCGAGAAGTCGCGGCGCCACGAGCTCACGGCGGATCTCCCGCGCGATCGCTGCCACCTGGTCTGGCTCGTGCCGGAGCTCGGGCATCCCGATCGTCCGGCGCTCGCGGTGCTCGCGCGGCTGCTCGCGCGCCAGACGACGAAGCAGAACGTGCCGATCGACGCCGAGCTCGGTTCGCGCGTCGACCGCGAGCTGTTTGTGCTCGCGACGACGGGCGAGGGTGCGGAGGACGTGCTCGAGCGGTTGATGCTCTCGGTCTACGAGGGCGCGTTCTCGGCGAAGGACATCGAGCAGGTGCGCGAGCTCCTCGCTGACGACTTCACGTCGCTGCCGCTGCGCGCGCGACCCTACTTCTCGCTGGCAGGGACGTTTGGGGTCTACGCAGTGCTGGATCGACTCGAGGCGCTGACCGGGTTCGCGGCAGCGGTGCGCGCGGTCGACGCGGACGCCGTGCGCGATGCCGCGCGCAAGCACCTGCGGCCGAAGACTCGCATCATCGTGCAGTTCCAGAGTTCGGGCTCGGCGCCGAAGCCGTTGCCCGAAGATCGGCGCGGGCTGCAGACCGCGGCCGAAGAGGCGGTCGAAGCCGGGGATCTCGCGCGCGCGATCACGGCTTACACGCGGCTCCTCGAGAAGCGGCCGAACAAGATGTTCCGCGTGATCTACCTCGCGAGCCGCGGGCAGGTCTACGTGAAGCAGAAGGACTACGCCGGCGCGATCTCGGACTACGAGGAGGCGCTGGGCGTCATCGACTACCCGGCGGTGCGCGATCTTCTCGCGGAAGCGCGCAAGCTGCAGGCGGCGGCCGGCGGCGCGCCGCAGTCGAAGCCGGCGAGTCGGCCGCAGTCTCGGCCGTCGCGGCGCTGAGGCCGCGGATTCCCGTCATTCCCGTCTCAGACGGGCGCAAACGGCGTGAGCTCGAGCATCCACGCGATCGCGACGAACAGCAGCAGGATGCCGACGCCGAGGACGAGGCCCTGGGCGATCGATGCGATGTTGTTCTTGTCGCTCTCGATGAACGCGTCGACGAACTGCTCGGGCGGGCTGGGCTTGGAGTCGTGGTGGTCGTCGGACATGGGTCGGGTTGGGATGTGGTGAGTCGAAAAGGGGATGGAATCGGGTCAATGCCCGGGGGGCAAGGGGATTTCGGGGTCTTGGCAAGTCTGGCGGGCACCGTGGTTTGTGCCGTGTCGCGTTTTCGGGCTCGGACGCGGGCCCGTCTGCGTTCCACGGGTCGGGACCCGGGACTCGGTCCGTCAATCCATCATGTGAGGGTAGTCGTTGAACATCGACGCGAGCCGGCCCCGGTCGCCCCGCATCGCGTCGGTCTCGTCGTCGAGTACCTCTTTCGTGCGGCGATACAGGACCTCCGCTTCCTCGGGGCTGTTGCCGATGCAGACGACGCCGACCTTTCCGAATTCGGAGAGGGCGCCGATCATGTGGAACAGCACGCCGGTCTCCGTCGCGGGGCGGAAATGGAGGCCGTGCTCGATGACGATCTCGAGGAAGTCCTGCGGGAGCAGGCCGCGGTAGGCCGGGGACACGAGCGCGTCGGTCGCGAAGTAGTACTTCGGCATCCCGGTGTTCGTCGAGCGGTAGTCGCCGCTGACGTCGAGGGCGCCGTGGATCAGGAACTCGAGGGCGACGAACGGGAACGTCGTGCCGCCCATGCGGAGGTTGATCTCGATCGCCGCGAACTTCCACGGCTCGCCCTTCTTGCGATAGGCGAGGAAGTCGATCGCAAAGCGGCCGTTGGCGCCGCGCTGCTTCAGGATCTCGCCGATGCGGTGCGCGCGTTCGACGATCTCGGTGCGGTAGTCCTCGGCGGCGGGGAACTTGCAGCCGAGGTAGACCTGGCCGGACTCACCGCCGAGCGCCTGGTCGTGGGTCGAGATGATGTGCAGGTGGCCGAGCGGCGTGATGCGGAGCTGCACGCTCGGCGACTCGACTTCGTCGGCGATCAGGAACTCCTCGACGATGCCGCCCATACTCTCGAACTTGTCGAGGTAGACCTGCGCGGGATGATCGGCCGCAGCGAACTGCAGCTTGTCGAGGTTCTCGCGGATCGTCTGGCGGCGGGCGTCTTGGTCGGCCGGCAGCTCCGGGTACCGGAACAGCGCGTTGCCTTCACCCGAGAAGCTGTCGTCGAGCTTGACGACCGCGCGCTCGAGCTCGGGATTGGCTTGCTTCAGGTCGTCGAGGCGCGCGACGACCTCGTCGATCGTGCGCAGATCTTCGTAGCCGGGCGACAGCTCGACGCCGGCTTCGCGGAAGACGCGGCGCGACCCGGACTTCGTGCCGAGGTCCGCGAGCTGCGGATCGACGCCGTTCAGCGGGACGCCGAGTTCACAGGCGAGCTTGCGCTCGAGCGGCGACGTGTTGAAGCAGGTGACGTACGCGCGACTCGGGTCGCCGATCCAGTCGCGGATGCGACGCAGCATGCGCGGACGCTCGATGATCTTCTCGGTCAGTGCGCGCGGACTCGCGTCGTGGCAGCACAGCATCGTCAGCCGGCGCTTGGCGTGGACCCCGGGCACACCCTGCAGCATGTGCAGGTAGTAGTCGACGACGTCGGGATCGACCGGCTGACTCGTGACGTAGAGCACGCGCGCGCCCGGACGTCGCAGGCGCATCAGCAAGAAGAGCAGCCGCTCTTCGTAGAACGGCACGCCAGCGACCTTCATGAGCTCCTCTTGGTCGAAGCTCAGGGACGGCACGATCACGCACGAGTGGGGTTGGCGTGGCTCGTCGTGCACGGTCGCCCAGATGTCGGGCAGGCTGGCTTGGAGAGCCCGGAACTGTTCGAGCTCGGCGGAGTCGGTCATTGCGCGCAATGGGAGGCGGAATCGCGGCGCTATTGATACGGGCTAGGCCGGATCGCGTCGACCACGAGGTCCCGAGGAATCGCGCGAGACGGGCGATCCTCCGGTTAGACTTCGGCCAGAGGACACGATTTCGAACCCGATGAAGTTCTGTAGCGAGTGTGGAGGAGAGCTCGTCGAGCGGGTCCCGGACGGGGACGATCGGCAGCGGAAGGTCTGCGACGCGTGCGAGATCGTCCACTACCGGAACCCCGTGACGGTCGTCGGTTGTCTGGTCGAGCGTGGGGCGGACGAGCTGCTGCTGTGCCGCCGGGCGATCGAGCCGGCCCACGGGAAGTGGACGGTGCCGGCGGGTTTTCTCGAGTTCGGCGAGGGGACCCAGGCCGGCGCGCGGCGCGAGACGTTCGAGGAAGCGGGCGCTGACGTCGAGATCCGCACGCCCCATGCGAACTTCGACCTGCCGCACATCGGCCAGTGCTACTCGCTGTTCCGCGCGAGCATGCGAAGCGACGAGTATTCCGCGGGGACCGAGAGCCTCGAGGTGGAGTTCTTCTCGCGCGCCGACATTCCGTGGAGCGAGCTCGCGTTTCCAGCCGTGCACTTCGCGCTCAAGCTCTAGTGCGACGATCGCGACGCCGCGGCCGAGCACTATCACAGCGCGATCCTGAAGTGGGGCGGCGGCGGGTCGCGCTTCGACGCGAACGAGTATTCGCTACTCGACTACCTGCGCGCGCGGCTTTGCTGACTTCTCAGGACGTGATCACGACCTGCAGGATGCCGTGCAGGTGTGCCCGTTCGAGACTCTCGAGATGACGACCGAAGCGGACGGTGTGTCGGTCCGTCCGGATGCGGACCGCGCCGGGTCGCGCGAACAGCTTCGGACCGTGCCCCGGCGGCTCCACTTCGAGCTCTTCGATGTCGTTGGTGTCGAGGCGCGTCGTCTTCGAACCGAGGAGTCCCTTCGCCCGTAGCTCGACGAACTCGGGCGTCGCTTCGACGCGCCAACTACGTCGGGTCAGGAGGCCTGCGGCAGGGATCTCGATCACGGCGCGGCCGGGCGTGAACTCGACCGTCGAGCGCATGTCCGGTGGTGGGGGTGGCACGTCGACGCGCTCTCCCGTGCGCTCGAAGCGTTCGCGGACGGATTCGTCGAGCGTCTCGGGGTCGCGCCGGACCGGAGTCCCGCTCGATGCGTCCTCGAGCGGAAGGTCGAGGAACTTCGCGATGGTCTCGGCGAGCTCCCGTGCGGGGGCGTACTTGCGCGGCGCCGCGAACGCCACGCTGCCGCGCTTTCTGTGTTCCGGGGTCGACAGCCGAACGGGGAACACCGTGTACGACGAGTTGTTCGAACGGCGCACTTCGCGATCGAGCCGGATGACTTCGAACTCGTCCAGAGAACGCGCCCGCGTCCGCCACGGCCGCACGAAGCCCCACCACGTTGTGACCTCGCGCGCGGCGCGATCGAGCGCGACGCCGCGCCGACCGGTTCCGATGCCGAACGCCGTCAGGCAGAACACCGTGCTGAAGACCGGGATCGCCCATTTGCCCGCTTCGTCCTTCACCTCGCTCATCGAGCCGCGCACGCCGGCGAACACGCCGAAGACCAGGAACGGCAGCGCGAAGAGCAGCCGCGGCAGCGCGCGCGTGCGCCACTCCATGCGGTCCGGGTTGCCTGTGTCGAGACGATGCACGACCCCAGTATCGCGTCCTTCGCGCTTGGTTTGAGGTGGTCGCTGCGGATATACCGCGGGTATACCCCTGCGCGCTCGCGCATCCGGCCAAGCTCCCGCACATCGCCCATGTCCGAAGGACTTCGCAGAACCGTTTCCCACCCCATGTTCGAGCGGTTCATTCTCGCGATGATCGTCCTCGCGGCGGTTCTCGTCGGGATCGAGACCTACCCGGCTGCCGTAGAGCGCTACGGGGACACCCTGCACTTCCTCAACGAGGCCGTGCTCTGGGTGTTCGTCGTCGAGGCCCTGATGAAGATGGGGCAGCACGGCGCGAAGTGGTACCGCTACTTCCTCGACCCGTGGAACCTGTTCGACTTCTCGATCGTCGCGGTCTGCTTCCTGCCGGTGAACTCGTCGTATGCCGCGGTGCTGCGCCTCGCGCGAATCGCGCGAGCGCTCCGCCTGATGACGGCGCTGCCCAAGCTGCAGCTGATCGTCGGCGCGATGCTCAAGTGCATTCCGTCGATGGGCTACGTCAGCATCCTGCTCGGGCTGCTGTTCTACGTGTACGCCGTCGTCGGCGTCTTCTTGTTCGGCGACAACGACCCGGTCCACTTCAAAGACCTGCAGACGGCGATGCTGTCGCTGTTCCGGGTCGTGACGCTCGAGGACTGGACGGACGTGATGTACATTCAGATGTACGGCTCGAACGTGTACTCATACGCGAACACCACGGGAATCGAGCCGATCCCGAGCGCGATGCCGGTCGCCGGCGCCGCGTTCTTCGTCACGTTCGTGCTGTTCGGCACGATGATCATGCTCAACCTGTTCATCGGTGTGATCATCAACAGCATGGACGAGGCGCAGAAGGAGCACTCGCGTTCGGTGCTGACCGGTGCCGGCGCCGAGAACGATCTCGTCGAGCTCGAAAGTCAGCTCGAGTTGATGCAGGAGCGCATCGCGCGGCTGCGGACGAACCTGAAGAAGTCGGGGTGATGAGGATGACGCGACGGCTTGCGCTGGCGGTGGTCTGTCTTTCCGGGGTGTCCCATGCGCTCGTCGCGCAGGACGACGCGCAGTACCTGCCGCCGCGCGGCTCCTGGGAGACGCGACCGGCCGAGAAGGTCGGCATGCGCGCGGACGCGCTCGCGGAGGCCGTCGCGTTCGCGAAGAGGCACGAGGCGAGCGCGCCGAAGGATCTCGAGGAGGCGCATCAGCGCGGCTTCGGCCGCGAGCCACACGGCGAGAGCGTCGGGCCGTTTCTCGTGCGTGGCCCCGCGACGGGACTGGTCGTCCGCAACGGCTACATCGTCGCGGAGTGGGGCGAGCCGAACCGCGTCGACATGACGTTCAGCGTCACCAAGTCGTTTCTCTCGACTACGGTCGGGCTGGCGGTGCAGCACGGCAAGATCCAGAGCGTCGACGACTTCGTCGGGCCGTCGATGGCGCCCGTCGACCTGCCGGCAGGCGATGGCGAACCCGGCGTGGACCGGAACGGCTACGGCAAGCCGGACCCTGTGCGGCTGTTCCAGACCGTACACAACCGAAAGATCACCTGGGATCACCTGCTGCGGCAGACCTCCGACTGGGAGGGCACGCTGTTCGGCAAGCCGGACTGGGCCGATCGGCCGAGTCGGGATTCGCGGACGTGGCGGACGCGCGCCCGCCACGAGCCGGGCTCGGTCTACGAGTACAACGACGTGCGGGTGAACCTTCTCGCTCTCGCCGCGACCAACGTGTGGCGCAAGCCGATCCAGGCCGTGCTGCGCGATCACGTCATGGATCCGATCGGCGCGTCGCCGACCTGGCGCTGGCGCGGCTACGAGAACTCGTGGATCACGGTCGACGGCTCGCATGTGCAGGTGCCGAGCGGCGGCGGGCACTGGGGCGGCGGGATGACGATTTCGGCCTACGACCAGGCGCGCTTCGGACTGCTGACGCTGCGCCGCGGCAAGTGGGGCGTGCAGCAGCTGATGCCGGAGAGCTGGTTCGACGCGGCGACGACGCCGACAGACGCGAACCCCGGCTACGGCTACATGAACTACTTCCTCAATCGGCCGGACGCCGACGGGAAGAAGCGCTACCCGTCGGCACCGGACAGCGCGTTCGCGCACCTCGGCGCAGGGACCAACATGGTCTACGTCGATCGCGAGCACGACCTCGTCGTCGTGGCTCGCTGGATCGATCGGGCGCGCATCGACGACTTCTTGCGTCGAGTGCTTGCGGCGGTCGAGTGACTCAGTCGCCCATCCGCTCGGAGATCGTGACGGTGAGCGCGTTCGACGTCGAGATGCCGAGATCGTTGGTCGAGTTCACCGTCATGGCCTGCAGCGTGAACGTCAGGCCGATCAGGCCGTCCTCGTTCGGCACTTCGATCGGCGTCGTGAGCTGCCCGCTCGCCGGCAGCTCGAGAGTCGCGAGCGTCGCGATCGGCGCGGCGTAGAGCCTGCAGCCCGGCGCCCCGGCGGCGCTCAAGTCGAGCGGCTGGATCTGCGGCGCTCCGAGGAAGATCGTCACCGGCGCGTTCGCGGCGGTCGGGCCCGTGAAGAGGTAGGAGGTGCCACCGACGTCCCAGTAGCCCGCGCTGATGAGATGGAAGCCGTTGCAGCCTTGGCCGTGAGACGTGACGTCGCCTTGGGCGGCGGCGGTCGTGGTCAGGGTCGCGAGGGCGAACAGAATGGTCGTGAACAGCTTCATGGCGATGGCCTTTGTGCGGTGGGTGGGTTGCTTGGAGGCGTGCGGGTTGCCCCGCTCGAGGGGCACAGGGACAGACGGGAGAGGAGCGAAGCGGGGGCAGAGCCTTTTTGCACCTTTCGGGCGCGGAGGCGGGAAGCGCGCCCGGACCGCATCTCGCGCCCGCGGCCTGCTCGCCGCCGCCCCCGCTACCCCTCCCGCAACACCCTCACCAACGCACGCAAATCCCCCGCCCCCGTCCGCGGATTCATCACAGTCACCCGCAACCACGCCTCCCCGCGCAGCGTCGTCTGCACGATGTAGAAATCTCCGGACTTCAGCAGCCGCTCCCGCGCCGCCCGATTCCACGCATCACGATCCCCGTCGACGTTCCGCCGGAAGCACAGGATGTTCGTCTCCGGCTCCGTCGCGATCTCGAAGTCGTCCTCTCGGCGCAGCAGCTCCGCCAGCTCCCGCGTCAGCCCGACGAGCCGGTCGACGATCTCGCCGAAGAAGCGCGTCCCGTAGGTCCGCAGCATCGCGTACGACGTGACCCCGAGCCCTCGCTTCGTGCATTCGAGCGTGCGCCGGCCGATGTCGATCCACTCCGTCGCCGGGTCGACCTCTTCGAACAGGTAGCTCGCCTCCTGCGCGAACGACTCGTACGACCTTTGCCCGTCGCGGAACAGCACCGCCGTGACGAGCGCGGGCAGCGACGCGAGCTTGTGCAGGTCCCAGACGACCGAGTCGGCGTTCTCGATCCCGCGCAGGCGGTCGCGGTGGGTTTCGCTGAACGCCATCGACGCGCCGTGGGCGCCGTCGACGTGGAGCCAGAGATCGTGCCCCTGGCAGAACGCGGCGATGTCCTCGAGAGGGTCGAAGCTGCCGGTCGCGGTCGTGCAGCTGCTCGCGACGACAGCGAGCACGCGTCGGCCGTCGTCGCGAGCCTTCGCGAGTGCGGCCTCGAGTCCGTTCGTCGTCACGCGGAAGGCGTCGTCGGTCGCGACCGGCACGGCCCCGCCGGCGCCCCAGCCCATGACCTGGACCGCGCGCGCGACGCAGTAGTGCGCCTGCTCCGATACGAGCACGGCGAACGGCTCGCGTTGCCCTTCGGTCCACACGTCGTAGTCGGCCTTGGCCTGGCGCGCGGCGAGCAGCGCCGTGAGGTTGCCGACGGAACCGCCGTGGGTCAGCACGCCGTCGGCGCCCTCCGGGAAGCCGATCAGCTGCGACAGGTAGGCGACGACACGGCGCTCCATCGCCGTCTGCATCTGGCCCATCTCGTAGACGGCCATGCCGTTGTTCAGCAGCGCGTTGGTCGCTTCGACGAAGACCGACTGGGGCAGCACCGTCGCGACTTGATGCCCGATGTATCGCGGGTGGTGCAGGTGGTTGGAGTTCTCGAGAACGCGCTCGAGGAGCGCGAGCGGGTCGTCGCCGGGAGTCTCCGGGAACTCCCCGTCGACGCGTGCGAGCATCTCGGCCGGCGGCACGAACGGCAGCACGGGCATGGCGCCGTCGCTCGCGCGCTGGAGGTAGTCGGCGATCGTGTCGACCCAGCGGTGTCCGGTAGCGCGAAATGCTTCGGCGTCGAAGGCTTCGTCGAGAGTCATGGCGTTAGCCTAGTGGGAATGAGAGGCATGTCGATCGGTGTCGTCGTCCTGGTCGTGTCCGCGTTCGTCGCGGCCGGCCCGCAGGATTCGAAGAAGTCGAAGCCCGCGGCCAAGGGGATCGAACAGCTCGCGTGGATGGCCGGCTCCTGGAAGGACGCGAAGGAGAACCAGAGCGCGGAGGAGCACTGGACCGCCCCGGCCGGAAACCTGATGGTCGGCATGCACCGCGACGTCATGGGCAAGAAGGCGTTCTTCGAGTACCTGCGGATCGAGGAGAAGCGCGGCAAGGTCACGTACGTCGCGAGCCCGATGGGGCGGGGGGAGACGCGGTTTCCGATGACGAAGTGCGAGAAGCAGCGCGTCGTGTTCGAGAATCCAGAGCACGACTTTCCGCAGCGGATCGTCTACTGGCTCGAGGACGGGACGCTGCACGCGCGTGCCGAAGCGACGAAGGACGGTGAGGTGCGCGGGCAGACGTGGTCGTGGCCGGCGGGTTCGTTGCGGTAGACGGAGTCGCGGCGGCTCGAGCAGCGTCGATACGGTGCGAGTGATCGACTCGCGGCCGCGCGTGCGTCAGTGCTCCGCGTCCGAAGTCCGCATCAGAAGCAACCGGCCATTCGACCCGCTCGCCGCGTTGCTGCTCCTCAACTTGTCCACTGACAAGCCGTGTCGTCCCAGCGCCTTGCATGCGAATCGACTGCCACGGCTACTTCTACTACGGATTTCAGACGAGGAGCACTACCTTGCGGGGATGCCCAGCAAAGCGACCACCGTCAAAGAGTTCCTCGCTTCTCTTCCCGAAGACCGGCGCAAGGCGATCGACGCCGTGCGCAAGGTCATGAAGAAGAACCTCGACAAGGGCTTCCAGGAAGGGATGCAGTACGGCGGGATCGGGTTCTACGTGCCGCACTCGATTTTCCCGGGCGGCTACCACTGCGACCCGAAGCAGCCGCTGCCGTTCGCCGGGCTGATGTCGCAGAAGAACCACATGTCGATCTCGATGTTCTGCCTCTACATGGACCCGAAGGGGCAGGAGGGGATGGCGAAGGCGTGGAAGAAGGCCGGCAAGAAGCTCGACATGGGCAAGGCGTGCATCCGCTTCAAGAAGCTCGAGGACGTGCCGCTGGACGTGCTCGGCGACACGATTCGTCGGATCAAGCTGAAGGACTTCGTCGCGACCTACGAGGGCATGTTCGGTGCGAAGAAGAAGCCGGCGAGCAAGAAGGCGGCCGCGAAGAAGAAGCCGGCGGCGAAGAAGAAGACCGCCAAGAAGTCAGTGACCAAGAAGTCTACCGCCAAGAAGAAGCCTGCCGCGAAGAAGGCGGTGAAGAAGAAAGCCGCGAGCAAGAAGCCTGTGACCAAGAAGAAGGCAGTAAAGAAGACCGGCGCGAAGCGCTGACTCGTCACAGGATCCAGACGGCGACGGCTTGCGACAGCGACACTCCGCCGGTGGCCGCCGGGTCGAGCGCGGCAGCCTGGAACTGGATCTGCAGACCGACGCTTCCGGGATCGAACGTGATCGGCACTGGCACGCGTGCGATGCCGTCGGTGTCGGCGAGAAGGCTGACCGACGCGAGCGGCATGGTCAGCAGTTCACCGCCGAACAGCGGGAGTGCGGTCGTCTGGGCGCCGAGCAGCAGCCCGACGAGCCCGTTGGGCATCGCGTTCGAGACTTGGAGATCCAGTGCACCACCGGGCGCGGCGTTGCCGCTGACTCCGAGTGTCAACGTGCCACCGCTGCCAGAGGTGCCGGAGCCGTATTCGACCGTCGGCCCGGACCGCATGCGTGAAGGGATCAGCGCGATCGCGTCGGCGATCACGACCAAGCCGGGCGTCCCGCGCACCTTGATGCGCAAGGGACCCGAGGTCGGCTCTACCCGGTAGGTGCCGGCCTCGATCCACCCGGAGTGGGCGGTGGGACTCTGGTCGACAAACGTCGCGTTGCGACCGCCGCGGTGCGTGACGTCGTGACGGACGGACGGCGATTGGCCCGCGCCGATCACGCCATGGACGAGCGCTCGATACGCACCGGCGGTCGGAACCTGAGCCGAGAACGTCACGTGGTCGGCCGGAGTCGCCCACAGCGGCGCCAGGAGCGCGCTCCCGCCGCTGGCCGTCGCCGGTGTGGCGGGGAGCCACACCGCGGTCGCGATCGTGCTCGGGTCGTCGTCCTCGGCAACGAGCGGAGGCGGTCGCCAGCCCGGAGGGCGGCCCGGCACGGCGTCGGGCGTCGAGAAGAACGAGCTCGTCAGCGAGGGCAGGTCGTCGGCCAGCTCCGCGGCGTACCAGAACACGTGCCCGGGCAGGCCGCGTGCGCGGTTCGCCGCGACCATGCCCAGCACTTCCGGTGTCGATGTGCCGCTGACGGCACGGATTCCGGGCGCGACCTTCAGCCGGTTCGACGGACTCAGCAGTCCGAGGTTGTGATCGAGCGCACTGACGTAGTCCGCGACGTTGAAGCGGTAGACCTGCGGATAGACGAGGTCGAGCGATCCGTCCTCGAGCCAGCGCGGCCAGTCCTGCAGGAACGAGTTCAGCGACGTGTTCATCACGACCGGCGCGTTGGTCACGCGCAGCGTCGTGCGCCGGGCCTTGATCCGTGCGTAGAGCTCGCTCGCGAACTCCGAGAGCTTGTCCGTGCGCCACTGCCGCCACGCGGACTGGCCGGGATTGGACGGCGGCGATGCGCCGCCGTGCTCGGCTCCGTAGCTCGCGATCGTCGCCGGATCGTAGCCGAACGCCGTCGACGGGTAGCGGACGCGGTCGAATTGGATGCCGTCGACGTCGTAGCGGTCCGCGATCTCCTCCGCGAGGCGAATCAGGAACTCGCGCGGACCGGGGTTCTCGTGTGCGAACCAGTAGAACGTGCCGCCGCCCCCGTCGGGCACCCCGCTCTGTCCGGAGTTGTCGACCGCGATCCAGTCGGGGTGTGCCTCGAGCACCGGGCCGCGGCCCGACGGTCCGGGGAACCAGCCCGACCAACCGGCCGTGAATCCGTACTCGAACCACGCCTCGACTTCGATGCCGCGTAGGTGGGCCTCGGTGAGCACTTCTTGCAGCGGATCCCGTCCGGCGAATGTCGGATCCTGAGCGATGCCCGCGGTTTCCTGCAGAACGTCGCTCGGATGCAGCGTGTAGCCGCGGCTCCAGACGTTCACGCAGACGACGTTGAAGTTCGCGGCGGCGAGCTGGTCGAGAGTGGCCGTGATCTGTGCGCGGGAGGTCAATCCGTCACGCGCGATCCACGTGCCGCGAACCTCCTGCGCTGCCGCCGAGAGATGCAGCAGCAGCGCGGTTCCGGCCGAGATCAGCGAGCGGCCAGGCGCGGTCACGGCGCGACGTAGGCGACGCCGTTCGTCGTTGCGACCGGGATCGCCTCCGGTAGGCCACCGTCGATCATCACGGCTTGCGCGTTGATCGCGAATCCACTCGACACGCTCAGCGGGACGCTGCTCGTCGCGCCGCCGCTGCCGTCGAGGAAGATGCCCGGGATCGCGAAGCCGGGGATCGGCGCGAGCAGCAGGTCACACGAAGTGTTGATCGGGATCGGCGTCTGGCCGACGCCGAACAGGATCGCGGCCGGCGCGAGCCCGGGGCCGCCCGCGATGATCAGGTCGAGGGTCGAGCCCGGCGTGCCCGGCCCGCTGAACGTCAGCGTGCCGGCGTTGCCGCTCGAGTTGACGCAGCCGGCGCCGTAGCTCGTGAACGGCGGGAGGCCCACGTCGAAGATGTGGACGTCGCGGTTCGCGAAGTCGAGGATCGCGAGGGTGTTGCTCGCCGCGTCGTAGCTGAAGTCGTACGCGCCATTGCCGGCGGGCGGGGCGAACGCGCCGAAGTTGAGCGGGACGGCGGCGCCGCTCGGATCGACGGCCTGGACGATCGACGCGAAGGCCTGTCCCGCCTGCGACGTGCTGCGATCGTTGAAGATCACGAACGTGCCGCCGGCCGCATTGCACACCTCGAGGGTCTGCAGCGCGATGAAGTCCGCCGTTGCCGGATTGAACGGGAACGACGTGAACTGGATCGTGTTGTCGCCGGTCCGCGTCGAGCGCAGGAGTAGGTTGCTGCGACGCGCGTAGATGTCGCCGTTCTGGTCGTCGAAGTCGATGTCTCGCCAGAAGGTGCTCAGGCCCGAATCGAACTGCACGCCGTTCGCGGTCGTCCAGATGTCGGCGCCCGTCGCCGCGTCCTGCAGCGCGCGCCGTGCGGAGCCGAACTTGGTCCAGCCGACGCCTTGGCCGCTCGCCGTGCCGCCGGGGAAGCCCGGGTCGTAGGCGACGCCGCTGCTGCCGCGGTCGTTCTTGGCCCAGAGCTGGGTGCCGGCCAGGTCGTATGCGACGATGCCGTTTGCGTTTGTGCCGCCGTTATCGAACGAGGCAGCGAGGTCGGTGCCATCGATGTCGAGGCCGGTGTAGCCGCGGAACGAGGGCGTGGTGACGACGCCGAACACGGTGCCGAACGTCGGCGTGCCGCTGAGTGCGCCGGAGATCGGCACGATGCCGCAGCTGATCGTGTTCGGGCTGTTGTTCGATCCGGCGACGAACAGGTCGGTGCCGTTCCATGCGACGACCGCGGGGTTCGAGCCGATGAACTCGAGGTTCGCCGGGTTCGCGGTGCTGTTCAGGTCGACGGTCTGTTGGAGCGTCAGGGTCACCTGCGCGGACAGCGCAGGAGCGAGAAAGACGGTGGTCAGGTAGGCGAGTGATTTCATGTGTTGGGGTCTCGTGCTGCGGATGATACGTGCAGGGATCGAACCGAGGAAAGATGGGCCTGCGCATCCGCGTTGCGTTGTTGCGCATGGCTCGATCTTTGCCGAATCGCGCGCCGACGTTTCGCTGAACGATGCGCGTCCCGTGATCTAGGATCACGGCCTCGTCAAACCTCGCATTACGACTTCGAACACATGAATCGACTTCCCGTCACGGCAGCGACGGCGCTCGTGTTGAGCGTCTCGGCTGCGGCGCAGATCACGTTGACTCCCCTCGGCACTGTCAATCTCGACAGCACGTCGACCGCTGCCAACGCCGAGTTCATCGGCTCGAACCCCTCGGCGATTGCCTGGAACGGAACCGACCTCTACGCGGCCGGCTTCAACCAGTCGGGCGGCACGGAGAACGTGGCCATCGTCCAGGTCAGCAACGCGCTGACCGCGCCGACGTTCGGCACGGCGTTCGGTGTGCAGAGCGCGCCGAACCTGCGCGGATACTCCGGCCTGGACATCGACGCGGCGTCGGTCGCGGCTGCCTATGACAACGGCGGCAACGATCCGAACGGCATCGCGGCGTACGACCTCGCCGGCACGCAGCTCTGGGGCAAGACCGGTCGCGGCGGCAGCGGCGTCGGGTTCGATCCGGGTTTCCCGGGCGGTTCTGCGGCGTTGGGACAAGGAGTCGGCTGGGCGACGTTCGGCTCGGGTCGACGTCGTTTGCAGAACGGCACGACCGGCGCGGACATCTGGGACGGCACGAACGGCATGGTGATCTTCACCGCGGCCGGCACGTTCTTCCGCGACATGGACTACGACGACGCGACCGGCGACATCTGGCTGCGCGAAGGCAACAACGTCATCCACGGCGTGCGGAGCGGGGACAACTCGCTGTCGTCGCTGAGCATCCCGTTCGACCCGGCCGATGAGGACTTCATCGCGGTCCAGAACCTCGCCTACGTCGGCCTGCCGAGCCAGGAGGCGATCTTCTTCAACGATCGGGCTTCGACCGCGGGCGGCCAGGCGTTCGCGGACGTCGTGAAGGCGATCGATGCCTCGGGTGCCGAACTGACCGTCGACTGGTGCGGTTTCACCGCTCCCGATGGCGTCGGTGCCTACGACTTCAGCTACGACGCTGCGTCTTCGACGCTCGCGATCTGCGACTTCACGTCGCGTGACGTCTACGTGTTCGCGGTGAGCGAGACGCAGAACCTCGACTTCGACACGAACGTCGGCGCGGCGCTCGGCATCACCGGTGACGATTCGACGACGCCCGTCACGCTCGGGTTCAACTTCCCGTTCCCGGACGGCACGGCCACGAACTCGATCGACATCGACAGCAACGGTCGGATCTTCCCGGCCGCCGCGGACACGAGTGACTTCACCTCGACCCCGGCAGAACTCGTCGGCCAGACGACTTCGATCGCGGCGCTGTGGACCGACCTCACGCCGACCGGCACCGGTGCAGGCGACGTCTTCTTCCGTACTGATGCGACGATCGCCGTCATCACGTTCCAGGACGTGACGGAGTTCGGTGGCAGCGACGAGTTCACCTTCCAGATCCAGCTCTACCCCGACGGCCGCGTCGTGCTGTGCTACGACAACCGCGTGCCGACGACGCTCGACTCGCTCGTCGGACTCTCCGAAGGTGGCGGTGCCGCCGATCCGGGTTCGTCGGACCTGACCGCGACCGCGGGCACCAACGGCGTCACGACGGTCTACGAAGACTTCACGAGCGGCATGGACCTGATCGATGGCTGCATCTCGTTCACGCCGGCTGGTGCGGGCTGGTGCCTCGCCAACGACTTCCCGCCGCCGCCGGTCGACGGCACGGCGACGACGCTCGCGCAGCCCGTCCAGACCTCGCTGCTGTTCTCGCCGGATGGCGGTGGCGGCTACATCGTCGCGAAGGTCCCGGCGACCTTCGTCGACGACTCGAGTCTGAGTCCGGTCGAGCTCGGCACGGGGCTGGGCGACGACGCCTTGACGGCGACGCAGGCGCTCGGCCACTCGTTCCAGGGCCCTGGTGGTGGCACGTGGTCCAGCGTCCGCATGGACAACAACGGTGTCGTTCACGATGGTGGAGGCACGGAGACCGCGGGTGACTTCAACCCGAGCGTCGGCGACCTGACGAGCGACGACTCGAAGATCGCGGCCTTCTGGACCGACCTCAGCTCGCAGAACGGCTCGCTGCGATTCGCGACGACCTCCACGCAGACCGTGATCACGTGGGAGAACGTGCCGCAGTTCGCGGAGACCAACTCGCTGACGTTCCAGGCCGTGCTCAACGACGACAACTCGTTCCAGCTCAACTACCGCGACGTCTCGCAGTGGACGACCGGTTCGGGTTTCACGAGTGACGACGTGCTGATCGGCTGCTCGGAGGGCGGTGGCGCCGCCGACCCGGGCGAGAGCGACTACGCGGACTACCCGATCGTGACGGCCGGCAACGCGACGAACTACGAGTTCTGGGACGCGAGCGGCTTCACGTTCGGGATCCTCGACGACCTGCCGCACATTCAGCCGCGGCTGATCTCGACGGCCACGCCGCAACTCGGTGGTTCGATCGAGCTCGGGATCACCGGTCTGAGCACGGTCGGGTTCGGCCACACGCTCCTGATCGGGTTCTCGAACCCGAACATCCCGCTCGATGCGATCGGGATCCCGGGTGGCGTCCTCTCGGCTGCGAACGACGTGCCGACGCCCCTCGCGCCGGTCGAGTCGACGTTCTCGCTCCCGGTTCCGAACGACCCGGGCTTCGTCGGCACGCTGACGGTGTTCTTCCAAGCGGCGCAGTTCGCGACCGAGACTCCGCTCGGCATCGTGTTGACCGAAGGCGTCCAGATCGCGTTCTGAGTAATCTCGGTGCGGCATGCCGCACCCGATTTCAGAACGCTGCGTGCGCGCGCCCGAGCTCGTGTTCGAGCTTGGGCCTCGCGGCGCGGACCTCGCCGACGCGCTCGACGCGAGGTTGCGCGCGCACGGCGTGGCGCTGTTGCGCGCTGTCGTCGACGAAGTGCCGGCGTTCGCGCGCGGCCTCGTCGATGTCGTGCGTCCGCGGATCCCGGCGCACTTCTGCGCGGAGGCCGAGGCGTTCGCCGAGGAGTACGGCGTGTCGTCGGACGACGTGCTGCTGGCGAACCTGTCGTACGACCTCGTGCTCGCCCAGTTCGGGTGCTCGACCGTGGCGTTGGCGACTCCGGAGGGCCCGGTGCTCGCGCGCAACATGGACTGGTGGCCCGAGGATCTGCTCGCGCGGAGCACCGTGCTCGCGCACTATCGAGAGGAGAGGGGGGCTCGCTTCTCGACGGCGAGCTGGCCCGGCGGGATCGGCGCGGTGACGGGGCAGTCGGCGCGCGGGTTCGCGATCGCGCTGAACGCCGTCAGTGGCGCCGAGCCCGCGGACCCGGCCGGGTATCCGGTGCTGCTGTTTCTGCGGGACGTGCTCGAGACCGCGTCGGGTTTCGATGCGGCCGTCGACCGTCTCGCCGGGGAGTCGCTCGCGTCCGGAGGGATGTTCACCGTCGTCGGTTCGACGAACGAACAGCGGGTCGTCGTCGAGCGGTCGCCGAGTCGGTCCGCGTTGCGATCGCCGCGAGGGGACGAACCGCTCGTGACGACGAACGACTACCGCGCATTGACCGGTGTCGGCCACGCCGACGACAACGAGCTCGGCTCCTCCTCGTGCGGCCGGTTCGATCGGTTGACTGCCTTGGCCGCCAAGGGGCCTGCGGGAGAGTCGTGGTCCGATGGTGCGCTGCTCGCGATGCTGACGGATCCCGAGGTAGAGATGCAAATCACCTGTCAGCACGTCGTCATGCGGCCGAGGGCGGCGGACATCGGAGTCTGGTGTCCGCGACGATTGCTTTGAAGACTGCGATTCGGCAGGAGGAGCCGCGCCGCGGCCGCCGAAGCTTGCCCTGAACCCGGGCACCCCCGATAGTCCTCGGCCGCATGACCGAGACCGCGAAGAACCCCTATCCCCAAGTCGATCCGCAGGCGAACTATCCCGAGATCGAGCGCGCGATTCTGCGGTTCTGGTCCGAGGAAAACGTGTTCGAGGAGTCGGTGTCGTTCCGTCCCGAAGGCGATGGCGGTGAGAACGAGTACGTCTTCTATGACGGCCCGCCGTTCGCGAACGGGCTGCCGCACTACGGCCATCTGCTGACGGGCTTCGTCAAGGACGTCGTGCCGCGTTACCAGACGATGCTCGGGCGTCGCGTCGAGCGTCGCTTCGGCTGGGACTGCCACGGGCTACCCGCCGAGATGGAGGCCGAGAAGCAGCTCGAGATCTCGGGTCGGCGCGCGATCACGGACTACGGCATCGGGAAGTTCAACGAGCGCTGCCGCGAGTCGGTGATGCGCTACACCGGCGAGTGGCGCAACTACGTCACGCGTCAGGCGCGCTGGGTCGACTTCGACAACGACTACAAGACGATGGACCTCTCCTACATGGAGAGCGTCATGTGGGCGTTCAAGCAGCTGTGGGACAAGGGGCTGGTCTACGAAGGCTTCAAGGTGATGCCGTACTCGTGGGCGGCCGAGACGCCGCTCTCGAACTTCGAGACGCGGATGGACAACTCGTACCGCTCGCGTCAGGATCCGGCGATCACGGTGGCGTTCGCGCTGGAGCCGAAGGATGGCGACCCCGCGCCGCTGCGTGTGCTCGCGTGGACGACGACGCCGTGGACGCTGCCGTCGAACCTGGCGCTCGCAGTCGGTGAGGACATCGAATACTCGATCGTCAAGAAAGGCGACGAGCACTACGTGTGCGCGACCGCCGCGATCGCGCGCTACAAGAAGGAGTTCGACGGTCACGAAGTCGTGGCGACGATGCCGGGCCGCGACCTCGTCGGGCGGGCGTACGAACCGCTGTTTCCGTACTTCGTGGGGCACGAGAACGCGTTCCGGATCCTGTCCGGTGACTTCGTGTCGACCGAGGACGGCACGGGCGTCGTGCACATGGCGCCGGGTTTCGGCGAAGACGACCAGCGGGTCTGCGAAGAGAACGGCATCGCGCTCGTCGTGCCGGTCGACGACACCGGGTGCTACACCGGTCAGGTGACCGACTGGGTCGGCGTCAACGTGTTCGAGGCGAACAAGCCAATCATCGAGCGGCTCAAGTCGGAAAGGAAGCTGTTCAAACGCGCGACCTACGACCACAACTACCCGCACTGCTGGCGGACCGACGAGCCGCTGATCTACCGAGCGCTGAACTCGTGGTACGTGCGCGTCACCGACTTCAAGGATCGGATGCTGCAGCACAACCAGGAGATCCGCTGGATCCCGGATCGAGTCAAGGACGGGCAGTTCGGCAAGTGGCTCGAGAACGCGCGCGACTGGTCGATCAGCCGCAACCGCTTCTGGGGCGCGCCGATCCCGGTCTGGCGCAGCGACGATCCGAACTATCCGCGGACCGACGTCTACGGCAGCATCGAAGAGCTCGAGCGCGACTTCGGCGTGAAGGTCACCGACCTGCACCGTCCGTTCATCGACGAGCTGGTGCGTCCGAACCCGGACGACCCGACCGGCAAGTCGATGATGCGACGCGTTCCGGAAGTGCTCGACTGCTGGTTCGAGTCGGGCTCGATGCCGTACGCGCAGGTCCACTATCCGTTCGAGAACAAGGAGTGGTTCGAGAACCACTTCCCGGCCGACTTCATCGTCGAGTACGTCGCGCAGACGCGCGGCTGGTTCTACACGCTGATGGTGCTGTCGACCGCGCTGTTCGATCGGCCGCCGTTCCGCAACTGCATCTGCCACGGCGTCGTGCTCGACAGCGAGGGGCACAAGCTCAGTAAGAAGCTGCGCAACTACCCGGATCCCGAGGAGGTCAACGAATCGATCGGCGCGGACGCGCTGCGCTGGTTCTTGATGAGCTCGCCGATCCTGCGCGGTGGCGACCTACAGATCGACAAGGACGGCAAGTCGATCGCCGAGGTCGTGCGCCTCGTCGTGAACCCGGTGTGGAACGCGTACTACTTCTTCACGCTCTACGCGAACACGGACGGGATCGAGGCGCAGCTGCGCACCGACAGCGAGCAGTTGCTCGACCGCTACCTGATCGGCAAGACCCGCCAGCTCGTCGTCGGCGTGCAGGAGTCGCTCGACGCGTACGACATCATGGGCGCGTGCCAGAGGATCAATCAGTTCCTCGACGCGATGAACAACTGGTACATCCGTCGCAGCCGGAATCGCTTCTGGAAGAGCGAGCAGGACCAGGACAAGCGGGACGCCTACGACACGCTGTACACGGTGCTCGTGACGCTGTGCAAGACGGCGGCGCCGCTGCTGCCGATGCTGTCCGAGGAGATCTACCGCGGGTTGACGCGCGAGAAGAGCGTGCACCTCGCGGACTGGCCGGACGTGTCGGATTGGCCGGAGCACGCGGAGCTCGTCGCGGACATGGACCGCGTGCGCGACGTGTGCTCGACGGGGCTCGGTCTGCGCGAAGCGCACAAGCTGCGCATCCGGCTGCCGCTCCGCGCGGTCACGATCGCCGGCGAAGGGGCGGCGCGGCTGACTTCGTATTCCGACCTGATCCGCGACGAGCTCAACGTCAAGGTCGTCGAGGTCGCGGAGAACATGGAGGACTACGGCACGTTCGTCCTGCAGGTCAACGCGAACGTGGTCGGGCCCAAGCTCGGCGCGGACATGAAGAAAGTCATGGGCGCGTCGAAGCAGGGGGACTGGGAGGTCCACGACGACGGTGCCGCGACGGTGGGTGGGGTGAAGCTCGACGCCGGCGACTTCTCGCTTCGGCTGCAGCCGAAGGAAGGCGTCGCAAGCGCGGCGCTGCCGACGAACGACGGCGTGGCAGCGCTCGACGTCGAAGTGACTCCGGAGCTCGAGGCCGAAGGGCTCGCGCGCGACCTGATCCGGATGGTGCAGCAGGCGCGCAAGGACGCGGACCTGCACATCTCGGATCGGATCAAGCTCGTGCTCGAGGTCGGCGACGGCGAGCGGGCCGCGATCGAGCAGCACGCCGGCTACATCGGCGAGCAGACGCTGGCGGATACGGTCGAGTTCGGCGTGGCCGACGGCGAAGTCTTCGCCGCGACGGGCAAGCTCGGCGCAGGCGAAGTCACGATTCGGATCTTCCGCGCCTGACGGCGAGCGGCGCTACTTGCGCAGCTCGTCAGCCTTCCAGTTGTTGAAGGCGCGGAGGTATTCGTTCACCGTCCGCTTCTGCATCGCGAAGCTCGGGATCTCGCTACCGGAAGCCGCGGCTTCCCTGATCTTCGCGACGATCCCGTCGAAGTCCGGCAGCGGACGGCCGTGGAGCGGGTCCGCCAGCGAGCCGTCGAAGTCCCCGAACATCGGGTCCTTGGTGACGGCCGCGTGACGGAGCTTGAGGTTCTGCCAGGCCTCGATCCTCTGTTCGGGGGTCTTGGTGGAGGGGCCGGTTTCGCACGCGAGGAGCGCGAGCAGGAGAGCGATGAGTGTGAGGGTGCGCTTCATCCGCCTGGTTGTACGCGCGCAGTGACAAAACTGTCTACGTGCAAAACGCGACACCCACTGTTACGGATTCGTAACGCTCGGTGTGTGCGTTGCGCGATGAGCCATGTGCAAACGCGACAGTGAGTGTTACGGCTGCGTAACACTCACTGTCGCGTTTTGCACGTAGACGATTTTGTCACTCAGGCGAGGACGGCCTTGATGACGTTGCCGCCGACGTCGGTGAGGCGGAAGTCGCGGCCCTGGTGGCGGACGACGAGCTTCTCGTGGTCGTGGCCGAGTTGGTGGAGGACCGTCGCCTGGAGGTCGTGCGTGTGGACGGGGTTCTCGACGACGTTCCAGCCCCAGTCGTCGGTGTGGCCGTAGGTCAGGCCCGGCTTGAAGCCGCCGCCAGCGATGATGCAGGAGCCGACGCGGCCGTTGTGGTCGCGGCCGTAGCGGTCGTGCGACAGGCCGCCTTCGCAGATCGGCGCGCGGCCGAATTCGCCCATCATCATGACGATCGTCTCGTCGAGAAGGCCGCGGTCGTCGAGGTCCTGGATCAGCGCCGCGACCGGCTTGTCGATCGTCTTGCACTTGCGCGACAGCGCGCGAGGTAGGTTGCCGTGATGGTCCCAGCCGCCGTCGCACACCTGGATGAAGCGCACGTCGCGCTCCGCGAGGCGTCGCGCGAGCAGGCAGTTGGCCGCGAACGACTTCTTGCCCGGCTCCGCGCCGTACCGCTCGAGCACGTCCTTTGGCTCCTTCGACAGGTCGGCTAGCTCCGGAACCGACGTCTGCATGCGCGCCGCCATCTCGTAGGCGCGAATGCGCGTCTCGACGCGCGGGTCGCCGGTGCGCGCGGCCGTCGCCTGATTGAGCTTGCTCACGGCGTCGATCACGCTCTTGCGCGCGTCTTCGCCGACGCCCGGCGGGTTGTTGACGAACAGCACGGGGTCGCCGGAGCTGCGCATTGGCACGCCTTGGAAGCGACCGGGCAGGTAGCCCGAGTGCCACAGGCGCGGGTGCAGCGGCGCGAGTCGCTCGCCGCCGGACAGCATGACGACGAACTCCGGCAGGTCCTTGTTCGCCGAGCCCAGTGCGTACGACACCCACGAACCCCAGGACGGCCGCCCGATCAGCGGCGAACCCGTGAACAGCATCGTGACCGCGGCCTCGTGCAGCACGAAGTCGGTCTGCAACGAGCGGATCAGCGTCAGCTTGTCGGCGTGCCCAGCGATGTTCGGCAGCAGCTCCGAGATGTTCATCCCACAGTCGCCGTGCTTCTTGAAGTCGAATGCGGAGCCTACGACCGCGAGGTTGCCCTGGCGTTCGGTGATCGCGCTCGTGACCTCGCCCTTGCGCACCGACTCCGGGATCTGCTCGCCGCGTCGCTCGTTGAGCAGCGGCTTCTCGTCGAACGTCTCGAGTTGCGAGATGCCGCCGGACAAGAAGACCATGATGACGCGCTTGGCCTTCGCGTCGGGGCGGGGGGCATGGGCGATCGAGGCGAGCTGCTGAGCGCCCGCGGCGGGGATCTGCGCGCTCCCCTCGCGACCCATCAGACCGCCGAGCGCGAACGCGCCGACGCCTCCGAGGGTTCTGCCGAGGAACGCGCGGCGACCGAGTTCGTCGAAGAGCGGATTGTCGTGTTCGTGATGCATGGGAATCACCGGTGGATCGTCGCGTCCATGTTCAGGAGGGCACTGCCGACGGCGGTCCAGGCCGCGGCTTCGGCGAGTTCGTCGTCGCCGGCTTCGACTTTCTTGTCGCCGACGTCGAGCAGCTTCTTCGCCGCTTCCGTGTCGTCTCCGTAGATCTTGCGCTGCTGCTTCAACAGCTCACTCAGCGCGGCGACCTCTGCCTCTTCCGGCGCGCGGCTTGCGCACAGCTCGAAGCCGAAGCGCAGCCGCGCTTCGTCGTCGTCGGCGCTCTTCTCGCGCAGTCGCTGGCCGAGCATCTTCGCCGCTTCGACGAAGACCGGGTCGTTGAGCAGCACGAGCGCCTGGAGCGGCGTCGTCGTCTGCGCGCGTTCGACGACGCACACTTCCCGCTTCGGCGAGTCGAACGTCGACATCGACGGGTAGGGGGCGCCGCGCTTCCAGAACACGTACAGACCGCGCCGGTATTGGTCGTCGCCCTTGTCGCGGCGGTAGCGCATGCCCTTGGAGACCTCCTCCCACAACCCCTTCGGCTGGTAGGGCTTGATGCTCTTGCCGCCGAGCTTCTGCACGAGCAGGCCGCTCGCGGCGAGCGCATTGTCGCGGATCATCTCGGCCGAGAGTCGCTTGCGCGGCGCGCGCGCGAGCAGCGCGTTGTCCGGATCGTTCTCGAGCGCCTGCGCGTCGACCTTCGACGACTGGCGATACGTCTCGGACATCACGATCTGTTTGTGCAGCCGCTTCAGGTCCCAGCCGTTCTCCATGAGATCGCAGGCGAGCCAGTCGAGCAGCTTCGGATGGCTCGGGGCGTCGCTGCGCAGGCCGAAGTCGTCCGGCGTCGTCACGAGCCCGCGGCCGAAGTACTGCTGCCAGACGCGGTTCACGAGCACGCGCGACGTCAGCGGGTTCTTCGGATCGACGAGCCACTTCGCGAGTCCGAGTCGGTTCTGGGGCAGGTCCTCCGGCATCGCCGGCAGCACCGACGGCACGCCGGCTTCGACCTTCTCGCCCTTGTTCTTGTACTCGCCACGGATGAACAGGTGCGTCTGCCGCATCTTGTCCTTCTCGAGGTCCTTCATGACGAGGGCTTCGGGCATCTTGCGCTCGAGGGTGCGGAGTTCGCGTTCGAGCTTCTCCTTCTCGGCGAAGAGGATCTTGCCGACGGTGTCGATGTTCTCGCGGTAGAACTTGCGCACCTTGGACTGGAGCTTCGCGATGCGCGCGGCAACCTCTTCCTCGGTCTTGCCGTCGGTCGCGTCTGGCTCGCTCGGGCCGCCCTTCTTCGCGCTCGCTTCGACGGCGTTCGCGATCTGCATCGTGTCGAGCTCGCGCAGTGCGGCGACGACCTCGTAGGTCAGCACGTCCGCGCCGTGCGGCGTCATCGAGAACGTGAACGACCCGCCGCCGCTGCGCTGGCGCCGCGACTGGTAGAACTCGGCGATCTCCTCGTCGCTGAGGTTGCCGAACATCGACGGGTCGAACTCGCCACCGAACTCCTCGGGGTTGAACCCGAAGCCGGCGCCGCCACCCTCGCCGCCGCTGGATCCGCGCGAACCGCGTCGCGACGCGCGCTTCTTGAACGTCGCCTTGACGAGCAGCTCGCTCTCGCCTTCGCGCAGGCCGACCGTGACCTCTCGGTCACTGCTGTCGCCGCCGCGGCTGCGTCCACGGCTCCGGCTGCTGCCGCGCGAGCTCTCGTTCGACGGCGCGCTGGTGCGGAAGATCTCTTCGCCGTTGAGCCACGCCTTGACGCCCGGCGGGCCGTCGAAACGCATCGTGACCGTGCGCGCCTTCGTGCTGTGGATCTTGCGGGTCAGGTACCACGCGACGTCGCCGTCGTCGAGCGTCGCGCGGCGACCGTCGCGCCACGTGTGCTGCTTCTTCCACTCGAGCTTCTGCGGCTTGCGCTTCGGCTTGGCCTTCTCGTCGGGCTTCGCTCCGGGTTTGGCGCTCGGTTTCGAGGGCTTGGCTTGGTCGGGCTTCGGCTTGCCTTCGGGCTTGGCGCTTGGCTTGCCCGCGGCGTCCGGTTTCCCCGCCTTCGCGACCGCCTCCTTCTTGGCGCCGTCACTCTTGCCCTTGGCCTTACCCGCGAACTTGCCCTTGCCGCCGGGCTTCTTCGCGTCCGGCTTGTCGCGGGCCGCTTCCGACGCGACGGCCGGCTTGCCTGCCGGCTTCGCATCGCCCGCGTCCGGCTTCGGCTTCGCGCTCTTCTCGGCCGGCTTGCCGGACTTCGGCGCGCTCGGCTTCTGCGGGCCCTTCTCCGTCGCGGACTTTCCGGCGGCGGACTTGCCGTCGGACTTCTTGTCCTTCGATTCCTTCTCGACGACGGGCTGCTCGTAGCTCGCCTTGAGGTCGATGCCGTCCTTCCGCTTCTTCTCCGGCTCGAACGCCGTCGCGAACGCGGCGGCCGCGTCCTTCGCCGGGAACGGTCCGACCGAGTGCCAGCGCTTGCCGATCGCCGGAAGCGCGACGTCACGCACGCGGTCGTCGCTCGTGAACGAAATGCGGAAGCGGCCGATCAGCGACTTGTACGGCTGCGCGTTCTGCTGCATCGACACGTGCAGGATCGACGAGTCGTTGAGGTCGAGCGTCTCGAGCGGGACGAGCAGAGCTTCGTGCTCCTCCATGCGCTCGTCGCCGATGATGCTCCAGCCGCGGGAGAAGAAGCGGCCGCCGCCGCTGGCCTTCTTCGAATCGTCGGCGATGATCGAGCCCGCGATGTCGCCGGGGAAGATCGGGTCGGGACCCGGATCCTCCGGGCGCTTCTGCTTCAGGTCGGCCTCGGCCTTCGCGACGAAGACGAGCGGCGGATCCTGGGAGTCCGACAGGCTCGACAGGCGCAGCTTGAGTCCGCTCAGGATGAATTGCCCCTTGCGCGAGCGGCCGGTCATCGCGCCGTCTTCGTCGCTCGACGGGAGCACTTCGATCTTGATGCCCGAGATCTTGCGCTTGCCGGGCTTGAACGTCAGGTCGTAGGTGTCGCGCACCGGCGGCTCGCCGGTCGCGAGGATGCTGCTGTCGTCCTGCAGCCGCAGGATCGAGCCCTGGTGCGCGATCATCCCGATCGGATCCGCGGCCTGCCACGCGACGTCGTCACCGACGAGCTCGCGCGCCTTCTCTTCCCACGCCGGCTGCGCGGCGTCGGCGATCGGGTTGTCCTTCTCGATGTGCTTCTCGAGCTCCTCGATGCGCCGCTTCAGGTCCGCCATGTGCGGCGCCTGGTCCGGGTTCGGCACGCGGATCTTCGGCTTCGCGTTGCGCCCGCCGCCGAAGCCGCCGTTGTCCTTCTCCTCGACCTGATCGAAGAACGCGTAGAACCGGTAGTAGTCCTTCTGACTGATCGGGTCGAACTTGTGGTCGTGGCACTGCGCGCACGCGACGGTCAGCCCGAGGAACGTCGTCGCGGTCGTGTTGACGCGATCCATGACGTACTGCGTGCGGTACTCGTCGGGCTCCTCGCCGGCTTCGCTGTTCGTCGGGTGGTTGCGATTGAAGCCCGTCGCGATCTGCTGCTCGAGCGTCGGGTCTTCGAGCAGGTCGCCCGCGAGCTGCTCGATCGCGAACTCGTCGTACGGCTTGTTCTCGTTGAACGCGTGGATGACCCACTCGCGCCACTTCCACGCTTCGCGCTCACCGTCGCGCTGGTAGCCGTTCGAGTCGGCGTAGCGCGCGAGGTCGAGCCAGTCCTGCGCCTGTCGTTCGCCGTAGCGCTCGGACGCGAGCAGGCGGTCGACGACTGTCTCGTAGGCCTTGTCCGACTTGTCGTCGACGAAGTCCTCGACCTCCTCGGGCGTCGGTGGGAGCCCGGTCAGGTCGAACGACAGTCGCCGGATCAGCGCGACCTTGTCGGCGCGCGGGCTCGCCTTCACTCCGGCGACGCGGTGGTGCGCGGCGACGAAGCGGTCGATCTCCTGCTCGCTCCAGCCTTCGGCCGTCGGGACCTCCGGCTTGCTCGGCGCCTCGAAGGCCCAGTGGTCGGTGATGACCGCGCCCTCTTCGACCCACCGCGTCAGCAGGTCGATCTGTGCCTTCGTCAGCTCGTCGTTGGCCTCTTCGGGTGGCATGCGCTCGCTGACATCCTTGTGCGTGATGCGCAGGATCATCTCGCTCGCCGCGGGATCCCCGGGCGTGATCGTCGGGCGACCATCGCCGAGATCGACGAACAGCGTCTCCTTCTGATCGAAGCGCATGTCCGTCGAGCGTTCGCCTTCGTCCGGGCCGTGACAGCCGTAGCAGTGCTGCGTCAGGATCGGGCGAACCTGACGGAAGTAGTCGACCTTGGCCGGCGCGGCGTCGGCGGTCTTCGTTTCCGTTTGGGCTGCGAGAGAAAGCGGGAGTGCGCCGATGCAGACCAGCAGCGGCAGGCGCGTTACGAGCGACATGAGCGAACCGTTGGGGCGGCCGGATGGCGGGAGCCGATCCGAAGGAGCAACACCCCGTCATGATAGCGGGGCGGGGGAGGGGAGAGGGGAGGGGGAATGCGGGGATCCTTGGGGTGTGACTGAAAATGTACGAATCGCGCCGTGGGGCGGGGGTGTCGGGCGCGGGTGCGGGGCGCGGGCGCGTCACGGGCACCATCGCGCAGGCGCAGGCGCATGCGCACGCGCAGCACGGGGAGCACGCACGCAGCACGGGGAGAGGGGTGGTGGATGGAGCTGGTGTGGTAATCGTCCGGGGGTCACGCCACACTCGGATCATGCGCATTGCGATCCTTGGTTGCGGGACTCTCGGGGAGGCGGTACTCGGGGGCATCCTCGCCGCGGGGACGACCGATCGCTCCAACGTCGTCGTGACGACGCGGCGGGACGCGCATGCGAAGGCGCTCGGGAAGGAGCATGGGGTCGATGCGACGACCGACAATGCGGAGGCGATCGCGAAGTCGGATATCGTGTTGGTGGCCGTCAAGCCGCAGCGCGCGGGGGAGCTGTTGCCGACGCTCGCCAAGGAACTCTCGGGCAAGACGGTCATCTGCACGTGCGCCGGGGTGCGCCTCGATCAGTACGAGTCGTGGATGCCGGACAGCACCGTGATCCGCGCGATGCCGAACACCCCGTGTCTCATCCGTGAAGGCATGACCGTGCTCGCTCCCGGCACCGGCGTGACCGAGGACCAGCTCGAGCAGGCGCGCGCGATCTTCGCGTCCGCCGGACGCTGCATGGTGCTCGAGGAGAAACACATGGACGCGGTGACCGGGCTGTCGGGCAGCGGGCCCGCGTTCGCGTTCGTCGTGCTCGAGGCGTTGGCCGACGGCGGTGTGATGATGGGGCTGCCGCGCGACGCCGCGGTCGAGCTCGCCGCGCAGACGATGCAGGGGGCGGCTCGGCTCGTCCTCGACACGCAGGGTCACCCTGCCGCGCTGAAGGACCAGGTGACGACGCCGGCGGGGTGCACGATCGCCGGGCTGCTCACGATGGAGGACGGCAAGATCCGTTCGACCCTCGCGCGCGCGATCCAGGAGGCGACCAAGGTCGCTTCGGGGCTCGGCGGCTGATGCGTCGCGCTACGGCACCGAGCGGTTGAGTCGCAGCTCGTGGCCGAGGCCGTAGCGGTTGTCGTTCCACAGAACGAATACGCGCGCGCCGTCGCATACGAGTCGCGGTGCCTCTGCCGTCGCGTCGACCAGGCTCGTGTTGAAGCGCAGCTCGGACTGCGCCCACGTCGCCGCGCGGTCGGTCGAGTAGAGCACCTGGACATCGCCGCGTGGCGCGGTCGATTCGTCGCGTTGGGCGGTCCAGGCCACGAATACGTTGCGTCCGTCGATGCCGAGCTGCAGAGAGTGCGACTCGCTGGCTCCAGGCGCGCCGCCATCGAGCCGCGCGTCGAGCAGTCCCCAGTTCGCGCCGCGGTCGAGAGAGCGGTTGCAGTAGACGTCGGAGGCGCCGTCGCGAAGGTCCTCCCACACGACGCAGACGAGCTGTCCGTCCGCCGCGATGCGCGGTGGCGCGGCCAGGTTCGGCGTGCCTCGATCGATGCGGTGTTCGGCGGGTAGCCAGGTCTGGCCGCCGTCGGTCGAACGGTTGGCCCAGACGCCGGGTGCTCCGTTGCGTGTGCTGTTCCAGGCTACGGCCACCGAGTCCCCGACGCTCGTGATCTGGGGTAGGGTCGACACCGCGGTAGGCGGCGAGTTCGCGTCGATACGAACGTCGGCGGCGAGCCAGGTCCGGCCGGAGTCGCCCGACGCGTTGAGCCGGATCTCCGAGGTGCCGCCGCGCGTGTCCTCCCACACCGCGTAGACGTGCCCTTCGGAGGCCGCGAGTTCGACGGCGCGGGAGGCCGCCGCGCCGGGGTCGCTGTCCAATCGCCGCTCCACCGAGAACGTCTCGCCGCTGTCGATCGATCGGGAGTAGTAGATCTCCGCTCGACCGTCCCGCGCGTCGGTCCATGCGATGTGTACGACGTTTGCGGCCGTCAAGACGTGTGGCGTGTGGGACGCGGACGAGCCCGCGGCGTCCTGGCCGACACGCGTATCGGTCTCGCCCCAAGTCGCGCCGCGATCGGTCGATCGTGAGATGTAGATGTCGCTCTCGCCATCGCGATCGTCTTCCCAAACGACGTAGACGCTCTGGTCTTCGATCGCGATCCGCGGATTCGTCGACTCGGACCCTGCCGGCGCGCGATCGACGCGGATGTCCTGCGGCTGGAACGTCGCACCCTCGTCGTCGGACCAGTTGAACCAGACGTCGGAGTCACCCTCCCCGTTCTGTTTTCCCGACCACACGACGTAGATCCGGTCGTCGTCGAACGCGATGTCGTGTCCGATGGGTTGGAGCGCGTTCGCGTCGACGCGTGTGTCCGTCGCACCGATCTGCATCGGCAGCCCGAAGTACTGGAACGCGGCGCTCGGATTCGAAGGTCCGAGAACGTTCCGCACGCGGACCGCAGCCAGGACCGCAGGGCGTGGCGGCGTGTAGAAGGAGAACGACAGCGGCGTCAGCGAGAGTGCGGTCACTTCGACGTTGCCGACTTCGACCTCCGTGTGTCCGCCGGACACCTGCAGGCGACTGCCACGCACCGTGACCAAGTCGTCGCCGTGGGAGAATCCGGACGACGGATGGACCGACAGCACCGCAGGTGACGGGACATACGTGAATCCGTTCTCGAGCGTGAACTCGCCGGACTCGGTGATCACGGTGACGGTTTGGGCGCCGAGCGCTCCTTCGGGCGTCGTGCACTTGAGCTCGTAGTCCCAGATGCGAATCGGAACGGTCGCCGCCCGATCGCCGATGCGGACGCCGACGATCCCTTGGTCGAAGCCCGCGCCGCGGATCGTCAGCACCGTTTCCCCGTCGACGTGGCCGATCGGCGGGTCGACCGTGCTGACGGTGAGCTCGTTGTGGTAGCGGAGCCCGTCTTCGAACACGACGGTGCCGTTCTGGGTCGTGATCGACACGTCGGCGAATCCCGGATTGCCCGACGGAATCGTGCACGTCAGCACTTCGTCGTCCTCGACGAAGATGTCGGTGGCCTCCTTGCCGCCGATCGAAACCTGCAGCACGCCGGCGTCGAACCCCTCGCCCTCGACGCGCAATCGTGTGCCTCCCGTAACGATAGCGGCGGGTGGAGCGATCCTCCGCAGGTCCGGCGGCGTGATCGGAGTCGTGTCGACGATCGGCTTCTCGGCGCCGTTGCTGCCGTCACAGCTCGAGACGCCGCAGATCAGGGTCGCGGCGAGAACGGCCGGAAGGCCGCTGCAGGGGTTGGCTTCGCGCATCGTTCGGTCGCCCGTCCGTCGGGCGGGTCTGCGCTGCGGAAGCCCGGGCTGGGGTCATGGCACCGAGCGGTTGAGCCGCAGCTGGTTGCCGAACCCGTCGCGAAAGTCGTGCCACCCGATGAGGACGAGCGCGCCGTCGCAGACGATCTGTGGCGTGATCGCGCGCGCGTCCGACGCGTCGGTGTCCATGCGGAGATCCGCGGCCAGCCAAGTCGCGCCGCCGTCGATCGAGTGATTGAGGTAGATGTCCTCGCCGGGCAGCGTGACGGCGTTGCGGCCGTCGGCCCATGCGACGAAGACGTTGTCGCCGCTCAGGCACAGGACGATCTCGCCCGACGCCGCGGCACCGGCCGCGTCGGTATCGAGGCGGACGTCACCCGGGATCCACGTGTCGCCGCCGTCGACGGAACGGTTGAACCACACGTCGGTTTCGCCGGCCGCGCGGGTGTCTTCCCACGCGACGCAGACCGTCTGGTCTTCGGCGTCGATGGCGATCGGGGCCATTCCGGTCGGGGCGCCGCCGTCGACCTGCAGGTCGTTCACGAGCCACGAGTTGCCGCCGTCCGTCGAACGGTTGAACCAGACGTGCGGCTCGTTGACCGCGGCACGGTAGTCGTGCCACACGACGTAGATGCGGGCGCCGTCACACGCGATCTGCGGCATCGCCGAGGCGGAGCCGACCGGATTGTCGACGTCGAGGCGAACGTCGTCCGTGTAGAACGACGAACCCGCGTCGAGCGAGCCGTTGAAGCGGATCTCGCGATCCCCGCTCCGCTGGTCCTCCCACGCGATGAACACCCGAGCTCCGTCGCAACACATGCGGGCGTCGGTCGACACCGAATCGGCGGGATCCGTGTCGACGCGGCGATCGGTTTCGAACGAGAAGCCCGAGTCGATCGAGCGGTTGAAGTAGGTCTCGGCGTAGCCGTCGCGAAGGTCGGTCCACAGCACGTAGACGAAGTTGCCGTTCGAGCACAGCTGCGGCCGTTCGGAGGCCGCGGCCCCCGGGGGATCCGAACAGACGCGCTCGTCGGCGAGGGGCCAGGTCATGCCGCCGTCCCCGGAATGCGTGAAGTAGATGTCCGTCGCGCCGTTGCGGGTGTCTTCCCACACGACGTAGACGTCGGATCCGTCGGCGACGACCTGCGGACGAATCGAGTCGGCTCCGTCCGGCGCCGTGTCGATGCGGACGTCCTGCGCTTGGAATGTGATGCCGCCGTCGTCGGACCAGTTGAAGCGGATGTCGCTGTCGCCATTGCCTGCCTGCGTGTCGGCCCACGTCACGTACACGCGGTTGCCGTCCATCGCGACGCGCGGGTCCTGCGGAGTCAGCGCGTTCGCGTCGATGCGCGTGTCCGTCGCGCCGATCTGCATCGGCAGTCCGTAGTAGACGAAGCCGCCGGTGATCTGACCCGTGCCGTTCGAGTTGCTGACTTCGATGATCGCAGGGCCGACGGGATTCGGCGGCGCGGTCGCGCGGATCAGGTTGTCGCTCAGCACGACGGCGTCGATCACGTCGACACCTCCGACCGTGACGGTGGTGTTGGTAGCGCCGTTCGCGGCGAAGCCCGTGCCGGTCAACTCGATGCGGAACCCGCCGGCTTCGAACCCGGTCGGGGGCGACACTTCGAGGATGGTCGGGCCGGAGCCGTAGTTGAAGCCGCCGGGGATCGAAGCCTGGCCGCTGTTCGCGGTCAGCGTCACGTCGGCCGGGCCGACTGTGCCTGGCGGTGTGATGCACCGCGCCTCGCCGTCGTCGACGCGCACGAGCTCGGTCGCGTTCACGCCGCCGACCGTGACGCCGACGAGGCCGGCGTTGAAGCCCGAACCGCGCAGCGTGATCTCGGTGCCGCCGTCGACGCTCCCGAACGCGGGCTCGACCGCGGTCAAGGACAGCGGATTGAAGTACGAGAACGCGTTGCGCACCGTGATCGTCGCGAGCTCCGTCGTGATCACGATGTCGACCGGGCCGGCGTCCCCGGGCGGGGCAACGCAGCTCATCTGGCTGTCGCGCGCGACGAGGATCTGGGTGGCGTCGGTGCCGCCGACCGTCACCTTCGTGACGCCCTGGTCGAAGCCCGCACCCGCGATCTGCAGGATCGTGCCTCCCGACACCGGGCCGGACGGCGGGTTGATGCTCGTAATCACGGGCTGTGGCACGGCGCTGCCGCCGCCGGACGAGTCGCTTTCGGTGCGGCTGTCGCAGGCGGTGAACAGGAAGATCGCCGTCAGGACGGCGACGAGACGGTCGAGAGGGGTCGGGATAACGCGCATCGTCTCCGGGTCATAGTACGCGAGGAGGGGTGCGTTGCAGATCAGCCCTCGGGGTTGGCCAAATCCGGGCTGCGCGGAGTTCCCGGCGGTATCGCGGGTAGGTCGATCCGGGGCCCCGGAGAATGGGGGAGAACGCGCGGTTCGTAGTGTAGAACGACGGCATGAACACGCTCTCCCGAGCCGATCGCCTGCGACTCATGAAGTTCGTGTGCTCGTTCGCCTGGACGGATCTCGTCGTGTCGGAGGCCGAGCGCGAGCTGGTCTCGCACCTCGCGAGCCACCACGACTTCGACGACGCGGATCGCAAGCAGATCGACGAGTGGCTCAAGGTCCCGCCACCGGCCGAAGAACTCGACCCGACGCAGATCCCGATCGAGCATCGCCAGCTCTTCCTCGACGCGGCGCGCGCGGTCGTGCAGGCGGACGGCCGCCTCGCGGGCGAGGAGCGCGAGCAGTTCGCGCTGTTCGAAGAGCTCGTGAAGTCTTCGAGCTGACGCGCGCTAGTGTCCCTCGTCTGAAGTCCGTAGCGAAAGTAGCCGCGTCAGTCGATTCGCTCGGAAGGCGCTGCGACGACACGGCTTGTCAGTTGAGGAGCAGCAACGCAGCGAGCGGGTCGAATGGCCGGTTACTTATGGTGCGGACTTCGGACGCGGGGCACTAGCGGCGCGCCGCGCCGCCCTTCTCTTCCTCGAGGAACCGCGGGATCAGCGACCGCAGGCGTTCCGCGCGCTTCAGCGGATCCGGGTGCGTGCTCGTGATCTCCGCCGGGCGGTTGTCGCCACTCAGCTCCGCCATCCGCTCCCAGAACTTCGGCGCTTCGTGCGGGTCGTACCCCGCGCGGATCAGATAGCGCAGCCCGATCTCGTCCGCTTCGGACTCGTGCTCGCGGCTGTAGGGCAGGATGAAGCCGATCGAGGCGCCGGCGCCGATCGCTTCCATCCAGCCCGCGCGCGCCGACTCGTCCATGTTGCCCCAAGACGCGAGCAGCACGTCGGCGGCCGTCGTGACTCCGGTCGCCAGCATCTTCTGCGTCATGCGCTCGTTGCCGTGCTGCGCGACCGCGTGCGCCACTTCATGGCCGACGATCGCCGCGAGCGCGTCTTCGTTCTGGGCGACGCGAAGGATCCCCGAGTAGATCGCGACCTTGCCGCCCGGCAGCGCGAACGCGTTGACCGTCTGCGGGGCGTCGAGCAGCTTGAACTCCCAGTCGTAGTTCACGCGCGCCGCCTTGGCGATCTTCTGGCCGAGCCGCTGCACCATCTCGTACTGTGCACCGCTCGTGATTTCAGGGTACTCGCCAGTCGCTTCCGCGTACGCCGAGGCGCCCATCGAGTTCATGTAGGACTCCGGGAACCAGACCGTTTGTCGGCGGCCGGTCTCCGGCACGATGCTGCAGGCTCCGAGAGCGAGGAGGAGGAATGGGGTCAGGGCTTTCACGCCCGGATTCTAGGCGTGGGCCCGGTTCGCCAGGAGGGGGAAGTTTTTCGCGGGATCGAGTACACCATCATCATGGACTGGGTTCGCGCCTACGCCGACGGCAAGACACCATGGGATCTGAGCATGGTGACCCCGCCGTTGCGCGCGTTGCTGCGCGAGGGGCGACATCTCCACTGGGGCCTGCCGCAGCGCGCGCGCGTCGCGGTGCCGGGGTGCGGTCGCGGCCACGACCTGCGGGCGTGGAGCGCCGCGGGCATGCGCGTCACCGGTTTCGACATCGTCCCGCGCGTGGTCGAAGAAGCGCGCGCGCTGCTGCGCTGGAACCGTTCGAGCGGCGACGTGCTGTGCCGCGACGTGCTCGGGCTCGCGCAGGAGTTCACCGGCGCGTTCGATCTGGTCTACGACTACGCGTGCTTCTCGTCACTGCCGCGCTACCTGCGGGTGTCGTATTCGAAGGAGATGGCGACGGTGCTCGGCGAGAAGGGCGTGCTGCTGCATCTCGCGTTTCCGTTCGGAGACGAGATCCCGCGCAATGGTGGGGTGCTGCACCGGATCACGCTCGAGGATCTCGAGGTGAGCGTGGGGCAGGAGTTCGAGTTGATCGAGCACTTCGGGGCGGAGGAGAGCGTGGGGGAGAGGGTGGGACAGGAGCAGTGGTTCTTGTGGCGTAGGCGGGGGTAGGACCCGGCGGTTCGCGTTTTCGGACACGGGCCCGTGCCCGTGTCCGAAAACGTAGATCGCGATTCCCCATCCCGAATCGATATCGTGCACCCCGTGCGACAACTCCTTGCCCTCACGCTCGCCCTCGCCCTCACCGCCTGCAGCACCCCGACCACGCGCTGGTACAAGGGCAACCTCCACACCCACACCCTCTGGTCCGACGGCAACGACTTCCCGGAGATGGTCGTCGATTGGTACCGCACGCGGGGCTACGACTTCCTCGCGCTCAGCGACCACAACATCATCGCCGACCACGAGAAGTGGATGGTCAACGACAAGATCATCACGAGGGGCGGACGTTCGGCGCTCGCGCGCTATCGGCGGCGCTTCGGTGAAGACTGGGTCGAGACGCGTCTCGGCGAGGACGGCAAGCTCGAGGTGCGACTCAAGTGTCTCGACGAGTTTCGCCCGCTGTTCGAGGAGCCCGAGGAGTTCCTGTTGATCACCGCCGAGGAGATCACAGACTCATTCGGAAAGTTGCCGATCCACATCAACGCGACCAACGTGCGTGAGAAGATCGCACCGCGAGGTGGCAAGAGCGTGAGGGACGTCATTCGGCGCAATCTCGCCGCGATCGCCGCGCAGGCCGAGCTCAACGGTTCGCCGATCCTCGCCCACCTGAATCACCCGAACTACGGCTGGGCCGTCACGGCCGAGGACCTCGCGGCCGTACCCGAAGAGCGCTTCTTCGAGGTCTACAACGGCCACCCCGGCGTGCGTCACCGCGGCGACGCGACGCACGCGAGCGTCGAGCGGATGTGGGACATCGCGAACACGATTCGCATCAGCGAGTTCGGCGCGGCGCCGCTGCTCGGTCTCGCGACCGACGACTGCCACAACTACTTCAACGCGATGGGATCCACGCCCGGACGTGGGTGGGTCATGGTCCGCGCGTGCGAACTCTGCCCCGAAGCGTTGATCGAGGCGCTCGAGGCCGGCGACTTCTACGCGAGTAGTGGTGTCACGCTGCGCGACGTCAGCTTCGACGGCAGTGAGCTGTCGCTGGAGATCGTCGCCGATGGGGATGCGACGTTCGTCACGGAGTTCATCGGGACGCGCGCGGAGTTCGACGGGAGCTCGGAGCCGATGTGCGACGGGTCGGGGCGGCCGGTGCGGGCGACGCGGGAGTATTCCTCGGACGTCGGTGCGGTGTTGGCTCGGGTCGAGGGGTGCCGTGCGAGCTATCGGTTGGAAGGGGATGAGCTGTTCGTGCGGGCGGTGGTGACGGCGAGCGTGGCGCCGGAGAATCCGGCGTTCGACGGGCAGAAGAAGCAGGCTTGGACGCAGCCCGTGCGGCCGTGAGGGGGCGGCCGGTCGGGCCGCCTGCCCCGTGACCCGCGCCCCGACTGCCCCAAACCCACCCGAACCTTGCGCCCCGCCCCCCAGCGTCTACCCTCCCCCCGATGACAGAATTCGTCATCCTCGGCGGGGCTCGTACCCCCATGGCCGAGTACTGCGGCACCCCCGGCTACGGCCTCTTCCAAGACCTCAGCGCGATCGAGCTCGGCGCGATCGCGACCAAGGCCGCGCTCGCGCGAACCGGCGTGCCGGCCGACGCGATCGATCACGTCGTGATCGGCAACGCGCTGCAGACTAGCAACGATGCGATCTATGGCGCGCGTCATGTCGGCCTGAAAGCGGGCGTGCCGATCGAGACGCCGGCGCTGACCGTCAACCGACTGTGCGGTAGCGGCATCCAGTCGGTCCTGTCCGCGTGCCATTCGATCGGCATGGGCGAAGCGACGATGTGCATCGGCGGCGGCATCGAGAACATGAGTCAGGCGCCGCACGTCGTGCACGGACTGCGCACCGGCACGCGTTTCGGGCAGAACCCGGAGATGCAGGACCTGCTCTTCTCCGCGCTCTACGATCCGCACTGCAAGTTCCTGATGGGGCAGACCGCGGAGAACGTCGCGAAGAAGCACGGCATCACGCGCGAGGCCCAGGACGAGTTCGCGCTGCGCAGTCACCAGCTCGGCGCCGCAGCCGTGAAGGCCGGCAAGTTCGCCGCGGAGATCGAGCCGATTACAATCAAGCGGGGGCGCAAGGAGATCACGGTCGACACTGACGACCACATCAAACCGGACACGACGATCGAGGGACTGAGCGCGCTGCGGCCGGCGTTCGGCAAGGAAGGAACGGTGACTGCGGGCAACGCCTCTGGCATCGTCGACGGCGCGGCGAGCCTCGTCGTGACTTCGGCCGACCATGCGGCGGCACACGGAGTTGCGCCCAAGGTGAAGATCCGTTCGTGGGCCGTCGCGGGCGTTCCTCCGGAAGTGATGGGTATCGGCCCGGTTCCGGCGATCCGTATGGCCTGCGAGAAAGCCGGGCTGTCGACCGGAGACATCGACCTGTTCGAGATCAACGAGGCTTTTTCCGCGCAGTACCTCGGCGTAGAAAAGGAACTCGGGCTCGACCGGGACAAGGTCAACGTCAACGGTGGCGCGATCGCCCTCGGCCATCCCCTCGGCGCGACGGGCACCCGACTCCTGCTGACGCTGATGCGTGAGCTCGAGGACAGCGACAAGACGCTCGGTTGCGCGAGCGCATGCATCGGCGGTGGCCAGGGCATCGCGATGATCATCGAGCGAATCTGAGAACGACGGCGAACACTGATGAGCGAACTCCGCGACAACGTGAAGATCCAGGGCCGCGTGCTCTACCTCACCGAGGACCCCGACCTGCTGCGCGCGCAGCTCTACGACGGGGTCGATCTCGAATACGACCCGAACCGCAAGCTCATCGACAACATCTCGACCGATGAGCTGACGCCGGGGTGGGTCTGCTACTACTACGACGAGACGCTCGCACGCTACTGCCTGGTCGGCCTGCGCGGTGGTCTCATCGAGAAAGACGCGATCAAGAACGGTGGCTTCGGCGTCATCGTCAGCGGTGTCTCGAAGGGCTGCGGCTCCAGCCGCGAGACCGCGCCGTTCTCCGAGCTCAAGGCGGGCGTGCAGCTCGTCATCGCGAAGAACATCGAGAAGATCTACGGCCAGAACTGCCAGAACATCGGCCTGTTGACGTCGACGGACTTCGGCCTGATCGAGCGCATCCAGAAGGGCGAGGAGATCCCGATCTCCGAGTTCACCCAGGGCTTCGATCCGATCGGCGCCAAGGTCGTCGAGTACGGTGGGCTGTTCGCCTACAACAAGGCGCGTTTGGCCGGCGAGGTCACGCCGCCCGCGGTCGAGACCGCCGCGCGGAAGATGACGCTCTGCGAGAAGATCGTCGCGAACAAGGCGATCGCCGACGCGAAGACCGGCCAGCTCGGGATCGCCGCTGTGCAGCCGGGCGACGCGCTGTTCGTGCGGACCGACGTGCGCTTCAGCCACGAGTATGTCACGCCGATGGCGGAGTCCCTGTTCAAGATGGGGCTCGGGGACGATGCGACGGTGCAGGATCCCGGCTCGGTGTTCGCGTTTCGCGACCACCTGACGTTCCTCGATCGCGTGATGTCCAAGAAGCACATCGAGATGGGTCTCAAGGAACAGGCCGCGAGCCTCGCGACCGTGCAGCAGTCGTTCAGCGAACGGCAGGGCGTGCGCCTTTACGGCGAGGTCGAGCGCGACGGCAAGCCGGCGGGCTCCGAGGGTATCTGCCACAACATCGTGATCGAAGAGCTCGCCCAGCCCGGTCAGCTCGTGATCGGCACCGACTCGCACACCTGCATGGCGGGCGCGCTCGGTTGCTTCGCATTCGGCGTCGGCTCGACCGACATGGCGAACTCGTGGTTCACGAAGGACGTGCGCGTCCGCGTGCCCGAGTCGGTGCGCGTCGAACTCACGGGCACGCTGCGCGAAGGCGTGTCGGCGAAGGACGTCGTCCTCGAGCTGCTCAGCGACGAGTTTTTCAAGTCGGGCGACGGCATCGGCAAGGTGCTCGAATTCGGCGGCGACGGTACGATGAACATGTCGCTCGACGAGCGCGCGACGCTGACCAACATGGCGGTCGAGGCCGGCAGCTTCACCGGCATCATCGAAGCCGACGACATCGTCGTCGACTACCTCGTCGAGCAGCGCGGCCTCGACGCCGCGACGCTGCGCGACCAGATCGTCGTCGCGGACGAAGGTGCGACCTACTGCAAGCGCTTCGACATCGATCTGTCGAAGCTCGAGCCGATGGTCGCGACGCCGGGTGACCCCCGGAACGGCATCCCGCTTCGGACGGTCGGCGACGACGTCTCGATCGACATCGCGTACGGCGGCTCGTGCACCGGCGGCAAGAAGGCGGACATGGACATGTATGCGTCCGTCGTCCGCAAGGCGCTCGACAACGGGCGTGCGATCCCCGGCTCCGTGAAGTGCTACATCCAGTTCGGCAGCCAGCGGATCCGCGACTACGCCGAGACGATGGGCTACGTATCGCTGTTCGAAGGCGCGGGCATCGAGCTCATCGATCCGAGCTGCGGCGCCTGCATCAAGGCGGGTCCGGGCGTGTCGGATCGCCCGGACCAGGTCACGATCTCGGCGATCAACCGGAACTTCCCGGGGCGTTCGGGTCCGGGTCAGGTCTACTTGGGTTCGCCGTACGTGGTCGTGGCGTCCGCGTTCTTGGGGCGGATCGGGTCACCGGAAGACCTGTAGCCCGTCCGGCCGCGCGACGCGTCTCGGGAAGGGCGTCCGGGTGACGCCTCGGAGCCCGCGCGCTATGATGATGCGCAATGACACGGACACTAGGAAAAGGGGCCGTCGTCGGGACCGCAGTCCTCATGGCCCTCACGTCGACCGCGTTCGCGCAGTCGGTCCTCTACGCGCGCCCTGGCGCGTACCCGCAGCCAACCTTCACCCAAGCCGCCGGCGATACGAATGACGATGGCTACGGTGACTTCGTCGCGTACCTCGGTACGGGACCACATCCGGACGGCTCTCTGCGCGTCTACTCGGGTGCGGACGGATCGACGCGCTTCGAACACGTCGCCGCCGCTCCCGGAGAGTGCATGTGGGCGACCGCAGCGGGGGACATCAACGCCGACGGCTACGACGACATCTTGGTCTCGGCCTTTCTCGCGAACGGTGGCTATGGAGCCGTTCTCCTCTTGTCGGGCCTGGACGGATCGCAGATCTACCGCATCGACGGGCCGCTCGAGCCCGACGACTGGCGGTTCGGCCAACGCATCTGCGGATTGGGCGACGTCAACGGAGACGGCTACGACGACTTCCATGCGATGGCCCGCCGCAGTTTCGAAGAGTGGGATCAGTACATCGTGTTCTCCGGCGCTGACGGAGGCGTGCTGCACACGTTCCAGTGGCCGAACATCTCCGGGGCGCCAGCAGGTGTGGGCGATGTCGACGGCGACGGATGCGCGGACATCGGCATGCCGCTTCCGGCCTGGCCGGACCAGGCGGTGCGGATCTACTCCGGCCGCACCGGTGCGGAGCTGTTCTCAGTCCCGAAGGCGGTCTACGACAATCCCGTAGGTGGCTCGGGGAACCTCCGCGTCGCGGGCGCGGGGGACGTCGATCGAGATGGTTTCGACGACGTGATCATCGGGACGGCGCCCGTCGGCGCCTTCGTCGGTGGCGGGGCTCTCGTGATCTCGGGCGCGACCGGTGGCGTGATCTACTCGTACTTCCAAGGCATCGATCCGATCGTTCCTGAGCGGGGCGGCTTCGGCGTCGTGTCCGGGGCGGGTGACGTCAACGGCGACGGCCACGCCGACTTCGCCGTCGGCGCGCCGTTCACCGACCAAGTGTTGGACCAAGTGGGGGCCTTGTTCGTGTTCTCCGGTGCCGACGGGGCGCACCTGCACACGTTCTACGGCGGCCTCCAGAACGAGAAGCTCGGAATCGCCGTCGATGGAGGCCTCGGCTTCGATGTCGACGCGGACGGGTTCGACGACATCGTGGCGGGTACGCACGCCTCGATCGTCTACGCGTTCGAACTAGGGGCGACCGGTACCCCCGGTCGCTTGCGGACGCATGGTGCGGGTTGTGCGGTCAGCACCGGCCACGTGCCGACGATCGATGCCAGAGGGTTCGCGCGGCTCGGAGACCAGTTCCGTGTCGGCCTGCGAGGTTCGATCGTTCTCGGACCGGCGCTGCTCTACGTCGGCGTCCCGAGCGAGTTGCCGCTCGATTCGATCGGGTTGCTCGGCTGCACTCTCTACCAGTCGCCGTTCATGTCGATCTCGACGACGACGGATGCGTTCGGCATGTCCGGCTTCGATGTCGCGGTATCGAACGATCCAGCGAACCTCGGGCTCACGGTCGAGATGCAGTGGGGCGTCTGGGATGCCGCGATCACGCCGATCGGTGCGCGATTCAGCGAAGGATTGACGGTCGAAGTGGGCAACTGAGCGAGGAGCCAGGTCGCAGCATTCATGCGCGTGCGGCGCAAATCTGGCACGATGCGCTCGATGAGATCCTTGACTGCTCTTCTCGTGATGGCACTGCCGTGTGCCGCGCAGCAACCGGAGCCTCCACACCGTTCGACGATTGCGTTCGGCGTGCTCACAAGATGCCACACGTTCAAGGACGCCGCGGTCGGGTATGCCGGGGAGGCGCCGCCCGAAGTCCACGCGTTCCGGTTGCTGCTCGCGCGGGACGACGCGGCCGCGGCATTCGGGGATTTGCTCGAGCGTGCCGGCTCCGACGCAGGGAAGCTCTACGCGCTCTGCGGTCTCTACTACGCGGATCCGCCGCGGTTCACGATCGAGATCGAGAAGTGGCGCGGGCGTTCCGGGACGATCCTGCGTCAGGTCGGGTGCACCGGCTTCGACGACTCGGTCGCGCGTTGCATCGAGGACCCGCGACCGAACACCGCGCGGTTGCGCGGCCCGGACGACACCGTGAAGGGCTGGGTCGAGCGGACCCTGAAGCCCGATCCTGACGGACCCTCGTACTACACGGACATCTTCGGCGGTGGGATCCCGGCGGATCTCGCGGACCGCACCGGATGGGGCCGCGACGTCGAGCTTCGGTCTGTCGACGTGCTCGCGGGCGCGCTCCGCGACGGCTCGCTCGAAGAACGCGTCAAGGCCGCGCACGAGCTGTGCTGGCACGGACCGCGCGCGCGTGTCGTCCAGACCGAGCTGGTCCGGTGCTTCGAGAGCCACGACCCGCAGCTGTTCCGCGCGGCGCTGCTCGCGCTGCAGTCCCAATCGTATTGGGCGCTCGATTCCCTGCCGCTGATCTACCGTGCGCTCGACGATCGACGTCGTCCGGTCGAGCAGATCTCGGAAGGCGTGATGATGCTGGATTGGTTCGCGTCGCTCGTTCGCACGGGAGACCGCGTCGAGCGACCGTGGTTCTTGCGCGTGGAGAAGTTGCCGAGAGATCCGGAAGAGGCGGCCTCGGTCTTCCCACTCGACGACAGCGAGCCGCTGCCCGAGTCGATCTGCACGCTGGACCGCCTGCCCGGCGGTGCGATTCAGCGACTCGCGGCGGCCTTGCGCGATCCCTCGGATCCGAGCCACGAGTCCGCGTTCGGCGTTCTCGCCCTCGGCGGGGAGCCGTCCCTGAACCTTTTGAAGTCCTCCGTCCAGAACCGCTCGTTCGGCGCGCGCGTCGACGCGGCGGATGCGATCGTCTGGCTCGCGCGACGGCACTCGAAGCTTCGACCGACGGTCGACGAGATCATGCGAGAGCTCGATGAGGACGAAGATCGGGAAGTTCGACGCATCGCGTTGCGCTGGCTCGCACGCTGAAACCGCGACCGGGTGACGCCCGAAGCTTCACCCGCTATGATGAGGGCATGACACGGATACCAGGAAAAGGGGCCGTCGTCGGGACCGTAGTCCTCATGGCCATTTCGTCGAGTGCGTTCGCGCAGGCGGTTCTCTTCGCGCGGCCGGGTGCCGCGCCGCAACCGACGGACGTGCGCGCGCTCGGCGACACCGACGGAGACGGCCACGCCGACTTCGGCGTCTGGCGCGGTTCGCTCGATTCTCCGGACGGGTCGGTGCGGGTGTACTCCGGCGATGACGGATCGGTGCGCTATACGATCCTCGGCAGCGAGTCGATGCCGATCGGACCGTGCCGTCGAGTCGGGGATGTCGATGCGGACGGCTACGACGATCTCTTGATCGGCGCCTCCGGCGCGAACGGCGGCTTCGGCTCGGCCTACGTGTTCTCCGGGGTCGACGGCTCCGAGATCCACCGGATCGACGGTCCGCTCGAGCCTTCGGACTGGAACTTCGGCTCCGGCGTCGCACCTGTCGGTGACCTCAATGCCGACGGCTACGACGACTTCCTCGCGATCGCGCGTCGACCGCTCGAGGGCTTCAACCGTCACATCGTGTTCTCGGGCGCGGATGCCAGCGTTCTGCGGACTTGGAATCTCCATCCCTGGACTTCTTCGTCCGCGGCAGGAGACGTCGATGCGGACGGCTACGGCGACGTCGTGGTGTACGACGCGCAGCCGACGGAAGTGGTCCGGGTCTTCTCCGGCCAGACTGGGCAAGAGATCCTGAACATCCCGGAGTCCGCATACTCGCCGATGCCGAATGGCAACGGTGCCGGCTTCGTGCGTGCAGCGGGCGACGTCGACCGAGACGGGCACGACGACCTGATCCTGGGAATGCACCGGCTGGTCGGCGACGGCGTGGTCGTCGTGTTCTCCGGGGCGACCGGTGCGGTGATGTACACCCTGATCGGTTCGACGATTCCGGAGGTCGGCACCAGCACGGTCTTCGGTGCGGGTTTCGGCTTCGTGTCGAGTGCCGGCGACGTGAACGGGGATGGCTTCGGCGACTTCAGCGTCGGAGCACCGGATACCGACGTCGGCGGTCTGAGTCAGGCCGGTGCCGTCCACGTCTTCTCCGGTGCCGACGCGTCGCTGATCCATTCGTTCTACGGTGGCCTGCAGAACGAACGGCTCGGCTACAACGTGAGCGGCGCGCGTGGTTACGACATCGACGACGATGGCTTCGACGACGTCGTCGCGGGCACCCGGGCGTCGATCGCGTACGCGTTCGACCTCGGCGCGACGGGCAATCCCGGCCGCCTGCGCACGCACGGCGCGGGGTGTCAGGGCAGCAACGGTCGCGTGCCGACGATCGACTCCCGCGGCCTCGCGCAGATCGGCGAGCAGTTCCGCGTGTCGCTGCGCGGCGCTCTCGACAACGGTTTGGCCCTGCTCTACGTCGGCGTGCCGAGCGAGCTGCCGCTCGACTCCGTCGGCATGATCGGCTGCACGCTGTATCAGTCCCCGTTCATGTCGGTGTCGGCGACGACCGACGCGCACGGCATGGCGGGCTTCGACGTCGCGGTGTCCCCGAATCCGTCGAGCGTCGGACTCACGGTCGAAATGCAGTGGGTTTCCTGGGACGCCGCGATCACGCCGATCGGTGCGCGGCTCAGCGAAGGATTGACAGTCGTCGTCGGGAGCTGATTCCCGGGATTTCCGGTCCGATTCGGCGGGGTCCGGACGGCTTCTTGGTCGACGAGCATCCGCTCGGAAACCGACATGAAGTCCTTCTTCGTAGCGTTCGTCCTCTCCTCCCTCTTCGCGGCGCCGTGCGCCGCCCAGGCCTGGTATCTCGACGGCGAACTCGCGGTCGAGGACGCGAGCGTGGTCGTGGCGAGAAACTCGGGAGAGTGGGCCATCGACTACTTCGTCTTCGACCCTTTGACCGAGACGGTGTGGGTCTACGACGTGCCTCCGCACGGGTTCGCGATCGTCCATGCGCCGCCGTTCGCCGGTGAGGTCGGCTCGACATATCAGTTCTCGGAGGACTACGACGACGACGGTTTCGAGGACAACTTCGACAACTGTCCGTTCTCGATCGAGGGACGCTGACACCGGAGGCCCGATTCCCGGCCCGGCCGCAGATTCGAGTCGCTACCATGCGCGGATGGACAGTGCGCGTTGGTCCCGAATTCGCGAGCTGTTCGAAGCCGCGGTCGAGGTGCCGGACGGGGAACGCGCGGCGTGGCTCGACGAGCGCTGCGGCGATGACGACGAGCTGAAGGTCGAAGTGCTCGGGCTGCTCGAGGCGGATCTCGACGCGGCCGCGACGCAGCACGACTTCGGCGGTGCCATCGACGCGTCGCTTCGGGAGCTCGGCATGCCGGCCGAGTTCGACGGCGCTCGGGTCGGTCAGTTCCGGATCGAGGAGCTCATCGGTGCGGGCGGCATGGGCATGGTCTACCGCGCCGTGCAGGATCGCCCCGCGCGCGCGGTCGCCCTGAAGATGATCCGCACGGCGCTGTCGAGTCCGCAGTCGCGGCGACGCTTCGAATACGAAGCCGAGATCCTCGGCAGCCTGCATCATCCCGGGATCGCGCAGGTGTTCGAGGCGGGCACGTTCGATCAGGGCAGTCGATCGCTGCCGTACTTCGCGATGGAGTTGATCGAAGGCGCACGGCCGCTCGACGAGTTCGTGCGGGTAGAGGAGCTCGATTTCGAGGCGACGATCCGCGTGTTCCTCCTGCTCTGTGAGGCGGTGCAGTACGGCCACCAGAAAGGGATCGTCCACCGCGATCTCAAGCCGGCCAACGTGCTCGTCGACGCGTCCGGCCAGCCGAAGATCATCGACTTCGGCATCGCGCGCATCACGCGTTCGGACGACGAGGATCGCTCGATGGCGACCGAGACGGGCAACGTGCTCGGCACGCTGCAGTACATGAGCCCGGAGCAGCTCACGGCGGGCAGCGAGCCGTTGGACACGCGCTCGGACGTCTATGCGCTGGGGGTGATCCTCTACGAGTTGTTCGCGGCGCGGCTTCCGTACGACATCGGCGACCTGCCCTTGCCGGTCGCGGCTCGCGCGATCGTCGAGCGCGAGCCCGAGCGCCTGTCCGTGGCCGTGCGTACGAACCGTCGCGCGAGCGTTCCTCTCGACCTCGACTGGATCGTCGCGAAGGCGATGGCCAAAGAACGCGAGCGTCGCTACGCGTCAGCGTCCGAGTTCGCTGCGGATCTCCATCGACTTCTGCGCCATGAGCCCGTCGAGGCAGGGCCGCCGAGCGCGGCCTATCTCGTCTCCCGATTCGTGCGGCGGCATCGCACGGCGGTGGGCGCCGGCACGCTCGTCCTGCTCGCGTTGATCGTCGCGTTGTGGGTCAGCACGACCGCGTACTTCGAGGCGGACGAGGCTCGCGTCGAACTCACCGAGCTGAGTCAGCTCCAGGCGAACATCCTGTCCGGCGTGCATCACAGCGGCCGCGGTCGCGACGTGCGGCTCGCGGATCTCCTGGACGAGACGGTGCAGGAGCTCGATGCCGATACGTCGCACCGACCGCAGGTCCGCGCGAGTCTCTACACGTCGATCGGCGTGTCCTACTACGGGCTCGGAATGATCGACGAGGCCCGAGACGTCCTGGAAAAGGCCGTCGTGCTCGTCGATGAGCACCTGCCGATCGACCACCCGACCGCGCTCCAGGTGAACAACCACCTCGGCAGCATCCTCGGCGCGGCGGGGGAGTACGAACGGGCGGAGAGCTTGATGAAGGCGGCGCTGCGCGGCCGGTTGCTGCGCTTCGGCGAAGCGCACATGGACGTCGCGAACTCGCGCGCCAATCTCGCGAATCTGCTGATGAATCAGGGCCGCTACACGGCGGCCGCGTATCAGCTGCGCCTCGCGCTGCACACGATCGAGACCGTCGGCCGCGGCGCGCCCCGACTGACGGTGATCACGAAGGACTCGCTCGCCTCATGCCTCGAAGAGAGCGAGGACCCGGACGAGGTCGCCGAGGCGCGGCGCCTCCTCGAGGAGGCCGTCGACCTCGCGATGGAGTACCTCGGCCCCGAACACCAGAACACGCTGATCGTGCGCGCGAACTGGGCGCAGGTGCTCGCGCTGCGCGGCGACGTCGACGGGGCGATCGCCGAGCTGCGCGACATCGTGCGAATCAAGAGCGAGATTCACGGGGAGGGGCACGTTTCGACGTTGCTGTCGCGGAACGATCTCGCGGGGCTCTTGCGCTACGCGGGGAAGCACGACGCGGCGCTGCCGATCCTCGTGGATTTGCGGGAGAGGATGCGGGAGGGGGTGGTGTTGCCGCCGGCGTTTGCGAAGCAGATTCTGCGGCGGCTCGTGGCGACGCACGACGCGCTGGGGGATGAGGAGGCGGCCGAGGCGGCGCGGCGGGAGCTCGAGGGGGGGCGGTAGTTGGGGCCGGGGGGCCCGCGGCCCGTTTCCCGTTCCCCGTCACCCGCCCGCCTCCACCGCCGCGAGCCCGAAGAAACCCAAATTTCCCGCGACGAATCCCCACCCCACTTCCGCTCTGACCCCTCGATCCCCTTCTTCGGAGCGAACATGCAAAACCCCTATCTCTGGTCCGCCATCGGTGCGGGCGTGGTCCTCTTGGTCGGCGGCGTCGCCATCGAGCGCGCGTTCGCCGCGCAGTCCGAGCGTCTCGAAGCGCTCGAATCGCGGCTCGTCGCGGTGGCGTCGAGCGAACCCCAGCCGGCGCAGGTCGCGCCCGCGCTGGTGTCGACCATGCGCGAGATCGAGCAGCGGCTCACGTCTCTCGAGCAGCGTCCCGAACGGGCGCCCGTCGCCGTGGCGCCGCCGAGTGAGGTCTCGACCGAACCCTCGAAGTCCGCAACGGATCCGGCCGACGATCGGCCGTCTGCCACTGAGATCACGGAGATTCGCGATCTCCTCGGGTCGTTGACCGCAACCGACTTCGACTGGGGCTCGGGCGGTCAGGAGCTGCAGCGATTCATCGCGCTCGTGCGCGACAACCCGTGGCTCGACGACCAGATCCGTGCCGGAGAAGAGCTCGTCGACGCCGAGCCGAACTCGACCGAGGCTCGCATGGAACTCGCGTCTCTCTACATCGGCAAGCTGCTGACCGGGCAAGGTCCCGAGCAGGCGATCTGGGGCGGACGCGCGGCGCGGCAGTGGGAGACCGTCCGCGGTCTCGACACCGAGCACTGGGAGTCGCGCTTTCGCCTCGGCAACAACTACGCGTTCTACCCCGACGTGATGGGCAAGACGGATGACGCGATCCGTCTGCTGGAAGAGGCGCGCAAGATCCAGGAGCGTCAGCCGACCGTGTCGGATCGCGCGCAGACCTACGTCACGCTCGCGCGCATGTATCAGCGCAAGGGCGCGCACGACATGGTGCGCGCGACGCTCGACGCCGGTGCGAGCTTCTACCCCGACGACGCGAGCATCGCGGGGATGCGGTCGCGTTGACCGCTACCAGTCGTCGGTGCGGAACGGCGATGCCGGGAGGCCTGCGCCGTTGATCAAGTTGCAGTCGGGGTTGTCACCCCACGCGTAGCGGACGGCGATGGGCTTCGTCACTTCGGGGTGCGACACGATGACGCGCTTCCCCTGGATCAACGCGGAAGCCCAGCGCCACTGCTTGTCCTGGCCCGCAATCGCGAAGCCCGTGGGCGGTCCGCCGTCGAGGGTTCGAAGCCCCTTGTCGTTCGTGAACGCGACGACGATCTGGCCCTCTTCGATCGCATGCGAGCGGAGCAGCGGCCCCGAGGCGACGCCGTCCCGCCCGTATACGTCGACGAGAGCCCACTGCGCCAGGCGCGCGCCGACGTCCTGCTTGTTCTGCGGATGGATGTCCCGCGCCTCGCCGAGGTCGATCGTGATCGCCATGCCGGTGTTCTCGACGGCGAGTGACTTGCGCATGCTCTCGCGGAGATGGGCCCAGGCCGAAACGTGACCGGGGTCGGGTTGCCGCTTCTTGAAGTTCGGCAGCTGTGCCCACGCGAACGGGAAGGCGCCCTGTCCCCAGCGCGCGCGCCAGTCCCGGATCATCATCGGCAGCTGTAGCGCGTATAGCTCGGCGTCGGCCACGGAGCGCGCGTTGCGTTCGCCCTGATACCAGATCGCGCCGCGGATGCCGTAGCCGATCAGTGGCGCGATCTGCCCGTGGAACAGGTTCGCTGGTCGGTTGCGGTCGCGGGTCGGATTGCCGGGCTTGCGTGGTTTGCGCGGTGCGCTCTTACCGGCCTTCCGGTTGCGCAATGCGGCTTCCTTCCACTTCTCGAGTCGCTTCGTATGGCGTTGCTGGATCGTCCCGTCGTTCCACTGCGCGACGCGCTTGTCCCACGACGCGAGCTTGTCGGCGAGGCGCGGCTCCTCGCGTTGGGCCTCGAGGCTCGTCCAGGCTTCGATTGCCGAGCCGCCCCACGACGAGTGCACGATCCCGATCGGAACGTCCAGTTCGCGGTGCAGTGAGCGCGCGAAGAAGTACGCCGTCGCCGAGAAGTCGCCGACGTTGTCCGGCGTGCACGCTTTCCAATCACCGATGCAGTCGCGCTGCGGTTTCGTTGCGGCGTGGCGCTTGACCGTGAACATGCGGATCCGCGGGATTGTCGCGGCGGCTCGCTCCGTGTCGAAGTCGCGCGCCTTCTTCACCGGCCACGCCATGTTCGACTGCCCGGAGCCGAGCCAGACCTCCCCGACGAGCACGTCGCGGATCGTGCGCGTCACGTCGGCGCGGACCTCGATCGTGTGCGGGCCGCCGGCCGGGAGCTTCGGCAGCTTCGTGCGCCACCAGCCGTCGTCGTCGGTCGTCGCGGTGACTTCCTGCTCGGCGATCCGAATCGTGACCGTGCTGCCGGGGTCGGCCTCGCCCCAGATCGGGTTCGCTTGTTCGCGTTGCAGCACCATGTGGTCGGCGAACAGCGCGGGCAGTTGGAGCGCGGGCTGTGTCGCTGCGGATTGGTCGGGCGTGGATTCGGGCGCGGATTGCGGAAACGGCAGTGACGCCGCGAGCGCGAGCAGGGTCGAGAGCATGGGGAGAGAGTAGCCACGACCCACTTGACTACAGATGTAATCATGACTACAAATGTAGTCATCAAGCGATCGAGAGCCCGAGGCCGCCGATGAGCAAATCCGTTCCGAAGATCTCCGAAGCCGAGTGGGACGTCATGACCGTCGTCTGGGAGCACGAGCCGGTCACCGCGCAGGCAGTGCACGAACGACTCGACTCGAAGGACTGGACGCTTCGCACCGTGAAGTCGTTCCTCGCACGGCTCGTGAAGAAGGGCGCGCTCGTCTACGAGGCCGAAGGCCGGCGCTACCTCTACCGCGCGAAGTTTAGCCGGGAGCAGTGCGTGCGCGCGGCGAGTGAGAGCTTCCTCGCGCGGGTGCTCGACGGCTCGGCGAGTCCGATGCTCGCGTACTTCGTCAAGGAAGGGAAGCTGAGCGAGGATGAGATCCAGGGTCTGCGGGACTTGCTCGACGAGCAGGAAGGCAAGCGATGATCGAGTTCGTGTTGGACTGTCTCGTGCGCACGTCGGTGCAGGTGGCGCTACTCGTCGTCGCGATCCTCGTCGTGCAGCGGGTCGCCGGGCGTTGGCTGACGCCGCGCTGGCGCTACGGACTCTGGCTGCTCGTCGTGTTGCGCCTCGCGATTCCGGTCGGGTTCGAGCTCCCGGGTGGGGGGATCGACAAGACCGTGGCCGAATGGTGTCTCGCGCCATCCGGAACGGGAGAACGGGATCCCGCGCGTGCTCGGCTCACGCGTGACGCGGGCTTCATCCAGATGCCCGTGTCCTCGCCGCGGCGGTCGAAGGATTCCGAATCCGAGCGCGCTGCGAAGAAGCACGACGAGGTCACCGCCGTGCCCGCGCGCGGCGTCGTCGCGAGTTCGCGCCGAACGTCGACCCATCGACGTGAGCCCGTGGCGCCGATCGATTGGCAGTCCGTCGCGCTGGGCGGTTGGGCGATCGTGGCGATCGCGTTGGTCGTGCTCGCGCTGGCCCGCACGTTGTGGTTCCACCGTGGCGTCCGTCGGTCGGTTCGCGTGCGCGAGGGGCGCGCGCTCGAGATCCTGCAGGAGTGCGCCGCTCGAATCGGCGTCGGTTCCGATCCGGTACTCGTCGAGTGCCCGTTCGTCGACAACCCCGCGATCACCGGCTTGCGCCGCGCGGTCGTGCTGATGCCGCCCGGCTTGGCCGATACGCTCGATGACGCCGAGCTGCGCCACGTATTCCTACACGAGCTCGCGCACCACAAGCGTCGGGACGTGCTGTCCGGCGTGTTCGTGCACCTGCTCGCGTGCGCCTACTGGTTCCACCCGTTGGTCTGGTTCGCCCTGCACCGTCTGCGCGCGACGCGCGAAGTCGCCCGTGACCAAGAGGCGATCCACGCCGATCCCCAACGAGATCCCCTGTCGTACGCACGGACGATCCTGAAGCTCTGCGAAGGTCGACCCGCGCGTTCTGTCCCCGTCCCCGCAATCGGTCTCGGCCTGGCTCGCACGCGCGTCCGGGACATGCAACGGAGAATCCTGATGATCACGCAGTACGGAAAGTTCGCTCGTTCGGCGCCGCTGATCGGCGGCGCGGCCCTCGTCGGCCTCGTCTGGCTCGGCTTCACGGACGAAGCCGTCGATGCGACGCGCACGTCACTGTCGCAGAAGCCCGACGGTCAGCTCGCGAAGATCGAGGTCGAGCGGCACATGGAGCCGCCGGCTTGGTACACGAAGCTCGAACGTGCACTCGACCGTCCGATGACTCTCTCGATCGACGAGATGCCGGCGAGCGAGGCGGTCGACGTGCTGCGGCGCACGACCGGTCTCAACTTCGTCGTCGACCGGGATCAGATCGAGTCGGTCAGCGATCCCGATGTCTCGCTGACCGTCGAAGACACGCCGCTGAGCGAAGTGCTCGAGCTGCTCTGCGATCAGGTCGACGGTGCGCGCTATTGCATCGCGCGTGAGGCGTTCTACCTCGGCGGCGAGGACATGCCGGCCGTCACCGAACTGCGCTTCTACAAGATCGGGCCGTTCATCGGCCCCAACGAGGATCCCGGCCCGGTCGGCGACCGCATCGTCGATCTCGTGAGGACCTACGCGAGTCTGCGCGATACGTGGACGTGGGACAGCGACCTGGCATCGATTGAGCACTGGAACGGACTGCTGACCGTCAACCAGACGCGCGACATGCACCGGCACGTGGAGGCGTTCTTGAACCGCCTGCTCAATCGCGGCAAGGAGCCGAAGAAGACGCCGTCGAAGTGGCGTGCCCGCGTCGCCGAGACGCTTCGGAAGGTGACGTCCGTCCGGGCGACCGACGAAGAGATCGGCGTGCTGGCGAAGCGACTCGGCAAGCAGCACGGTGTCGGCATCCTCGTGGACGAGGACTTCTCGTTCGAGCCGGTCTCCGTCCAGCTCGACGAAGTGACGCTCGGCGCCGCGCTCGACTGGATCGCATCCCAACACGAGCTACGAGTGACGACCGACAAGGGCGTTCTGCGCATCGGCCAGCGCCGGCCCACGCCACGCTTGGAGTTCTTCGAGATGGGTGCGCTCTACCGAACGTCGCGATTCGCGGACCGCGGTGATGTACAGTCCTACGTCGAAGACCTGATCCGCAACCGGATCGAACCCGACGCCTGGGATGATCAATACAGCATCGTGTTCTGGAAGGACCTCGCGCTCGTCAGCGCGGACGCGTCCGTGCACGGGCAGATCCGCTCCCTGCTCGCCGCGCTCGAGCGCGCCTTCCGCGGCTGACGCGGAGGAAGCGTCGGCGCCGTGATCGAGTTTCGCGGCGTCGACAAGGTGTTCACCGACGCGCGCGGCCGCGAGGTCGTCGCCGTGCGCGGACTCGATCTCGAAGTCCCCGCGGGCGAGATCCACTGCCTGCTCGGCACGAGCGGCTGCGGCAAGACGACCACGCTGCGTATGGTGAATCGGCTCGAGGAGTCGACGCGCGGCCAGGTCGAGGTCGGAGGGGATGACGTCGCGAATCGCGACGTGTTCGCGCTGCGTCGACGGATCGGCTACGTGATCCAGAGCGGCGGGCTCTTCCCGCACATGACGGTCGCGCAGAACGTCGGCTTGATGTGCGAGTTGGTCGGTCAGGACGAGCCGCGCGTCGAGGCGCGCGTTCGCGAGCTTCTCGAATTCGTCGGACTCGCGCCGGCTGAGTACACGATGCGCTATCCCGGCGAGCTGTCCGGAGGGCAGCGGCAGCGCGTCGGCGTCGCGCGGGCACTCGCGCTCGATCCCGAGGTGATCCTCATGGACGAGCCGTTCGGGGCGCTGGACCCGATCACGCGGCGGCGCATGCACGACGAGTTTCGGCGTCTCTTCGCGCGCATGGGCAAGACGGTCTTGCTCGTCACCCACGACCTGGAGGAGGCCTTCGCGCTCGCAGACCGGATCTCGATCATGGAGGCCGGCGAACTCGTGCAGTCGGGCACGGCCGAAGAACTGGTCGCGTCCCCGGCGAACGACTTCGTGCGCGAGTTCCTGCGTGGCGTCACGCCGGGAGGCACGGCGTGATCCGCGTCGCGCTGTGGCTCGCGTGCTGCGCGTCACTCGTGACGGCACAGGACCAAGTCGTCGTCGGTTCGAAGAACTTCACCGAGTCCGCGATCCTCGCCGAGGTCGTCGCGCAGATGCTCGAAGCGCACACCGAACTTCGCGTCGAGCGTCGGACGAACCTCGGTGGGACCATGATCTGTCATGCCGCGGTGCGCGCCGGCGAGATCGACATCTACGTCGAGTACACCGGGACCGGCTGGGCCGCCGTGCTCGAAGAGAGCGGCAAGATCGACGATCCTCTCCGCGCGTTCGTCCATGTGCAGCGTCGCTACCGCGACGAGTTCGACGTGCACTGGCTCGAGCCGCTCGGCTTGAACAACAGCTACGCGATCGCGATGACGGAGGCCAAGGCCGAGGCGCTCGGCGTGCGCACGGTGTCCGATCTGCGCGCGCACCAGGCGGAGTTGCGCGCGGGTTTCAGCATCGAGTTCGGCAACCGCGACGACGGCTACCCGGGCTTGGCGCAGGCGTACGACCTCGCGCTCGGCAGCGTGCGCACGCTCGAGCACGGTCTCGCCTACCAGGCGATCCAGAACGGCGACATCGATCTGACGGACGCCTACACGACCGACGGCAAGCTGCAGCGGTACGCGCTGCGCGTGCTCGAGGACGACCGGCGCTTCTTTCCGCCGTATCACGCCGCGCCGCTCGTGCACGGCGCGACGCTGCGGGCGCATCCGGAGATCGGCGATGCGCTCGGACGGCTGGCGTTCCGAATCCCGGATGCCGAGGCGCGGGCGATGAACCTGGCCGTGGAGGCGGAGGGGCGGAGCGCCGCCGAGGTCGTGCGGGCGTTCCTCGAGAGAGAAGGACTGACCGACGAGAGCGTTGCGTCCGACCGGCTGGACCGCGAGTCGTCCGGTCGCTTCCCCACGATCTTCCGCCTCGCGCTCGAACACCTCGCGCTGACCCTGGTTGCCGTGCTGCTCGCGTCGCTCGCCGCGATCCCGCTCGGCATCGCTTGCACGACTCGCCCCGCGCTGCGCCGGATCACGCTCGGCGCGGCTGGCGTCATGCAGACCGTGCCGAGCCTCGCCTTGCTCGCGTTCATGATCCCGTTCTTGGGGCTGAACGTCTCCGCCGCGATCGCGGCGCTGTTCCTCTACGCGCTGTTGCCGATCGTGCGCAATACGTTCACGGGCATCACCGAAGTCGATCGAGATCTGGTCGACGCGGCGCGCGGCATGGGCATGACGCCCCGGCAGATCCTGCGGAAGGTCGAGCTGCCGCTCGCCGCACGCACGATCATGGCGGGCGTGCGGACCGCGACCGTGATCAGTATCGGCGTCGCGACGCTCGCGGCATTCATCGGCGCCGGCGGCCTCGGCGAGCCGATTCTGGAGGGACTGTATCTGAACGATACCGGGCTGATCCTGAGCGGGGCGATTCCGGCTGCTGTGCTCGCGGTGCTCGCCGATGCCGCGCTGGCGAGAGTCGAGAAGCGGCTCGCTCCGCGCGTCGCGTCCGAGTAGCGCACGGCCGTGCGCTCGATGCGCTACCATCGCGGGCCGCTTCCCTGCCGTCGGAACGCCCATGAATTCGCGCTGCCTGCTGATCGCCCTGTCGATCCTCTCGCCCGCCGCCGCTCAAAACCCGTACACGATTCGGCGGATCGATCCGCTGCCGACGCACTTTGGAAGCGTCGCGACTTCGATCGACGACGCGGGTCGCGTGTCGGGAACGTCCGGCACCGTGACGGCGTACACGTGGACGGGGGGTGCGCCCGTCGCTCTGCCGGACCACACCGGGTCGCAGTTCTCTCGGAGCTGCGGCGTCGGTCCGAACGGACAGCCGCTCGGTGCCGCGCTGTCGTCGAGTGGATGGGACGTCGCGACGATCTGGACGCCGGGGCTGAGCGGGATCACGTTGACCGCCTTGCCGCCCGCGGTCGGCGACCTGTTCTCGATTGCCGAGTCGATGGACGCCGGCGGGCTCGTGTCCGGCTGCACCGACGACGCGATCGACTACAAGCCGGCCGCATGGGAGCCGGACGCCGCGGGCAACTACACGAACGCGACGCCGCTGCCGATGGTGCCGGGGGACTTCGGCGGGATAGCGTACGCGGTCGGACCCGGCTCGACGATCGTCGGGTTCAGCGGCAGCCCCGCGGGCACGCACGCGATGCGCTGGAACAAGGTCGGCGGCAGCTGGGCCTACACGACGCTTTCGGGCTTCGGCGGTGGAGCGAGTGCCGTCGACATCAACGCGTCTGGCGACATCGTCGGCAGCGCGTTTGCGGGTGGCCTCGGTTGGCGCATGGCCGCGTGGCCGGGCGGGGCGCTCGCGCCGATCGACCTGGGCCAACTCGGCGTGCAGAACACCTACGCGAACGCGATCAACTCGCACGGCGACGTCGTCGGTTCGGCCCAGGGATTCGGCGCTCCGGCGACCGCGGTCGCGCGACTCGGCGGGCTCGCGCCGGACAACCCGGTCGTGGCGCTCGAGACCATGCTGCCGCCGATGTCTCCGTGGTCGTCGCTGATCAGTGCGAGTGACATCAACGACGGTCGGGAAATCGTCGGGCACGGCGATCTCGGAGGGTTCTTGCACTCGTTCGTCATGACGCCGGTGAGCCTCGATCTCGACCTCGTGCCGGGGACGGCCGGCACGCTCAACGAATGGATCGTCACCGGCGCGACGCCTGGACAGATCGTCGCGATCCTGATCGATCTCGCGGGTGGAGACGTGCCGCTGCCCGGCTGCACGGTTTCGCTCGACCTCGCGGGGGTGCACATCCTGACGTTCGCGTTCGCGGATGCGGCGGGGGAGGTGCGGTTCCCGCTGTTCTTGCCGGACTTCCTATCGGGTGTGACGCTGCTGTCGCAGGCCTTCCAGCCGTCTGGCTGCAAGATCAGCGACGTGCCGGCGCCGACCCTGTGAGGCTCGTCCGTGGTTTTTCCGGGGGCAAACCCCGGGGCTCGCCCGTAGCCCTGTTGAGCCCCAGACCCCTCGACGGAGAACCGAACCCGATGCTGCGATCCTGCCTTCTCGCCTTCCTGCTCTGCGGTGCGACCGCGCTTGCCCAGAATCCCGCGGAGGCTCGTGCCGACGCGAATTCGACGTCGAAGTCGAGCTCGACCCACAAGGTCGTCGTCGTCGACGGTAAGAAAGTCGTCGACGAGAAGACGGTGAACGGAAAGCGAACGCCCGGCTCGAAGCGGGGCGACGTCCTCCTGCCGCCGGAGTTCGAGGACCTCATGCGCGACGTGGAGCGCCGCGCGCGCGACGGCGCCAAGGTGTCAGATCGAAAGTCGTCTCGGTCGTCGTCGAGCCATCGCGTCCAGGTCGTGAATGGCAAGACCGTCGTCGACGAGAAGACCGTCGATGGCAAGGTCGTCCCGGGCTCGAAGCGCGGGGCCATCCCGCTGCCCCGCGAATTCGACGAACTCATGCGCGACGTCGAGCGTCGGGCGCGCGCCGGTGCCGACAGCTCACGCGCGTCGGATCGCAAGTCGTCGTCGAGTCGAAATACGTCGTCGAGTCGCGACACCTCGTCGTCGAAGAACGCGGGCCGGTCGAGTCGCTCGGGATCGTCCAAGAGCGGATCCAAGCAGGCCAAGCGCGGAACCAAGAGAGTGAAGCGAAGCGCGGGGCCCAAGACGACGAGCGGAAAGCTCCGTCCGTACACGCGGCGTCGATGAGACCGTTGGCGCGATCCCGAATCGGCGGCATTCCCGCCGCCGTGCGCGAGCTCGAAGACGAGGCGTTGATCGCGGCGCTCGCGAATCGCGTCGACTTCGCGCTCGACGAGCTCGTCGAGCGCCTCGGATCGCGCGTGCGCGGGTATGTCTATCGGATCGTGCGCGACGTCGGCTGGTCGGACGACGTGACCCAAGAGGTCTTCGTCCGCGCCTACGAGAACGCCAAGTCGTTCGATCCGCAGTGGTCGGCCGCCGTGTGGCTGCTGTCGATTGCGCGCAACCTGTCGATCGACCTGCTCCGTCGCGAAGGCGTCCGCGCCGATCGTGACGAGACGGTTGCGGTCGATGCATTCGCGTCTCCGGCGATCGCGAGCGCGGAGGCGCGAGAGCTGCAGCGGGCCCTCGATCGCGCGCTCTCGTCGATACCCGAGTCGTTCCGGTCGGTGTTCGTGCTGCGTGAGCAGCAGGGCTTGGCATACGAGGAGATCGCGCAGGTGCTCGGCATCTCGGTCAAGACCGTGTCGAGCCGGCTGCATCGCTGCCGCGTCGAGCTGAAGAAGCGGCTGGAGGGCTTTCTCGAATGAACACGACGACAACGCCACCCTTCGACTGCCACGAGACGCAGCGCCGCGCGTCGCTCTATCTCGATGGGCGGCTGCGCGCCGCGGTGCGCCAGCAGGTGCAGGAGCACCTGTTCGGCTGTGATGACTGTGTGCTCGCGTTCCAGCAGCTGCGTCGCCTGTCGGAGGTTGCGCAGGCGATGCCGGCGCCGGACGTCGGGCACGACCTCGCGGACCGAGTCCTGGCCACGGTCGCCGAGCGGCGTGGGCGGGTGCTCGGTCGGCTGGGTCACTCGAATTCGAACCGAATCGCGGCCGCCGCGGCGGTCGTGCTCTTCGCGATTGCGACCGCGTGGGGCGTTGGGTTCTGGATGGGGCGATCGGTGTCTCCCGAGACGACGCCTCCCGAGACGGGCTCACCCGAGTTTGGGCCGCCCGCCGAGGTCGTGGAGGTCGAGCCGGCGAAGCTGCGTGCGTTCGAACGCGCGGCGCAGAGCCTCGTCGACGACATCGAAGTGATCGACGCCGTCGACGAAGACATCCGACGCCCGCTCGTGGCAGCGCAGGTCGAACTCTTCGATCTCGACGGCATGGCCGATCGAGTGCTGCAGCGTTCCGACTCGTCGGAGAGTTTCCGCGAACTCGCCCGATTCGTGCAGGAGGTCACGGCGCGCCTCGCGGCGGATGACGCCGCGACGGACTGGAGCGCGTTGCGGCACGATGCTCGGACGCGGGGCCTGGTCGCCCGCCCCCGGCAGCCGCTCGTCGTGCCGGCGGCTCCGGTGGATCTCGACCGGAATCGGTTGGAGACGGTGGTTTCGGAGTTCGCGTTCGACTGGCCGGAAGATCGTCGCGGTTCGTTCTCGCGACTGCTGATCCTCAAGGACGGGTTCGTGCGCGGGGATGGAGACGCCTGGTCGATCGTCGAGAGTTCGGACGTTGGCGATGTGTTCGAGGCGCCGCGGAATCGGGCGGAGGAGATGATGCGGCGGATGCTGGAGGCGATGGGGAGGTAGGATGCGCGCGGGCGCGCTCGCGGGCCGCGGCGACCGGCCTGGTCGCGTTCTTCCAGGGCGCGGTCGCGGACCTTGGCGCGAACCTGCTCGGCGTCGTCGTGTCGAACTCGGCGCGCGCGAGCCTGGAGTTGTGATCGCGGCGGCCCGGCGAGGCGGTATCGTCGCGGCATGCGAAGTGCGATCGTGGCGGTCCTGATGTGCACGGCAGCGGGCTGTTCTCCGGAGCCGCCCGCGGCTTCGGCCGAACAGCTGCGCGAGCTCGTCGCGCTCGATCCGCTGCTCGGCGGATCGAAGGCGCAGCGGGGCTGGCTTCGCAACGATCCGGCGTTGGAATGGAACGCGGAGCGCGAGGATCGAGAGGAAACGTTGACCGCGTGGTGCGCGAACGAGGACGACGCGGCGTTCGCGCGGCTGTCGTCGGTGTCGGATCGGGATTGGATCGCTCCGACGCTCGCGTTCCTCGGCGGCGACGCGGGCGCGGCGATCCGGCATGCCGAGAACATGGCGGTGACGATGTTCGCGCATCAGCCCGACCGGTTCCCCGCGGAACTCGCCGAGATGCTTTCGGACGCTACGGCTGTCGGCACCGCTGCGGACCGGCGGTTCGCCGAGGCCAAGGCCGCGGCGGAGAACGGCGCATCGGTGTCACCTCTGCAGCTTTCGCATGTCATCTGCGCGCGACTCGTCGAACCCGAGCACGCGAAGGTGTTCGCGGAGTTCCTCGCGACGCCGACGGGTACACGCTGGCTCTCCGTGCGCACGGAGCACTGGCCCGCCGTGCAGGAAGCACACTATGCGTTGTCGCGCAAGCTCCGTGCGGATGGACTCGCGCGGAACCCTCTCGAAGACGAACTCCCGGACTTGTTGTTGCCGATCGAGGGGCGCTAGATCGCTACCCTGACGGGGATGACTACCCCCGTCTCGCGTCGCTCCTTCCTCCAGTCCTCCGCCGCCGGCGTCGGCCTCTCGACGCTCGGCCACGTGCCGTTCGTCCAGTCCGGTGCAAACGACAAGCTCCGCGTGCTGTCGATCGGCGTCGTCGGCACGATCGGCGGCAAGGATCGCCGGCAAGTCGGCAAGCACCCGAACGCCGAGATCGTCGGTCTCTGCGACGTCGACGCGAACGCGCTGAAGAAGGCCGGCGAGCAGGAGCCCGGCGCGTTCCAGTGCCGCGACTACCGCGAGGCGTTCGCCGCACACGCAGACGAGTTCGATGCGGTCATCGTATCGACGCCGGACCACTCGCACGCGTCGATCATGTTGACGGCGTTCGCGCACGACAAACACGTCTACGGCCAGAAGCCGCTCGTGCATCAGCTCGAGGAGATCGTGCTCTTCGAGAAGGCGATCGCGGCCAAGCCGAACCTCGTGACCCAGCTCGGCAACCAGCGCATGGTGTATCCCGGTCGCCGCGCCGCGGTAGAGATCCTGCGCGAGGGACAGATCGGCAAGGCGATCGAGGCGCACGCGTGGGTCAGCGCGCCGAACCGCGGCCGCTACTTCAACTTCGACAACGAGCTGCACGAGCCGAGCGCGCCGCCCGAGCACCTGGACTGGAACCTCTGGCTCGGCCCGGCGGCGGAGACCGACTACCGTAAGGGCCTCGCGCCGATCGTGTGGCGCTCGTGGTGGGACTACGGCGGCAACGGTCTCGGCGACTGGGGCTGTCACCTCCTCGACGTGCTGTTCTACGCCTACGACGAACTGCAGTCGCCGATCGCGGTGCAGACACACTGCGCGAAGCCGGCGGGAGAGCACTTCCACGTCAACCCGTGCCGCTCGACGACGACCTTCGCGGTCGACTCGCCGCGCTTCGCGCGCAAGTTCTTCCCGGTCCACTACAACGACTGCCGGCAAATGCCGTCTCGCGCAGCGCTCGGCCTGCCGGCCGACGCGTGGATGGAAAACAACTGCACGGTCGTCGTTTGCGAGGGCGGCGTCATGGTCGTCGGGGCGAGCGGCCGCATCGAGATCTGGCGCGACGGCAAGATGACGAAGGGGCTCGACATGCCGTACCTGCCGGAGTTCCCGAAGCTCAACCACTGGCACGCGTGGGTCGACAATTGCCTCGGGAAGAAGACCGAGCTGCGCACGCCGTTCAAGGACGCGGTGCGCATCACCGAGTCCGCGATCTTGCCGGTCAAGGCGACGCGCTTCCCGGGCGTCGAGCTGCGGTGGGACAAGGCGTCGCTGACGTTCCCGAACCACGAAGAGGCGACCAAGACGATCGTGAAACGCGCGTATCGCGACGGGTTCGCGCCCCCGGCCGTGGGGTAGGGAATCTTGTCCCCGCCCGCGTGGCCCTGGCCTTCTTGGGGACGACCCGAACCCACGAGGCCAGATGCAATCCACCACCCCAATCCTCCTTCTGCTGTCCCTCGCGACACCGCTCGCGGCACAGCACTTGATCGTCAACGACTCGCCGGCCGCGACGTTTCTCGAGTTGGCGGCGATTTCTCCGCTCCATCCCGGTGGCCTGCCGCCGGTGAACGGGTATCCGCACACTCCGCCGTTGCCGGGACCGATTCCGCTGGGCGCGGTTTCGGTCGATGCGGCGACCGGGCTCACGTGGCACACGGATGGGTTCCTCGTCGCGGCCGGACCGCACAACTGGTACCCGCCGGCAATCCCACCGATTCCGCCGTGGGCGCCGCCTCCGATGCCCGCCGGCCCGATCCACGGCATGGCGGTCGATTCGGCGGCGGGGTTGCTGTGGATGACCGATGGCGTGTTCATCCAGGCGACGATCGCGGCGTTCAACGGACCGCTCGTCGTGCCCCCCGTGCCGCTGGCGTTCGGCTTTCCGCCACCCATGACCGGCTTGGATTGGGATCCGGTGACCGGAACGCTCTGGGGCGTCGACATCCAGGGGGTCTGCTGGAACTTCAACCCGGGCGGATTCCTCGTCGGCCCGCCGACGCCGCCCGTCCCGACTCCCGGACCGCCGGTCGGCATCGCGATCGACAAGACCGGCAACTCGTTCCCGCCGGGCGCGCCGCGACCGATCTACGTGCTGGGTGGCAGTCTCGTGTTCGAAGTGTGGACTGGCGTCGTCATCCCCGTCACCGGCAGCGGTGGTGAGACCGGCCTGTCGTTCCACGCGGTGCCCGCGTCGTTCCCGCCAGGTCCGTGTGCGTGCCCGAGCCTGCCGGGCCTCGCGTTCCAGCCCGGCTCGAACATGTATGCCGGGAACCCGGCGTTCTCGATCGACATCTTCGGGCTGCCGCCGGGTGGCATCGCGATCTACGGCTTCGACTTCGGTGGGTTCAACCCGGCCTTCCCGGTCCTGAACACCGTCGGCTGCGGCTACGGCCTCAACGTCGTCACGAGCTTCGGCGTGCTGGCCAACGGTGCCGGAATGGCGACTCTGCCGATCTCGCTCGTGACCGCACCGGTCGGGACGACGGCCTACGTGCAGATGCTGATGCCTTGCGCGGCCGACGCGCTCGGCTTCGTGCTCTCGCCGACCTACCAGATCATGGTGTCGGCTCCCTGAGCCGCGGCCGCGAGCGCGAATCCGCGCCCTCGCGGCCAGGCTTGGCATGTCGCTTGCGAGTGATCTCCTCATGGTCGACCCAGCCGAACTGGTGCCCGGTGACGTGTTCGAACGCATGGTCGCGCTGCGGCGCGACCTCCACGAGAACCCCGAGCTGAGTGGCGAGGAGACGCGGACCGCGCGTCGGATCGCGGACGAACTCTCAGAGTTGGGAGTCGAAGCTCGCAGCGAGGTCGGGGGCACCGGCGTCGTTCTCGACATACCTGGCAAATCCGACGGGCCGCGAGTCGCGCTCCGGGCCGACACGGACGCGCTGCCGGTGCACGAGGAGACCGGGCTCGAGTTCTCCTCGAAGCGGGATGGCGTCATGCACGCCTGCGGGCACGACGGCCACACGAGCCTGCTGTTCGGGGCGGCGATGCTCTTGACGAACGGCGAGCCGCCGCCGCTGCCGGTTCGGTTGTTGTGGCAGCCGGCCGAGGAGCGCGGCGCGGGCGCGAAGGCGATGATCGCCGACGGCGTGCTCGACGGCGTCGGGATGATCTTCGGCGGGCATCTGGATCGTCACTACCCCCCGGGCGTGTTGGCGATCAGCGACGGACCGGTGAACGCGTCGAGTGACAAGTTCACGATCGACATCCACGGTCAGTCCGGACACGGAGCGCGACCGCACGAAGCCGTCGACGCGGTCGTCGTCGGCAGCCTGCTCGTCACCGCGATCCAGACCGTCGTGTCTCGCGAAGTGGATCCAGCGCACCCGTCGGTGCTGTCGATCGGCAGTTTCCACGCGGGATCCGCGCCGAACGTCATCGCCGGTACGGCTCGGCTCGAGGGCACGATCCGGACGCAAGAGGTGGACGTGCGCGACCATCTCCGCCAGGCCATCATCCGCATCTCCAAGTCGATCGGTCAGCTCCACGGCGCCGAGGTCGACGTGGAGATCACCGGGGGCACGCCGCCGGTCGTGAACCTCCCGGAGCCGACGCGCCTCGCGCGAGAGGCCGCCGAGCAGGTGCTGGGACCCGAGGCGATCGTGCCGCTCCACACGGCCAACATGGGCGGCGAGGACTTCTCCTACTACCTGGAGCACGTGCCCGGCAGCTACATCCGCTTCGGTGGACAGGTGAAGGGGCGCGAAGGGTTCCCGGCGCACTCGAGTCGCTTCGACTTCGACGAGCGCGCACTGGCGGTCGGCGCTCGCTGGCTCGCGCGCGTTGCCCACCTCGCGGGTGAGCATCTGTCCCGCGTCGAAAGCCCGGGGACGTGACCGCGTCCGACGACAGGCCCGAGGTGACGATTCGTGGCGTCGAAGAGCGAGACGTCGGCCAGATTCGCGAGCTGTTTCGCACGGTGTACGGCTCGGACTACCCGCACCGCGACTTCTACGAAGAGTGGTGGCTCAAGCGCGCGGTGTACGCCGACGACCTGCTGTTGCTCGTGGCGGAAGACCCGGAGGACGGCCGCATCTTCGGCACCGCGACCGTGCTGTTCGACGCGGGCGCGCAGTCGGACCTGATCGCGGAGTTCGGGCGGCTCGCCGTGCACCCCGACGCGCGTGGGCGCAACATCGGCAACCGACTCATGCAGGCGCGACTGCGGGCCGTGCACGGGCGCATCCACGTCGGCGTGGTCGAGAACCGGACCGTGCACAGCTTCTCGCAGCGCATCTCGAACAAGCACGGGTTCACGGCGGTCGGCTTCCTGCCGCTCAAGCACGTATTCGGATCGCGTCAGAGCATCGCGCTGCACGCTCGGCACTTCGACGGGGCGCTGGCCCTACGCCGGAACAACCCGCGGATCGTGCCCGAGGTCCACACGATCGCGCACTGTGCGATGAAGAACGTCGGGCTCGCGTTCGATGCGATCGTCGACGAAGAATCGCCCGCGTACCCATCGGGCGCGGGTTTCGTGACCGAGGAGCTCGACAGTCCGCGCGGCGTGCCGGCGCTGATTCGGATCGAGCGAGGTCGCGTCCATCGGCGCGAAGTCTTCGGCCCGATGCGCCTGCACTATGGCTTCTTCAAGCTCGCCGCGGTGCAGGCGACGTATCTGATCGCGCGTCAGGTTGCGGGAGATTCCGGCCCTGGGCCGATCGCCGGTGCCCTGGGCTTCATTCGTCACGAGGGGGAGCGAGCGGTTCGAGTTTTCGAGTTGATCGCCGCTACCGACGACTCGGTCCGCTTCCTGTTCAACCGCCTGCTCGACATCTGTGCGGACTCGTCGTTCGACTACATCGAGGTCGACGTCTCCGCGCACGCTCCTCGCATGCAGCGAACACTCGTCGAGCTGGGCTTCGTGCCGGCGGCGTACGTCCCTGCGATGGTGTTCCACGACGTCGAACGGCTCGACGTCATCAAATTCGTGCGCCTGCTCGTGCCGCCCGATATCGGAGAAGTCGACTTGTTGCCCGACGCCCGAGTCCTGGCGGACGAGGTCATGCGGATGTTGCGGCGTCAGTTCGTCCTCCCCAGCATCGCGGAGGCTGTGCATCGGCTGGAGGTCTTCGCGGGGCTCGACTACGACCAGGTTGCGCGCGTCGCGAGCGCGTGTTTGCTCCGCGAGTTCACGGACGGAGCGCACGTGTTCGAGATGGGGGTGCCGGCCGACGAGCTCTACATCGTGATTCGTGGCAACGTCGAGGTGCGGCTCGAGCCGCATCAGGATGCAGCGGTCGGCGAGGTGGGGCCGGGCGAGTCGCTCGGCGAGGTCGCGTTGCTGACCGGAGAGCCACACTCGGCGACGGCGACCGCGCGAGGGGACGTGGTCGTGGCGACGCTGAGCCGCGAGGTGTTGCAGGCGATGATCCGTCGACGCCCCGACATTGGAGTCGTCTTCTACCGCAACCTCGCGATCGGACTCGGCCGCAAGCTGCAGCGGGCGACCGGCCGGGCGAACTAGCTGGCCGACGCGGACTAGCCGGCCGACGCGGATATTCGGTTCTCCGTCGTGCGAGAATTCGTTTTCCTACGACCAAGAGGGTCACGCCGAACGCGTTCCGGGCATGGGATCCCACCTTCTTGCCTCGCCCCGCTTCGTCGTGACCTCGCTCCTCGGGTTGGCGTGCTTCGCCGCCTCGCTGCCAGCGCAGAATCCCACTCTGCTGTGGTCGGCGCAGGCCTCCGGATCGACACCCGACTTCGACCTCGGCACCGCGGTTGCGGTCCTCGGCGATCTGAACGGAGACGGGATCGATGACGCCGCCGCCGCGGTTCCGCCGCTGGCGTTCGTTCCGTACACCGACGTCTATTCCGGCCTCGACGGTTCGGTCCTGTTCACCCTTCCGGCGGGCTACCGCACGCTCGTCAACGCGGGCGACGTGAACGCCGATGGCGTGCCGGACATCCTGGGCGGGGGGCGGTTCACGATCTCGTCCGTGACCCCGGAGCCGCCGATGCTGTACTCGGGCGTCGACGGTTCGGTGCTGCAGGACTTCTCCGACCTGCCGAGTTCGTTTCCCGCCGCGGCGGGGGACGTCGATGCGGATGGATTCGACGACGTGATCCTGGGGCGGCCTTCGGTCTTGGGCGGCGAATCGCGAATTTTCTCGGGGCGAACGGGTGAGGTGCTTCGTTCTGTCGTGGGATCGCCCACGCGGACGCTTGTCGGATCGAACGTCGGAGCTCTGGGCGATGCGAACGGGGATGGGTTCGACGACTACTACGTGCGCGAGTTCGAAGACGGGCACGTGATCCGCGCATACTCCGGGCTCGACGGGGCCCAACTCTGGAGGGTCAACGATGGACCGGTGATCACTCCGTTCACCGCAGCCATCGATGACATGAACGGTGATGGCGTGGGCGATGTCGTGTCGAGTCTCTTCTCGGCGGACACCGGCTTGGCCGAACTCCGGGCCTACTCGGGTGTCGACGGCGCCGTGCTCTGGGTCCGGTCTCCCGGCGCAGCGCCGGGGATCCTCGCCGATGCGGGTGACGTCAACGGGGATGGAACCAACGACGTGATTTCCGTGCCCGGCTTGTCTGCGCCTGCGTACTTCGTGTTCTCGGGAGCGACCGGCGGCGAGCTGTTCGCGGCCCAGTTCACCTCGCCCGTCACCGCGGTCGGTGGTGCCGGCGACATGAACGACGACGGATTCGCCGACATCTTCGTCGGCCAGCAGTTCTTGTCCGGCGGTGGCTTCGTCGCGGCCTACGACGTGACCTTCCCGGGACAGCCGGCGCGTCATCGCACGCGGGGCGCGGGCTGCCTTTCGGGCAACGGGTGGGCGCCACGGATCGACCTGTTCGGGCGAAGCCGGCTCGGCACGACGTCCGAGATCACGTTGCGCGGTGCGCAGCCTGGCAGCGGTGTCGCCCTCGCGCTCGGATCGCCGGCGATGCTTCCCTTGGATCCGATCGGCGCTGCGGGGTGCGTGGCTTGGACAAGCCTCGACGCGACTCTACCTGGCCGGGCGGATGCGAACGGCATGGAACGGTTCGCGATCGCGCTCCCGAACGATGTGGCGTTCTCTGGATTCGAGGTCGAGTTTCAGTGGCTCGTCGCCGATCCCACCGCGCCGCGTGTGCTGCCGCTCGCGGTGAGTGACGCGCTGCGGTTCGTTGTGGGTTCGTAGACGTGCGCGCTACTCGGGGATCCGATTCACCGTGTAGTACGCCTTCGTGTGCAGCAGGTCGTCGCCGGACTTCGACTTCACGCCAGCGAGATCGAAGCCGTGCACGTGCCCCTCGACCATGCCGTCGATCGTCAGCCGGACGCTACGTCCGTCGTCGGCGACCGACGCCGATTTCACGACAGGCTTCGTCTTGTCGACTTCGGGACTGCCGTAGAACTTCTGGAACACGTGCGTGAACGTCTCGAGCGCGTAGTGCGCGGGGTCGCCTGCGGTCTCGCGATCGACCGGCTGCGTGAAACGCACGAGGAAGCCGTCCTTCTGGATCTCGATGCGCAGGATCTCGAACGGCGTCTTGCCGGTCCAGTCGAGGCGTTCGAGCACGAATTTGCGGCTGCCGCGCACGGGCCAGCCGCGGTTCGTGCCGCCGGTCACGAGATGGCCGGTGGGGGAGAACTCGACGGCGAGGATGCCCGTGCTCAACCCTTCGCGGAACGGATAGCATGCGCCCTGCCAGACGCCGCGCACTTCCTCCGTCGTCGCGCGCATCACGAGACTCAGGCTGTAGTCCGAGATGAAAATTTGCCCTTCGAACGGTCCGAACTTGCCGCCGGTGCGATCGATGCGGAAGCCCGAGATCGACTGGCCCATCTTGCGGTACGGGAACACGACCGCGTACGGCACGAGCTGCTCGATGCGCTTGGCCTCGTCGTAGAGGCGCGACTGGTTCTTCGGCTCGAGCGGGCGCGGGCCGAGCGCGTCGGTCAGGTCGTAGCCGTCGAAGCAGATCGGATGCCCCATGAAGCCGCCGGGCTTCAGGTGCTTGAGCGAGCACGAGCCGTTCCAGGGGCCCTGGCTCTCCGTGTAGAACATCACGCCGTGCTCGTTCGGCGCGACGCCGCCCGCGCTGCGGATGCCGCTCGCGATCGGGATCGACTCGCCCCGGGGCGTGATCTTGAACGCCCAACCCCGGTAGGGGGCCTTGTAGTGATAGGACTGCGACAGGCCGAGCACGACCCAAACGTTGCCGTCGGAATCGACAGGGGAGCCCCACGCGAACTCGTGGTAGTGCTCGAAGCCCCAGACGTCGCTCAGCGTGATGAATCGGTCCGCGCGTTGGTCGTTGTCGCGGTCCAGGATGCACGTGACCTCGGTCTGCTGCGTCGCGTAAAACGCGCCGTCGCGGTAGCCGAGACCGAGCACTTCGTCGAGGCCGCTCGCAAAACGGTGGATGCGTGGCTTCGGGATGGCATCGAACGCGCCGTCGACCAGCAGGATCTCGCCGCGCCGCGTGCCGATCGCGAGGCGGCCGTTGGGCAGCATCGTGAAGCTGCCGGCCTCGATGGCGAGCTCTTCGGGTAGTGGCACGTCGACGATGCGGTAGTACTCCGCTTCGGCGTTCGCGGTGCCCCAGGCGTCGCCGAGCGGTTGAGCGGAGGCGAAAGCACAGAGCGAGAGCGCCGCGAGACTCGATGGGATACGGGTCATCGGTTCTCCTCCGTCTGGTGGTAGTAGACCACGACTTCTGCGCGGCCATCGCGAAGCTCGGTCGTCACGATGAACTCTTGGTCGTCTCCGGTCTTCCGCAGGCGACTCGTCCCGCCGGAGGCGCGCACGAGCCAGCGCGGACCGATCCGCACGGCGTCGTCGCCGACAGCTTCAAGCTCCTTGCCGCGGGTTATGAGGAGGTGCATCGACTTCTCTCCTTCACCCGTGAACGTCAGGGTCCGTCTCAGGACGACCTTGCCCTTGTCGACCTGCACGGCCTCGGCGTGATCCTGAACACCAACGTCATCGCACGCGTAGCGAAAGATCGGTCGCCGCTTCTCGTCGAGGTCGTAGCCGAGGAAACGATGACCCAGTTCGCGGCGCGATTTCGTCGTCCACGGTTCTTCGAGCTTCGAGACGATCGCCGGCCCGTTCGGCAGCACGAGTCGATGTCGACTCAGAGGTCGGGCCTGCCCGCTGCCCTGGCCGGTGAACACCGGTGCCGCGTCGAGGAACTTGCCCCACCAGATCTGAGTCATCGCCATGGATTCCGCGTCGAACGTGATGTTCACGCCGCGCGGATACCCGACGCTGATGCCGCGCTTGCCGGCGCCCTGCACCGAGCGTCGCAGCATGACCGCCTCGTCGCCGACCGTGATCTCGATCGGCTTCCGCGAGATGCCGCGCGGCTTGCGCGCGTTGCGCCCCTCGGACAGGTAGTGCCAGATCGCATGGATCTGGCGCTTGGCGTCGCCGTCGCCGAGGTCCTTACGCGTCGACTCTCCGTTCGGGAAGAAGCGCGGCATGATCGTGCCGGGCTGGAACGCGATCGGATCGAGCATGTAGCGGTAGAACCAGTCTGGCTCGAGTCGCTTGACGGTCGAGTCCGCGATGTCGACGCCGGCCATGCCGTCGGTTTCGCCGCGGAACGTGTGGCACGCGATGCAGGCCATGCCCTCGTTGCCGACGAGCTTGTGGCCGAGGTCACGGATCGCGCCGCGCTCCTTGCGGTTTCTCGGCAGCGGTTCGAAGTTCGCGGGCTCGATGCGATCGACGCGCTTGAAGTGTGCCGTGAGCGATTCGCCAAGCGCCTTGCCGAAGCCCGGCATGCGCGTCTTCACGTACGGCCGAATGGCCTGACCGTAGGCGATCGTGTTCTCGAGCCATTCAGCGCGCAGCTTCGCGCCGACGCCGGTCAGCGTCGGCGGCAGGCGGCCGGCTTCGCCGAGGTTGCCGTCGGCGGTCGTGAAGTACTCGTTCCGTTCGGGACGAATGCCGCCGAAGTCGCCGCGCTCGTGGCACGCGACGCAGTTGCGCGATGCGAGAGTCATTTGGATGCGCGTCTCGTCATCGAACGATTCGGCTTTCGCCGCGAGCGCTTGGCGAATCGCAGCTCGTTGGGATTCGGAGAGCCCGAACGCGGGCCCTCTGCCCGGTTCTGCCGAGAGGCAGCCACGCGCGGGCTTGACCGCGTCGAGCGCAGCCAAGCCGTCGGGCGGTGTCGCATCGGGTTCATGGCACTGCGCGCAGCCGAGCACGCGGTAGTGCTTCGCGCCGAACTCGGCTTGCCTGGCGTCTACGGTCATCGGCTGCTCGTCTTCGCGATTCCCGATCAAGTAGTGCGTGAGGTCGTACGCCTCTTGGGGGGAGAGGCCGAAGTCCGGCATGCGCGCCGAGGGGCGCGTATCGTGCGGAGCCTCGAGGAACTGGAGCAGGCCGCGGAAGCGATACTTCGCACCGAGGTTGCCGAGGGGGACGGAGGCGTCGATCGCGAGTTCACGACCGTTCTCGTCGCGCGGAGCGTGGCACGCGGCGCAGCCGATCTCGTGGAAGAGGACTCGGCCTCGGTTCGAGGCTCTGCCGTCGAACGGAGTGGCGGGCTCTCTGGTTGCGCCACGGGAGGCGAGATAGTGCGTGAGCGCGACGACCGTCTGCTCCCGCACGCGTTCGGTGAGCGTGTGCAGCACGTCCGGCATCGTCGTGCCGGGCTTCGTGCGATGAGGGTTCTCGAGGAACACGCGCACGTACGACGACTTCAGGCGGCGTGCGACGTCGACGAGGCGTGGCGCCGTGCGCGAGTCGATCCACGACGCGTGTCGGCCCGCGTCGTGGCAGGTCGCACAGCCGAGCTCGTTGACCAACACGGCGCCTGCTGGCGCGGGATCCAAGCCGTGGCTTTCGAGGCCGGCGATGACGGGTGGGGACTGCGAGGCCAGGTGCGCGGACGCCAGGAGCGAGAGCGCGCACGCGAGCCGAGTGCGAGCGAACATGCCGGCTACGCTATCTCCGATTGCGTTTGGCGCGGCCGTTCCCGCCGGAATTCCGCAACTGTTACTGCCGGGGGAAGTCCAGGTCCGTCAGGCCCCAGCGACCGTCGTCGCGGAAGAACCAGCGCGTGATCGCTTCGCCCTCGTCCAGGTTCAGGGTGACGATCCGCCGACGGGGGTGCTCTTCGGTCTCGGTCGTCAGCACGGTGGGGTACCGGCGCCAGTTCAGGTTGCTGACGGACCGCTGGATCGAGGCGATGATCCGCGCGCGATTCTCCGCCGAATAGAAGGTCGCGATCTGCTCCGGACTCGAGTCGTTCCACGCCGCGACGAACCGTTCGAGCACGGGCTCGAACATGGGCTCCGGGAGTTCGAGGTTCGTGATCCACCATTCGCGATCACGCAGCCGCCAGTGCACGGACAAGAGAACGTCGTCACCCAGGTCGTAGTCGATCCAGAGGTTCCGGAGCTTGTCGTCGCGGATCGTGCCATCGCCGAGCGCCGGGAACCTGTCGCCCCAACCGTGGCCTTCGGCCATGCCGCCGAGCCAGGCCGCGCGGTGTTCCCGGGCCTCCTCGGCGAGAACTTGCTCGATACCGATCAGGCTCGAGTTGTTCCACGCTCGCTCGAACGCGACGCGGGACGGGGCGAATTCGTCCGGACGCACGCCGGCGACGAAGGACACCATCGCGATGACGATGGCGACCAGGATGCTGCCACCCGTGACCGCGGTGACCTTCCACGCCTTGAGGCCGGCTTTGCGCATCGCGGCGACCAGGCGTTCGTGCCGCGCTTGGGGCGTGCGCCCTTGGAGCGCGTGGCGCGTCTGTCGGCTCGCGTGGTGGAGGATGTAGAGATCCTGGTGCTGCGCCATGAGCCGTTGTGAGTGACGCATCGGCACGATGGTCGCCCAGAGCACGGCTGCCCACAGCCCCGTCCACAGGAACGCGAGGTCGAGTGGATTCGGTCCGACCAGGTGCACGAGAGCGACGGCGGTCGCGATGCACGCGGACGCGATCGTCCAGCGGAAGGGCTCGAAGTGCACGCGCAGGGCGCCGATCAGCATGATCACCGTCAGGGCCGCCGAGAGCCCGACGACGATGACGCCGGCACCCAGCGGGACGCGCAGATCCTGCAGGGCGACGATCGCGACGATCGTCTGCACGCCGTACGCGATCGCCCCGACCCGAAACAGCCACATCACTCCGTTGATCCAAAGGAGCGCCTGCTTCATCGCGGTCGCAGCGTCATGCCGCGCGTCGGCGGCCGGGTCGGAAACGCTTGGGGCGGTAGCTTCCATGACCCGCGGCTCGTTGCGAAAACCGTGCCGCCGCTGTCGCGTTGAGACCGGGGCTCAGGATGCCCGGATCGTCGCGAGAGCCGATCCGATCTCGTCGAGCACGGCGGGGTCCTCGATCGTCGGCGGAATCGTGTACGCCTCACCGTCGGCGATCTTGCGCATGGTCTGGCGCAGGATCTTGCCGGAGCGCGTCTTCGGCAGTCGCGTGACCACGGCCGCGTGCTTGAACACCGCCACGGGGCCGATGTCCGCGCGCACGGCGGCAACGACCTCGGCGACGACGTCCTCCGGTCGTCGATCGATTCCTGCCTCGAGCGTGAGGAGCCCGACCGGGACCTGTCCCTTGAGTTCGTCCGCGACTCCGAACACCGCGCATTCGGCGACGTCCGGGTGACCGTCGATGACCTCCTCGATCGCGCCCGTCGACAGGCGGTGACCGGCGACGTTGATGATGTCGTCGGTGCGCGCCATGACGAACAGGTAGCCGTCTTCGTCGAGGTAGCCGGCGTCGTCGGTCTCGTAGTATCCCGGGAATCGCGTCAGGTAGCGCTCGACGTAGCGCTCGTCCGCCTTCCAGAGGGAGGGGAGTGAGCCCGGGGGCAGCGGGAGTTTGCAGACGATCTCGCCCATTTCGCCGGGCGGCATTTCGAGCTGGGACTCGGGGTCGAGCACTCGAACGTCCCAGCCGGGCACGGCGCGAGCGGCCGAGCCGGGCTTGATCTGGAGCGATTCGATACCGAGGCAGTTCGATGCGATCGGCCAGCCGCTCTCGGTTTGCCACCAGTGATCGATGACCGGGATTTCGAGATGTCGCCGGGCCCACGCGAGAGTGTCCGGATCGCAGCGTTCGCCGGCGAGGAACAGCGCGCGAAGGCTGGACAGATCACGGTCGCGGATGAACTCGCCGCCGAAGTCGTGCTGCTTGATCGCGCGGAACGCCGTCGGCGCGGTGAACATCGCGTCGACGCCATGTCGCTCGACGACGCGCCAGAACGCCCCTGCGTCCGGAGTGCCCACGGGTTTGCCCTCGAACATCACGGTCGTGTTCCCGTTCAGCAACGGGCCGTAGACGATGTAGGAGTGGCCGACGACCCAGCCGACGTCGGAAGCCGCCCAGAACACGTCGCCGGGGTTCACGCCGTAGACGTTCTTCATCGACCAGTGCAGGGCGACGGCGTGTCCGCCGTTGTCTCGGACGATGCCTTTGGGCGTGCCGGTGGTCCCCGATGTGTAGAGGATGTAGAGCGGGTCGGTCGCCGCGACGTCGACGCACTCGTGTGGGGTCGCTGCGGCCATGGCCTCGTTCCAGTCGACATCGCGCCCCGGGATCAGCTCGGCGTGCGCCATCGGTCGCTGCAGGATCACGCAGTGCTGCGGCGTGTGCTCCGCGAGCTCGATCGCGCCGTCGAGCAGAGGCTTGTATGGGACAACGCGCGACGGCTCGAGTCCGCAAGACGCGGACACGACGACCTTCGGGCCCGCGTCGTCGAGACGGGAGGCCAGCTCCTTGCTCGCGAATCCCCCGAACACGACCGAATGGATCGCGCCGAGCCGCGCGCAGGCGAGCATCGCGATCGCGGTCTCAGGGACCATCGGCATGTAGATGACGACTCGGTCGCCTCGGGTCACGCCGAGCCGGGTCAGCACCCCCGCGAACGCCGCGACCCGTTCGCGGAGTTCGGCAAACGTGAACTTCGTGACCTCACCGGTCATCGCGCTGTCGTGGATCAGCGCGGTTCGAGTCGCCCGGTCGCCGTCCGCGTGACGGTCGAGTGCGTTGAAGCACGTGTTCAGGCGGGCGCCGCGAAACCAGGCGAACAGTGGCGCTCGGGAATCATCGAGGACGCGGTCCCAGGAGCGCGTGAACTCGACCCCACCAGCGGCATCGGCCCAGAACGACTCCGGGTCCGTCAGGGCCCGGCGCTGAATCTCGGTGAGAGTCGGCATGAGTTCGGATCGTTCTCGGGAGACCAGGGTCGGGCTCGCAACAACGCAGGCCGGACTCTCAGAACTGGGAGTCGACGCCCCACTAGGTGCCGATCACGCCATGACCCCCGCGGCCGACGAGCACGCTGGGACCGAAGGTCGGGGAGTCGTAGAGGTAGGCGATCTGCTGGAAGAACTCGAAGCCGATCAGGGTCGAGGATGCGGGGATCGGGAAATCCACGATCCATTGCGGGCCATACGCCGCGGATCGATCGACGAACACTTCCGCTGAGGTCATCAGCACGCCGCGGAAGTTCGGCCCCAGGACCGTCATGTCGAAGTCGGGATTCGTGAAGCCCGTCATCAGGAAGTAGGACGGGTAGCACGCGCATCCGTAGCCGAGGCCCGGGGCACTGACCTGGAACGTCGTTCCCACGACCGGCGTGTTCAACGCGGTGAACAGCGGGGGGAACGGGTTGTAGTGCGGCGGTGGCTGCGGAATGTGCGTGTAGCTCGCCTGTTGCGCGGAGGCCGCGCCCGTCAGAAGGCTCGCGGCCAGGATCCAAGACATCGCGTTCGATCGCATCGTGTCGCTCCGTTCAGGTTTGACACGGGGAGTGCAAGTTTCGGGCCGGTGCGACCGCGACTTCGGTCAGTCGTCGCACGCGGGCGCGCCGGCGGTCTGGGTCATGACCAGGTTCGCGAAGCCCCCGCGCCAGATCTCGTCGGCGTTGAAGTGGTACTCGTGCGACGACAGATAGGGGGTGTCCGCGGTGACGGACTGGAGCTCGATCCGATAGACGTCGTCCTCGTCGTGGACGAGCGCCCAGTGCTGGTACTCGACTTCGTCGGTCCGCGAGCCGTTGTCCTCGACCGTGAACTTGCAGGCCGTGCGGTCGGCGAAGAACACGAAGTAGTCCGTGCTGCCGTCGAACGCGTGGAAGCGAGACCACGACCCGACGAGCTCCTCCTCGAAGAACGACAGCTCCTCGGCGTCGTCCTGCTCCGCGTCTTCGTCGGGGTCCGGGCTGCCGCCGGACGTGCGCGTGCCGTCGATTTCGATGGTCAGCTCACACACGGTGGCGCCCTGCGCCCAGGTGACCTGGGAAGTGCCGGACAGGGTTTCGCCGGACACCTTGACGTTCATCGAGTTGATCGTCGTGCGGCCGCCGTCCTCGTCGAACGAACCGGTCCACTCGATCTGGTCGCCGTCGATGGCGCCGGAGAAGACGCCGACCGGCGCGGTTACGGTCAAACGGGAGCCGTCCTGGGCGACCTGCAGGTCGTACGAGGACTGGGTGTCGACGTCGTCCGGGCAGGTCGCGGAGACGACCCGCTCGGTGATCCGCCACTCGCCCGCGACGTCGAGCGCGTTGCCGGAGTCGCCCGGAGTGCCCGGTGCGGTCGAGTCGTTCCCGCCACCGCCGCCGCCACAGGCGGTCAGCGTCGTCAGGGTCGCGGCGATCAGGGTCGAGGTCAGCGTGCGGCGGGTCGTATTCATCGTTCTCGGTCGGATTCGGTTCGGGTTCATCCCGGAGAACCAGAGCGCCGAGCGAAACCGGACACGCCGGACGCGGATTTTCTCAGGTCCTGATCCTCGGCCCGAATCGGGCTGCTGTGGGGCGTCTATCGCGCCCTTCGGTCCACCGGTACAGTGGGACTGAGATGACTCGACACACCTCCTCGGCCCTCGCCGGCCTCCTCCTCGCCGCCGGCCTCCTCCTCGCGGCCGGCCTGTGCGGACAGGCCGACGGTCATCGGCTCTACGCCGTGAACGGCGGAAATGACCAGACGACCTATCTCGTCGATCGGTTCGGCCAGACGCTGCACGCCTGGACCCATCAGACGACAGTCGGTCTCGGCGTGCGCCTGCACACCGACGGCACGCTCTACCGCTCCTACCGGACCGCCGGTCAACCGATCTCCGGCGGCATGGGCGGGGCGGTGCAACGCTTCGACATCGACAGCAACGTGCTGTGGGACTTCCACTACGACACGAACGGGAACCGCAGCCATCACGACATCGAGGTGATGCCGAACGGCAACGTGCTCCTGATCGCGTGGGAGGACGTCAGCGCGGCGGACGCGATCGCGGCCGGGCGCGACCCGTCGACGCTCGGCGCCGGCGTGTTCCGTCCCGACCACGTCGTCGAGGTCATGCCGACCGGTCCGACGACGGGAACGATCGTGTGGGAGTGGCACGCGTTCGATCACATGATCCAGGACCTCGACCCGACGAAGGCGAACTTCGGGGTCGTCGCGGACCACCCGGAGCTCATCGACATCAACTTCCCGGCGACGAACATGTCGTCGAACGACTTCAGCCACGTCAACTCGGTCGAGTACGTCGAGGAGTTCGACTGGATCATCCTCAGCGCGCACCGCCCGGACGAGATCTGGGTGGTCGATCACAGCACGACCACGGTCGAGGCCGCGGGGCACTCCGGCGGCAACTGGGGGAAGGGTGGCGATCTGCTCTACCGCTGGGGCAACCCGCAGGCCTACGACAACGGCACGGCAGCCGATCAGGTGTTGTTCGGTCAGCATGCGGCGCGCTGGGTCCCGGCCGGCTACCCGGGCGCTGGCAACATCACGATCTTCAACAACAACGCGGCGGGTATCGGCTCCAACTCCGAGGTGGTCGAGATCACGCCACCGCTCGATGCGTCGAACAACTTCGTGCTCGATCCGAGCGGTCGATACGGCCCGTCGGTGCCGACCTCGGTACTGAGCGGCGCGTTCGCGGCGCAGACGCAGTCCGGATCGGTGCGTCTGCCGAACGGCAACACGCTGATCGCGAGCGCCGGGCAGGCGATGCTGTTCGAGTACGACGCCGCGGGGCAGCTGGTCTGGCAGCACGTGACCGGTGGTTCGATCTTCCAGGCGCACTACGTCGAGCGAAACCTGTGGTCGGATGCGCCCACTGTGTCCGTGTCCGCGGGTGGGACCGTCGAGTTCGAGATGTTCGGCGGCACCGACGTCCGCCTGACGCCGTACCTGCTGCTCGGGTCCGCGGCCGGCACGTCGCCGGGCATCGTGCTCGACGGCGTGCAGCTCGACCTCGAAGTCGACGGCTGGTTCTTGGCGATGCTGTCGAGCCCGAACGTGTTCCCGTTCCAGAACACGACGGGATCGCTGGATGCGCTCGGCCGCGGCTCGATGTCGATCGTGTTTCCCGGCGGCATCTTGCCGCCCGCACTCGTTGGGCTCGAGTTGGACCACGCGCTCCTCGTGTTGGACGGCGCACTGACCGTCATCCGTGCGACGAACCCCGTGGGCATGACGTTCGTCGACTGATCCGACGTGCGTTCGCGATTCCTCCAGCGAGCGCTCGGTGACGGCCTCCCCTGGCGATACACTGCCGGGTATGGCACGCAAGAAAGCCAAGAAGGCTCCGACGAAGAAGTCTGCGCCGAAGAAGCGCGCGACCAACGCCACGGCCGGCCGTAGGGCCAAGGCGCGTCCTGCCGCCAAGCCGGTCGCGCGCGGCAAACGCGCGACCGCGAAGAAGGGTGGCAAAGTCAGCGAGGTCGAGACCCGCTGGAACGAGTACCTGCAGCAGCGGACCGCGCTCGAAGCTGCCGTCGCCGAGGTGCGGGAGGCCGAGCAGAGCCTGTCGTCGGCGCGCGAAGCGGAACGCGGCGTGCGCAAGCAGTTCGACGACGCGAAGCGTGCGTTCGAGCGGCTGCTCGAGGTAGAGCCGGCGTCGAACGCCGGTGGCGGTCGCGCCGCGCGCCGAGCCGCGGACATGCCGCCGCCGCCCGCGCCGCCCGAAGAATCCGAACTGTCGTTCGGTTAGTCGTCTCGGTCGGCGCGCCGATCGAAGAACGCGAACACGTCACGCAGCGCGTCCTGCAGTATCAGGACGTGCCCGACGTCCTGATACTCGCGCCACGTGACGTCGGCGCCTGCGTCGGTCGCAGCGCGGCGCAGCTGCCGGGCACCGCCGGCGAGGAAGTCGCGGTCGCCGACGCCGACGAACAGCGCGAGCTTCTCGAAGCCCTGAGAGCGACGGATTCGTCCGCCGCCGCCGAGCGCGGCGATCGCGGAGAAGCGCGACGGGCGACGGCTCGCTTCGCCGACCGCCTGCATCGCGCCCATCGAGTGGCCGACGACGAACACCCGGCGCGGGTCGAAGCGGTAGCGCGTTCCGAGTTCGTCGAGCAGGGCGTCCAGCGGTGGAGGACGGACTGGCGTCGAGCGCGTGGCGACGAGGAGCCAGCCTCGTTTCGCGCAGAGTTCCGGTGTCAGTCCGCTCTCGCCGTCGAAGAACAGGTTTTCGGAACCGCCGGCTCCGTGCATCGCGATGACGAGCGGTGGTGCCTCGGATTCGTGATCGAGTTTCGGCACGAGGACGCGGCAGGACACCTTGCGATCGCCCGCGAGGAACCGGACCCAGTGTTCGCCCGGCCGCCGCTGGTCGAAGTAGCGGCGGCCTCGACCCGCGGCTTCGACGAGGGCTTCCGCGTCGGTGAGGAGGCGCGCCGCGGGGAAGTCCGTTTCCGGAGCGCGAGGACGCGTCAGCGCGCGGCATCGATTCGCGAGGGCGCGTGCGCTCGCGATTTCCGTGCGGATATCGGGTTCGCCGACCGGCTCGAGCGCGTTGGCTTTCGTGCGCACCGCGTCGATCCGCGCTCGTAGGTTTTCGGCGACGGACTGCGTACGCACGCGTTGGGTCAGCACGCGCTCGCCTTGGACGATCTCCCAGTGCACTTTGTGATCGCCGGGCGGGGGCGTCTTCAGCGTCAACGCGAGCGGCAGCGACTCGACTTCGGCTTCGAAGCGGTGCTCGCCGCAGCGAATCCGAACGATCACGCCCTCGGGCACCGACACCTCCGCGTCGTAGAGCGAGTCGACGGTAAACTCGATCGACTCGGCGTCGGCGTCGACGAGCGCGGCCTCGGAGGACACGGAGAGCGACGTCGCCCAGCGAATGTCCGCGGGCACGGACTCCCCGTGCTCGAGTTTCAGGCGCGCGGCGTCGATCGCTCGGCACGCCGTGCGCATGTTCATCGAGAAAAAGCTCTGCAGCGCGCGGTCGATTTCCGGCGCGATCGAGGCGCGTTCTGCGGGGTCGGACTTCGTCGCCGCGATCTTCTCCAGCGCGATGAAGCGCTTGCCGAGCTCGTAGCGGTCGGCCTGGGCGGAGAGGGGGGCGGCGATCAGTGCGAGAGTAGCGGCGACGCACGAACCCGTGATCGCCCCGGCGAGTCGACTCATGCCCGTACCATACGGGATTCGACCGCGGGACTACCGGCCGGCCCCCGCATCGATCAGGAGCTTTGCCATTTCGTCTCTGCCGCGCGCGTGCGCGAGTTCGAGTGGGGTCAGTCCTTTCCGATCGAAGTTGAAGCCGATCGCCTCGAGGTCGGCGCCGTTCTCGATCAGCCATCGCGCGAGCTCTCGGCGACCGCGAACCACGCACCAGTGCAGTGCAGTGGTTCCTTGGCTCTCCTGATCCACATCCGCCCCGTGGGAGTGGAGGAGCGCGGCGATCTCCGGCTCGTCGCCGCCGAACGCGACGAAGTACATCAGTGGGAAGTCGTGCGCGCCACGTTCGTGAACGAGATCGGGATTGCGCCCGAGCAGGAACTCGACCGTCGCGGTGTCGCCGAGGGACACGGCGGTCGGCAAGGACAGCGGCGCACCGTGATCGAGATGGAAACGCATCAGTGGTCGCTGCCCGATGTGGGCGCTCGCCTCGATCGCGAGTTCGTCGTCCGTAGAGATCGAGAAGACCAGTCGAGGGTCGCTTTCGACGAGCTCACGCACTTTCGGGAGGTCATTGTGCGAGGCGGCGGTCACCGCGCTCTGCAGCTTCCGCGGGACGTCGCTGAGGTCGGGACGCTGAATCGGTTGGCGGTTCGCGTCGAGTTCGAACCGGGATTCTCGACAGTCGCGCGGGATCGCATCGTGGTCGACCAAGAGTCGCGCGCCGTCATCCCAGTCGAGTTCGTGCGCGAGCTCGAGCGCTGTACGGCCCTGGTCATCGCGATGCGCGACGTCCGCGTGCTTACGGATCGCGAGTCGCACCAGGGCCTGGCTGCGGCGACGAACCGCGCCGTGGAGCACCGAATCGCCACCTTGTTGTGGTGCGTTGCACGAGGAACCGTTCCCCAGCAGCTCGGTGGCGGCGATGCGCGCGCCGGTAACCGTGCGGCAGTTCATGGCGGCGCGCGCCGGCGTGAAGCCGTCGCCGCCTTTCGGCGCGAAGTCCGGGAGGCAACCGACGCTTCGCAGGCGCCAGAGCGAGTTCGAGCCGGCGAGCGCCGCAGCGTGCAGGGGCGTGCCGCCGGTGGGATGCACCTCCCGACAGAGCTCGGGTTTCGCACGCGCGAGTGCGTCCACCCGTTTCCAGTCCGCTGCGAACACGGACTCGACGAGATCGAGCTCCAGACCGGTCCCTTGCAGGAGAGTGGCGACCTCGCCGCGACCGTGAAGGTGGGCGATCACGAACGCCGAACGCCCGATCTCGTCGCGCGCGGTCGCGAGCGCGGGGTCATGCGCGAGGCGAACTCGGACTTCGCCGAGGTCGCCGTTGCGTACCGCTTCGAGAAAGCCCGACGAGTCCGGGGCCTTCGGTGTGACGGGGCGTCCTGCGGCGGTCGGTCCGCGGAGGGACCCGCAGCCGGCGGCGGCCACGGGCGCGATCGATGCAAGGAGAGTACGGCGCGTGATGTTCATGCGGTGAGTCCTGCCTTCTGAGCGAACGAGCGCGCATCGAGGGATCACGCAGTTGCAGAAAACCTGCTACCCTCGCTGGCTCGATGACGACGACCCCGCCGATCGAGCGCGACCTCGCCGAGCTGTTTCGGGCGTCACGCTCCGGCGATGGCGACGCGAAACGCGCGTTGTTCGCGGCTCTCTACGACGACGTGCGGCGGCTCGCAGCCTCCTGTATGGCTCGCGAGCGAGCGGACCACACGCTGGCGCCGACGTCGCTTGCGCACGAGGTGTTCTTGCGGATCGACACGGTGGGGCTCGGCGCCGGGGATCGGACGGAGTTCCTTCGACTCGTCGCGGCGGTGATGCGGCGCGTGCTGATCGACAGCGCGCGCCGTCGACACACGGGTCGCCGGGTGCTCGAGCAACGTGTTCAGGACGGCGCGGCGGCGCGCCGTGACGAGCGCGTCGTGCGGCTCGACGATGCGCTGAGCCGACTCGGGGAGTGTGATGCCGAGTTGCTCCGCGTCGTCGAACTGCGGTTCCTCTGTGGTCTCGGCGTCCCGGAGGTCGCGTCGACCCTCGGCGTGTCGACGGCGACGGTGAAGCGCGACTGGCGGACGGCACGCGCGTTCTTGCAAGCGGAGATCGAGCGCGATGCGTGAGCGTTCGCCCGAGGAGTGGCGACGGGCGCGGCGGCTGCTCGAAGAGCTGCGCGACGCCCCGCGGGCGGAGCAGGAACGAGCTCTCGAGCAGGTGGAGGAGCAAACCGCGCGCGACGTCCGCGGACTCCTGCGCGCCGACGCGACGACCAGTGCGGTGATCGATCGTGACGCCCCGGACTTGCACCTCGAGGGTCTCCGTCTCGAGCAGCGCGAGTCGTTGTGCGGGGCAGTCGTCGGTTCGTATCGACTCGATGAGTTCGTTGGCGAAGGTGGCACCGCGACCGTGTTCCGCGCAGAACGGGTAGACCCCGGCGAACCACCGGTCGCGGCGGTCAAGGTGCTCAAGCCGGGGATCCTGTCCAAGGAGACCATCGCGAGGTTTCGGCTGGAGCACGACGCCGGTCGCGGATTGCGTCACCCGGGTCTCCCTCGTGTTCTCGGCGCAGCCGAAGTGCGGGGTCGCCCGTGCTTGATCACGCAGTTCGTCGACGGCGTGCCGATCGATCTTTACTGCGAAGAGCGCGCACTCGATCGCGCGGATCGACTGCGACTCTTCGTCCAGGTCTGCCGCGCCGTGCACCACGCGCATCGACACCTCGTCGTGCACCGCGATCTGAAACCGAACAACGTGCTCGTTGACACGAGCGGGCAGCCGCACGTGCTCGACTTCGGCATCGCCAAGTTGCTCGACGCGTCGCTGGATCCTGGATGGACCGAACTCTACGGCCGGGGGCCGCTGACCCCGGGTTTCGCGAGCCCGGAGCAGATCCGTGGCGAGCCCGTCAGCACGGCGACCGACGTCTATTCGTTGGGTGTCGTGCTCTACACCCTGCTGGTCGGAGCGAGTCCGTACCGCACGGAGCCCGGAGATCGGGCCGCGTTGGAGCGGGCCGTGCTGGAGGACGCGCCGCGGCCGCCGAGTGAGGTGGGGGTGACGCCGCTCCCGCGAGACCTCGCGCTGATCGTCATGCGGAGCCTCGAGAAGCGGCCCACCGATCGGTATCCGTCGGTCGAGCACTTCGCCGACGACATGGAGCGCTTCCTCGAGCATCGACCCGTGCGCGCGCGTCGCGCGGCGGCCCACGTCGCGGTCGCGAAGTGGGCACGGCGCAATCCCTGGTTGGTCGGTGGACTCGTCGTGATGCTGTCCCTCCTCGTGGGCGGCTGGGTCGGTGCGTCGCAGAGCCTGCAGCGCGTGCGTGCGAGCGAGTCGATGGCGTGGCAGGCGCACGCCAACGCCGTGCAGTCGACGAACCTGCTGGCTGGACTGATCGAGCGGATCGGTGCCGCGCAGCTGCAGGACGACGCCGAGTTCGAGGCGCTCGTCGAGGAGACGGAGCGATACCTTCCGGAGTTGGTCGATGCGCCGGAGGCCGAGGCGCGGCTCCGCATCGCGCTCGGACGAGCGCGGTTCGCGTCCGGTGCCACGGGTCCGGCCGAACGGCACATCGTGCGCGCCCTCTCGCTCGGGCGATCGACGGTCGGGATGAACTGGCGCGACGTCGACCGGTGCCTTCGTCTGCTCGTCGAGATTCTGGAGGCGAGTCGACCCACGGCAGCGCTCGCGTACGCGCGGGATCGAGTCGCGCTCGTCCGCGAGCATCTCGGGGAAGAATCGGAGGAGCTCGACGAGGCCCGTGAGGTGGTGCGTCGCTTGGAGCCCGGTCGGTGAGGAATCTCGGAATCCTTGTCAGAGGGGTCGCGTCGGTGGCCTCTCCGTAGTGGATGAGCGAATTCCGAACCCCCACCGTCCGCGAGCTCCTGTCCGAAGGGCGATGGCTGCGCCGACTCCTGCAAGACGAACTTCCCTCGCACGCCGTCGAGGACGCATTGCAGGAGACCTGGACCCGGGCGATGCGCGGGGTGCCCCTCGCGCCGGCGGCTCTCCGCCCGTGGTTGCGCACGGTTTCTCGACGCGTCGCGCGCGCGTTTCGTCGTGGCGAAGGGCGGCGTCGTGATCGCGAGCGCGGCGCCGCGCGCTCCGAAGCCCTGCCGTCGACCGATGAAGTCGCCGAACGGCTCGATCTGCAGCAGCGCGTCACCGCCGTCGTCCGCGAGTTGCCGGAGCCGTATCGATCTACGGTGTTGCTGCGCTACTACGAAGATCTGGACGTCCGGGAGATAGCCCGCCGCTTCCAGACGACGACGGACAACGTGTACGCGAGGCTTGCTCGAGCGCGCGTGATGATCCGGGATCGACTGCCCGAAGAGATCCGCGCGCGCGTGCCGCTCGTGCTGATCCCGACGGCCAAGGGCTCGTGGTGGCTCGCGTCGGCCGCGGTCGGAGTCTTCGCGATCGGCATCGGCGCCTGGCGTATGTCCGGATTCGGCGAGCCCGAGCCAGCGCGATCCGTGGTCCGAGTGCCGGAGATCGCGGCGTTGGCCCAGCCCGCCCCCGAATCGGGCGGGTCCGATTTGCGCGTGGACGTGGATCGGGCCGCGAACCGCGACTCCGTGACCGTCGATGCGCCGACCGAAGGCGTCGCCCCTCGAACCGCGACGCCGGCGTCCGGTCTCGATGTCGTCGTCCGTCCGGCCCCGATGCGAAACGCATCGATGACGCTCACGCAGGACTCGCGGCCCGCGGCAACCGTGGTCGTGAACGCGCGGGGGCGGGCGAGTTTCGAGTCCGTGGAACTCGGGGAGTCGCGCCTGGCTCTTGCACTCGAGCCCTCGGGGATGTGGTTCGAGCGGAGGCTCCGCATCGAAGCGCTCGGCGACTTCGTCGAATGGCAGCTGGGTGAGTCGTCTGTCGAAGTCGTCGTGCACGATCACGACGGACTCGCGGCGTCCGGCGCGTTCGTGTGGCTGTCGGGTGGAGGTTTCGACGTGCGCGCGAAGACCGAACCGTCCGGGATCGTCGTGTTACCGATGTTGCCCGGCGGCGAGTATCGCCTCTACGTGTCGATCGAGGTCGACGACGAGAAGGTCACGGAGGAAGTGCGGCGGATCGAGCTCGGGCCGGCCGAAAGCGCGCGCGCCGTGTTCGGATCCCCCGAGGGATTGCCGCGCTGGGCCGGGACGCTCCGCGCGATGTCCGGCGAACCGGTCACGGGCGCGCGGCCCGGCGACCGCAGCAAGCTCGTGCTGACGCACACCGAGACCCGCGACCTGGTCCCCGTCTTTGTCGATTCCGAGGGGCGGTTCGAAGTCCGGCTCGCGGGCGGTACGTACCGCGTGCTCGCGTTTCCCCATTCGTGCCTCGACGTTTACCGCCGGGTCGCGGATGTGACGGTGAGCACGCGAGAGCAGGACTCCGACGTCGTGATGCCAGGCATGCGTCTGGTCGTCGGTGCGCAGTTGCTCGACGCGGGCGCGGCGGACGACGCGCTCGAGCTCCATCGGGACGAAGATCCCGAGCGCACGCATCGAACCCACCGGCGCGCGGACGGCACGTTCGTGTTCGACGGAGTGGAGGCCGGAAGCTGGACGCTGTCCGGTGCTCGACTCCGCGAGCCTCGATCCATCGAGGTCGCTCCGGACGCGAAGTGGATGCGCGTCGAGGTGGTGCTGCAATGAGATGCATCGCGCTGTGGGTTTGTGCTTTCGCGTCGGTTGCTTCGCCGCAGGCTCCGACTGTCGCGTTCGAGCCGGCGGGCCCGGTGCTGTCGGGTGACCCGATCCGAATCGTCGGGACGTCCGTGCCCGGCACGGGCGTGGCGCTCGAGCTGACGATGGTTGGCTCGTACGGTCGGACCTGGCGTTCGGTCTCGCACTACACGGTTCCGGAGGACGGCGTCGTCGATGTCGCGAAGATCGCACCCTCGGACGGTTCCGCCTACTCGGGCGTCGATGCGCTCGGTCCGTTCTGGTCGCTACGACTCGACCGCAGCGTCGAGGCCGTGACGGCTCCGCGAGACGGCCGCGCGGAGGAGCTCGTCGTGACTCTTCGCGACGCGGATGGCGGAAGTGCGTCGGCGAAGCTGCTGTGCTGGATTCGCGGTCCGGGCGTCGAGTGGCACGGAGTCGAGGACGCGAGCATCGTCGGTGAGCTGGCGTTGCCCGCCGGAGCGGGGCCGCATCCCGGGGTCGTCGTGGTGGGCGACGCGAACGGCGGGCTGCGTGGCCAGAGGCGCTTCGCCGAGCTGCTCGCGAGCCGAGGATACGCGGTGCTGGCGCTCGCCTACTTCGGCATGGAAGGACTGCCGGACGAACTGCAGTCGATTCCGCTCGAGTACTTCGATCGCGCGATCGATGGTTTCGTCCGCCGGACCGAGGTCGACGGGGATCGCCTCGCCGTTCTCGGCAGCTCGAAGGGTGGGGAGCTCGCACTGCTCCTAGGGTCCCGAGACCCGCGGCTGCGCGCGGTCGTCGCATACACGCCGAGTTCGGTCGTCTTCCAGGGGATCCCGTCGCGCCCGAAGGTGTCGTCGTGGACGTGGGACGGCGCGCCGGTGCCGTACGTCGAGTACTCGGCCGACGAACGGTTCCGAGAGTCGAGGCTCTTGGTCGACCTCTACGCCGCGAGTCTCGATGCCGCCTCGGAAGAAGTGATGCAGCGCGCGGAGATTCCTGTCGAGAAGATCCGCGGTCCCGTGCTTCTCGTATCCGGTCAGCGTGACAACCTTTGGCCCGCGTCGCGCATGACGCATGCGGTGCGGGATCGACTGCGGCGGAACGGTCACCCGTTCGAGGTCGAGCTGCTCGACTTCGCGGATGCCGGGCACGAGGTCGGCGGACCGGGCTACGGGCCCGCGCGCGTCGCGCGCTCGATGGGTGGGACGCCGCGCGGCAAGGCGCACGCGCTCGCGGCGAGCTGGACGGCGACGCTGGAGTTTCTGGCCCGGCACCTGAAGCGAGATCGAATCCCGGCGGACTTTAGCGCGCGCCTCGACGCGTTCGTGCGCCCTCTGCTCGAGGATCGGGTTCTCTCGGGCGTCCTCCGGATCGCGCGCGGCGAGACCGTGCTGCTCGATCGAGTCTGGGCGATGGCGGACTACGAACACGCGGTCGCGAACCGGATCGACACTCGGTTCTGCATCGCGTCGATCACGAAACCGATCACGGCTCTGCTCCTCGAGCACGCGATTCGAGCCGGAGAAGTCGCGACGACCGATCCGGTCTCGAAGTGGATCCCGGACTTCCCGCGTGGCGACGAGATCACCGTGGCGATGCTGCGGGATCATCGGTCGGGGATCCCGCATCGGGTGACCGAGGCCGCCGACGAGACCCGTCCACACACCGCGGAGACGGTAGTCGAACTCGCGAAGCGCGCGTCCCTGAAGTTCGAGCCCGGCGCCGACGAGAGCTACAGCAGCGCGGGATACACCGTGCTCGCGCGAGTGCTCGAGCTCGCGGCGGGAAAGCCGTTCGGCGTGCTACTCGAAGAGCGGGTGTGTGCTCCGGCAGGTCTCCGGCACACGCGGCACTGTGATCATCGACACGTGCTGCCGCGACGTGCGCGCAGCTACTTCCCCGGCGTGGGCGGCCCGGAGAACGCGCCGCTCGAGGACACGTCGTTCTTGGTCGGGGCCGGCTCGATTTGGTCGACGGTCGAGGACCTGCACCGCCTGTGCGTGGCCCTGCAGTCCGGCGCGATTCGTTCTGCGGCCTTCGAGGCAGAGCGCGCGAGCGGCGCGGCGCGAAGCTGGCGAGGTAGCACGAACGGCTACGCGTCGTTCGTCGACTGGATTCCGGAGAAGGACGTCGTCGTGGTGTTCTGCGGCAATCTTGCGAGTGGACGAGAGCCGCTCCGCGCGGGGGTTGCGTCATTGCTGCGGGGCGAGGCGCCTGCGGCGGCGCCGCGGCTGCCGAAGCCGGCGCGCGTCGACCGGTCGGTGCTGCGTGGTTTCGAGGGCACGTATCGAGTCGGCGATCGCTTCGAGCTCGATGTGCGTCTCTTCGGGGATGTTCTTCGATGCGGCGATCGCGCGATGATCCCGACCGAGGGCGGCGCGTTCTACTATCCCGAGCGCGATGCGATCGTGCGCTTCGAGCGTGGGAACTCCGGCCGAGTCACGGGGATGCGGTGGACGGAGCATGGGGACACGTGGACGTTGCCGCGTGTCCCTCGGTAGCCGCGTTCACGACGCCGTGAAGGCGCCGAGTTTGTCCGGGTTGCGCTGCACGTAGATGCCCGTGATCTTGCCGTGCTCCACGCGGAACTGGAATGCCGACACGACGCGCCCGTCTTCCGAGACCAGAGTGCCCGGCGCGCCGTTGAACCAGGTGTCCGCGCGGTCGAAGCGACCGGCGTCGTCGTGCAACACGGACATCAAGAAGCGCGCGACCGAGTCCAAGCCTTCGACCGGACGGCGTGCCGCCGCGACCTTGCCGCCGCCGTCGGAGTGCAGCACGACGTGGTCGGCCAGGACCGTACGCAGCGAGGCCATGTCTCCGGATTCGATTGCCTCGAAGAACGCGTCGGACACCTGACGCACGATTGCCTCGTCGGCGTGGGCGGCCGGCCGCTCGCCGCGTAGCGTCTGCCTCGCGCGGGTCGCGAGCTGTCGGCAGTTCGCGGCTTCGAGGCCGAGCATGTCGGCGATGTCCGTGAACTCGTAGCCGAACACGTCGTGCAGCAGGAACGCCGCGCGTTCCCCGGGTCGGAGTCGTTGCACCGTCAGAAGGAGCGCCACGGACAGCGTCTCGTCGAGCTCGGCACGTTCGTCGGCGCTGCGCGGGGGTAAGGGTTCGGGGAGCCACTCTCCGACGTACGACTCGCGCTCGCGCCGCGAAGCCTTGATGCGGTCGAGGCAGAGCCGTGTGCATGTGCGTGTGAACCAAGCGAGGGGAGAGTCGAGCGCCGGCTCGCCGGCGGCTCGCCATCGCAGGTAGGTGTCCTGCACGACATCGTCCGCATCCGACACCGAACCGAGCATGCGGTACGCGAGCCCGGTCAGGTAGCGCCGGTGTCGTTCGAAGTCTTCGACGTTCGTCATGGCCACGGGATCAGAAGTCGAGGGTCAGGATCGTGCACGCGTTGTCTCGCAGCAAGGCGCGCTTGATCGTCGGGTAGATCCTGCATCCCGCGAGGACGACGGCGAGCTCGGCGAATGCCGCTTCGCCGTAGTGGGGCACGGATGCGTGCGGCTCGCTCCTCGTCGGGGCCATCGTTGCGCAGCGTCGCCCGCGCGTGGTCGTGGATGTCGCGCAGCGGTTCGGTCAGCCAGTCGGGCTCGTGCAAGAGCGTCGTGAGGAGGTCGCGATCGACGCCCGCTTCGACCGCCATGCGAATGTTGAGCTGGGTGCAGGCGCCGCAGTCATCGACCCGCATCGCGGCGATGCGGGCGACGTAGTGCGCGTCGAGCGGAAGTGCGTCACGGAAGGTCGAGAGTCCCTGCGCAGCGCGGAACGCCTCGAAGGCTCCGGGTGAGTCGGTCGCGAGTTGCTCGAGGTAGCTCGCGTCGTAGTCGTAGTGGTCGGAGAACGTCCGCAGCTCGCGGATCGCGGGGTGGGTTTGGGTCATCGTGATCGAATCGAATGGGTTTCGATTTGTTGACGATGGGTGGGGGTGGTGTGTGACAGTGGGGGGTGGGATTTCGGGTGGGGGGCGCGGGAGCGGGCGCGGGAACGAGCCTTGAGACGGGGGCGGAGCGGTGACGTAGGCGAGCGAGCTTGGCCTGCTGGGCCCCTCCGACTGCGGACGCAACGCCAATACGCTGGCGACGCGGCGGGGCAAGCGATCGCCATACAGCGGCCGGCGATGCTTGGGCGTATGGGACGATTCGGGCGCGGGTCACGGGCGACGCGATCAGGCCGCGCGGCCGGGGACTTCGAAGGTGCGGATGCGGCCGTGGCGGCGCCAGCCGGTGCGGAGGAGCCAGGAGGTCGGGGGTGTGACTGGGGGGCGCCAGCGCGCGGCCTTGCCGACGATCTCGATCTGGATGGCCCAGCCGTCGAACCATGGGCCGGAGGCGAAGTAGTCGAGGACGTCGACGTCGTATCGGTGGCGGCGCGCGTTGTTCAACACGTAGGCCAGCGCGTAGCGGACCTTTCGAGGAGTCTCGAGTTGGTGCTGGTGATAGTGGTCGTCGAAGACGCGTCCGCGGCGCGACCAGAGTTTGTTTAGAGCTCTCGCCATGCGAACCAGAAGTCCGGTCATTCCGCGCGTCAACGCACGCTGGTCGTCGGCCTCGACGATCGCGTGGACGTGGTTGCCCATGACTGAGTAGTGGACCAGGCGGAAGCCGAAGCGATCCTTGGCCTTCGCGAACGCCTCACGGAGTACGGCGTACGTGTCCTTGCGTCGCAGCGAGGGGAGCCCCTCTCGTAGCCGAATCGTGACGTGCAGCGGGCACCCCTTCGCGAACTCGGCCTTCTTCTTGTGCGACACACGTTCGCGAGCGGCCTGTCGCTTTCGCCCCGCACCTTTTCGATGACCGCCCCAGCCGAGTGGAAACGCCAACAGCCCCTGCTTCACCCTCGATCTCATCTTCGACGCCCTACCCATCACGAGTTCGAAACAAGATACCAGACATGGTTTTAGTAGTCAAGTGACTGTAATACAAAGAAGGTTCCCCAATCATGTTTCGAAACAGGACTAATCTGCATCGAGCGATCGCGCGCAACCACAGTTCGACCGACCTGTCCCACCTGCGTCGGCCGCCATCGCGTCGCCCGCGCCCGCGCCCGCCCGTGACCCGTGCCCAATCCGCCCATACGCCCAAGCATCGCCGGCCGCTGTATGGCGTCCGTTTGCCCCGCCGCGCCGCTAGCGTGTTGGTCGTTGCGTCCGCAGTCGGAGGGGCCCCGCAGGCCAAGCTCGCTCGCCTACGTCACCGCTCCGCCCCCGTCTTAAGGATCCGCGCCCGCGCCCGCGCCTCACCGCACCGAGTGCGCCTGCCGCCCCGTCAGCCGCCAGTTCGCCGGATCCCCCGTCTCCACCACAAACGCCTGCGTGTACAGCGTCAGCCCCAGCGCTCCCGGCAGTGGCGAAATCGGCAGCGTCATCGTCGCCCGTCCGTCCGCGTCCGTTGTGATTCCTGGCAGCCCGATGATCGCGGTCGGATCGAGGCTCAGCACGCCGAAGTCCAGCACCGACACTCCCGGATCCAGCGGCGCGAACGCGAGCAGTGGACCCGCGACGACTCCCGACTTGCCGAACAGCGTCAGCTCGACGTGGTAGTCCTCTCCGCCGAGCGGGAGGTCGAGGGACTGCCACTGGCGCAGGTTGTTGCGCAGCACGACGTGCGCGCCGCGGTCGTTCAGGTTGCCGACGCGCATGTATCGGCCGAGCACGACATCGAGATCCCGGTCTCGGTCGACGTCCGCGAGGACCATCGAATGCGTGACGTCACTGTCGACCTCGACGGTCGACGTCGCGTCCGAGAAGATGCCGTTGCCGTCGTTGAGGTACAGCGCGGCGCCGTTGTGTCCGAGCACGATGTCGGCATCGCCGTCGTTGTCCATGTCGGCGAGTTCGCACGCGATCGTGGGCAGGTTGCCGGGGAGCTGCGAGCCGGACACGTCGGTGAAGAAGCCCGCGCCGTCGTTGAGGAAGAGGCGGTTCGCGAGCCCCGCGTGGCCGGAGTAGAAGAGGTCCTGGTCGCCGTCGCCGTCGACGTCTGCGGCGCGCACCGGAGAGCCATACGGGAACGGCGTCGCCGGGTATCGCGTCCCGGTCTCGTCCGTGAAGTTGCCGAGCCCGTCGTTGATCAAGATCGCGTTCTGGTCCCAGTCGCCCCAGGTCAGGTCGAGGTCGCCGTCGCCGTCGAGATCGACGAGTTCGATGCTCCGCGTCCGTCCCATCGTCGGCGGCAGCGCGTTGTCGTCAAACGTGAACACGCCGGATCCGTTGTTCCGCAGGAGTCGGTTCGCCGTCAGATTGTGCTGCCCGAGCCCCGTCACGACGTCGAGATCGCCGTCGCCGTCCACGTCGCCCATCGCGACTGCGAACGTCCGGTCCGAGTTGGCGGGCACGTGGGTCGCGGTCACGTCGGTGAAGGTGCCGTTGCCGTCGTTGAGCAAGAGCTGGTCCTGCGTGAACGTGTTCGTGCCGTTGCCGATCCACAGGTCCTGATCGCCGTCGCCGTCCACGTCTCCGAACTCGAGCGCACGGGTGTGGCCGTCGAGGATCGGGAACTGCGCGGGCGTCGCGGCGGTGAAGCCGCCGTGCCCGTCACCGTAGAACAGGGCGTTCGCGTAGAACCAGTCGCCGAGCACGATGTCTGCGTCCCCGTCGCCGTCGACGTCGGTGGTGGCCATGGCTTCGGCGTATACCGTGGACGCGGGCAGGTCGTAGCTCGGGAGCTGATCGAAGCCGCTACCGCCCGCGCGCTGCAGATAGACACGATCTCGAGACCAGTTCTGATACGCCGATCGCGACGCGCCCGTCGCGACATCGACGGACCCGTTGCCGTCGAGATCGACGAACGCGGCGCAGCGCGTATCGTCGACGTCCGGCGGGAGGCGGTCGGTCGCATCGACGAAGCCACCGAGCCCGTCTCCTTCGAGGAGCACGTTGCTGTGTCCGGTCTGCACGCTCGATGCGAGGAAGAGATCGACGATTCCGTCTCCCGTCATGTCCGCGGCGCCGACCGACGCCGCGGCGTTCAGGGTGGGGGCCGAAACCGTCGTGGTGTCTTGGAACGTGCCCGTTCCGTCGTTGATCAGGAGCGCGGAGTGATTGGCGAAGAAGCCGACGCGGATCAAATCGAGATCACCGTCGAGATCGACGTCGGCCGCGACGGCGTCCCGGGCACTCTGGTTTTCGTTCGGCAGCGCCGTGAGCACGGCCGTGAACACTCCGGACCCGTCGTTGTCGTAGATCCGGTCCGCGCCCTGCGTCGCTTGCGAAGGGGCGGTCTGCTCATTCGAGAGGTAGAGCTCGAGCTCCGGGTCTTGGTCGGCGTTGAACAGCAAGACCTTGCGCGTTTGGTCGAGCGCGACCGGCATGTGCGTCGCCGTGACGTCGATGAACGTGCCGGCGCCATCGTTGAGCAACAGCAATGACTGGCGGCCCGGACCGCCGAACAGTCCGGGAAACGGATCGTAAGAAGCGACGACGATGTCGTGATCGCCGTCCCCGTCGACGTCGCCCGTCGCGAAATCGCTCGTCGCGTCGACGGCTGGCGGCAGGCGACCTGCGGTGACGTCGGAGAACATGCCGGTGCCGTCGTTCTCGTAGAGTCGATTGCCGGCGCCGGCGATCAACAGGTCCATGTCGCCGTCCCCGTCCATGTCGAACGGGTGGAGTGCTTCCGATACCGCGGGTGCGGACGGGAGTCGCGCCGCCGACGCGTCCGTGAACGCGCCGCGTCCATCGTTGATCAGCAATCGGAGAATGCGCGAGTCGGCGTCGCCGAGTCGTGACAGGAACACGTCGACGTCCCCGTCTCCATCGACGTCCGCCGCAGCCATGTGCGACGTCGTGCCTCCGAAGTCGGGAATCGCGATGGGCTCCGTGGCGCGCGCGAGGCGCGGCGGCGACTGCGCCGTCGACGTTGCGGCGACGAGAGAAACGAGAGCCAAAGAGACGTGACAGAACGCTGGCGTCGTCATGAGCAACTCCGTGAAAGACCTTTTCCCAGGGTTTGAGGAGTGTTCCGACCCTACCACGGCACCGCGTTTTCTGCCACTCGACGTGGCGCGACCGCGGCTTTCGTGGGAATGCAGTATAGAGCAGTCGTCGATGCATCGACCTGCATTGCATTGCCGTCCCGACCCGCTACCCTCCTCCCCCTTCTCCGCGACCCCAAACCACGAGCAGCATGAGCAAGGTCTACGATATCGGCGTTCTTCCCGGCGATGGCATTGGCGACGAGGTCGTCCGCGAGGGCCTTCGCGTTCTGTCCGCCGTCGAGGAGATCTACGGCTTCCAGACCAAGCGCGAGTCGATGCCGTACGGCGCCGACCACTACCTCGAGACCGGCGAGACGATGCCGGACGAAGCGTTCGATCGCATCCGTGACATGCACGCGGTGCTGCTCGGCGCGATCGGCGACCCGCGTATCGAAGTCGGCAAGCTCGAGTTCGCGATCATCGCGGGCATGCGCTTCAAGCTCGACCTGTTCGTCAACCTGCGTCCGATCAAGCTGTTGCACGAGAACCTCTGCCCGCTCAAGGACAAGGGGCCGGCCGACATCGACATGGTGATCTGCCGTGAGAACACCGAGGACGCCTACTGCGGCATCCACGGTTTCCTCAAGAAGGACACGCCGGACGAGGTCGCGCACCAGTCGATGATGTACACGCGCAAGGGCGTCGAGCGCATCATCCGCTACGCGTTCGAGACGGCGGTCAAGCGCGGGGCCAAGCCCGGAGCCGACAAGCCGCAGGTCACGCTGATCGACAAGGCCAATGCGGTCCGTGCGCAGGACATCTGGACGCGCGTGTTCGCGGAAGTCGCGAGCGAGTACGAAGGCGTCGCGACCGACCACCAGTACATCGACGCGGCGTGCATGTGGATGGTGAAGAACCCCGAGTGGTTCGACGTCGCAGTCGCGCCGAACCTGTTCGGCGACATCATCACCGACCTCGGCGCGATGATTCAGGGTGGCATGGGCATCGCCGCGTCCGGCAACATCCACCCGGGCCGCGTCTCGATGTTCGAGCCGATTCACGGCTCGGCGCCGAAGTATCGCGGCCAGAACAAGGCCAACCCGCTCGCGACGATCATGGCCGTCTCGATGATGCTCGACCACCTCGGCGAGACGCCGGCGGCACGCACCGTCGAAGACGCGGTCGCGAGCCTGCTGCAGAGCGGCAAGGTCAAGAGCCTGCAGGCCGGTGCGCACTCGACGAGCGAACTCGGCGAGATGGTCGAGGCCGAGATCCGGACCGCCGTTACGTCTTAGGAGCGCCGCGAAGCGGCTCCGCTACACAAGCGGCGGATCCGTCAGCGTGCCCCAGGTTCGCACCGGCGTGGGGCGCTCGCCGACCGTAGCCGGTGGCCGCGGTCGCGGCTTCGGCGGCTCTGTCGGTTTCGTGCCGGCTCGGGAGTGTGATCGGTCGTGTTCGCCTTGCATGATTGGGTCTCCTCTGTCCACGTGATCTGTGGCCCGCGCCGCTCGTGCCGGAACGCACCGTTCGAGTTTCTCGCGGGTCTCCGTTCGGTGGGCGAACTACACGGGTGCTGCCCGAGCTGTCTCAACTTTGACCACGCGCAAACCGGATCCCGTTCGCCTCGAGGTGTTCCACCACCTGCTCGCCGCCGTGTGCGAGGAGAGCGGGGCGCTCCTGCAGCGGAGTGCCATCAGCCCGAACATCCGCGAACGGCTAGACTTCAGCTACGCGATGTTCGACGGGCGTGGGCGGCTCATCGCGCAGGCGGCGCACATTCCGGTGCACCTCGGCAGCGCCGGAGACTCGGTTGCGGCCGTGCGCGAGTCGCTCGATCTCGAGCCGGGTGACGTCGCGATTCTCAATGATCCGTATCGCGGCGGCACGCACCTGCCCGATGTCACGATGGTGCGGCCCGTGTTCTTCGACGGAGAAGCGGCGCCGGCGTTCTTCCTCGTCAACCGCGCGCACCACGCGGACATCGGTGGGGCCGTGCCGGGGTCGATGGGGGTCGCGCACGATCTGCACGGCGAGGGTCTCGTGATCCCGCCGGTGAAGTTCCGCGCGGCTGGCAAGGCGTGCCGCGACGTCGTCGCGATGCTGCGCGCGAACGTGCGTGCGCCGGACGAACGCCTGATCGACCTCGATGCGCAAGAGGCATCGCTCGAACTCGGGGAGTTGCGGCTTCGGGAGCTGTGCGCAGAGCACGGTCGCGAAGTCGTCACGGCGTATGCCGGACACCTGATGAATTACTCGGCGAAGATCGCGCGGAACGTCGTGTCGGAGCTCCGCGACGGCACCTACCGCGCGCGCGACTTCATGGAGTCCGACGGTGCGGGCGGCGGGCCGTTCGAGATCCGGCTCGCGATCGAGATCGACGGTTCGCGGATCCGATTCGACTTCTCGAAGTCCGCGCCGCAGGCGCGCGGCGGGATCAACGCGAATCGGAGCATCGTCACGGCGGCGTCGCTCTACGTCTTGCGCTGCCTGTGCCCCGCACGTCTCCCGACGAACGACGGGGTCTTTCGCGTCTTGGACGTCGTCACGAAGCACGGGACGCTGCTCGATCCGGTTGCGCCGGCTCCGGTCGCCGGCGGCAACGTCGAGACCAGTCAACGACTCGTTGACGTGTGTATGCGGGCCATGGCGAAGGCCGCGCCGCGACGGTTGCCGGCGTCGTCGGCCGGGACGATGAGCAACTTCACGATCGGTGGTGTCGCCCACGACGGGCGCGCGTTCGCGATGTACGAGACGTTGCCCGGAGGGGCGGGCGCCGGCCGCGACTTCGACGGCACGTCCGCCGTGCAGACGCACATGACGAACACGCGCAACACGCCGATCGAGGAGTTCGAGCAGCGGTATCCCGCGCTCGTGCGCATGCTGACCGTGCGGCGCGGCTCGGGCGGGAAGGGGGCACGGCGCGGTGGCGATGGGATCGTCAAGGAGGTCGAAGCGCTCGCGCCCGCGACGGTGTCGCTGTTTGCCGAACGGCACGAGTCGGGACCGCCGGGTTCGTCCGGTGGCGACGACGGCAAGCCGGGACGCGCGTTCCGGATCCGCGACGGGCGCAGGCAGCGAGTCGCGGCGAAGCAGTCGATCGAGCTCGCGCCGGGTGACCGCGTGCGGATCGAGACGCCGGGCGGCGGGGGGCACGGCCGCCGATGATGCGGTCGCTGGCGACGGCGTCGGCTCTGCTCGTCACGGGTTGTGCGGTCACGCCGTACGACCCGGGCCGCGCCGACCTGCCGATCGATGTTCCGGCCGACGCGTTCGCGCGGATCCGCGACGTCGTGCGCCTCGACTTTCCCGTCCTGCTCGAGGCGGACCCCGAGCGTTTCCTGTTCCGCTCCGACTGGTGTCCCCGGGACGAGCAGGGCGTCGCGTCGCAGTGTCGACTCACGATGTGGCGCGAGGACGACGAGTTGCTCGCCGTGGTCGAAGTCCGCTACCTCCGCCGCCAGGTGTTCGGTGTGCCCGAGTGGGGCAGCGTGCGCGGGCATCGCTTCTGGGAGCGCGCGATGTTGGACAAGGCGGTCGCGGCGCTGCGGCAGTAGCCGACTTCAGTCTTCGAGGTGCCGCAGCAGGCTGTCGAGGCTCGCGCGCAGGCGCGCGTCCGGTCGCGCCGCCTCCGCATCGCGCAGCAGGTCCACGGCGTAGTGCTCCTCGCCGCGCGCTTCGAACAGGCGTGCGCGAGCGAGAACGAGTGGCACGCGGGCCGCGCCGTGCTCACGCGCGAGGCCCAGGGCGCGCGACGCGTCGCCGAGATCGCGTTCGGCGACCGCCACCTCGAAGCGCCACAGGTCCACGCCGGCGTGCTCGGGCGAAAGCGCCGTCGCGGCTTCGATCAAGTCGCGCGGTGTCGTGTGCTTGCCGAGCGCCTGCGCGAACACCGACTTGAGCTGTTGCGTCGGAGGGTGGCTGCTGAGCGCGGCACGGACGCGTTCGATTCGGCGCCGGCTCGCCCGCGGGTCGGGCAGGCGGGTCGACTGGCGGCAGACGCGCAGGGCACCGTTCGCCGTCAGTCGATCGGCCGTGTGCTGTACGAGGGCTTCCAGCAGGCGCTCGCGCCAGAAGTCGACGTAGTGGTCGCCGAAACCGAGGGCGTTCGTCAGCCGCTCCCAGAGCTGCTTGAACTGCACCCGATGCATCCCGAGCGCGCTCGCGGTCGCTTCCGCGTTGAGGCGCCCGTTCTTCAAGTGGGTCGCGGCGCGCTGGATCGACTTCAACGCGTCGCGGTGGTCGCCGCGCATCTCGAGCGCGTCGAGGTCGTCGTCCACGGACTGAGTGGGCAGCCGGTCGAGCTCGGCATTGCCGGTCTCGTAGCGCGCGTCGCGGGTCCGCAGTCGGTAGTGCACCTGCTGGACGATGCGAAACCAGCGGCGGTGCCGCTCACGCTCTTCGAGAGCGAGGACTTCCTCGGCGCCGACCAGGCAGTCGACCGCGAGCTCCTGCCGAACGTCGTCGAGCACGTCCTCGTGGCGGCGCGCATCGAATCCCTTCCACTGCGTCAGCCTTCGCAGCGCGGCTGCAAGATAACGCTGCTCGAAGCGAGCGAGACACGCGAGCGCTTGCTCGCGCACGGTCCGTGAGCCCTCCATGCCGGCCGTTGCACGCGTCGAGGGGGCGCTGTCCCGGGCAATTGCGCTCCGTGGGAACCCCGAGCCGATCCTGATGGAAGCCAGGCCCCGGAACGGTATGCTCCCGCCCTTTTCCCGCCAGCTCCGCGCATGCCCACAACCTGTGTCATCGGCCTCCTCTGGGGCGACGAAGGCAAAGGCAAGATCATCGATCTCCTTGCCGAGGACGCCGACGTCGTCGCGCGCTTCGGCGGGGGACACAACGCCGGCCACACCCTCGTGCACGAAGGCGAGCGGATGGTCCTGCACCTGATCCCTTCGGCGATCCGGCGCCCGGGAACGCTCAACGTGATCGGCAACGGCGTTGTCGTCGACCCGTTCCATCTCCGCGACGAGATCGAGCGCGTCCGAGGGCACGGCATCGCGATCGAGCTGGGGGGCAACCTGCTGGTGTCCGAGGGCTGCCACCTGATCCTGCCGCTGCACCGCTTGCTCGACCATGCGTCCGAATCGAGCCGCGGAGCAGCCAAGCTCGGCACGACGGGGCGTGGCATCGGTCCGACGTACGCGGACCGCGCGGCGCGTTGCGGCATCCGCGTCGGTGACCTGCTGCGACCCGAGCGCTTGCGTCGCGGTCTGGAGCGACTCTGCGACGAGAAGAACGCGACACTGCGCGCGTGCGAGGTGCCGGAAGTCGACGCCACCGAGCTCCAGTCCCAGCTGCTCGAGATCGGCGAATGGCTGCGTCCCGCGGTGCGCGACACCGGAGCGCTGCTACGTTCGGTCCTCCGTGATGGCAAGCGGCTCCTGTTCGAGGGCGCGCAGGGTGTGCTCCTCGACGTCGACCACGGCACGTATCCGTTCGTGACCTCGTCGAGCGCGTCGACCGGCGGGATCGCGATCGGTACCGGCCTGCCGCCGCAGGTGGTCGGTGAGGTCACCGGCGTCGTCAAAGCGTACTCGACGCGCGTCGGCGCGGGGCCGTACCCGAGCGAACTCGACGGTGACATCGCGGAGCGGATCCGCGCGGCCGGCAACGAGTACGGGTCGACGACCGGGCGTCCGCGCCGCTGCGGTTGGTTCGACGCCGTCGCGACGCGCTACGCGGTCGCCGTGTCCGGCACGACCGAGATCGCGCTGACCATGCTCGACGTTCTGTCCGGCTTCGGCGATATCGGAGTCTGTGTCGCGTATGAGCGTGGCGATGGCAGCAAGACGACCGAATTCCCCGTGTTCGATCTCGACGACGTGAAGCCGGTGGTCGAGTTCTTCCCCGGCTTCGAGGGCGATCTCACCGGCATGCGCCGCTTCGACGACCTGCCGGAGAACGCGCAGAAGTACGTCCATTCGCTCGAGGAACTGGCCGGGGTGCCGATCCGGACGATCTCGGTCGGGCCGGGGCGGGACCAGGTGATTCGCCGGTGAGTGCACCGAAGTCGATCCCGCGCTCGGTCGCGATCATCATGGACGGCAACGGTCGCTGGGCGAAACGCCGCGGCCTCATGCGGATCAAGGGGCACGAGAGCGGCGTGCAGGCCGTGCGCGAGACCGTCGAAGAGTGCGCGCGGCTCGGTGTCGAGGCGCTGACGCTCTACACGTTTTCCGAGGAGAACTGGCTGCGGCCGCGGCGCGAGATCGGGCTGCTGATGAACCTCCTCAAGAAGTTCCTCGTGGACGAGCGGCCGACGCTGATGAGCAACCGCGTCCGGCTCGTCCATTCGGGTCGGCGCGAGCGTCTCGACGACGACGTGCTGAAGCTGCTCGACGAAACGATCGAGATGACGGCCGGCAACGACGGCATGGCGCTGTGCCTGGCGCTCTCCTACGGCGGTCGCGCCGAACTCGCGGATGCGACGCGCGCGATCGCCGAGAAGGTGCGTGCCGGGGATCTCGATCCTTCGGAGATCGACGAGGACACGGTCAGTGCGCACCTCTACCGGCCCGAGATCCCGCACCCGGATCTGATGATCCGCACGGCGGGGGAGATGCGCATCAGCAACTTCCTGCTCTGGCAGCTCAGCTACGCCGAGTTCTTCGTGGTCGAAGACTGCTGGCCCGACTTCCGTAAGGAGCATCTGTGGGCCGCTTTCGAGGCGTTCGGTCGCCGCGACCGGAAGTTCGGCAAGGTGTCGCAGAAGACCGATGGGTAGGTCCGAGCTCGGCACGCGCCTGATCTTCGGTCCCCTGATGCTCGCGTTCGTCGCGGCGATCTACTGGATCGATTCGACGGTGATGGACGATCGGGGGATGCGCGGCGTGCTCTGCGCCGGCGTCATCGGCCTGCTCGCCGTCGCTGGCGTCTGGGAGTTCGTGGCGATGTTCCGCAAGGCCGGCTACGCGATCGCGGGCGGGCTCGTGCTCACGGTCACGGCGCTGGTGTGCGCGTCCGCGTTCTTGTTCGGCTGGGGCAGCATGGATCGCGAGCTCTATCCGGTCGTCATCGGGACGTTCGTCGTGCTGTTTCCGATCGCGCTCACGTCCCTGACGAAGGACAAGATGGCGCAGGGACTCGAGCTGCAGGGCGGCACTCTCCTCGCGTTCATCATGATCGCGTGGCCGATGTACCTGGCGCAGGGCATGTGTCTGCGGCACCTGCCGTCGGTGCTGTTCGTCGTCCTCGTCTGCAAGCTGGGCGATTCGGGGGCGTACCTATTCGGAATTTCGTTCGGAAAGCGGAAGCTGATCCCGCACATCAGCGGCGGAAAAACGGTCGAGGGCGCGCTCGGCGGGATGTTCTCGTCCTGCCTGGTGTCGGTCTTGCTCGAGCCGGTCTTGCTGCATCCCGAGGTGGAACTCGGGCTCGGATTCGCCATCGCCATCGGAATCCTGCTGAACCTGACGACACAAACCGGGGATCTCATAGAATCGCTGTTGAAGCGTCGCTGTGGCGTGAAGGATTCGTCCAACATGTTGCCAGCGCACGGTGGCGTCCTAGATCTCGTAGACAGCCTCCTGTTCTCGTTCCCCGCGTTCTTCCTGGTCCTGACCCTCCTCACTTGAAAGACCCGCAAGCCGACGAATCGATCGAAGTCGAGAGCGTCGACGAAATCCGACTGCTCCTCGGTCCCCTGGACAGCAACACCCGGTTGGTTCGCGAGCTGTTCTCCGTGAACGTGCTGTCGCGCGAAGGCGGCGTGCGCCTGCTCGGGCGCCCGAGCGACGTCAAGCGCGTGCGCGAGGTGTTCGATGGCTGTCTCGTCGACCTCCGCAAGGGGTACGAGATGGACACGGCCGCGGTCGCGCACCGCCTACGGGCCGAATCGCCACTCGCGAACAACGACGCGGCGGCGAACTCGGTCGCGGCGGAGATGCCCGCGCGCGCGGCGGCCGGCGTGGTCAAGGCGCGCACGCCCGGACAAAAGCAGTATCTGCGCGCGATCGAGGAGACCGAGGTAGTGTTCGGCGTCGGGCCGGCGGGCACGGGCAAGACCTACCTCGCGGTCGCGTCGGCGGTCGCGGCGATCAAAGCCGGCGAAGTTCGGCGGATCGTGCTCGTTCGTCCCGCGGTCGAGGCGGGGGAGAAGTTGGGGTTCCTGCCCGGGGACTTCCAGCAGAAGATCGACCCCTACCTGCGTCCGCTCTACGACGCGCTGCACGACATGCTCGATCCGGGCGCGCGACAGCGCTACCTGGACAACGACGTCATCGAGGTGTGTCCGCTCGCGTTCATGCGCGGTCGGACGCTCAATCAGTCGTTCGTGATCCTGGACGAGGCGCAGAACTGCACCGTCCCGCAGATGCTGATGTTCCTGACGAGACTCGGGCACGGTTCGCGCATGGTCGTGACCGGCGATCCGAGCCAGGTCGACCTGCCGTCGAACACGCGATCCGGACTCGGCGATGCCGTGCAGCGTCTCGAAGGCGTCGACGGCATCTCCATCGTGCGTCTGCAGGACCGCGACGTGGTCCGGCACGACGTCGTACGCAAGATCATCTCGGCCTACGACAAGAAGCGCTGACGTGGCGAAGGGCCCTTCAGACCACGACTTGCGTCTGAGCCTGACCGACAGATTCGAGCCACGAACGCCGCGTTCCGTCATCGAGGAGGCGGTCCGTGCGACGCTCGCATTCGTCGATCAACCACAGCGCGAAGTCTCGATTCTGCTCACCGACGACGACGAGATCGCGCGGATTCACGGCGAGTTCCTCGACGATCCGACACCGACCGACGTCATCAGCTTCGAGGTCGACGACACGATCGATCTCGTCGTGAGCGTCGAGTGCGCGCGTCGGAAAGCGCGCGAACTCGGACACACCATCCGCGCGGAAGTCGCGTTGTACATCGTGCACGGCATGCTGCACGCGTGCGGATTCGACGATCACGATGACGACGAACGCGCGCGAATGCGCGTCGCGGAGCGCGAAGTGCTCGCGCGAATCGGTCGTCACGTGACGCCCGTCGACGAAGAGTGCGATTGAAAGAGCGCGCGCGGACGCAAGCAAAACATCGCGACTGTTTGCAAGAGTTGCGCTTCGACCTAGGAACGATCGTTGCACGATGAAGCGAAATCGCGCTACACTTCACGCGTCCGAAGTTCGGCACGCTTGCACATCAGTGATCACGCGCGTGCAACCAAGCACGCGTCACACCGATGAAGGCAACCCAACTACATCAACGACAAAGCAAACGCGACGCCGACTCGAGTCGTCGCGAACGCAACGGTCAGCGTCCGAGTGACGAAGCGTTGTTGCGCAAGTATCGCCGTCGCCCGACCGTGAGCCTGCGCAACGAGCTGATCGAGATGCACCGGCCGACGGTCGAGAGCGTCGCGCGCACGCTGTGCGCGCGACTGCCCCGCAGCGTCGATGTGCAGGACCTCGTGCACGCCGGCATCTGGGGTTTGATGCAGGCCATCGAGAGCTTCGACGTCCGGCGCGGGATTCCGTTCGGGCCGTTCATGCGGCGCCGCGCGCGCGGCGCGATGCTCGACGAACTTCGCAATCTCGACTACCTCCCCCGGCTCTATCGACAGCTGTACCGAGAGCGCGACCAGGCGCTGGCCGTGCTGCGCTCGCGCCTCGAGCGCGACCCGAGCGACGCCGAGCTGGCGGCGGAGCTCGGCGTCAGCGAGGCGCGATTGCGCCGCGTCAGCGCGAGTGTTCAGCCGGTCGATGGCCGCTCGGTCATGGATGCGAGCGACCGGTCGGGCGGGGCCGGCCTGATGGAAGGCCTGGCGGACGAAGGGGTGGAGAACCCCATCGAGGCCCTGAACCGCCAGGACCTGCTGCAGAAGATCGAGGCCAGTCTCGAACCTGTCGAGTGGCAGGTGCTGGAGATGCACTACCTGCAAGGATTGCCGGGCAAAGAGATCGCGCGGCGACTCAACCTGTCGGCGTCGCGGATCTGCCAGATCCACGGTCGCGTGTTGTCCCGCCTCAAGGCACGGCTGCGCAACTCGTCCAACTGACGTTAGGCTCTTGGCCATGCCGAGAACTCCCTGTCGACTCCGTCCGGTGGGTCGTGGACTCCGCCGAGTCGGTCGCCTCGCGGCGCTGTGCTTGCTGGCGATGACGCTGTCGGGCTGCAACTTTCTGCTCAACGAAGCGTTCGTGTACGACGTCGCGCCGCCGCCGATTCCGGAACCGCCCTCGGGAGTCGAGCCCGGGTGGTGACCCCGGCGATGCGCGAGTTGCTCGCGACCGCGGAAGGATCCGGCGAGCTCGCCGGCGAAGACGTGTATCGCGGTCGCGCCGAGCACCCGGTGTGCGGTGACGTTCTCGAGATCTCGGTGCGGTTTGACGGCGACGTGATCCGCGAATTCGCGTGGCGCGCCGATGGTTGCCCTGCGACTCTCGTGGTCGCGGTGGCCGCAGCGGTGTCGCTTCCCGGGCACCAGCACAGCGGCGCGTCGGATGCGCTGCGTCAGAAGCTCGCGTCACTCGGCGATCTCGCCGTACACGAACGGCATGCCGAGAAGATGATGCTGCGCGCGCTCGCGGAGGCCGTCGCAGGAGCGGCGTGATGCCGAGCCGCTTCCAAGAGTTCTTGTCGCGGCTGCGCGGCGACGCGGCGGCGCCCGACCATCCGCGCTTTGCCGCAGTGCTCGGACTCAACCGGTCGCTGGCGGCGGCGAAGGACCGTCGCACGGTCTTGCAGCTTCTTCTCGACGAGGCGGTCGAGCTGTTCCGTGCGGAGCGCGGATTCCTCGTCGAGGTCGGTGAGGACGGGGCCTTCTCCGTGTCGATCGCTCGCAATCTCGATCGCGAACCGATCAAGAGTGCGGCGAAGAAGATCTCGTCGACGATCGTCAAACAGTGCCTCGAGACCCGAGAAGGCGTGTTCGTCGAGGACGCGCAAGAGGGTGAGCTGGGCGCGGCGCAGAGTGTCGCCGACATGCAGCTGCGCTCGGTTTTGTGCATCCCGTTGCTCGCCGGCGACCGCTGCTACGGCTGCCTTTATCTCGATCACCGCTTCCACTCGTCGGTGTTCCGAGCCGAGGATCTGCCGTGGGTGCAGGCCCTGGCGGATCAGGGCGCGATCGCGCTGCGGATGTATGAGCTGCTCGCGATCGAAGAGCGGAGCAAGCAGGCGGCGATCCGGGAGAGCGAAGAGCTGGCTGCGAAGCTCGCCGCGCGCGAGACCGAGATCGAACAGCTCGCGGGTGAGCTCGATCGAGACAAGCTCGACCATCCGTATCCCGCGATTGTCGGTCGTTCCCCGGCGCTCGTGCGGTTCCTGCGCATGCTCGACCGCGTGGCGACCGTGGACTTCGCCGTCATGCTCGTCGGCGAGAGTGGCTGCGGTAAGGAGCTCGCGGCCCGCGCGATTCACGAGTACGGCCGGCGCAGCGACGGTCGTTTCGTTCCGGTCAACGTCGCAGCCATCAGTCCCTCGATCCTCGAGAGCGAGCTCTTCGGCCACGTGCAGGGCGCGTTCACCGGTGCGGACGGTGATCGTGAGGGGCTGATTCGGCATGCGGCCGGCGGGGTGCTCTTCCTCGATGAGTTCACCGAGATGCCGCTCGAGATGCAGGTCAAGCTGCTGCGCTTCCTCGAGGACCATCGCGTGCGACCTGTCGGCAGCGATCAAACCCATGAGGTCGACCTGCGGATCGTGACCGCCACGAACCGCGATCCGCAGCAGGCCGTTGCGGATGGAGTGCTTCGTGAAGATCTCTACTACCGACTGTCCGCGGTGACCGTGACCGTGCCGCCGCTCCGCGAGCGTCTGCAGGATCTGCCGACGCTCGTCGATTCGTTCTTGGCTGCCGCCGCGGCCGAACGAGGGGGTGAGCCGCGCCGCGCGAGCGGGGAGCTCATCGATGCCCTCCGCCGTCGGAGCTGGCCCGGAAACCTGAGACAGCTGCGGAACGAGGTGTTCCGGCTCGACGCGCTCGCGCCGGGCGACGTGATCGACGCCTCGCTCGCGGCGGAACTCGCGTCTTCCCAGCCGGCTCGGCAGAGTCTGCAGCTTCGCGAACTCGAGCAGTGGGCGATCGCCGAGGCGCTGAAGTCGACGAACGGCAACAAGGCGGAGGCGGCGCGATTGCTCGGGATCAGCCGCCGTGCGCTCTACAACAAGCTCGATCGGCAGTAGCGAGCCTCCGGCGCCGGAGTGTGCAATGTCTATACAACCGTGCGCGATCGGGGTCCGAGTGCGTCGCGAAACGCGCGTCGTAAACCTCTGTTGCAGGGTCACTTGTGATGTGGTCGCAACGATGGCACGGGGTTTGGATACCGGAGTCGAGTGCGCCCTCTCTCCACAGCACTGCTGGCCCTGCTGCTCGCTTCGACCGTGGTGTCGACGGCCACGGCGCAGCTCCGCCTGGTCAATCGGCTGTCGGCGCCACTGCTGTTGGTCTCGGGCGAAGCCCCGCGAGCCGGTGAGCGCTCCGCGGCGCGACTGCTCGCCGACGACCCGTCCGTCCGTGCGCTCCTCGATTCCTTCGGCATCCGACCCGACGCGGCGCGTTCGGGCCAGGGGACGCCGATCGACCAGCTCCGCACGTTGATCGAGATGTCGTCCGGCGAGTTCGAGCTCGCGATCTGCGAGATCTTCAGCGCCGAAGACGCTCTGCCGGGCATGGTCTGCCGACTCGGCTTGACCGAAGCGCAGGCCGCAGCGCTCCGCGGCGCGCTCGAGCGCGGCACCCTGACGCGCCCGCTGCGCCTGCTCGGGAAGAACCAGACGCACGTCATGCGGTCTGCGGATCCTGACTCCGAAGAACTGTTCGAAGTTGCGCTCGTCGGTCGGGATCTCCTGATCGGTAACCAGGCTGCATCCTTCGCAGAAGTGTTGCTCTCCTCGAACACGACCTCGTCGGTCGATGTTCACCCCCCGATGGCGGCGGATCCGGGTTTCCGTTCTCTCTACCAGCGAGTTTCCGCTGAACCGGGATCCGTCGTCGTCTCTCTCAGCTGGGATCGGCTCGCCGACGACCTCGAGATGCGCCTCGCGCGGTCCAAGGTCGATCGCGCGCATCTGCCGATCCTGCACGCGCTCGGCGTGATGTGCGCCGAGCGTGTCGTCATCGGTGTCGAGTCCGGACCCGCCGGTCTCGAAGCCACCGTCCTGCTCGATCAGCCGGACGGACCCTGTGGCGTGTTCCGCGCCGCGCAAGAAGAGCCCATTCGCAAGTTGGTCGACAAGCTCCCGACCACGGGGTCTGGCGGGATGGTCGTCGCGATCGACGACGCCAAGCTGCCAGCCGTGGCGAAGCCCGGGGCCGACTCTCCCTCTCCTCGAATCGGCATCGGGATCCGCGGCGGCTTTGCGGCGTTCGGTGTCGGTTTCGATCGCAGCGTGTTGCCGAAACTCGGTGGCGCGGTGTCGATGCACTTACTCCCCGGCGCGGCTTCGGCAAACACCGAGGCCGGTAGTAACGAGGAGTGTCTGCGGGCCGTGATGTCCGTGCCGGTGCGCAATCGCAGGGATGCGAATGCGCTCTTCGGCAGCCTCACGAGTTGTCTGGCTGGAACGGTCGATCGCTCGTCTCCGGCTGCCGAGCTCGTCGTCGACGAGGTAACGGAACGGCAAACGCTGCGGCTGCGCGAGCGGCCCGGTGGATCGATCGGTGTCGTGGATTCGGCGATCGTCTACGCGCCTGACGCGGCGGCGATCGAACAACTCGCGGCGTTGGAATCTTCGAAGTCGCGAAAGCGCACTCGAGGGATCCGTCAACGCGCGCAAAAGCATTTGAAGGCACAAAACTTGGACCGCGCAGTCGGCGTGTTTCGTATCGCTGTGCAAGACGTCGAACACTTCGGCGCGGTTTGTCTCGAAGACGACGGATTGATCCGCATCCAAGTGGTGACACCGTCATGAATGTGGGTTACACGCGCATGATTCGGGACTAAACCTTTTGGAATTCGCAACAGGCGTCCTACCCTGTTGCACAGATTACCTCGGCCCCGAGAGCAGCCATTTTTCTGGGGCAGGCACGGTTGCTCTCGGGGTCTTCTTTGTACGCGTGTATTGCGCGGCGCTTCGCGCCGCGCGTCTGGGGGAGCGACTGCTCCCCCAGACGCCTGCGCTGGGGTTGCAAGCCCCCCAGGACCCCCCGGCGGATTCCTGAGACGGGGCGACATGGACTGCGGTCGTTGTCCGGGCAGCGGCTCGCTTACGTCTTCAGGTGATCACGGGCGGAAGTTGGCTACGCTCGCGTTCGCTCGCTAACTGGGGGCTCTGCCCCCAGACCCCCGGTGGGGTCGAGGGTGTGGGGTGGGTAGGATCGGGGGATGCGGGCTGTTGTGGTTGCTTCTGTTTTCGTCGGGTCGTTGGGTGCGCAAGGCTCGGCGGGAGTGCGGGTGGAGGAGCCGGAGCTTCGGCGGGTGCTGAGCGATGAGAACCTGCAGGCTTGGAAGCGCCACATCCTGCCGGAGGCGGCGGCCTGGGCGGAGTTGCCTTGGTTGCCGACGTTCCACGACGGGTTGGTGGCGGCGGCGGAGGCGGGGAAGCCGTTACTGCTGTGGACGATGAACGGGCATCCGCTCGGGTGCACTTGAAACAACGGGGTGATCGGCCGGCGGTCCGTCTGGTCGGATGAGAGAGTGCGGGGGCGGTTGGGGGCGTTCGTGCTCGCAACGGATGAAGTGTGGCGGCTGCAAGGGGGGCGCGATGTCACCGAGTGGCGGGCGAACGGCGGGACCGATCCGGAGTGCATCGCGTTCCAGGAGATGGCGGCGGGCGGGCATTACGGGCCCGGGGCTGGCAGCAAGCAGGGGATCTACGTGTGCACCGGTGCGGGCGAGTTGCTCGGTTCGATCAACTCGAACTCGCCACAGAACGTCGTGCGGATGCTCGACGCGGCGCTGGCGAAGTGGGGGCGGCTCGGCGCAGGCGAGCGCCGGAAGGAGCACGGGAAGTCGGCGCCGGAGGCCCGCTTCGAGTGGGCCTGGCCCAAGGGCGGGATGGCGCTGCGCGTCACGATGCGCTACCTCCCGCAGGACGACGATCCGGGTCGCGAGCGATCGCGGAGCTACAATCACGATCACGCGTGGTTCTCATCCGAGGAAGCGCAGCGCTTCGTGCCGGAGAAGCTCGAGGTAGGCGCCGAGCGTGTCCTCGAGGACGTGCTGTTCCAGCGCATTGCTCGACTGCATCTCGTCGACGCGGTGCGCGGCGAGACGCGGCCGTTCGATCGCGTCGAGGGTGAGATTCGGGTCGAGGTGATTGCTGTCGACGACGGTGGCGTCGACCTGAAGCTCTCGGGGCGCGCGGTGGGGCGCGGCGAGCAGCCGCGGCGCGGGCTGTTCCGCCCTCTCGGGATCAAGGCAGAGCTGTTGGGGCGTGCGCGCTACTCTCGGAAGGACGAGCGCTTTGTGTCGCTCGAGTTCGTCGGCAAGGGCGTTCGCTGGGCCGAGAGTCGTCGACGGCGGCGCTGGCGGTCGTCCGTGCGTCCGATCGGTTGGCACTTCGCACTCGCGCCCGAACCGTCGCACGGAGTGCGGATCGCGCCGACGCAGATTCGTCAGTACTCGGCTCCCTGGCTGCGGCGTCGCTGACGTCAGAGACGCCGGTGCGACGCGATCGGCATCTTGCGGCGCACGTCCGCCAGGTGTTCCAAGTCGATGTCCGCGATCGCCATCCCGACGCCGGACTCGACCTGGTCGATCACGATGCCCCACGGGTCGACGATCGATGCGTGGCCGTAGCTCTCGCGGAGACCGTCGTCGTCGTGGACGCCGACCTGCGCGGGTGCGATCACCCAGCTTTGGTTCTCGATTGCGCGCGTGCGCAGGAGCACGTCCCAGTGCGCGCGGCCGGTCGTCGCCGTGAACGCGGACGGAATCGCGAGCACGTCGGCGCCGCGCTCCACCAGCGCGTGGTAGAGCTCGCCGAAGCGCAGGTCGTAGCAGATCGACAGGCCGAGATCGCACCACGGCAGCTGGGCGACGACCGGTTCGCTGCCGGGCTTCACGGAGTCCGATTCCCGGAACGCCAGCGAGTCGTCGATCGCGACGTCGAACAGATGGATCTTGCGGTAGGCGGCGAGGTGCGCGCCGTCCGGCCCGAACAGGATGCTCGTGTTGAAGCAGCGCGCTGCGTCGTCGCTCCGCTCGGCGAACGAGCCGAGCAGTAGGTGGATGCCGAGGCGTCGAGCGAGGTCGGCGAAGTGCGCGCAGGTGGGCCCGTCGAGAGGCTCCGCGGAGCGGGCCTTCTCGACGTGTCGGCCGAGGAAGGGCGTGTTCTCCGGCGTGGCGACGAGCCGCGCGCCGGCCGCGGCCGCGCGCTCGATCCATTCCGTCGCGCTCGCCAGATTGGTTTCCCGGTCGGAGGTGCTCGTCAGTTGGAGGGCGGCGGCGCGAAACTTGGTCACACTGTCATCCTAACTTGCGAGTCGCAGTGGCGAATCGATTCCGTTTTCCGGAGAACGGAACCCCGCTATCCTCGCGGCGTGGCTTGCTTCCTCACCCTGGATCAGGGCACGACGTCGAGTCGTGCGCTCGTGTTCGACGCGGACGGCTCGGTCCTGGCCCTGGCGCAGCACGAGTTCACGCAGCACTTCCCGGCACCGGGCCACGTCGAACACGACGCGCTCGAGATCGTCGAGACGCAGCTGCGTGCGGCCGAAGAGGCGCATGCGCAGGCCGGCGCTCCCGAGATCCTCGGAGTCGGCATCACGAACCAGCGCGAGACCGTCGTCGTGTTCGATCGTCGCACGGGGGAGCCGATCCATCGGGCGCTCGTGTGGCAAGATCGACGCACCGAGGAGTGGCTCGCGGCGCGGCGCGAACACGCTGACTCGGTGCGGGCGCTCACGGGCTTGCCGATGGACCCGTACTTCTCGGCCGCGAAGATCGCGTGGATCCTCGATCACGTCGACGGAGCGCGGGACGCGGCCGCGCGCGGAGAGCTCGCTGCCGGGACGATCGACGCCTGGCTCGTCTACAAGTTGACCGACGGGCAGGTGTTCGCCACCGAGCCGAGCAACGCGAGTCGCACGTCGCTGTTCGACATTCACCGCGGCGAGTGGAGTGACGAGCTGTGCGAGCTGTTCGGCGTGCCCCGAGCGATGCTCCCGGACGTGCGCGACTCGGCGGCCGACTTCGGAACGGTCGTCGGCAAGGGGTGGCCGATCCGAGCCGTGCTCGGCGACCAACAGTCGGCGCTCTTCGGACATGCGGCGACCGCTCCGGGGGACTCGAAGTGCACGTACGGGACCGGTGCATTCTGGTTGACCAACGCGGGAACGAACGCATCCGATCCCGCGCACGGTCTCCTCTCGACGGTCGCCTGGTCGCTCGGGGGTGAGCGCACGTACGCGGTCGAAGGCAGCGTCATGGTCGCGGGTGCGCTCGTGCAGTGGCTGCGCGACGGGCTCGGCATCGTCGAGACCGCGGGCGAAATCGAAGCGCTCGCGCGGAGCGTCGACGACAGCGGCGGCGTCGTCATCGTGCCGGCGTTCGCCGGCCTCGGCACGCCGCATTGGGACGCGGATGCGCGCGGACTCATCGTCGGGCTGACGCGCGGAACCGAGCGCGCGCATCTCGCCCGAGCGGCGCTCGAGGCGCTGGCGCTGCAGGTCCACGACGTGCTCGAGGCCGTCGGCGTTTCGGGTGCGCGGCCGAAGGCGCTGCACGTCGACGGGGGCGCGACCGCGAACACTCTTCTCCTGCAGATGCAGGCGACGATCTCCGGACTGCCGGTCGTTCGGCCGGCCAACCTCGAGACGACGGCGCTCGGGGTCGCGCGGATGGCGATGGTGGGGGCCGGAGCGTGCCGGACTCCGGCAGATCTTCCCGTGTTGCCGCCGCCGTCTCTGCGGGTCGAGCCGGGACGCGGAATCGGCGATCGCACCGGTTTGTGCGCGCGATGGGCGTCTGCGGTCGAGCGTAGCAAGGGATGGGCGTCGCTCGGCTGAGGCTGCCACGCCTCGGGCGGTGCGGTAGGATGCGTCGCCCCCTCTCGCCCACCACACTGCGAATTCGACTGACATGCGTATCCGTCTTCTGTTGCTCACGGCGTTCGCGACCGCGCTGCCGACCGTTGCCCAAACGACGGTCACCCTCGCTCCCGACCGCGACACCTCGATCTACAACACGGGCGGTTGCAACGATCTGAGCAACGGTGCAGGCACGCGGCTGATCGCGGGCAACTCGCTGTCCGGAACGCGTCGTGCGTTGATGCACTTCGACATCGCGGGCTCGTTGCCCGCGGGTGCGACGATCCTCCAGGTCGAACTCGACCTGACGATGCTGCAGGTGTCGATTGCCAATCCTGGCAATGCGCACAACTTCACGCTCAGCCGGCTCGAGGCCGACTGGGGTGAGGCCGGTTCGTTTGCCGGTGGCGGTCAGGGTGGCGGCGGGATCGCGCAGCCCGGCGATACCGACTGGTGCGACAACTTCCATCCGGCGAGCCAGTGGACCAACCCCGGCGGCGACTTCACTGCCGACGAGAGCGCGGCCGCCCGCGTCGGCATCGTCACGTTCCAGCGCTATACGTTCCCGTCGTCGATGGCGCTCATCGATGACGTGCAGGCCTGGCTCGACGGGACGCTACCGAACTACGGCTGGATCCTGCGAGGACAGGAGGGCGGCACGGCGACGGCGCGGGCGTTCGGCTCGCGTGAAGACGGGGCCAACTTCCCGCGACTGCACGTGACCTACATCCAAGGCTTCGGCTTTTGGGGCGGCTGCGACGCGCCGGTCGAGCCGCAACTCGTCGTCGACGCCTCGGTCGGCCTCGGCCGCGCCGCGGTCGGCAACACCTTCCGTCTGCAGATCCAGCCGGGTAGCTCGGCGCCGATCCAGTCGCCGACGTTCATCCTCGGCACGACGGCGCTGCCGGGCGGCTCCCCGTTGCCGCCGCCGTTCGGCTGTGACCTCCACGTCGCGCCCGACGTCTGGGTCGGTCCGGCCGACGCGGCGCAGGGGCTGACGCTGAATCTCCCGCTCAATCCCGCGATGATCGGCACGCGGTTGTTCTGGCAAGGCCTCGGGCTGTCGCCGAACACTTCGCTCGTGATGACCAACGGGCACGTGTCGAACTTCCGACCCTGAGTCGGCGCTTCCTCGTGAAGTCCGACCCCTGAGGTTGGTCGGGCGTTCGTGTTGTGTACAACTGGGCCCGTGACCCAGGAAGACCCACCTCCGAGCACGATCCTCGTCGATTCGCCCGCGACCGCCGTGCCCGCGGTCACGGTCGAGCACAAGCTTCCGTCCACGCTGTTCGTGTTTCCGCTGCGCGAGGCGGTGGCGTTCCCGAACCTCATGATGCCCGTGCTGCTCGACAGCGACCGGGCGCGCGAGATCGTGGTCAAGGCCGAGTCGCAGAGCAACCACCTGTTCCTGCTCACGCAGAAGGACAGCACGATCGAGGAGCCGACGGCCGACGATTTCTACGAGGTCGGCGTGATCGCGCGGATCCTGAAGACGTTGAAGCTGCCGGACGGCAACTCGTCGGTGATGGTGCAGGGCGTGCAGCGCGCCCGCGTGCGGCGCTTCGTGCGCCGCAAGCCGTTCTTGCTCGCGCGGGTCAGGGAGGTCGCGGAGATCCCGGCGCAGGGCAAGCGGGTCGAGGCTGTCTACCGCAAGCTGCAGGAGGCGCTCAATCGAGTGGCCGGGCTCAGCGATGCACTCGGCGAGGAGTTCTCGACCGCGGTGCTGAACATCGACACGCCCGCACAGCTCGCCGACTTCACGGGTTGCTACTTCCTCAAGCGGACCGAGCAACGTCAGGCGATTCTCGAAGCCGCCGATGTCGGGAATCGGACCGAGCTTGCGCTCGAGTACGTCCTCGCCGAACTCGAACTGACCGAGCTCGGAAACCGCATCCAGGCCGAGATCCGGGAGAAGGTCGAGGCCGCGCAAAAGGAGTACTTCCTCCGCGAGCAGCTGAAGATCATTCGCCGTGAGCTCGGCGAGGAGACGGACGCGCGCGAAGCCGAGCTCGAGCGCATCGCGACCGCGATCGAAGAGTCCGGCATGCCGGAGGTCGCGCGCGAGCGCGCGGACGAAGAGCTCACGCGGCTGCGCACGACGCCCGTCGAGTCGGCCGAATACAGCGTGTTGCGCAACTACCTCGACTGGCTTGCCACGATCCCGTGGGCGAAGTCCACGCCCGATCGGCAGGATCTCAAGCTCGCGGGACGCGTGCTCGAGGAGGACCACTACGGCCTCGACGAGGTGAAGGACCGGATCCTCGAGTTCCTCGCCGTGCGCAAGCTCAAGCCCGAGCACTCGGGTTCGATTCTGTGCTTTAGCGGGCCGCCGGGCGTCGGCAAGACGAGCCTCGGCCGCAGCATCGCGCGCGCGATGGGGCGCGAATTCTGGCGCTTCTCGCTCGGTGGATTGCGCGACGAGTCGGAGATCAAGGGGCACCGTCGCACCTACATCGGTGCGATGCCGGGCCGCATCATGCAGGGGCTGAAGTCGTGTGGCTCCAACAACCCCGTGATCATGCTCGACGAGATCGACAAGCTCGGCTCGGACTTCCGCGGTGACCCGTCGTCTGCGCTGCTCGAGGTTCTCGATCCCGAACAGAATCACGAGTTCTTGGATCACTATCTCGACGTGCGATTCGACCTCTCGCGCGTGATGTTCATCGCGACTGCGAATGTCCTGCCGTCGATTCCCGCGCCGCTGCGCGATCGGATGGAGGTCATCGAGCTGCCGGGGTATCTGATCGCCGAGAAGGTGCAGATCGCCGCGCGGCACCTCGTGCCCAAGCAGCTGGAGCGGCACGGCCTCAAGAAGAAGGATCTCTCGCTGTCGAGCGCGGTCCTCAAGCACGTCGCGCAGCTCTACACGCGTGAGTCCGGCGTGCGCGGCCTCGAGAAGCAGGTCGTGCGGCTGTGTCGGAAGGCTGCGGCCGCCGTCGCGAGCCGGCGCAAGGTGCCGGGGCGTGTGAAGATCGAAGATCTCCAGAAGCTGCTCGGCCCGCCTCGCTTCGCTGATGACGGGGACCGCCGGGTGCGCGTGCCCGGCGTCGTGCAGGGCCTCGCCTGGACGCCGCACGGCGGAGACGTGCTCTACATCGAGGCGGCCAAGGTCCCCGGCAAGGGCATCCTGAAGTTGACCGGCAGCCTCGGTGACGTGATGTCGGAGTCGGTGCGCATCGCACACAGCTACCTCGAGGCGCACGCGGAGGACTTCGGTTTCACGCTGCAGGACATGCGCGAGCACGACTTCCACGTGCACTTCCCCGCGGGTGCGATCCCGAAGGACGGGCCGTCGGCCGGCATCGCGATCGCGTGTGCGGTCGTCTCCGTGCTCACGGATCGCAAGTTCCCGGCCGACCTCGCGATGACCGGCGAGCTGACTCTCGTCGGCGAAGTGCTGCCGATCGGCGGCGTCCGCGAGAAAGTCGTCGCCGCGCGACGGCTCGGCCTCAAGCGTGTCGTGCTGCCGGCCGAGAACAAGCGCGACGTCGACGAGCTCAAGCTCGATCTGATTCAGGGCCTGAAGTTCACCTACGTCGAAGAGTTCCGCGAGGTCTACGCGGCGGTGTTCGGCAACAAGCGCCGCCGCTCCCGGTAGGGCGCGCTATTTCCCTGCCTTCGCGCGCTTCTTCAGGATCGTCCGGACGTCGCGGATCCACCCGTCGCGGACTTCGTCGATTCCGCCGTTGTTCGGGCCCCACGCGAACGGGTTGCCATGCAGCTCCCGGTGCATCTTGAAGACGTCGCGGCCGAGGATGCGAAGGGCCGCGAACAGGGCGCAGTCGCAGATGCGGTGCGGGTCGGACAGGACGTTGCCGCCCGGCGGAAGCCCGGGATGGATCGAGAGCTTGCAGTCGAACCACTTGTCGAGGAGCGGTAGGGTCGCCGTGTCCTTCGTGCGACCGATCAGGTGGAACGCCTGCCGGATGTCCGAGAGCCGATCTCGTGCGCGGCCGTCCGCGCCGAGGTCCTCCAGTCTGGTCGGGATCTCGGTGGGCAGGCGTTCGACGAGCACCTTGGACAGCTTCGCGCGTAGCTCCGGACCACCGGTCTCGACGATCTTGTGTCGCTCGAGCAGGATCACGACGTTGCGTGTGAACCACGTGTAGCGCTTCATGACGATCGGCAGGAGCGAAGGGTCCCACACGCTCGTCAGCTGCTGATTCAGGAAGCGCAGCATCATGATGTCGTGGATTTGGTCCTTGACCCACTGCACGACGCGCGGGTCCTCGGCGTGCTTTGCGTTGACGTGCGAGAGGATCACGCGGCGGGTGTTGATCGGGGTGTCGGAGTTCGCGGCGACTTCGAGGAGGAGGTCGAGGTCGACGCGGTCTCCCACGCCTCGAATCCCAAGCGCCGTTCGCACGAACAGGTCGCCACCGCGGGCGTGGATCGGATTGCGCAGGCGATCGTCGAGCTGCGCTCTCAGTCGGCGCAGCGCGGCTGCGCCGGGATGGTGCCACTCGAATCGGAACGGGACTTCCGTGCGTTTCCGCGAATCGGCGGCCAGCTGCCCGTGGAGGGCGATGCCGATGCTCAGCGTCGCGTCGACGCGTGCGCCCGCGCGCGGGGAGAGACCGAGGGCCGCGAGCGCGCTGTCGGTCAAGGGCTCGACCACGCGGGTCACGCCCGGCGGAATCGGAGCCGCGCCGTTCTTGGTCGGGAACAGCGTGCTTCTCGTGCCGCGTCCCAGAGACCCGTGTCGCCAGTGGTCGCCGGACTCGATCGATTCTGCTTCGTAGTCGATCCGATAGCCGACCTGGGCGAGACGGATCGGCTCTTCGGTGCGGTTTTCGAAGACGAGCTGAAGCCAGTCCGGCGTGCCGCCATCGGCCTTCTCGCGCACCCGCAGCGTGACCTCGAGGTCCTTCGTGTCCAGCACGGGGTGCGCCCGGAACAGCGGCGCGGGTAGGTGGTCCTGAGCCGTGAGGCCCGCGCCGAGCGCGGCGATGGTCAAGGCGATCGTTCGCATGCGTGTTTCCCGGCCAGTGGTCGATGGCCCCCTGCGGATACTCCCGCTCCGCGAACGGGTCACCGGTCCCCGCGGGTTCAGCTCTGCAGATTCGCCCGCCACGCTTCGCGAGCGGCGTTGTACGCGAGGATCAGGTCGCGCCGTGAGAGCATGGCGACGACCCTGTCGGGCGCGTCGCCGTCGACGACCGGGAGCGTGTCGACGTCGAGGCTGATGAAGCGTTGTAGAGCGAAGTCCAGGTCGTCTTCCACGCGCAGCGTGACGACGTCGCTCCGCGCGATGTCCGTCGCGATCACGATCGAGCCGGCCGAGGTCTCCTCGATCACCTGGCGCACGTCGTTGGCCGACAGGATCCCGGTCAGTCGATCCTCGTCGTCGACCACCGGGAAGTAGTGTTGGGTCGTGCGCGCGAACACGCGGACGATCTCGTCGATCGGCGCGGTTTCCCGCACGGTTTCGAACTCGCGTTCGCCTTCCAGGTCGGCGACGCGCATGCCCGTCAGGACGTCGACGAACATCTCGTGCTGATGCGCCGGCGACTCGATGCGGCTGCGGACCTGGCTGCGATAGAGGTTCCAGTTGCGGCTGAACAAGAACGCGAGCGCGGACACCCACAGCGCGGGCATCAGCAGCGCGTAGCTGCCGGTCATCTCCGAGACCATGACGAGAGTCGAGATCGGCACCTTGCCGGCCGCCGCGAAGAACCCGGCCATTCCGACGACGACGTACGCACCGGGCTGAGCGACGACCTCCGGCACCATGCGGTGGGCGAGCGCACCGACGACGCCGCCGGTGCAGCCACCGATCACCATCGATGGGCCGAACACGCCGCCGGAGCCGCCGGAGCCGATCGAGATCGAGGTCGTCACCATCTTGCCGACCGCGAGCATGAGCAGCAGCGCGATGCCGACTTCGCCGAGCATCGCCTCCTGCAACGTGCCGTAGCCGAACGACAGCACGTCGAGGATGCGCGTGTCCCGGTCGAGCGACAGGAACATCGCGACCCCGAGCAGTCCGGTGATCGCGCCGCCGATCATCGGCTTCACGGGCGCCGGCATGCGGACGCGTTCGCAGAAGTCGTGGATGCCGTAGAAGACGACGACGAACAGTCCGGACGCGACCGTGACGCACAGCGCGAGCACGGTGTACGGCACGAGTTCCCAGACCGAGTGGAGCGCGAGGTCCGGAGTCTCGAACAGCGGGCCGAATCCGGAGTGCAGGCAGAAGACGCAGTAGGCGACGATCGTCGAGACCGCGGCCGGGATCAGCGCGTCGGATTCGAACTCCGCGTCCGAGTACATGATCTCGGCCGCGAACAGCGCGCCGGCGAGCGGCGCGTGGAAGATCGAGCCGACGCCGGCGCCCATGCCGCTCGCGAGCATGATGCGTCGCTCGCGTGCCGACAGACGGAACAGGGACGCGAGGTAGGAGCCGAAGCCCGCACCGATCTGTGCGATCGGCCCTTCGCGGCCGCCAGAGCCGCCGGATCCGATGGTCAGCGCGGACGCGACGATTTTGACCAGCGACACGCGCAGCGGCACGTGGCCCTCGCGGTTGTGGTAGGCATCGATCGCCGAGTCGGTGCCGTGGCCCTTGGCTTCGCGCGCGAACCAATAAACGACGACACCCGACAGCAGGCCGCCGATCGCCGCGACGACAGGCAGCAGCCAGAGCGAGAATGCCGTGTCCGAGTGCTCGAAGTACTCGTCCTCCCCACTCGGCACCGCCGGCCGGTAGCCCGCGGCGACGTCGAGGAAGAAGTGGCTCGCTGCGCTGCACGCGTAGCTGAACGCGATCGCGCCTAGGCCGGCGACCACGCCGATGACGATGCCCATGATCAGCAAGTGGCCCACGCCTCGCAGATTGAGGCCGCGGATGAACTTGCGAATCGGCTCGGGCATCGACACGCGGGGATGGTAGGCGGCGATGCTCGGATTGCGAGCGCGTTCGTCCGTGACGGTGGTCGCATTCCGGCGCATGATCCGTGCATGCGAACGCCGTTGATCTCGAGTCTCGTCGTCGCGAGCCTGTGGCTCTCTTCGTGCGCGATGCCGATCGTCGCGGACTCCGGCTCACCCCGGCTCTTCCGGGTCATCCTGCCGGTGTCCGACATCGATCGCGCCGCGGACTTCTACGCCGTCGTGCTCGGCATCCCGGGCCAGCGGATCTCGCCGGGGCGGCACTACTTCGACTGCGGCGGCACGATCCTCGCGTGCTTCGACGCGAAGGCCGATGGCGATCCGCAGGTGACGACGCCGAATCCGGAGTGGCTCTATTTTGCGGTCGACGATCTGGACCAGACTTACTCGGTGTGTCGGGCGGCCAATGCCACCTTCCACGTCGAGGACATCGACGGCACGCGTGCGGACGAGCCGGTCGTGCGTCCGTGGGGCGAGCGATCGTTCTACGTCGTGGATCCGTTCGGCAACAAGGTCTGCTTCGTCGCGCGCGATACGGCCTTCACGGGGTTCTGATCACGCGGGGCCTGATCACGCCGTGAACGGCGGTGCGATCCGCTCGAGGAGGTCGAGCGTGAAGCGAGCCGTCAGTCCCCACAGCGTTTCGCCGTCGTAGTCGAAGAACGGCACCTTCCAACGGCGCCGCCGGCTGTCCTCGAGGTCCCGATATTCCCACTGCTCGGGCTTCAGGAGTTCGGGCACCGGGATGACGACGAGCCGATCGACTTCGTTCGCGTCGAGCACGAGATCCTCGACGCCGGCGATCCGCCCCACGGTTACGTGCACCTGGTAGCCCGCAATGCTCATCCGCTCGGGCAGGCTTCCCAGCAGCTCGACACTCGTGCGCTCCAGTCCGATCTCCTCGTGACACTCGCGGAGAGCACACTCGATGACGTTTTCGTCGCCGTCGCGACCACCGCCGGGAAACGACAGCTCGCCCGCGTGGTGCTTGAGGTCCTCGCGCCGTTTCGTGAACAGAACGGAGTCGTGCGTGCTCTGCGCGACGATGGGCGCGAGCACCGCGGCGTCGCGTCGATCCGGATGCGAACGCCACACTCCGCTCGGGGGATCGAGCCGGTCGCGAATTGTCGAGTCTTCGAGGTGCAAGGCGCGCGGAGCGTAGCGTGTGAGCGGCTCGAGTGGTAAACCGACGGCGTTGCGACGCGGTCTCTCCCCGCGCGCTCGCGTCCCTCGCTTCCCTCTCATTCGCTCCCAAGGACCCCTCCATGAGTTTCGTAACCGGTGCCGATCTCTCGCCCAAAGAACGCAAGCTGCTGTTTTGGGCGAGCTTCCTCTCGCTGACTGCCGCAGGGTTCGGGTTCGCGTTCCGGGTGGCGTACGGGCCGGGTGAAGCCGGGTACGGCAAGCAGTTCGATCTGACCGATCAAGAGGTCGGGATGATCTTCGGAGCTTCGCTCTGGCCGATTGCGCTCACAATGATCGGCTTCAGCCTGCTCGTCGACCGCACCGGATACAAGCTGCCGATGTTCGGGGCGTTCGCGCTTCAGGCCATCTCCGGAGTCGGGACTTACTTCGCGGACAGCTATTCGACTCTCTACATGGCGGCGCTGTGCGCCGGGCTCGGCCACGGCATCGTCGAGGCGGTGATCAACCCGATCTGCGCCGCGGTCTATCCCAAGGAGAAGACGAAGTGGCTGACGATCTTGCACGCGGCTTGGCCGGCGGGACTCGTGTTCGGAACCCTGCTGATCATCGGCGCCGATGCGAGTGGGGGGGAGGAAGGGCTCGGCTGGCGCATCCATTCGCTATGGATCCTGATCCCGGCCGTGGCCTACGCGCTGCTCTACCTGCCGTGCCGCTTCCCCGTGGACGAGCGTGTGCAGGCAGGTGTGCCCTACATGGAGATGCTGAAGCAGGTCGGCTTCCTCGGTGCCGCGCTCGCTTCGTTCCTGATGGTCTTTGAGATCGGCAACCAGGGTTCCGCGTTCGGCTGGTGGGGCCAAGAGGAGGGTTGGGCCGACGGTTGGTTCACGACGAGTTTGATCACCGGAGTCGTTGTCGGTGCGATCTTCGGCGCCGTCGTCAAGGGCATCGGTCAGCCGCTGTTCTTCGCGATGTGCCTCCTGATGATCCCGGTCGCGACGGCCGAGCTCGGCACCGACGGCTGGATCAAGAAGCTGATGACGCCGGTGCTCGACGACATGGAGGTGAACGCGGCGTTCGCGCTCGTCTTCTCCGCGGCGATCATGCTCGTGCTGCGGGTGTTCGCGGGTGGCATTCTCAAGTTCTTCACGCCGCCGTCGCTGCTCGCCGTGAGTGGTCTGCTCTCGGCGATCGGACTCTGGTGGCTCTCGGAGGCGGCGGGCATCGCGGTCTTCATCGCGTTCGTGATCTACGCGCTCGGGCAGACCTACTACTGGCCGTGCGTGCTCGGTTTCGTGTCCGAGCGGTATCCGCAAGGCGGTGCGCTCACGCTGAACACAGTGTCCGCGATCGGCCTCCTGTCCGCCGGTATCATCGGCACGCCGCTCCTCGGCGCGGCGTTCGACAAGTCGATCCACCAGCAGGTGAAGGTGGAGGCGCCGGCCCTCGAGGCTGCGGCGGTCGAAGACGCGTTCGCGCTCGGCATGACGCACCAGGTCATCAAGCCGGAGAAGAAGGACGCGTTCCTCGCGGCGCTACCGACCGAGGAGAAGCGGGCGGAGATCGCGAAGATCTACGAGGACGCCAACCAGGAGGCGGGTCGAGACGTGCTGCTCTACGCGGTGCGATTCCCGGCGATCCTCGTGATCGCGTTCGGGGCGATCTACCTCTTCTTCCGCTCGCGGGGTGGATACAAACCGATCGAGCTCACGATGGAGAAGGAAGCGGAAGGGGATCCTGGCTTCTAGGGAGGGGACGCGCTTCGCGCGTAGTTTTTCGGGCGCGGGCGCGGTTCGTCAGCGGTGGGCGAATTCGCCGCCGTTGGATTCGGCCAGAGTGCGGAGGAACTGCCCGCCGCTCTTGGCGCCGATCAGGATCGTGTTGATTCGAATGTTGCGGTACTGATTGGCCTCTTGGACCCAGGCGAGGATCTCCTCGTCGGTGACGGAGTCGACGCCGCCCGGTTCGCCGTCCGAGAGTAGGAAGACTTCTTCGACGGTGTTCTTCGATTGCTCGGCGAACTTCGCGTTGCTGCCGAGCGCGAGCTGCATCGCGGCGAGGTAGTCGGTCTTGCCGCTCGGCTTGATGCGTTCGATCTCGTGGGTCAGGGCGCGCATCGTCTGCGCCTTCGGTGACGTCGCGCGGTCCTGCCAGTCGCGCGCCGTGTCGTGGAAGAAGATGACGCGGAAGCGCCAGTTCTTCGGCATGTCCTGCACGGCTTGCATCAGCTGCTGGGCGGCGGCTTCGAGGCGGGAGGGTCCGCCGTAGTCGCCCCAGGTCGCGTTGTTGCGCATGCTGTTCGACACGTCGATGACGAACACGGTTTCGCGGCCGACGACCGGGATTCCGAAGAAGCCGGACGACGTGCGGGAGTGCGACGCCTTATCCCACTTGTCACGGCTGATCAGCACGATGTTGTCGCGTTCGCGTCGCCAGAACGCACGCCAGCCGTCCGCGTCTTCGATCGGCAGGATCGCGCCGGTGAGCCGTTTGAGCGTCCGATACGCGCGGTCCTCGAGCACGCCGCGGCCGGGGTTGCGCAGGATCGAGCGGACGCCGCGACGTTTGGGTTTCTTCGGCGCGATCAGGTCGATGAGGTGGGGGACGGACTCGAGGCTCGGATGGAGCTCCGCGAGCTCGACGAAGCTCATCGCGGCGTGCCATCCCGCCCGCTTCATCGCGGCTCCGGCGTCGGCGAACGCGGCGTCGATGGCTTCGGGAGCGAGGGACTTCGCGTTGTGGTGCACGACCTGGCCGATCGCGTTCAGCGTCGCCTGCAGGACGATGGGGTGTGCCTCCTTCGCGATCGCAAACCGAAGGGGGGCGAGCGACTCGGGTTTGCGCGCGCGGGCGATCGACTCGATCGCGGCGAGGCGGATCGTGTCGACCGGAGACTGGGCTGCGACGTGCAGGATCGGCAAGTCATCGGGATCCCGGTTGTCGCCGAGGAGTCGCAGCGCGGCGATCTGCACGGCGTGCCGCCGCTTGCGATGGATCTCGATCCCGGCCTCTTCGGTGCTGCCAGGGTCCGCGGCGAGCAGCGGGACGAGGCGCCAGCCCGGCTGGTCGCGCATGCGCAGCGCGCACCAGTGGCCGAGGTCGCGCGCGCGTCGTGCGTCCCGATCGAGCCAGTTCTTCTGCAGTCCGACCGCCGCGATCTCGAGGGCGCCGCGCATCGCAACGGGCGATCCCGAGCGCTCCGCGCGCTCGAGGAGGAACTCGATCGTCTTGCGGGAGGAGACGTCGCGGCCCCGGCCGAAGAGAGGTGCGAGAAGGCCGTTGTGCGTGTCGGTGTCGAGCAGGCGCTCGGCCTCGTATTCGTCGAGCTTATCGTCGAGGCGCAGCGTCCGGCGCGGTTCGTCGAAGCGAGTCGCCCACGTCTCGAGGAGCGTCGTGACCTCGCGGTCGTCGGTTTGCCCCGCGAGCGGGCACGCGAACATCAGGATCGAACAGGGGAACCAAGGGGCGCGAGCCATGGCGATCAGTGCTCCGGCGACAGGTCTCGGGGGGTGGCGTCACCTTACCAATCCCTTGCCGTCGGGGATCGGGGTGAACTAGGCGCAGTGTTACCGAGGCTTTCGCGCGCTTCCGCTCATACGGAAAAGAGCCCGACATCTCGGTGCGATGAACGGTGTCCCGTTCTCCCAGGCAGCGCGTAAGATGCCGCCGTGACACCACGCTTCGCAACCGGGTTCTTGGGAATGGTCTTGTCGTGCGCAGCTGTCGTTGCGCAACCGGAGACGACGATTTGGCACGCGCCGAAACCGTCCCAATTCAAGGGGTCGAACTACCTGCCGTGCACGTCGCTCGGATTCAGCCAGCCGCTGAACATGCTGCCATGGCGGGATGGCACGCTGGAGGGGGCGTTCTCCGAACTCCAGGTCGAGGCGGAGATCGCGCGGCTCAAGCTGTCGGGCGTCAATGTCCTGCGGGTCTTCGGCTCGTTTTACGGCTGGGTCACCTGGCGCGAAGGCTACATGACCAACCTCGGCAAGCTCGCCGAGATCTGCGCTCGCTACGAGATGGGCATCACGTACGTGATGTGGAACACGACTTCGAACGTCGTGCTGCAGGTGTTCGACTTCGTGAGCCCGGATTCGCTCGAATACGATCTGAGTCTGCACCTCGTTCTTCAGGCGTCCGCGGCGGCGTACACCGCCTCGGGCTCGAACATTCCCGTCTCGGTGATCCAGGACTTCAACGAGCCGTGGCAGTACGTCCTCTACGAAGAGCCGGGCAACATCCTGTTCCGACCGCCGTTCGACGGTGTGATGGCGAGCTGGCCGAACAACCTCGGTTCGAAGTGTGAGGCCTACATCGACGCGATCGGTGAGTTCTTCGCGACGGATTCGAGCGGCCGGGACGTCTACGCTTCGTACGACCTCTTCAACGAAGGGGATTGCTGCGGGCTCGACGTGAACAACGAGATCGAGCTGCTCGGCCAGACCTACGCCCGCTTGTTCCAGGCGCACCAGGTGGCCGGCGCTCCCGTGCCCGAGTTCACTTATGGCGTGGCGGACTACAACAGCACGCAGCTGCACTACCAGACGCTGCTCAACTCCGGCATCAAGCAGAGCTACCTCTCGTATCACTGCTACGAGGCACAGCCGCTGTTCGACCAGGTCGCGCAGGCCAACGCGGGGTTCGGAGAGGCGGTGCGACTGCCCGTCGTGTGCTCGGAGTTCTACGACCGCACGAAGCCGGGGCACCTCGGGAACCTCTCGGGATTCCTCGGCGAGCTTCAGTCGCACGGAATCGCCGGTCAGGTCTGGGGCGTCCTGTCGACGAACCTGATCTTCGAAGAGATCACGAACCCGGGTGTCTACCTACGCCTCGACGGCATGTGGATTCCGTTCCCGAGTCCGGCGCAGTCGTTCACCAGCCCGATCCGGTTCCTGCGCTCGGAGGGGGTCAACCCCGACCTGCAGGCGCTCGGCAACTGGTAGCGGCTACGCGAGCGCGCTGACGAATCGCCGCACCAGATCGACGTCCGTCGCGACGCGGTCGTACTCCCCAGGCACTTCGGGACGCGCGCCCATCGCGCAACGCGGGTTGCGGTACTCCATCGGACTCTCGTCGTCCCCGAGTGCGGCGAAGTGGACGTCTTGGCACCCAGTGGTCTCGACGAGGTCGCGGATGCGTTCGGGCAGGATGCCGCCGCCTGGCATGACGATGATGCGATCGTTCGCGCGCTCGACGAGTTCGGCGAGCAACGACCGTCCGAGCATCGCGTCGACTTCCTGACCGGAGGTCAGCACGCGTTCGATGCCCAGTTCGGTGAGCTCGTCGAGCGCGCGCCGCGGATCGACCGTCATGTCGAACGCCCGGTGGCACGTGACCTGCATCGGCCGCGCGGCCGCGGTCAGTTCGCGCATGAGGTCGACGTCGAGCGCGCCGTCGGGTTGCAGGCATCCGAACACGACGCCGTCGGAGCCGGCATCGCGAATCGCGGCGATGTCCGTGAGCATGATCTCCCGCTCGACGTCGCTGTAGAGGAAGTCGCCGCCGCGCGGTCGGACCATCGTCATGACCGGGATCGACAGGCGTTCCTTGGCGAGCCGCACGGAACCGATGCTCGGCGTGATGCCGCCTTCGACGAGGTCCGCGCAGAGCTCGACGCGGTTCGCGCCGCCCGCTTCTGCGGCGAGTGCGCCTTCGACGGATTCGACGCAGAGTTCGATCGTGACCATGCGCGGAGGATACTCGGCCGTTCGGCCGCGTGAAGTGTGGTTCAGTGCCCCGCGTCCGAAGTCCGCATCAGAAGTAACCGGCCATTCGACCCGCTCGCTGCGTTGCTGCTCCTCAACCTGTCCACTGACAAGCCGTGTCGTCGCAGCGCCTTGCGAGTGAATCGACTGCCACGGCTACTTCTACTACGGATTTCAGACGAGGAGCACTAAGGCATCGGCATGCCGCGGCGTGCTTCGAGCAGGCGATACCAATCGGCATGCGTGTAGTCGGCTTCGAGCGCGCCCACGGCGCTGCGGATGCGCTCGGGAGACGTGGACCCGAGGAGCGGCATGATGCGGGCGGGATGGCGCAGGAGCCACGCCAGCGCGAGCTCGGCCGGAGCGAGGCCGTACCGCTCGCTCTGCCGCGCGAGCTCCGTGCGGATCGCCTGCCACTGCGATTCAGATGCATGCGCGCCCCACGGCGGATAGCCGATCCCCGCGAGCGGGCACCAGGCCTGCGGGCGCACGTCGAGTTCTTGGCACTGATCGAGCGTGCCGTCGATGAACGGGTCGATACGGTCGAGGTTGATCTCGACCTGGTTGGCGCAGAGCGGCTGCGCGCAGTGCGCCTGAAGCATGCGGAGCTGCGACGGCGTGCAGTTCGAAACGCCGACGTGCTTCGTCTTGCCGGAGGCACACGCGCGATCGAGCCAGGCGCCGACCGCGGCGGCATCTGCGAGGAGGTCGATGCGGTGCAGCAGCAGCACGTCGACGTGGTCGACGCGCAAGCGACGGAGGCAGCCGTCGAAGGCCTCGGTCAGATAGTCCGGATCGAAGTCGTAGCGCGCGGGGTCCCCGCGGATCCCGATCTTGGTCTGGAGCACGATGGCGTCGCGCATGCCGCTCGTGTCGTGCATGACGTCCGCGAATACTTCCTCGCTCGCGCCGCCGCCGTAGATGTCCGCGTGATCGAAGACGCGGTAGCCCGCTTCGAACGCCGCGCGCACCGCAGCGCGACCGCGGTTCGGATCCGCAGCGATGCGCATGCATCCGTAGCCGAGGGCGAAGACGTCGTATGCGGGGGGCAGGCTCATGCGGGCACGTTAGCCAGCTAGTGCTGTGGGACGAACCGCACTCGAGTGAAGTCTTGGATCTTCCCATTGCTGCTCACCTCGATTCCCTCGGCGCGCAGGCGCTCGGCCTGTTCGCGACCGTGGCCCGAATCGAGCGGGCGGCTGATTGCGCCCTGTGCGTTCACGACCCGGAACCACGGCACGTCGCGGTCGTGCGACAGGCCGGCGAGCGCGTGGCCGACCTTGCGCGCGATGGAGCGCATGCCGAGCGCTTCGGCGATATCACCGTAGGTCGTGACGCGGCCGGCTGGCACCTCTTGGACGACGGCGTAGACCTTCTCGAAGAAGCCGGGGCCGACGATGCGCTCCGGGCCGTGGCGTTCGGGGTCGTAGGGCATGGAGCCTGGCAGCTCTCAGCGACCGTTGCCGTAGTCGCGGATCACGGTCGTGTTCGGCGGTGGAGGGTGCAGCGTTGCGCCGCCGAGATCGACGGAGCGGCCCGCGCCGAGGCGCAGTGACTGAGCCCACCCGGTCGCGGAGCGGGTCTTGATGCCGTCGAGAACCTCGAGGAACTCGTCGAGCTCGTCGCCGACGAGGCGCACGAACACCTTGGTGAACTCACGGCGTTGCTTCATCTCGGGCGGAATCTGCGACAGGATCGACTCGAAGCGCGCGCGGGCGTCGCCGGTCGCTTGGCCCAGCGCTTCGCGGATGCTCGCGTGGGGCGGCAGGTTGGGGCGCATGCTCCTCTGCGGCGTCGGTGCGCTCGGAGTGGCGTCGTTCGCCGAGAACAGGAAGAACGCGACGAACAAGAAGAAGAACCCGCCGCATCCCAGGAACGTCGCGCCGACGCCGATCGAGTAGGGCTTTGCCTTCGGCCGTGGGTAGCCGATTTTTGCGCCGTCGAACGGATCCTTGGCTGCCGCCGGCGCCGCCACCGGTCCGGTGAACCGTTCCGGCTCCCGCGGCGCGGCGGCGCCGATCGCGACGCCGGCCTCGATCGAGGCGCCCTGCAGAGTTGCGAGCATCTCGCCGACCGATTCGAAGCGGTCCTCGGGATTCTTCGCGAGAGCGCGCGCGATCACGCCGCGCTCCGGTTCGCCGATCGACGCGGGGAACTCGGGCGTTGCCTCCTCGTGCTTGCGCAGCACTTCCCATTCCGAGTCGCCGCGGAACGGCGGCTCGCCGCACAGCATCTCGTAGAGCATCACGCCGAGAGCGTAGATGTCGCTGCGGCCGTCGCCCTTGCGCCGCATGATCTCGGGCGCCATGTAGTACGGCGTGCCGCGTCCCATCGAGAGGGAGTTGCGAGAGTCGGTCACGAGCTTCGACAGGCCGTAGTCGCCGACGCGGGCGACGTCGCCGTTGAGGTAGACGTTGGCGGGCTTGATGTCGAAGTGGACGAGCGAGTGTTCGTGGAGCGCCTGCACCCCGCGGCACACCTGGCCAAAGAGATGCAGCGCCTTGTCGCGGTCGAGCTCGCCGCTGTCGATGCGATGGCGGAGCGTGTCGGTGCCGCCGAACGCCATGACGATGTACGGGATGCCGTCGACGCTGCCCTGGTCCTCGATCGACACGAGGTTGGGGTGGTCGACCTGAGCGAAGTGGCGAACCGAGTCGAGCTCGCGGAGGACCGCCTGACGCACCTCGGCGTCGTCGACCTTCAAGAACTTGATCGCGTAGGCCTTGTTGATCGAGGCCTTCTTCGCCTTGTAGACCAGGCCGAACGCCCCGGAGCCGAGCTGGGTCTGGATCTCGTAGCCGGGGATGTAGTCTGGCTTGCGGAAGTCGCGGTAGAACGTTTCCCAGCCGGAGGGGCCGGGTGCGGCGGCGTCAGGGTTCGGAACCATGGGGACGGTGTGCCCTACGGGGTGTGTGCAAAGAGATTACGAGATTCTCGGGTCGGCGGCGAATCGGGCGGCCCGCCGCCCGGCCGGGGCCGCTACACTCGGATTCCGTCAACGCACCCCCTGCTCGGGGCCGATCCGATGAGGAGCGCCCCGCGCGAAGGATACCGGTCATGACCAAATACGCATGGATTGGCTTGGCGATCGCCTCGAGTCTCACGGCTCAGGCCGTGGTCGAGTCCATCGACTTCAAGCATCGCAGCCACCGAGAGTGGCAGTTCGCGCTCCCGAGTGAGCAATTCGTCAAGGTCGGCTCGGCGATCGAGCTCGCGGGTCACACGTTCGTCGCGGAGCGCGACGGCACGGGCCTGGCGATCGATACGGACGGCGATGGCAAGACCAACGTCACCGTCCAGGGCAAGGCCGGCTTCGTGAAGCTCGAGAAGGACGGCTTCCGCTACGCCGTCCGGCTCGCGAATCGCGGCGGTGGTTGGCACTACGCCTCGTCGTGCGTGCGGCAGGGCAAGGTCGACGGCCAGAAGGTCCGCCTGTTCGACCAGGACGGCAACGGCCGGTTCGACGACTACGGCATCGACGCGATGATCGTCGGTCGTGGCAAGACCGCGACGTTCCTGTCGAAGGCGATCAGCATCGGCGGCAAGGTCATGTCGTTCGACGTCGATCGTGACGGAGTCAAGGTCGCGCTGCAGCCGTACTCGGGCAGCGTCGGCACGCTCGACCTGTCGTCGGCGCTCACGACCAAGGGCAAGCTGCTGTCGGCGATCGTGCGCAGCCAGGACGGCGACCTGTCGTTCGACCTGGCGCGCGGCGTGACCAAGGTTCCGACGGGCACCTATCGCATCCACTCCGGCAGCATCGGCCTCGGCGAAACGACCGTGTCCGTGCGCCGCGGCGGCGCCAAGGACCTCGTCGTGACCGAGGACTCGACCTGCAAGCTCGACTGGGGCGGCCCGGCGCGCGCCGAATTCGCGTATCAGCGCGACGGCGGCAAGGTCGAGTTCCGGCCGGACCAGGTCTGGTACTTCGGCGACTCCGGCGAGGAATACGTGAACTGGAACCCGGTCGGCAAGTCGCCGACCTTCCAAGTCAAGGTGGGCGGGGAGACGGTCGCGACCGCGATCTTCCCCGGCTCCTGTTGAGGCAAGGGCTTCGTTCCGGCCGCCGTGAGCGTGCCGACTGAATCCAAGATTGCCGTCGAGATGAAGCAGGACACCTGGGCGTTCGGTGAGATCACCGGCGAGGTGCGCACCGACTAGACGCGCGACGCCGGCGCGCCGCTGCTTCACCGCGGTCGGCGCGCGCCGCGCGGCCAGATCTGGCGCAGCGAATCGCGCCAATCTGAGGGCTCCCACTACATCCGCGGGGCCAGCCTGGTAGTGTGGGACACCACCCCTCTGGGCGCATTGCCGCAACGGCTGCGCCCGCGCAGGCCAGGAGTTCGAGATGACCTTCCGCCACCTCGCACGCCGCGTTTTCGTGGCGCTCGCATGCATCGTTCCGATCCCGCTGTCGGCCCAGTCGGAGCCGTTGGCGCGCGTGCCGGTCAAGATGATCGAGGGCAAGCTCGTCGTCGACTGCGAGGTCTCGACGTCTCGCCGCCGACTGCCGATCAACCTGTTCGTCGAGTACGAGTCGAAGTGCGCGCTACAGCTGCACAACCAGCTTGCGAACGGACTGAAGTGCGAGAATCCCGACGGGACGACGATTCCGATCACGGTCCACCTCGGCGACTTCGAGATCACGGTCGACCGGCGTGAGCACGGGGACGAGGACTTCTACGACGACTTCACGAAGTACCACAGCGTCGAGCTCGGCGAGAACGCCGCGGCCGGCACGATCGGCGCGGAGATCCTCTCGCAGTACTTCGTCGTCTTCGATCTCGCGAACGGGTTCCTGCACGTCGGAGACCCGCGACCCGAGGATCCCGACGCGCGTGCCGAGGTCGAAGGACAAACCGTTGTGCCGCTGACCGAGGTCAACGATCTCGCCTGGGTGCCACTGCGCTTCACGGACGGAGCGCCCGGCGCGATGGCGATCGGCACCGCGCGCATGGACACGCTCGTCAACGTCGAGATCGCGGATCGATTCGGCAAGCCCGCCGGCGATGTCGGTGCGGTGCGCATCGACGACATCGACCTCGCGAAGTTCGTCGCTCTGCGGCCCGAGGAGATCGCGCAGGTCCATCCCGATGGCGTCGGGGGCATGATGGGGCTCAATCTGCTCGAACGCTTCCGCGTCGAGGTCGATCGCGTGAACCGCGTCGCGCGGTTCGCGCAGACGGCGCCGGCGGAGTTTCCGGAGCAGGACCTCGCGTTCTTCCGCGCGCTCGCCGAGGACGACTCCGACGAGCTCGCCACCTACCTGAAGAAGTACCCGAACGAACGCCTCAGCCGGGAAGCCGCCGATCGCTTGCTCGCGATGCGCCTCGACGAGGACGCGGATCCCGAGCCGTGCAAGCTCGCGCTCGAGTGCATCTTCAACACCTATCCCGAAGACCTACGCGCGACCGCGATGCTCGACCAGCTCAAGGCGCTGCGTGAGCTCGACCAGCCGGCGCTCGCGGTGATCGCGGGCGAGATCGGGATCCCGGCTGGCCGCACCGATCGCTATCCGAACTCGGTGCACAAGCTGCACGCGCAGGTCGGCGAGCTGCAGCTCGACTCCGGGGAAGGCGACCAAGCCTGGGAGCACCTGCTGTCGGCGGCCTTCGGTCTGCCCGAAGACGGCATGATCAACTACCAGCTCGGCCGCTTCTACGAGTCGCAAGATCGGCTGCGCCGCGCGTATTCGCGCTACGTCCAGGCGGTCATCAAGCCCGACAGCGGCCCGAAGGCGCTGGAGGCCCTGCATCGGTTGCAGGGCCGGATGGACGGCTCCGAGCGCATGTCGGTCGACCTGATCGAGAAGCTGACGGCAGGCAAGACGCACGCGTTCGGCGCGGCGATGCGCTACGAGCCGGACGCGGACGCGCAGACCAACCGAGTGGCGCTCGTGGAGTTCTTCACGAATGCGAACCTCGGCGATGCCACGCGCGGCGGATCGATCGGCGGCGCGCTCGCGAACGATGGCCTCGTCAGTCACTTCACGAACGAGCACGCCGCGTTCATCACGTGGCATCTGCTCGAGCCCGAGCTCGTGCCGCTGACGATCGAGATGGGTGTCGAGCGTGGCGCCGTGATGAATGCGCGCCCGCTCGAACACCGGATCAACGGCGTGCGTCAGGCGCCCGGCGCCGGCAAGTGGCGCGACAAGGAGAAGATCTACAACCGCTGCCGCGAGGCGATCGTCGACGCGCTCGGCGAAGAGTCGGAGTACGAGATCGAGCTCGAGGCGAAGTTCGAGGGCGGTGCGGTCAGCGGTTCGGCCACGGTCAGCGGTCCGGACGACCGCGCGCGCGTCCAGCTCGTGCTGGTCGAGCGCGGGGTCATGTTCCCGGGACGGAGCGAGATCGTCATCCATCGCAACGTCGCGCGGGCTTGCCTCACGAAGTCGCTCGCTGGCCAGCGCTTCCGTCCGGACGCGAACGACGAGATGAAGCTGCCGTTCACGATGGCGCTCGCCGAGGTCAAGGCGCGCAACGAGGCCTACCTCGACGAGCTCATGGAGGACGGCGTCGGTTCGTGCGTCAAGATCTCCATGGACCTCGATCCCGAGCAGCTCGCCGTCGTCGCGTTCGTGCGGGACACCGGCACGGGCGAGATTCTGCAGGCGAAGCAGGTCCGGGTGACCGTTCCCGAGGAGCAGGGCAAGTGACGCACGACTCACTCGGTCGAGAACTCGAGTCGCTCGCGGACCGCGCCGCGTCGCCGATTCGGCGCTGGCGCCTCCGGAGAGTGTGGCCCGACGCGGTGCGCGCCGCGGTTCGCACCGCGTGGATCGGTCCCGTCGTGCTGCTCGCGTTCGAAGTCTTGCGAGCCGCGGGTGCCGGTTCGGTGGGTGCGCGTGGCTGGGGCGAGCTGGCGCTGTTCCTGCTCGGGATCCCGGGCGTCGTGCTCGTCGTGCAGATGGTCGTCGCGTCGCGACGGGCCGTCGATCGGCGGGATGCTCTCGCGGCGGTCGATGACGCGGCGTCCCTGCAGGGCCGGCTCGTCACGGCGGACGAGTTCCTCGGCCGTGCCGACCGCGACGGCTTCGTCGCCGCGGCGATCGAGGATGCCGAGCAGCATCTCGAACGCGCGCGGGCGGCGCAGCTGCAACGGTTCGAAGGCGCGCCCGAAGTGCGGATCGAGTGGCCGCGGGTCCTGGTCGCGGTCGCCTTGATCGCGATCGCGTGTTGGCTCGCGCCGGCAGGCTTCCATCGCGACGGTGACGACGGCGGTCGCGACGACGTGCGCACCACCGGCGTCGCGCGCGGAGCAGCGGGCGACGAGTCGGACTCGTCCGAGCCGCCGCCGATCGACCCGGTGCAGCCGAACAACGAGCCGCGTGGCGACGCCGCCGACTCCGAGGACTCCCGCAACGAGAGCGAGGTCGGCGACGACGTCAAAGAGACGCGCGGTCGACTTGGCGCCGGGCGGCCGGCCGAGGCCAGTTCGTCGCAGGGCGCGAGCAACTCGAAGGCCGCGCCGACCAACCAGGGGCAATCGGCGAAGGTCGAAGAGCAGAAGGTGCCGGCGAAGAAGAAGAAGCCGACGCCGCCCAAGCCGCAGCCCGACGGCGACCCGCCGCCGAAGAAGCAGCAGTCCGAGGACTCGGGCACGACCGCCGGCAAGGGATCGTCGCGTGGCTCGAACAAGAACCCCGCGAGTTCGGATTGGTCGAGCAAGGACCAGGTGACGAACCCCGAAGACGAGGCCGTCGAGGACGACGACGAGATCGAGGACGAAGAGGACGAGCAAGAGTCGCGCGGCGGCATCCAGCCGAACCTCCGCGACCGCAAGCCTCCGGTGAACCGTGACCTGCGCATCGGTTTCGGCAACCGCAAGAACCCCGACGCGAACGGGCGCGGCGGTCCTTCCGAACAGAAGAAGTCCCGCGGCGTCGCTTCGCTCGTGCTCGGTGTCCCGGTCCCCGACCGCATCAAGGGCCAGCCGAACCGTGGCAAGACCAAGATCACCCAGGAGCGCATCGAGCCGAAGGCCGAGAACTCCGAGCCCGTGGCCGCCGAGTCGCGCGCGCCGCGCCAGCGCCCGATCGGCGCGCTGAACCGGCTCGACCTCGAAGCCGCGATGCGCGCCGTCATTCGCAAGTATTTCCTGACCCCTCCCCCGAGTCGCCCATGACCCCTCCCCAAGACGCCGCGGCCGCCCGCGACCAGGCCTCGCGCTTCCGGACCACGTACGACGCGATCCACGACGAAGTCGCCAAGATGATGGTCGGCCAGGCCGACGTCATCGAAGGCGTGCTGACTGCACTTCTCGCCGGCGGCCACGTGCTGCTCGAAGGCGTGCCGGGTCTCGGCAAGACGATGCTCGTCCGCAGCCTCGGCGAAGCGGTCGATCTGCAGTTTTCCCGGATCCAGTTCACGCCGGACATGATGCCGGCGGACATCCAGGGCACGTCGGTGCTCGTCGACACCGAAGGTGGTGGTCACGAACTGATGTTCCAAGAGGGGCCGCTCGTCGCGAACCTCGTCCTCGCCGACGAGATCAACCGCGCGACCCCGAAGACGCAGTCGGCGCTGCTGGAAGCGATGCAGGAGCGGCAAATCTCGGTCAGCCGGCGCACGATCCAACTCGAGGAGCCGTACTGCGTCATGGCGACGCAGAACCCGGTCGAGCAAGAGGGCACGTATCCGCTTCCCGAAGCGCAGCTCGATCGCTTCCTGTTCAAGCTGGTCGTCGGCTATCCGTCCGAGGCGGAGTATCACCAGATCCTCGAGCGCACGACCGAAGCGACCGAGGTCGAGGTCAAGCCGGTGTCGAACGGCGAGGAGATCCGCGCGATGCGCGAGACCGTCCGCGCGGTGCCGGTTCCCGAGCATGTGCGTTCGTATGCCGTGCGCCTGATCATGGGCACGCAGCCGGGCAGCGCCTACGCGCCGAAGCTCGTCGAGGACTACGTCTCGCTCGGCTCGAGTCCGCGCGGCGCGCAGAGCCTGATGCTCGCCGGCAAGGTCCAGGCGCTGCTCGACGGCCGTTTCGCGGTCAGCTGCGACGACATCGCGAAGATCGCGATGCCGGTGCTGCGTCACCGCGTGCTCACGAGCTTCCGCGCGCAGTCGGATCGGGTCACGCCGGACAACGTCGTCTCGGCCGTGCTCGAGAACGTCGCCCGTCCGCATTCGCCGAACTGATCGAACCGCGATGACGGTGAGCTCCATCGGTCTCGAAGACCTCTTCGACGCCGCGTTTCTCGAGGAAGTGCAGCGACTGCGGGTGATCGCCCGTCGCGTCGCGCATGGTGGTCGATTCGCCGAGCAGCGCTCGAAGGATCTCGGCCACGGCCTCGAGTTCCGCGACTTCCGTCCCTACGCACCGGGCGACGACCTGCGCGGCGTGGACTGGAACATCTATCAGCGTTTGCACCGCGTGTTCCTTCGGCAGTTCGAAGAGCTCGAGGACCTGCCGCTCTACCTGTTGCCCGACGTGTCCGCGAGCATGTATCTCGAGGAGACGCCGCGCGCGCTCGCGGGCTTGCGGACCACGCTCGCGCTCGCGGCGATCTCGCTCGGCCAGCACGACACGGTCGGCGTCTTCCCGTTCCACACGCAGCTCGACTTCGCGGTGCGGCCGACTTCCGGCAAGGACCGGACGATGTTCTTGGCGCAGGCGTTGGCCGATCTCGAGCCGGGTGGTCGCACCGACCTCGCGGCGGCGATTCGCACGCTGCGCGCGACGAAGCTGCGCCAAGGCCTCGTCGCGATCGTCTCCGACTTCTTCGATCCGAACGGGCTCGAGCCGATCTTCGAGGAGCTCGCGAGCCTGCGGCACAGCCTCTTGTTCGTGCAGCTCGTGCGCAAGACGGATCGCGAGCCGGACGTCCGCGGTGACCTACGGCTCGTCGACTGCGAGACGGACACCGTCGAGAACGTGTCGGTGACGCCCGCCGTGCTCGAGAGCTACCGCGCGGCATACGATCGGTTCGACACGCAGCTGACCGAGCTCGCCGAGAGTCGCGGCGCCGGCCTCGTCCGCGTCGACGTCGACCGACCGATCGTCGAGCAGCTCGCGACGCTGTTCGAGGGAGGGGCGTACCGGCCATGAGTTTTGCCAACCTTTCGTTCTGGCCGACTCTGTTCGGGCTCGTGGCGATCGCCGGCGCCCTGTTCGCGCTCCAGCGGCTGCGCGTTCGGCATCGCGACCTGCGCGTGCCGACGACGATGTTTTGGCAGGAGGCGGTCGAAGAAGCGCGCGCGCGCACGCTCGTCGAGCGATTCCGGCACCTGTGGGCGTATCTTCTCGTGCTCGTGATCGCGGGTGCGATGTGGCTCGCGATCGCCGATCCGGAGACGGGCAGTGACGGCCGTGTCGCGCATCACGTCTGGATCGACGCGTCGGCCGGAATGGCGGCGGGTGATCGATTCGCGCAGGCGTGTGACGCCGCGGCCGAGACCGTGCGTAGCTTGCCGCGTGGCTCGACGACCGTGCACGTCGTCGGTGCGCGCGCCTCGACCGTCCTGATGCCGGGCGAGAGCGTGAACCTGCTCGCGCGCCGACTGGAAGGGGTGCGGCCGGTTGCCGCGCCGAGTGGTGTCGCGCGCCACATGCGCGACACGGCCTCGGATCCGGACCAGCTCGTGCACGCGTGGGTCTTCGGCGGTCCGCCGTTCTCCGACGCGGTCCGAGCGTGCTGGCCCGAGAATCTGTCGGTCGAGCGATTCCCGTGCGCGTTCGAGCAGCTGCGCGGCAACCGTGCGTTCGCGGCTCTCGCGGTCACCGAGGCCGCCTCGGGTCAGTACGACTGCTGTGACCTGTTCGTCGAAACGCGAGGCCCGCGGCCGGGTCCCGTGTTCGTGCGCATCGATGCGGGCGCGACGACGCGGCTCGATCCCGACGCTTTCGATGGTGGTGCGCGATACGAGTGGCGCGACGTGCCGTGCAGCGGCGGATTGCTCGAAGCACGCATCGATGGCGCGGATCCTGTCGGCTTCGACGACGTCGCGGAGCTGAGATTGCCCGAGCGCCGGCGCATTCGCGTGCGCGTGACGGCTGCGGTCGGACCGGCTCTGCGACGAGCGCTCGCGGCGGATGCCGCCATCGAACTCGTCGCGGGCGCGCCGTGGGACGTCGTCGTGCGGCAGTCCGACGAGAGTCTCGAGGGTCCGTCGATCGCGTTCGGTCCCATCGCCGAAGACGACCACACGTTCGTCGTCGTCGACGGCGCCTCGATCGATTCGGCCGAGCGGCTGATCACGCTCCTGCCGGAGCTGGGGCTCGATCAGATCGACGCGATGTCGCTCGCGGATGCCGCGGCGCGACCGATCTCGATCGGCGCCGAAGTCGGAACGGGTCGGTCGGTTCGCGTCTGGGACGAGCTGCTGACCGAACGCTTCGACTTCACGCGTTCGCGCGCGTTCCCGCTGTTCGTCGCGTCGTCCGTGCGCTGGCTGGCTCGTGAGTCCGATTGGCATGAGTGGATTGCCGCGGGTGAGCCGGCGGGCTTCGCGGCGACCGCGACGACCGAGGACGGTCACGTGCACGCGTCGTTCGGTGCGAGCTTCGTCCCGGGCGCGGCCGGTGCGTATCGCACCGATTCGGACGACGCACCATTCGTCGCGGCCTTGCTCGACACGCGGTCGGTTCTCACGGCTGACGATGTCGGTGGTGACGTCCACGCGAGCGTGCCGGGTGCGCCCGCGGACTGGTCGGTCGTGCTGGCGGTAGTCGCACTGCTGCTGCTCTGCGTCGAGTGGGGCCTCCACCGCACCGGGAGGATGCCGTAATGGACATCCGATTCCTGCATCCGATTGTCCTGCTCGCGCTGTTCGCGCTGCCGCTCGTTTGGTTCGTGCCGCGGCGCCTCGACCGCGCATGGCATGGCGCGCTGCGCGCGTTGGTGTTCGGCGCGCTGATCGTCGCGATCGCGCAGCCGATCGCGTTCACGTCCGACGATCGCGAGTACCACGTGTTCGTCGTCGATCGTTCGGAGAGCATTGCGAATGCGCAACTCGGGCGACTCGACGCGACGATCGACCGCGCGCTGGCACGGCTGCCGGGTTCGGCGCGCGCGGTGCGCGTCGACGTCGGTCGCGCGGGGCCTGCGGACGGACGATTCGAGTCGACGCCGCTGGTCGCTCGCGACGGCTCGTCCCTGGGGCGGGCATTCGCGGTTGCGGCGGCGGCGATTCCCGAGGGCTGTCGCGGCGCGGTGTGCGTCCTGTCCGACGGAGCGAGCACGGCTCGCGACTGGGGGGCTGCGACGCAGGCCCTCACGTCGCGCGGCATCGTGGTTCACACCGTCGAACTGGAGCGTCGCGCGGACGACGCTTATCCGGTCGCGATTCGCACAGTCGAAGAGTTGCGCGTCGGTGCGACGGCGCAGCTGCACGTCGAGGTCATCGGCTCGGGAGAAGTGACGGTCAGCGTGTCCGGCCCGAATGGAGCGCTCGCCGATCCGCAGACGGCGACCGTCACGGAGCGCGCCGTGTTCGCGTTCGAGTTCGAGCCGGCCGAAGCGGGTTTTCTGCCGGTCAGCGCCGCCGTCGTGTGCGCGGCGGATCGATACCAAGACAACGACGCGATCGCGACCGAGTTCGCGGTGCAGGATCCGATTCGTGCATTGTATCTCGGTGGCAGGATCCAGGGCAGCGGCGCGCGGGTGCGCGAACTGCTCGGTGGTGGCTTCGAGCTCGACGTCCGGGATTCGGTCGGAGACGGTGGCTTGCCGACCGACGGCTACGACGTCGTCATGCTCGACGACCGTCCGGCGGCTTCGCTGCCGGAGCCGTTCCAGCAACAGGTGGTTTCGGCCGTCGCCGATCGCGGGCTCGGCCTCGTGTTCGCGGGCGGTCGGGCTTCGTTCGGTCCGGGTGGCTATCACGACACTCCGATTTCGGCCGCGCTTCCCGTCGAGTTCGTGCAGAAGGAAGAGAAGCGGGATCCGAGCACGACGCTGGTTCTGATCATCGACACCTCCGGCTCGATGGGTGGCATGCGCGTCACGCTCGCGAAGGAAGTGTCCCGGCTCGCGATGAAGCGGCTCCTGCCGCACGACAAGGTCGGCATCGTCGAGTTCTACGGCGCCAAACGATGGGCGGCGCCGATCCAGCCGGCGTCGAACCTGATCGAACTGCAGCGCGCGCTCAATCGCCTCGACTCGGGCGGCGGCACGGTCATCCTGCCGGCGATCGAAGAGGCATTCTACGGGCTGCAGAACGTGCAGACGCGCTACAAGCACGTGCTGATCCTGACCGACGGCGGCGTCGAGTCCGGCGCGTTCGAGCCGCTCCTGCGCAAGATGGCCGATCGCGGCATCAACGTGTCGACCGTGCTCGTCGGCCCGGAGGCGCACAGCGAATTCCTCGTGTCTTTGGCCAACTGGGGCAAGGGCCGCTTCTACAACGTGCCCAACCGTTTCAGCATCCCCGAGCTCCTGCTCAAGCAGCCGGCGAGCGCGCAGCTGCCGGCGTATCGTGCGGGCACGCACGCCGTGCAGACCCGCGGTGGTCGCGGCTGGTGGGGAGAGGTGGAGCGCGGCTCGGTTCCACCGGTCCAGGGCTACGTCGAGACGCGATCGCGGCCTGGTGCGAGCACGCTGCTCGAGACCGTCGCGAACCGCGCGCCCGTCCTCGCGACGTGGCGACACGGTCTCGGTCGCGTCACCGCGCTGGCGACGGAGATGACCGGCCCCGGCACGGCCTCGTGGAGTGACTGGTCCGACTTCGGTGCGTTCGTCGCGCGCGTCGCCTCGCGCACGGCGCGCGATTCGACGGATCCGTTCGCCTACCGCATCGAACGCCGAGGAGACGAGGTGGTCGTGCACGCGACGCGGCGGACGGCGGGTGGCGGCGACCCGGTCGCGCACGTCGTCGAACGCGATGGCCGAGTCGGCGCGGTGCTACCGTTCCGTCAGCGGTCCGAGGACTCGTTCGAAGCGCGCGCATCCGTCGTCGCCTCGGACGCATACCGCGTCATCGCTGGTGCGCAGGGTCGTCGACTCGTGTCGCCGCCGAACGACGGGATTGCGTCCGAACTGCAGACGGACCCCGAGCGGTCGTTCCCACTCTCTGCTCTTGCCGACCTCACCGGCGGGTCGAAGGCGAACTTGGCCTCGTTTGGTTCTCGCCGACTACGTGCCGGGGATGCGACAGGCTCCGTCGCCGTCCTCGAGTTCGCGCCGTGGCTGCTCGCGGTCGCTCTGCTCCTCTTCCTGCTCGAACTGTTGCTCCGGCGTCTGCCGGCCTTCGCATGACGATGATCGCAAGGAACTTCGTTCTCGGAATGTCGCTCGCGTGGTGCGCGACGCTGGCACCCGCGCAGGAATTCGCGGGCGAGGTGCGCGACGCGCTCGGCGCCGCGCTGACGCAGCCCTGGTCGGAGCGGTACGACGCGCTGTTCGACGCCTGCACGAAACAACACGGTGGCGTCGGGCCGCTGCTTGGGGAACTCCGGGATCGCGCCAAGAGCGACGACGCGGCGACAGCCGCGCACGCCGGATGGATTCTCGGTTTCGTCAATTGGCGGGACGGCCGGTTGTCCGCCGCCAAGCGTGCGGTCGACGGGGCGATCGAGCACCGCGCCGATGCGATGACGCGCGTGCGGCGCGCCCGCCTGCTCGAGGCGACGGGCAACACGCGGGACGCGGAAGCCGAGTATCGCCAAGTTCTCGAACTCGAATGTGACGAGGCGACCGAGTCGTTCGTCCGGCTGCGACTCGCGCTGCTCGCCCTGCGCGCGCAGGGTGACGCGGAGTCCGCCCCGCTCGTGGAGTTTGCCCAAGCCGAGGGTCGAGACGCGTCGGTCCGCAACCGCGCGGCGAACGTGCTCGCGCTGCTCGGACGGCCGAAGGACGCGTGCGGGCTGTTCGAAGTCGGTGGCGAGGGCACGCGTCGCTTCCGCGACGAAGTGCGCGTCGCGACGTGGGCGATCCAAGCCGGCGAGCTGGAGCAGGCCGAACAGCACGCGTGGCGCGCCGTCCAAGCGGCGCAGTTGCGTCGGGATCGCAGCTACGCGTTGTCCGTCCTCGTCGAAGCGCATCGTCGACACGATTCGCTCGAAGAGTTGATGAAGCGGTTCTCCGCGGCCGAGACCCTCGACGAGGAGACCCGGGCGGTGTGGATCGACCTCCTGCGCGAGACCGGCCGCGTCGACGAGGCCGTCGCGCTGTTCCGCTCGGCGCGATCGGAGTTCACGGTCGACATGCAGCGGGAGCTGATCGAGATGTATCGCGAGGCAGGCCGTGATGACGAGCTCATCTCGACCTATCGCGAGCTCATCGCGGCCGATCCGTCGAGTCTGACCTGGCGGGAAGGTCTGAGTCGATTCTTCCTCGAGCACGGGGACGTCGACTCGGCGCGCGAGGTCTGGCAGCCGTGCCTGCGCGACGAGTCGCTGCACGGCCAGCTTCTCGGCGTCGCCGCCACCGCGATGGAGCTCGGCCTCGACGACGTCGCGACCGAGGCGGCCGAGATCTGCATTCGCAATGATCGCAGCCGTCACCCCGCGCTGCTGTTGCTCGCGTCCTCGAACCGCGCGCGCGGACGACTCGACGAGGCGGAGGCCGCGCTCGAGCGGATGCACGAGATGGCGCCGGCGGATTCGCCGGATCGCGCGGCGCTTTCCGAAGCGTTCGAACAGCTCGGTAAGCTCGATCGCGCGATCGAGATCATCGACGGCCTGCGCACCGCGCGTGGCGAAGCGCGACTCGCCGAGGATCTCGAGATCCGTCTCGCGTGGCTCTACTCCCAGGTCGGGGACGACGAGACGGCGATGGAGCGGTGGTTCCAGCTGTGGCGTCGCGTCAAGTCGGTCGCGCGTCGTCGCTACGTCGAGGACCGTCTGATGACGGTCGCCGCGCGTCTCGGCAAGATCGCGAAGATCGTCGTCGAGCTCGAGTCGCGACTCGCTCGCGGCGAAGCCGACAAGCAGGACAGCGGTCTGCTCGTTCGCCTCTACACCAAGGTCAACGACCCGGTGTCCGCGGCGGAGGTCATCGATGAGTTCTTCCGCCAGAGCGGTGGCAAGGACATCGAGGCGATGCAGGAGAAGGCCCGCGTCTACCTCGCGTGCACCGACTACGCGAGCTACGAGGACACCGTGCGCCAGCTCATGGAGCTCGACCCCGAGGGCGAGGTCGACTACCTGCGGAGCCTCGTCATGAGTCAGCTCGAGCGCGGCCGCCCCGACGAGGCGCGCGACGTGCTGCAGCGACTTCGACAAGCCGAAGAAGGGTTCGACAGCGCGGAGTTCGAGGCCGGCGTCCTCGCCCTGGCCGGGCTCCGCGATGAGGCGATCGGCTGCTACCAGCGCGGCATCGCGACCCATCCGAACCGCATCGAGATCTACCTGTTGCTCGCGAACTTGCTCAAGGAGGCGGGCAACACGAAGCGCGCGGTCGGCATGTTCCAACACATCGCCGAGACCGCGGAGAAGGACGACCTGTTCACGATCGCGATCGACGGACTCCTCAACATGGAGGCGCCGCCGCCGGTGCTCGAATGGGCGCGCCGGGTCACGCTCGAGCGGATCGCCGGGCGCCACGACAAGATGTACCTCTATCAGCTCCTCTCGGACTTGTCCGACGAGCTGAAGAACCGCGATGGCATGTTCGATGCGCTCGAGGGTTCGCTCGCGATCGCAGGTGGCCGGCGCCCCTCGATCCTCCGCGAGCTCATGGAGCTCGCAAAGGGGGATCGTCGCACTCAGGGCGACAGCCAGAAGCAGCTCGCGTACGGTCGCCGCCTCGTCTCGCTCTCAGAAGTAGTGCCGCCGCAGGTCTACCTCGATCTCGGGCAGGCGTTCTTGGACGCCGATGAGATCTCCAACGCGGTCAAGACGTTCGACCTCGCGCGCGACGTCGCCGACTACGCGGCGTTCCGCCGGCAGGTCGCGGGGCTGTACGAGACGGCGGGCTACCTCCGGCAGTCGCTGCGCACGTACAAGCAGGTGCTGCTCGGCAACCCCGGCGACATCAGCCTGCTCGTCAAGGTCGCGGGTCTCGAAGAGCAGGTCGGTCGGGACGGGGTCGCGTTCGATCTCTACCGCCGCGCCGTCGATCTCATGGTCGATCGCCTGCCGATCGCGAGCGACAAGAACAAGAAGCCGGACGAGAACAACGACCGGATGTTCTTCTTCGCTCGGAACGTCGACGACACGGGTCGCTACCTCGATCAGGCCGTGACCGGCATGCTCGTCACCGCACCGGGCGATGCGGAAGTCGTCGAGGAGGCCGGTCGCCAGATCGGACGGCTGAAAGAAACGATCGACCGCTTTCGCGCAGCGGTGGCCGGTGGCGAGACGCGCAAGCTCGAGCAGAGCCCCAAGCTCGAAAAGCTCTCGGGGATCTGCCGCCGCATGGCGTTCGCCATCTGTCGTCCCGATCTCGTCGCCGACGCGGACCGACAGATCGTCGATGTGTTCGAGAACGACGACGAGATCCTCGCGACGCTCTGCAAGGAACGTATGCGCTGGGGCATGACGGGCTCGGCGCGCGAGCTCGTCGAGAAGTGCGGTCAGCCCGAGCGGATCAAGAAACCGCTGCGCTACCTGTTCGGAGCCGGCGGTGCGCCGCCCGCGCGCGCGATTCCCGTCGGGCAGGTCGCGAGCCTGCTGCTGCCGGCCGTAGTCGCGAACGACGCGGAGCGCATCGGCACGCTGATTCTCAAAGCCGACCTGACGTCGGTGAGTGAGAAGGACCTCACGCACCTGCCGGCTCTGCTGACGGCGGCTCGATCCGCCGGCAACGACACGGCGGCACTCGCCGTGTCGCAGGCCTGGATCCGCGCGATGTTCGCCGCCAAAAAGCGGAGTTACGAGATCACCAACGTGCACTCCCAGTGCGCCGCCGGTCTCGGTCCCGAAGCGCGCCGTCGCTTCGACGAGTTCTTCCTCGCGCGCATCACCAAGGACATGAAGAAGGCGCGGGAGTTCATGCACATGCTCCCGCAGATGCAGAAGCGATACGAGGAGCCGCTGCTGACCGCGGAACAGGTCACGGAGCTCATCGAGAAGTCGGAGCTCGAGTATCCGTACGGATTCGGCAAGCTGCTCGAGATGGTCGCGGCCGAGGAGCGCGCCTCCGTGCTCCGCGCGCGGTGGGGGCAGATCGCCAAGACCAAACGGCTCTCGTTCATCTTGACGATCGCGTCCGAGATCCGCGACCCGCTCGGCGACGACCTCTCCGAGTTCCTCATCGACGCGATTCCCGCGGCGATCGCGGACAACACGGAGTCGTTCCGATACCTGTCGCACTCTTTCTCGGAGCTGCGGGACAACTCCGAGAATCTCGCGGTGGCGGTTCGCATTGCGGAAGCCGTCCTGAAGGTCCGGCCCGACGAATGGCAGCCGAAATTCCTCTGCGCGGTTGCTCTCGCGCAGAAGGGCGACGAGGCCGCGGCGTTGCAGATGGCCGTCGAAGCCGTCCGCCCGCGCTGGAACGTCGAGGAAGACTACGAGTGGCGTACGACCGTCTCCGACATCGCGCGTCAGTTCTTCCCGACCCACGTCGACGCGTTCCTCGCGACGTACGACCAGATCGAGAACCCGACGCCGAAGATGGCGCTGCGCCGACTGATGCTCGTCGACGAGATCGAGGACGAATCGCGGCAGCTCGAAGAGATCCGTGCGACGGCCGAGAAGTTCCCGAAGGATCGGGAGCTTGGACAGCGGGTCGTGCGCGCACTCGACCGTGCCGGCCAGCGCGTCGAGGCGCTTGCGGAGCTGCAGCGACTCGCGAAGGCTCTGCCGAAGGACAAGAAACTGCAGCAGCAGCTCGCCCGCAAGCTCCGGTCGTTGGACCGCAACGTCGAAGCCCTCGCGGTTCTCGATGCGATCGACAAGGACAAGCCGAAGGCTGTCGTCGACAACGCCGCCGTGACTGCCGCGCGCGCGACGAAGACCCCGCCAGCGAAGATCGCGCGCGTGCGTGACTTGCTCGCGGAGTCCGATGTCGACGCGGCGCGGCTCGAGTTCCGACGCCTGTGGCGTTTCGGCGGATCCGGCTTCCGGTTCCCGCCCGGCGTCATGATCACGATGATCGGATCGTCCGTGATTCGGAGTAGCTTCGGCTCTCGTGGCTGGCAGACCTGGCCGACCGAGAAGAAGGACGATGCCGAACGCGAGGCCGCGGAAGCGAAGCGCCGGCGCGGCGGACTGCAGGCGTTCTCCGACGAAGAGCCGAAGCCGGTCGAAGGCCGCAAGTCTTACGAAGTGCTCGGCGAGACGGAGTTCGGACGGGCAGAGATGCAGCGTCAGCTGCGCTCCCTGACGTCGTTCGAGATCGACAGCAATCGCAATCTGATCGATGGCCTGCTGCATGGCGCGACGCATGGCGCCGATGAGCTGGCCGTCTTCGAGGCCGTTCTCAAGCGTGTGGCCGATGGGCGCGCGAACCGCGCCCACTACGTCCAGCTGCTCGAGCTCATGGGGCGCGAGTTCGCGAAGGCGAATCTCGAGCGGTCGCGGCCGGTCCTCGAAGAGCTCGTGCGCACGGTCGATCCCGTCGATGCGGCGCAGGTGTTGCGTCTCGCCAAGGTCTACGGAGGCCAGGGCGAGGTCGAAGCGGCGGCGCTGCTCTACCGGTGGTGCGCGATCGCGGGTCTGCGCGGGCGCGGGATCGGCAACCTCAAGGAGGTCGTCGATGCGGCCAAGGAGCACCTCGAGAAGTCGACGCTCATCGCGCTCGTCGAAGACGCGCTCGCGTGGGCCGAGCCCGAGGACAGCTTCTGGTTCGACGAGTACGAAATCGCGGTCCTCGAGATCTGGCAGGACATCGTAGGTCCGGACGAAGCGCTCGAGCGCTGCCGCGAGCTGTGCGCGAGCATCGTGGACGTCAAGAACCGTCTCCGTCGCGACAGCGCGCGCGTCGCCGCGTCTCTGCTCGCCCGAGCCGGCGAGCTCGACGCCGCGGTCCGTTGCCTCGAGGTCGGCTTGTGCAAGCTGCCCACGGAGGGCGTCGAGGTCGAGTACACGTTCTTCCTCCGGGAGTACGAGCGCTTCGGTCGCGCGAGTGACGCCGACCTGCGACGGCTCTTCCCGGCCGACTCGGGGACGTGGAAGGACGCGCGCGGTTGGTACGAGCGTGTCGCAACCGAGCTGAAGAGCTGGGTCGAGACTCGTCGGATGAACCGCGACCTGGCTGCGCGGATGCTGAGTCTCGTGTCGGTGCGGATGCACGCTCTTGGCGCGGAGGACGCGGCCGGTGCCTTGCTCGACGAGGTCGTGGCCTGGCCCGACGTCTCGTCGCGCAATCGCCTGTGGATCGTCGATGCGATCCGGATGAACGGTGAGGACGACCGCGCGTTCGCGCTCGAGCGCGAGATGCTCGACGCTCGGTCACTCGTGTCGGCTCGCGTGCCAGGCGTCGTGCGCCGTATCGCAGAAGTCGACGGACGGGACTCGGCCCTGCAGGTCGCGAGTGCGATCGCGGACTACTCGTGGTCGGACGATCTCCTGGACCTGCTGGCCGAGCTCGCCGAGGCGAACGGCGACGCGGACGGAGCCGCGGAGTGGCGGAGCAAGGCGTCGCGCAACGAGGCGGCGCGAACCAAGTTGGAAGAGCGCGACAAGGCCTGATCGGAGCGATCCCGAGCGAAGCGACCGTGTCGAGATTCTCGACACTCTGACATCCCGGTCCCAAGGCGACTTCAGGCGCACACCCGTTCTCATCGATAGATCTTTCGATGAGCGAAGGGCGTGAAGTGCGGCCAAACGGGTCGAGCCGGGCCGAGGATCCGCGCGAAGTGACGGCACTGTTGCTGGCGGGTGGCCTCGGGACGCGGCTTCGGGACTCGGTTCCGGATCGACCCAAGGTTCTCGCCGAGGTGGCGGGGCGGCCGTTCTTGCGGTGGCAGCTCGATTGGCTTCGTGAGCAAGGCGTGCGCAAGGTCGTCCTGTGCACCGGCCATCTCGGTGACATGGTCGAGAGCGAGCTCGCCGACGGCGTCGACGGGATGGAGATCGCGTTCTCCCGCGAGTGGACCCAGCTCGGAACCGCGGGTGCGCTGCGCAACGCCGCGCCGCTCGTGACGACGGACGAGGTCGTCGTCTTGAATGGTGATTCGTTCAGTGACGTCGACCTGCGCGAGTTCCTCGCCGATGCGCGCGAGAACCGCGCGGCATGCGCGTTCGTCACGGTCCGTGTCTCCGACGCCTCGCGATTCGGCTGCGTGCGGTTCGACGTGGACCGCGTCGTCACCGAGTTCGAAGAGAAGCGCGTCCTCGCGCGCCCCGGGTGGATCAACGCCGGTATCTACTACTTTGCGACGCAGCTGCTCCGCGAGCTGTCGCCGCGATCGCCGCTGTCGCTCGAGAACGACGTGATGCCGCGCTGGCTCGGCGGCGCGTTGCGTGCGTTCCCGTCGACCGGGCGGTTCATCGACATCGGCACGCGTGAGTCGTTCGCGCAAGCGCAGGCGTTCTTCTCAGGGTCGCCGGTTCCGGTCGAGCGCGCGGGGCTACTCGTCCTCGATCGCGACGGAACCGTCATCGAGGAGAAGCACTACCTGTCCGATCCGGACGCGGTCGAGCTGGTGCCAGGCGCGGCGGAGGGGCTCCGCGCGCTCCAGCAACGCGGCTATGGCATCGCGATTGTCACGAACCAGAGCGGGATCGGCCGCGGCTACTACGACGAGGCAGCCATGCACGCGGTCAACGATCGCGTCGTCGACTTGTTGTCCCGCGCGGGAGTGCGCGTCGAAGGCATCTGGCATTGTCCGCATCGTCCTGACGACTCGTGCGAGTGCCGCAAACCGTCGCCCGGGATGCTCGAGTCGGCGACCCGAACGCTCGGCTACGCGGCGTCGGAGTGTGTCGTCGTGGGGGACAAGGCCTGCGACATCGATCTCGGTAGACGCGCCGGCGCGAAGACCGCGCTCGTGCGCACGGGATACGGCAAGGAGACAGAGGCCACGAACGAGTGCGAGCCCGACGTCGTCGTCGATGGCATCCACGAACTCGTGGATTGGGAGGAGGTCCGATGATCATCAGCAGAACCCCGTTCCGCGTCTCGTTCTTCGGCGGTGGAACCGACTATCCGGCTTGGTACCGAGAGCACGGTGGTGCGGTCGTCGCGACGACGATCGACAAGTACTGCTACCTGCAGTGTCGCTACCTGCCGCCGTTCTTCGACTACAAGTACCGCGTCGTCTGGTCACAGCTCGAGAATCGCAAGGAACTCGGCGACATCGAGCACCCGGTCGTCCGCAGCGTGCTCGAACATCTCGGCATCGAGCGTGGCGTCGAGGTCCACCACGTCGGGGACCTGCCGGCGCGCAGCGGGATGGGATCGAGCTCGACGTTCACGGTCGGGCTTCTCCACGCCCTCTATGCGCTGCAGGGCCGCATGATCGGTCGTGAGCAGCTCATGGAGGAGTCGATCCACGTCGAGCAGAACCTCCTCCAAGAACTCGTCGGTTCGCAGGACCAAGTGTCCGCGGCGATGGGCGGCTTCAACAAGATCACGTTCTGCCGCAACGGCGACATCCGGGTGAACCCGATCGTGCTGCCGTCCGACCGCATCGACGAACTCGACGGGAGTCTGATGCTCTTCTACACGGGCATCGTCCGCACGGCGTCGCGGATCGCCGCGAACTACGTGACCGACGTCCACGCGAAGAAGCGCCAGCTGCGGATCCTCAAGGAGCTCGTCGACGAGTCGGTGGACTTGCTCTCGAGCACGGCATCGCTCGAAGGGTTCGGGGAACTGCTCGACGAGGCGTGGCGCATGAAGCGCAGCCTCGGCCCCGGCATCTCGACCCCCGAGGTCGACGACTACTACAGCCGCGCACGCGAAGCGGGTGCAGTCGGCGGCAAGATCACCGGTGCGGGTGGCGGTGGGTTCCTGCTGCTCTACGTGCCGAAGGCGAAGCAGGCAGCCGTCGCGGCTGCGCTCCCGGAACTCGTGCACGTGCCGTTCCGGTTCGAGTCCGCGGGCAGCCAGATCATCTTCTACGACCGTGAAGAGGACTTCGCGGCCGTCGAGGCGGAGCGTGAGACGCGGCCGATCCGCGACTTCCGCGAACTCGAGATCCCATACCCCGAGTCGACGGCCGCCGCGAGCGGCGCCGTCGCAGACCCCAAAGTGGAGTGTGACCATGGCTAGCGCGGATTCGATCAAGCGCGAGCAGGCGTTGTGGATGCTGCGACGGATGCGCGTCGTGCGCCAGTTGTCCGAGCGCATCGTCGAGCTGTATCCCACGGACGTCATGGAGACCCCGGTGCATCTGTGCATGGGGCAAGAGGCGGTTTCGGCCGGGCTTTGCTGCCACCTCACGGACGACGACGTGATGCTGTTGGGGCACCGCACCCACGGTCCGGCGCTGTCGAAGGGACTGCCGCTCGAGAAGCTCGTCGCCGAGCTCTACGGTCGGACGACCGGATGCTCGAAGGCGCGCGGCGGGTCGATGCACGTGTTCGACATGGAGCACGGACTGCCGGGTTCGTCCGCGATCGTCGGCGGCAGTATCGCTGTCGGAGTCGGTGCGGCCTTGTCCGCGAAGATGCGCGACGATGGCACGATCTCGGTGTCCTACTTCGGCGATGCGGCGACGAACGCCGGCGTGTTCTACGAGAGCCTGAACTTCGCCGCGCTGAAGAAGCTGCCGGTGCTGTTCGTCTGCGAGAACAACGGTCTGTCCAACGTCATGCCGCAGCAGGAGCACTCGGCGTACGAGATCCTCGGCATCGCGTCCCAGTTCATGCCGACGTATCGCGCCGACGGGACGGATGCCCTGTCGGTCTTTTCGCAGGCTGGTGCGGCCGTTTCGCACGTTCGCGAAACCGGTCGACCGGCGTTCCTCGAGTGCAAGACGAAGCGCTGGATGAAGCATCAAGGCCACGAAGCAGACGATCTCGACATCAATCCCGTCGATCGTCAGAAGGACTGCCCGATCGCCAAGCTCGAGGCGTTCGTGCAGGTCAGCGGAATGGCGAACGCGCGCGAGCTGCGCGCGATTCGCGACGAGGTCGAGCAGGAGATCAACGCGGCGATCGAGTTCGCCGAGAAGTCGCCGTATCCGCAGCCGAAAGCGCAGGAGGTCTGACGATGCCTTGGAGCAGATTCGATTCGAACTACGAGGTTGCAGACGACGGTCGCACGCTTTCGTTCGTCGAGGCCATTCGGGAAGCGACCGACCAGGCGATGGGCATCGACCCGCGCGTGTTCGCGCTGGGTCTCGACGCGGACGACAAGTTCGGCGTGTTCGGTTCGATGAGTGACCTCTCGCACCCCGAGCGCGTCATCGGCACGCCGATCTCGGAGAACGCCAATACGGGCGTCGCTCTTGGCGCCGCCCTGACCGGCATGCGCCCGATCCTGATCAATCTGCGCAACGACTTCCTGCTCGTCGCGATGGATCAGATCGTCAACTACATCGCGAAGTGGTCGTCGATGTTCGGCGATCAGATCCAGGTGCCGATCGTTCTCCGTTCGGTCATCGGACGCGGCTGGGGGTGCGGTGCCCAGCACTCGCAGTCCTTGCAGGGTCTGTTCGCACAGATCCCCGGCCTGAAGGTCGTGATGCCCTCGTCTCCGTACGACGTGAAGGGACTGCTGCTGTCGGCGATCAAGGACGACTCCCCGGTGATGTTCTTCGAGCATCGCTGGCTCTACAAGAACACCGGGCCGGTGCCAGAGGACATGTACCTGGTTCCGATCGGGAAGGGCAACCGACTCCGCGAAGGCGACTCTCTGACTGTCGTCGCGACGTCGCTCGCGGCCGCGCACACGCAGAAGGCCTGTGACGATCACGATCTCGACATCGATCTGATCGACCCGCGGACGATCAAGCCGCTCGACACCGAGCTGATCCTCGACTCCGTCCAGAAGACCGGGCGCTTGCTCGTGATCGACTACGACTTCCCGTTCGGTGGCTTCGGCGCCGAAGTGTGTGCGATGGTGACGGAGCAGGCGTTCGACGCGCTGAAGGCTCCGCCGCAACGGCTCGGCTTCCCGGACGCGAACATGCCGGCGAGCGGTCCGCTCGAGCGCGCTTACTACCCGACTCCCGACCGGATCGCGGAGACGGTTCGGCAGATGGTCGGCTCGGAGCTCGTCGTATGACCGCGCCCGCGCTCGACGTTCTGTTCGTCAATCCCGGCGGTCGGCAGCAGGTCTATCAGGACCTCAGCAAGAACCTCGCGGCGGTCGAATCGCCGATCTGGGTCGGGCTGCTCGCCGAGCACGCACGCCGACGCGGTCTGCGCGTCGACGTGCTCGACGCGAACGCGGCCGGACTCGGCCCCGCCGCGGCCGCGCAGGCCGCTGCGGACCACGACGCATTGCTCACCGTGGTTGTCGTCTACGGCCACAATCCCAACGCGTCCACGCACACGATGCCGGCCGCCTCGGATCTGTGCTCCGAGATCAAGGCCGGGGATCCGGACCAGACGGTCCTGCTCCTCGGTGGTCACGTCGCGGCGCTGCCCGAGCGCACCTGCCGTGAAGAAGTCGCGGACTTCACGTGCAACGGCGAGGGGCCGATCACGATCGCCGAGCTCGTCGAGGCGCTGAAAGCCGGCGGTGGTCGCAAAGAACTCGAAAAGGTCCGCGGACTCGTCTGGCACGACGAGGACGGGCACCTCCGCAACAACGCGGCCGCGCCGATCGTCACGGATCTCGAGAACGAGATGCCGGGCATGGCGTGGGACCTGCTGCCGATGGAGGCGTACCGAGCCCACAACTGGCACTGCTTCGGCGGGATCGAGAGACAGCCATACGCGGCGATCTACACGACGCTCGGCTGCCCGTTCCAGTGCACGTTCTGCTGTATCCAGGCACCGTTCAAGCTGGGCGAGGCCGCCGCCGGTCTGGACCCGCGACGGAACAGCTACCGGCGCTTCTCGCCGCAGAACATCGTTCGGCAGATCGACCGTCTCGTCGTCGACTACGGCGTGCACAACATCAAGATCGCGGACGAACTGTTCGTGCTCGACAAGAAGCACGTCGAGGCGATCTGCGACGGGCTGATCGATCTCGGTCACGACCTGAACATCTGGGCCTACGCCCGCGTCGACACGTGCAACGACGGCGATCTGCTGGTGAAGATGCGCGCGTCCGGCGTGCGTTGGCTCGCGATCGGCATCGAGTCCGCGAGTGAGCAGGTGCGCTCGGACGTCGACAAGGGCTACCGACCCGAGCGGCTCGTCGCCGCGATCGACGGCGTGCGCCAGCGCGGCATCCACGTGCTCGGCAACTACATCTTCGGGCTCCCGGAGGACGACCTGTCGACGATGCGCGAGACGCTCGACTTCGCGAAGGAGCTGAACACCGAGTTCGCCAACTTCTTCTCGGCGATGGCGTATCCGGGCTCCGCTCTCTATCGCCAGGCCCAGGAGCGGAACTGGCCGTTGCCGGAGACCTGGAGCGGCTACTCGCAGCACTCGCGGGACTGTCTGCCGCTGCCGACCAACCACATCACGGCGGGCGAGGTTCTCGCATTCCGGGATGCGGCGTTCCAGGAATACTTCGATCGTCCCGAGTACGCGGAACTCGTCGCACGGACATTTGGACCGGAGACGGTGCACGACATCGAGCGCATGTTCTCCCAGCCGCTGCCGCGCGACAACGCGGCGGAGATCGTCGGGGCCGGCACGTGACGAACTCGGATCCGATCGTCACGGCGATCGTCTCGACCTACCGGGCGGAGCGCTACATGCGTGGCTGCCTGGAGGATCTCGTCGAACAGACGCTCGGCGAGAAGCTCGAGATCCTCGTCATCGACAGCGCGTCGCCCGAGAACGAGGGGGAGATCGTCCGTGAGTTCCAGGCGAACCACCCGAACGTCCGCTACGTGCGCACCGCGGTGCGCGAAGAGACGACCGGGGCGTTCAACCGCGCGATCGGACTCGCGCGCGGGCGCTACCTGACGACGGCGAACACCGACGACCGACATCGGCCCGACGCGCTCGAGCTGATGGCGCGTGCGCTCGACGAGAACCCGGAGTTCGGCATCGTCTACGCCGACTCGCTGATCACGAACGCCGACAACGAACGCTTCGATTCGAACACGGCCAAGATCCGTTACGACTGGCCCGACTACACGCACGGTGCCGGGCTGTCGTGCTGCCTGTTCGGCGCGCAGCCGCTGTGGCGACGCGACGTGCACAAGGCCGTCGGGTTGTTCTCGCCGGACCACCTGATCGCGAACGATCAGGACATGTTCCTGCGCATCGCATGGCGCTTCGGCGCCGTACATCTACGCGAGACTCTCGGCCTGTTCTTGCAGCGGGCGGACAGCAACAGCGGCGCGAACTTCCGGGAGGAGACGATCCGTGACGTCGTCGCGGTCATGCGGAAGTACCGCACCGAGATGCCGATCGAGGAGGTGTTCCCGGGGCTCCGGGAGCGTCCCGGCGATCCGACGGCGCTTGCGTCCGCGTGGTTCGAACTCGGCAATCTGTCGGCGCTCGGTCCGTACAACGACTTTCGGCTCGCGCTCGAGTGCTACGGCCGCGCTCTCGCGCAGCCGGGCGCGTCGGGGCGTTATCGCCAACAGTTCTCCAACAACGTGGGATGCGTCCTGCACTGTCTCGGTTTGCACGATCGCAGCGCGCAGGCGCTCGCGATGGCCGGTTCGCTGCCCGAGGCCGCCACGAATCGCCAGCGCATCGAAGAGGCGCGTGCTCAGGGTGTGACCCTGCGCGCGAGGCAGCTCGAATTCTTGGAACTCCCGCACCCGGCGATCACCGCCAGTCGGCAGACCCGCGGTCTGCGGCTCGATGAGCGCGGCGAGCTCGTGTTCACGGAGCTGCACGAGCAGGTGCCGTGGGACGTGTACGACGGTCCGAACGGGGTTCCGGTCAGCGCGTCCGAACGTCTCGACACGACGATTCCCACGCCGCCGAACGCGGGGCACGCATCGCAGGACAGCGAAGGCGGGCAGCGTTCGGTGCTGATCGTGATGTACGGCTGGGCCGACAGCGGCGGCGGCACGATCCTTCCGCGCGAGGTTGCACGGGCGCTCGCGTCGGCCGGGGCGCGCGTCGGCGTGTTCTACGCGGCGGCGCAGCCGGATCCCGAACTGCCGGAGTACGCGGTGCGGCGGAGCGCCGAGGACGGCGTGCAGCTGTTCGCGATGTGCAACCGCCCGACGCTGTTCATGGATGCGGCGAACCCGCTGCGGGAGATCGACGATCCGCGGATCCGCGTCGCGTTCACCGACGTGTTGCACGAGTTCGATCCTGAGGTCGTGCACTTCTACAACCTGCACAACCTCGGGATGTCGCTGCCGTCGATCTGCCACGGGCGCGGAATTCCGACGGTCATGAGTTCGAACAACTACTGGTCGATCTGTCCGCGTCTGTATCTGTTCGACGCGCAGATTCGCAGGTGCCCGGGCATCGGCGACGTCGCCGAGAACTGCGCGAATTGCGTCGGTGGTCCTGGAACCTCCGAAGAGCACGAACGGCGCGCGGTCGCGGCGCGGACCCTTCTGAACGACCACATCGACGTACACCTGGCCGTGTCCGAACGCATGCGGGAGCTCTACCTCGCCAACGGCGTGCGGCCCGAGTCGATCGAAGTCTGTCTCCAGCAGCCGCCGAGCGTCGACGCGATCTGGCGCACCGTCGGCTCGCAGCGCGTGATCCGCGCGCGTCTCGACGCCCCGCTCAACGTCGGCTACATCGGATCCGTGATGCCGCACAAGGGCGTGCATCTGCTCGTCCAGGCGATGCAGGCATTCCCAAAGGGGCCGGTGAAATGCGTGCTGCACGGCGACGTCGACCCCGCGTACGCGAGCTACCTGCGGGAGCTCGATCAGAACGGAGTCATCGAGTTCGCGGGTGCCTACTCACAGAACGAGCTGCCCGCACGGCTGGCGTCCCTCGACGTCGTGGTCGTTCCTTCGATCTGGGAGGACTGCGCGCCGTTCGTCGTCGCCGAAGCTCTTGCCGCGCGCGCGCCGGTGCTCGGCAGCAAGCTCGGGGGCATTCCGGACTTCATCGAGCCGGGTCGTACCGGGGTGTTGTTCGAGCCGGACGACGCGGACGCGATCGCGCGAGCGATCGTGCCGTTCCTCGAGGACCTGACGCTGCTCGGGCGGATGCAGCGCAGCATCGGGCCGCCGCGCGGATTCTACGACTACCTGGCGGACGTGCTCGAGGTATACGCGCGCGTCGGAGCCGGCGCGGTCGCGGCTCACTGAGTCGGCTTTTCGAACACGACGACCGAGTCCAGCGGCGAGGATCGATCGGCGCCGGACCAAGTGCTGCGGAGTGACGCGAGCGCGCGCTTCCACGGCGCACGTCGCGGCACGGTTGCGGGGTCTTCGAAACTCTCGACGACGGTCCAGCCGCTGTCCCGGCCGAGCTCCTCGACGAGCGCCCGGGGGTACGGGCGCACGTGGGTGGGATCGAGCCAGAAGAACTCGGTGATCGACACGAGGTTCTTCGTGTTGGGTGTCACGACGACGGCTCGGCCGCTGGGCGAAACCACCGCGAAGAGCGCGTCGAGCATCTCGAGCGCACGCGGCGGCTGCAGATGCTCGAGAACGTGCGCGACCATCGCGCCTGCGATGTCGCGGGAATCACGATCGAGGCTCTGCACGACGTCGACGGCGTCTCCGATCAGGACCTCGTGGCCGCGGGCCTGGCACGCCTCGGCTGATCCCGCGACCGACTCGATGCCCAAGCCGTCGATGCCGCTCTCGCGCAGGATGTCCAAGAACTCCCCGCGACCGCAGCCGACGTCGAGCACGGTGCCATTCGGGCGGAACCGCTCCGCATAGCGTCGTAGCACCGACCGTCGCTCGCTCGAATCGGAGAACCGTTCGGAAAGCCGGCTCAAGCGATCGTCCATTCGGGCGCGGGCACTCACGACCGTCACGATACGCTGCTCCGGAGGAATCGCTACGATGGGAGAGCCCTCGCTCTGAGGATTGATCGCATGGTTGTCATCGCTACGTGCCTCGGGACGCTGCTCGCACTGCAAGGCGGTCCGAGCGAAGACGTGACGGAGTCCTGGCTCGGCCGCCGGCTACCCACGGTGCAAAGCGTCGGCAGCGCATGGCTGGGGCCTGGTCGGTTGCCGCTCGGCGTGGCGGAGCATCGGGCGCGCGTCGTGGTTCTGTCCCGCTGGGGTAGCGACTCACGGGGCCGATTGATCGATCGGCTCGTGCGTTGGCACGAGCGGCGAGGTGTATCGGTGTTGCACGTCGTGCGCGGTGGCACGGACGAGGGTGTGCAGGGCATCGTGGCCGAGCTGCGTCGGCGCGGCGTCGAACACCCGGTGCTCGACGATCGGCGCGGGCGCAACGCCGTGCGCTTCGGGGTCGTAGCGACGCCGTTCGCATTCCTGCTGAACGAGGATGGGATCACGCTGCTCGAGGGGTCGCCGTTCGAGGCCCGGTTCGATCGCGAGATTCGGCGGCTCGCCGCGGAGCCGGCGCAGCCGACCCTCGACTACGACAAGCACGTGCGCGACTTGCGGCACCGCTTGCCGCACGGCGGATTCAGTGTGGTCGTGCAGCGCCCGTTCGTCGTCATCGGGGACGAGGCGCGCGACGTAGTCAAGCGGCGCGCTCGCGGCACCGTGAAGTGGGCGGTCGACCTCTTGCGCGAGGGCTACTTCCGCTCCCAGCCCGATCACATCATCGATGTGTGGCTGTTCAAGAACCGCGCGAGCTACAACAAGCACACGGTTCAGCTGTTCGGCGAGCGGCCAACGACGCCGTACGGGTTCTATTCACCGAGCCGCCGCGCGTTGATCATGAACATCGCGACGGGTGGCGGGACGCTCTGTCACGAGATCGTGCATCCGTTCGTCGCCGCGAACTTCCCGAGCTGTCCGTCTTGGCTCAACGAAGGGCTCGGTTCGCTCTACGAACAGTGCCAGGAACGGGACGGCAAGATCCGCGGCCTGTTGAACTGGCGACTCCCGGGCATCCAAACCGCGCTGCGGGAGAGGCGCGCGCGAACCTTTGCCGAACTTTGTTCGACGACCGACGATCAGTTCTACGGCGATGATCAGGGGGTGCACTACGCGCAGGCGCGCTACCTCTGCTACTACCTGCAAGAGCGCGGACTCCTGCGCGGCTACTACCACGCGTTCGTCGCGAACCAGCGCGAGGATCCGACGGGATACGAGACGCTTCGCCGCGTGTTGCGCCGGGCCGACATGGCAGAATTCGAGCGCGACTGGTCGCGGTTCGTGCTCGACCTCGAACGCTAGGCCGACGATCGCACCGCGCGTTCGCACCGTCTCGGCCGAGCCGGCATCCCGTGCACCGAAATCGGAGAGGGGTGGAGCGTCTGACGATCCATGTATGATTCGCGTCGCAACTTCCACCCCACACGCCCCGCTCGCTTCCAACAACGCTCATCGCGTCTTCAGACATGCACACCGCGCGTACTCGCTTCGCCCTTGCCGCGTGCCTCGGGCTCTCCACCCTCGCCTCCGCGCAAGTCGCCGACGGACTCCGTCTGTTCGGCAACCTCGGCGGATCCGGCCCCTGGTCGACCTGGCTCGTCGACAAGAACGACAACGTCGTCCACACGTGGAGCCATCCGGCCACTCCCGGTGCGGCAACCTATCTCCAGCCCGATGGCTTGCTGCTGCGCACGACCGCCACGGATACCCCGAGCGACCCCGTCCTGATGACGTTCGGCGGCGGCGGTGTCGTCCAGCGCATCGCGCTCGACGGCACGATCGTCTGGGACTACCACGTCGACTCGCTCGGCAAGCTGCAGCACCACGACGTCGAGCTGATGCCGAACGGCAACGTGCTGATCCTCGCTTGGGAAGAGCGCCCGCTCGCGAACGCGATCGCGTCCGGCCGCGACCCGGCGACGCTCGAACCGGGCCTCTGGCGTCCGGACTGCGTCATCGAGGTCGAGCCGACCGGGCCGACGACCGGCAACATTGTGTGGGAATGGAGCGTCATGGACCACATCGTCCAGGACTTCGACCCGACGAAGGCGAACTTCGGAGTCGTCGGCAACCATCCTGAGCTGATCGACATCAACTATCCCGGCACGATCGACACCGCCAACGACTGGAACCACTGCAACAACGTCGAGTACGACCCCGTGAACGACCTTGTGATCCTGAGCGCGCGTGGCCAGCACGAGCTCTGGGTCATCGACCACAGCACGACCAGCATCGAAGCGGCCGGCCACACGGGCGGCACGCGCGGCAAGGGTGGTGACATACTGTATCGCTGGGGCAACCCGGAGGCGTACGACGCCGGCACGTCCGCGGACCAGCAACTGTTCGGTCAGCACAGCGTCAAGGTCGTGCCGCCGGACTATCCGGGCGCCGGCAACTACATCATGTTCAACAACAACGATCCCGCCGGCAGCTCCGCCATCGAGATCGTTCCGCCGCAGAACGGCAACGGTGACTTCACGCTGGATCCGAGCGGCGTCTACGGACCGACGTCCCCGACCTGGATCTTCCAGAACTCGCTGCTGTTCGGTTCCGGGTTCATCTCCGGCGTCGATCGACTCCGCAACGGCAACACGCTGATCTGCAGTGGTGCCCAGGGACTCCTGCTCGAAGTGACGCCGGCAGGCGCGCTCGTGTGGCAGCACCAGGAGCCGACGGGCACGTTCATCTTCCACGCGCACAACTACGAGCAGTACCTGTGGTCGGACTCGACCGAGGTCTCGGTCGCGAACGGCGGCACGGCGACGTTCGATCTGATCGCCGGTTCGGATCACGCGGGCGAGGTCTACCTCGTGCTCGGTTCGCTCACCGGCACGAGCCCGGGCTTCGACGTCAACGGCTTCAACATCCCGCTCGAGGTCGACGGCTACCTGGCGACCACGTTGTCCCTGCCGAATGTGTTCCCGCTCGGCAACACGAGCGGCATCCTCGACGGCAACGGCCGCGCGCAGGCGAGCTTCACGCTGCCGGCGGGCATCATTCCGCCGGAAGCCGTGGGGATCGAGTTCCACCACGCGTTCGTGACGTTCAGCGCGGTCGGCCAGGTCACGCTGGCTTCGAACCCGGTCACGTTCGAGCTCGTCGACTGAGTCCGTGGGGCCGTTCGGCCCCACTCCCGTGTCGTGCCCGCGCGCGTGCACGACACGGATACGGCATCTGGGGCGTCCCGGCGTTGGCCGGCTCGCCGGCGCCGTGACTTCCGGCAACTGTCGCTAAAGTCACCACCCCCGAAACGCCGATGTCATGGACCCATGGACGTCCATGACACCCAGCTGAGCGGCGTCAAGCTGATCATCCCCGAGGTCTTCGAGGACCATCGTGGGGCCTACATCGAGCTGTTCGACACGGAGAAGTACGCCGCGGTCTGCAGCGACCTGATCTTCGTCCAGGACGACATTTCGGTCTCGCACGAGGGCGTCCTGCGCGGTCTGCACGGCGACTGGCAGACGACCAAACTCGTCACGGTGCTGCGTGGCGAGGGCTACGCGCTTCTTGCCGACAACCGCGAGGACTCGCCGTCGTACCGTCAGTGGCAGGCGTTCACGCTGTCCCGCGCGAATCGGCATCAGCTGCTGATCCCTCCGGGGATCGGCAACTCCGTCGTCTCTCTCGATGGAGAGCTGATCTACCACTACAAGCAGACGACGCACTACGTCCCTGGCACGCAGTTCACGATCCGCTGGGACGATACGAGCTGGGGTTTCGAATGGCCGATCGAGTCGCCGATCCTGTCGGCGCGAGATGCGGAGGGGACCTATGTCTCATGACGGTGCGTCGGCTCGCCCGCGCTGTTTGATCACGGGCTTCACGGGCATGGTCGGTTCGCACCTCGCGGATCATCTGCTCGCGAACACGGACTGGAAGCTCTACGGGCTGCTCCGCTGGAACGAGGACCTGACCAACGTTCAGCACCTGATGCCGCTGGTGAACGACGGCGACCGCCTCGAGCTGATCTACGGTGATCTCAACGATTACCCGTCTCTCGAGAACTGCCTGTCAAAGTCGGCGCCCGACTACGTCTTCCACCTCGCGGCGCAGAGCTATCCCAAGACCAGCTTCGAGTCGCCGATCGAGACGCTCCAGACGAACATCCTCGGCACGGCCAACTTGCTGGAGGTGATCCGCAAGTCGGGCCTCGGCCCGGTCGTGCACGTGTGTGCGTCGTCCGAGGTGTTCGGGCGGGTGGCTGCCGAGCACCTGCCCATTCACGAAGATGCGCCGTTCCACCCGGCGTCGCCCTACGCGATCTCGAAGGTCGGCACCGACTTGCTCGGGCGCTTCTACGGCGAAGCCTACGGCATGTGCGTGATGACGACGCGGATGTTCACGCACACCGGTCCACGGCGCGGCGACGTGTTCGCCGAGTCGTCGTTCGCGAAGCAGATCGCGATGATCGAAGCCGAGCTGATCCCGCCGGTGCTCAAGACGGGCAACCTCGAATCCATGCGCACGTGGTCCGATGTTCGGGACGCCGTGCGGGCCTATCACCTCCTCGTGACGACGAGCCCGACGCCCGGCGCGTTCTACAACATCGGCGGCACACACTCGTGCACCGTCGGGCAGATGCTGGAGTGGCTGCTGCAGCACTCGACGCGGTCCGACATCGAGGTCGTGACGGACCCGGAGCGACTGCGTCCGATCGACGCTGACCTTCAGGTCCCGGACACGACGAAGTTCCGGGAGCACACGGGGTGGCGACCGGAGATCTCGTTCGACCAGACGATGGGTGACCTGCTCGACTACTGGCGTCAGGTCGTTCGGACCAAGTCCGACCTTCTCGTGCGCTGAGCAGTTCCATGAGTCTTCGCGAGCTGCACCGGCAACTCGATGCGCGAGCCACGGCGGATCCCGATCGATTCGGGTTCGGCTACCAGGACGGGCAGCATCCGTGGGCGTTCAATCCGGCGATCGAGCAGGCCCGGGAGACGTTGGTCGACTTCTTCGCGGAACTGCACCGACGCGGTATGCCGCGCAGCGTTCTCCAGATCGGCCTCGGTCGGCACGGGGGAATGCACCACGCCTTCCGACGGTTCGCGGACCACGTCGTCACGGTCGAGATCGACGAGCGGCGTGTGGCGGACTACCGCGAGAACAACCCGATCGATCCCGAGGGAGACGTCTTCGTCGTCGGGGACTCGAGCGACTCGCGCATCGCGAACGCCGTCGGCGTGGGGTTTGATCTCCTGTTCCTCGATGGAGCGTCCACGTTCGAGGAGGTCTCGCGTGAGTGGGAGCTCTACGCGCCGCTCGTCCGGCCCGGGGGCACGATCGCGATCGTGGATGGGAGTCAGGACCTGCCGGAGCATCGCCACCCGTTCGACATCGATCGGCTGGTGCTCGAGATCGAGCGCCAGTGGCTGCGCCCGCGCGGAGTGCCGATGCAGCGGTCGGGGTTCGAGCGGCGGATCTGTCACTACGTGCAGCCCGACGACGGTGAAGTCGGCCATGCGTTGGTGCGGCCGGACGGCTTCGTCGGCACGGTGGCCGCCGAGGTCGTGGGCGATACCGGATCGTTTCGACTGTACGCCTGCGGCGAGGACTGGATCGCCATTCCGCAGGAGCACCGCGCGTTCGATCGCAAGGAGCTGGTTCGGGGCGAGGTGGCGGTGGCGCTTCGGGCGGACTCACACGAGCAGCTGCGTTCGCTCGTCGAAGACTTTGAACGCGCGGTTCCCTTGCTCGACGAGGCCCGTTCGATGCTCGCTGCCAAGCGCCCCGGCGACGCGCTGCGAATCGCCCAGGATGTCGCGACTCGCATGCCGACGCTGCGCGACTCGCTCGTCGAGGCGCTCGCCATCTGTCCGTGGTCCGGGGCGATCCTGCGTGCGCTCGGAACTCTGGCTCTGGCCGGCGAGCGCGTTCGGGAGGCCGCGGCCCTGTTGCGGCGGGCGGTCGACTACGACCTCGGCGACCAGCAGCTTCTGCTCGCGCTCGCGCAGCTCCATCTGTCGTTGATGGACGACCAGGACGGTGCGCGCACTCTCCTCGAAGAGATCAAAGCTCGGGTGCGGCAGGTTCGCCTGCAGTCGACGTGCCATCGCGAACTCGAAGGCAACGTGCTTTGGAGCTACCCGAAGCTCCTCGAAGACGTCCATGGCGTTCTGCAGGTCGGAGCGCACCGGGGTGAAGAGGTCGCGGCGTTCGCGATGCTCGAGATCCCGATTCAGCTCTACATCGAACCGCACCCCGAGGCGTTCGCCGCGCTCGAGGCGCGATGCGAGGAATTCGGCAGCGGGGCCATCCGCACCGTGCACGCGGCGGTCGGCGCAAGGAACGAGGAGCGCACGCTCCACGTCGGCAGCGACAGCGCGGCTTCGTCGTTGCTGCCGCTGCGCGCCGGGTATGCGCTCGACATGCGACAGACCCGGGTCTCGGTCACGACTCTCGACGACCTCGCGCGACAGGGCGCGTTCGATCCGACGGACTACAACCTCCTGTTCGTCGACGCCGAGGGTTCCGAACTCGAAGTGCTGCGCGGAGCCGTCGACGTGCTTCGACACATCGACGTCATCTGCATCGGCGTGTTCTACGAGCCGGTCTACGACGGGGCGCCGATGCCGGACGAGATCCGGAGCTTCCTGCTCGAACTCGACGATCCGTTCTACCTGCGGGCGCACGAACCGGGGGAAGACCCGCGGCGCGGCAACGCACTGTTCCGGAGGGCGCGTTCGCGGCGCTGGCGATGATGGCGGAACTGTTCCTCTACAACAGCGGCACCGCCGGCGACGTGGTGTTCTCGCGCCCCGTGATTCGCGCGGCGGTGGCCACCGGTGCATCCGTGTCCGTCGGGGTGTGCCGCGACCACGCCGATCTCGTGTCGGACCTCGAGGGCGTCACCGTGCGGGTGAGCGACTTCGTCAGCTCCCGATCGGGCTCGCCGCTCGACCTGCGCTACCTGTGCCCGGGTGACGCGAAGCCGATCGACCTGTGGCTGCAGGGTTACGAGGACACGATCGAGCAGCAGTGGGAGAACTACGTCGAGGTGTTCAACCGCGGCGCGGCTCGGGCCGGCGCGGAGGTGCGTCTGGAGTTCGACGAGGACCGGATTCCGATGATCGACTTCGGAATCGACTCGAATCCCGAGGTTCCCGAGCGGGCGATCTTGGTCGACAACGCGCGCACCGCGACGCGTTACTGCCACTTTCTGTTCGACCTCGAGCGGATGGCAGATGCTCTGCCGGATCATCGCTTCCTCTGCACGGCGCCGCCTCGCGTCGACAGGCCGAACGTCTTCGACGTCTCGAACCTCGACCGGGTCGCGCGATCCGCGGTCTCGAACCGCTGTGAGCTGCTGCTCGGGATCACGTGGGATCCGTTCAACTGCACGTTGACGGAGGCCAACCGCTTCAAGCCCAAGGCGGTCTGCGGTTACGACGCGCGACAGGGCACGACGTTCTGGGACTACCCCGAGAACCCGCTCGAGTACCTGGCCGACATGGACGGTGTCCTCGACTTCCTGAACTCGATGCTCTGGGAGGAGGTGCACCGATGAGTCTGGGAGCGACGATCGCACGACTCGTGGAAGAAGACGGCTTCGACTCTGTTGCCCTCGTCGGCGCTTCGGCGGATGCGGCGGCTACCGTCCCGAGTGACGTCTGTTGGGTCGCGACCGAGGTAGATCCGGCTCGACTGCCGGAGTGGCGCTCGGCGATCGGCGCTCACGGTGGACGCGGGCGCGTCGTGTGCGGAACCCCGGCGCGTGCGCTGGCGGACGTGGCCCCGACCCTGAACGACAGAACGCTGCACGTCCTCGACCGTGCCCACGACAACGCCGACGCGATCTTCTTCGTGCCGCGGGGAGAGGGCGCGCTCGTGCTGAAGGATACGGACATCGACGCCGTTCGAGATCAGCTGCTGCGATGGTCGCCGGACCATCGACTGGAGCGGGTGGAGGAAGGCGACGGCGACGCGCTCTGGATCGCGCGACCGCAGGCGCGCACGCACGTCACGTTCTTGATCGAGAAGTACACTCACGAGTACGGCAAGTCGGGCATCTCGATCAACCTCGACAACCTCGTCGAGACGCTGCATCAGACCGGCGCGGCCAGCTACGACGTCGTGCACTACGACGAGCGGTTCCACGAGGGGCCGCCCCTGACGGCGCGCGACATCAGCAAGCCTGCGGATGTCGACGAGCACGTGCTGGTCTACGTGTGTCATTACCATTCGCCGGCCAATCCCTCGCTCGCCATGCTCGCGGCGGCGAAGTCGTCCGGGTCGAGGCTCGTCGGCGTGTGGCTCGACAAGCTGACGAGCGTCAGCACGCCGGACTACGCCGAGATCGCGGACCTCAACGTGATCCTCGACGGCAACGACTTCGAGCTGCCGCGGTCTTGGCCGATCTTCACGCCGAAGAACTCGCGCTACTTCTACGATCCAGGTCTCGAGCGCGACGTCGACGTGAGCTTCGTCGGGGAGAGTCGCTACCTCACGCAGCGGCAGAGCATGCTGCGCAAGCTCGAGAACGAGACGCGGATCCGAGCGACGATCGTGCGGTCGAGTGCCGCGGATCCGAAGCGCAAGCTGACGATCGAGGAGTTCGCGCGGGTGCTGCAGACTTCGAAGATCTCCGTTGCGTTCACCAAGGACGCGGTGAAGCAGCTCAAGGGGCGGATCTTCGAGACGATGCACTGCGGTGCGATGTTGATGTGCGACACCAACCCGCACATCCATGCGTACTTCCGCCCCGGCGTCGAGTACGTGTCGTTCTCCGACTACGAGGACATGATCCAAAAATGCGCCTACTACCTCGCGCACGAGGACGAGTGGGAGCGCATCCGTAAGGCCGGTCACGACAAGGTCGTGAAGTACTACAGCAGCGCCGTCTTCTGGCGCAGCCTGCTCGCGCGCGTGCGAGCGATGCCGGTCGAGCCGGTTAAGGGGACATGATGGCGAGTTCATCCAAGAAGCGCATCTACATGGGGGAGTTCAACCTCCTGATGAACGGCACGACCTACCTGCCGTTGGTCTCGGGGATCCTCCGTGCGAACGCCGAGCGCGACGAGGTCGTGCGTGAGCGGTTCCAGTTCGAGCCGTTCTTGTTCCACACCGATCGACTCGATCGCATCGTGGACTCGTACGAGAACCCGGCGGTCGCGACGTTCTCCATGTCGATGTGGAATGCGCAGCTGAGTCTGCAGGTCGCGAAGGCGGTCAAGCAGCGCTACCCGGACTGTCTCGTCGTCTTCGGTGGCGCGAGCGTGCCGCACCTCCCCAAGGACTTCCTCGCGGCGCATCCGTTCATCGACCTGGCAGCTCGTGGCGAAGGGGAAGACTGCTTCGTGGACATCCTGAACCGCCTCGCCGAGGCGGATTCGTTCGCCGAGGCCGATTTCGACGACATCCCGAACACGTCCTGGCAGACGTCGAACGGCGAGTTCCGGTACTGCATCAAGGAGCGTCCGTTCGAGCGCGATCTCGACACGTATCCGTCGCCGTACCTAGAAGGTCTCTACGACGACCTGTTCACCGCACGGAACGAGCTGTCCTTCCAGGCGATCATCGAGACGAACCGCGGATGCCCGTTCAAGTGCACGTTCTGCTACTGGGGCAAGGGTGGCCTGAGCCGGAAGTACCGCTTCCACAGCCTCGAGCGGGTGAAGGCCGAGATCGACTGGATGGCGGAGCGCGAGATTCGCTACGTGTTCAATGCGGACTCGAACTTCGGCATGCACCGCCGCGATCGCGAGATCGCCGAGCACCTCGTCGAGAGCAAGGAGCGGTGCGGCTACCCGGAGAAGTTCCGGACCTGCTACGGCAAGAACACCGACGAGAAGATCTTCGAGATCGGCAAGCTGTTCCACGACCACGGTCTCGAGAAGGGCATCACGATCAGCTACCAGAGCGTCGACGAGCAGGTGCAGACCAACATCAAGCGCGACAACATCAAGCTCGATTGCGCGCGTGAGCTGCAGCGTCGCTTCAACGACAGCGGCGTGCCGGTCTACACCGAGCTGATCCTCGGCTTGCCGGGCGAGTCGTACGAGACCTGGATCGCCGGCATCGATCGTGTCCTCGGTTCGGGACTGAAGAACCAGCTGTTCGTGTACATCTGCCAGGTCTTCCCCAACACAGACCTCGCGGCGCCGGACTACCGGGCGAAGTTCGGGATCGAGACGCAGCTGATCGAGCTGCTCGAAATCCACGGCCGGGTGCGCACGGACGAGTGGGTTTCGGAGGAAGAGGAGATCGTCATCGGCACGAAGTCGATGGACACCGAGAGCTGGCGCCGTGCGCTGGTCTTCTCGTGGGTCACGATGACGATGCACAGCCTCAAGACCGGCTTCTTCGTGCTGGGCTACCTCGTCGATCGATTCGGGATCCGGCACTCGGACTTCCTGACGTTCCTGTCGGAGGCGCGCTTCTCGCGCGAAGAGCACCCGATCTTGTCCGCGGAGATCGACGCGTTCGAAGCAAAGATCGATCGGCTCCTCGGAGGGCAGGGGCGCGGCTGCGTCATGCCCGATCACGGCGACATCTACTGGGACGAGGAGGAAGCGTGCTTTCTCCGACTGTCGGCCGACTTCGACGCGTTCTACGACGAGCTCCTCGACGCGACGCAGGAGTTCCTCGACGAGCGCGGGACCGAGTACGACCGCGACGAGCTGTCCGCGGTTTTCCGTTACCAGAGCCTCACGATTCCGCGTTCGGACGGTCGCGTGTCGACGCGCGTCGAGTTCGACTGGCGCGTGCACGACTACTTCGAGGCGCTGTTCTCGACCGAGCCGATGCCGCTCGAGGCCGGCAAGCAGGCGGTCGTCGCCATGCAGCCGGACTTCGCCGGAGATCTGCCGCGGTTCGCCCGCGAGTCGATCCTGTGGGGGCGGAAGAGCGGGACGATGCTGGCGCGGCTCGAGGCGGCCGAAGTCGCGGTCAGTGCACCTCGTCCATCCGCCGCGCGAGATTCGGCAGCTGGCGGTAGCCCCGATACCAGAAGTTCGGTGCCCGATACACGTCCCCGATAGTCGGCGGCTCGAATCCGTCGGGGAGGCAGTCCTCGCGGACGAAGAACGCGTTGACGCCGGCCGCGTTGCAGTAGACGAGCCGATAGCCCTTCGCGCGACCCAGAGACTCGAGCGCGCGCAGGCTCGCGCCGTAGTAGTCCGAGCCGTCCCACTGGTGCTCGGGGTCGTGGGGGATCGTCAGAGCCTGATCGACGGCCAGGTTGGCGTTGTACTCCGCGACGACGACCCGGGGTCGTGACGACAGCTTCTGCCAGACCCAGTAGTCGTTGCCGTCGAGGTCGATCGATACGAGGTCCGGCTCGTCGGGGACGCCATGCTTCCGGAACAGCTCGTCGATGTTGTCGGCTGTGATCCACTCCTTGTGGATGACGGCTTCGTCCGTCGCAGGCGTGGCCATGCCGTCCATCAGGAGGCCGTCCCAGCCGTCCTTGCGAAGTTTGGCCGTGTTGCACTGTACGCCGTCGCCGCAGCCGAACTCGACGTAGTGTCGATTGGTCGTGCCGATCAACTCGAAGATCGCCGCGATCACGCCGTCTTCGCCGCCCTGGCTGAACACGCGACGCTCGTGCCTTTCGAGATCGGCGAGGCTCGTCAGCGGTCCGTTGATCCCGTGCGAGCTCGTGTCGCACGGAACCTCGTGCGACGCGGGGCTCGTCTCGGACTCGACCTCGCTCCGCGTCGCGAACAGGAAGTAATTCGACGGGTCCTGCGGGGCGACGCCGGTCTCGGCGTTCTCGAATCCCGCGGTTTGGACCATGTGCATCAGAGTGTCGGGACCGTGCGTCGCCTTGGCGGTTCTCACGAGGAGGCGGCCTCGTGAGGCCAGCGCGTGATGGCAGAGCGCGAGCAGCCGTTCGGCGGATTCGACGGACAGCGCCTCGAGGATGCCCCCGACGTGGATGCCGTCGTAGCGGCCGGGGCGGGACGCGAGCAGGCCGGCGTCCCCGTGCTCGGCGTGCAGCCCGCGCGCCTGGCATTCGCTCGCGAGGTCCGGATCGCTCTCGATGCCGGACCCCGCGACGTCGCGCACGTGCAGCGCGTCGAGGAACCGTCCGACCCCGCAGCCGAGGTCGAGGACGTTGCTGCAGCCCGCGAACGCGTCGGCGTACGGCGCGAGCACGGGGAACTCGGACGGCTTCGGTGCAGGATCCGGCCGTCTCGACAGGAGGACTGCGGATCGCGAACTCGTGTGAATCTCGAGCCCGGCGGGCAGCGCGGCTTCGGCCGCCTCGCGCAGGTCCGTTGCGCCGCTGAGGACGAGCAGCCCCTGCGGGAGCAGCGCGTCGCCGAGGATGCCGAGGAACATGCCGAACTCCGCGTCCCAGTCGTCGACGCGGGTCACGTCGACGTGGATGCCGTCGAACTTGCGGCGGTGGAACGCGAGCGTGCGCCACTCCCCCTGCCACGCGACGAGCTTTCGCTCGCGACAGCTGCCGACGTTGTCCTCGTCGCGGTCGAGTCCGACGCAGGGCACCTGCAGCTCCGCGAGTGCGGCGAGCAAGTCGCCTTCCCCGCATTGCACGCTCAGCACCATGCGGAAGCCGCGGAACAGGCCCGCGAGCGGTTGTGCCGACGGGCCCGTCACCGTTCGCCGGCGTCCGGCAGGCGGCGCATCCGGATGTTGCGAAACGCGACCGGATCGCCGTGCCCGCAGAAGCCGAAGTGCTTGCCGTCCTGCGTCAGTCCCGGGTGAGGCCGGCCGCCCATGAATTCGGTCACCTTCGACAGGTCGGCGTCGAGGATGCGTGCGCCGTTGAGGTCGACTTGGATCGTCTGGCCGAGGACGCGGACGCGCTGGAAGTTCCACTCGCCGACAGGGCGTTGCATCCCGCGCTTCGCCGCGACCATGCCGTAGGCCGAGCCGTGGTATTGGCGCGCGTCGAGCTTCGCGTATTTCGGGTGCGTGTTGTCGAGCACCTGCAGCTCGCACATACCCGCATACGCCGGGTCGCCCTTGCCGCCGTAGCGGATCGCGAGGCCGTTGTTGCCGCCGGGCGGCAGCTGGAACTCGAAGTCGACCACGAAGTTTTCGAACTCGCCCTCGTGCCAGATCACGCCGCCCTTGCCCTTCTTGCAGCGAACCGCGCCGTCGACGACTTCGTAGTTGTCGACCGCGCCCTTCCAGCCTTTCAGGTCCTTGCCGTTGAACAGGGACGCGGAGCGCTCGCCATCGAGGCTGCGGAGGTAGGCGTTGGCCTCGTCGCTGGGGATCTCGCGGAGGAACACGTTGCGCCAACGGATCTCGCCACCGTGCGTCTGCAGCTGGATCGGTCCTTTGGTCGGGAGGGGTGCGCCGCGATCGAAGTAGTTCTCGAGCCGGGCGTCATTCACGACGAGCTTGTCGTTCAGGAAGACCGTGACGTAGTCGCCGACCATGCGGATGCGGAAGCTGTTCCACTCGCCGAACGGTCGATCGGCATGTACGAGCGGGTCCTTGCCGTTCGCGCCGGGGCTGTTGTTCCACAGTCCGCCGGAGCCGAAGTTCGCGCCGATGTTCCACTTGCCGCCGGCTTTCGTCGTATCCCAAATCTGCACCTGCGGGAGTCCGCGCAGGTAGATGCCGCTGTCGGCCTTCGCGACGGTCTTGTAGTCGACGAGCAACTCGAAGTCGCCGTAGAGTCGCTCGGTCGTCAGGTAGAGGCCCTTGCCATCGTTGACGAGTTCGCCGTTCTCGACGCGCCAGTGGCTCTGGATGTCGTCGATCGTCTTCGCGTACGTCGCCTTGCGCTGGTCGCCGTCCATCGTGAGGAGCGGGCGCGGGTCTTTCGTTCCCATGCCCCACCAACCGGACAGGTCCTTGCCGTTGAACAGCGGCTCGAAGCCTTGGGGCGGTTGCGGAGCGATGTCGCGGGCCGCGATCGGGGAGAAGAGGAGCGCCGCGGCGCAGGCGAAGTGCAGCAGGTGCATGGCTCAAAATTGTGCCCGCTGTCCTGTTCGGTCACCAGCGCGGTTCTCGAACCTGATCCGTCCGCGTCAATTCGATGCGAGTCGAAGGTCGACCGTGACGGGCCGGTGGTCGGAGCCGACGTGCGGCCCGACTCGATAGTCGCACACCGAGATCTCGTCGCTCACGAGCACGTGGTCGATCGCGATGCCGAGCGCGGCCAAGCGGCCGGGCCACGTCGGCTGCACGCCGAAGCCACGGCGGGCATCGCGGAGCCGGCCGACTTCGCACAGTCCGCGGAACGATCGGGTCCACGAGCTCGTGTTCAGGTCGCCGAGGACCATGCCGGGGCCGGACCGCTCGGCGATCCGTGTGGCGACGGCGGCGAGCTGATCATCGCGGAGTGTCGGGGGCGTGCGGAGGCGCGGCGGGAGCGGATGGGTCGCGATCAGGCTCAGCCGACCGCGTGCAGACTCGAGTTCGGCTTCGATCGATGGGATACCGGCCGATCCGATGGCGACGACTTCGAGTCGGGTGCACGGCACCTTCGAGTAGAGCGCGATCCCGAAGTTGTCGATGCGCGGTCGGAACACGCGGTGGGGGTACTGCTCGTGCAGCGGCTCGAGCGCATCGCGCCACGCGTTCGTGAACTCGAGCACCGCGAGCACGTCGGGTCTCTCGCGGTCGAGCAGCCGGAGAAGCTTCGCGTGGTCCCCGTTCTTCGAGTGGACGTTCACGGTCATGACGCGCAGGTCGTGCGCTCCGTCACATCCGCATTCGCCGACCCACAGCGGCAACACGAACGCGAGATCCGCGAGCGCGACGACGCCACTTGCCGCGGCTGTCCGCCAGCAGCCGAGCGCCAGCAGCAGCGCCGTCGACGCGGTCAACCCGAGTGCCCAGTTGCCGTGGAAGTGCGCGCAGAGTTCGAACGGCCACCACAGATCGCCGACCATCGCGATCAGCGCCGGCAGCATCGCCAGCCCGGCGAGCCAGGGCATCCGCGAGCGCGCGAAGGCGATCAGTCGCGCGACAGCGCTCTCTCGCGGGCACGTCGTCGCTTGAGAATGATGGGCCATAGCCAGACCAGGTAGCCGGTAATCGTCAGGAACACGAGCCCGAGGGCCACGATCGGCATCACGTATCCGTGTGCCCACGCGCCGAACACAGAGCCGTCGTGCAGTCGTTCGAGCCAATCACTCGTCCGGACGGCAGGTTGCCACGTGCGAAGGCTCACCGCATCGACCTGGATCTCGAGGTCGTCGTGCTTGCTCCGCACCTTGAAGACGCGCTTGTTCGGACGGAAGTCGATGCGGTCGATGTCCGCTTCGCTCTGCAAGCGTGGATCGCCAACCGCGAACACGGCGTCGTAGACGCGATGGAGCGGCGCGATCTGCTCGGGGCTGCCCGCAGTGCCGCGCTGCGTCGGCGGCTGGATCCAGTCGTAGTCTTTCTTGACCAGCAACAGGAGGCCGGAGACGGCACTCATGACGAGGATCGCACCGAGCGTGATCCCCGCCCACTTGTGTAGCAACCACAGCAGCCGGAACGTCTTCACGGCTGCAGAGAGTCCCGGAGGCTCTACTCCTGGTCAAGGCCGCCCGTCTCGGGCGTGTCGTTCGGATCCACGATGCTGACGACGGCCGGTTCGTCCTCGTCCTCGCGGCGCGCGGGCGGACGGTTGCTCCAGAACATGAGAGCGCTGACGCCGCCGGCCGCGACGGCCAGGGCGGCCAATACGACCGCGGTCAACGACATCGGCGTATCCTCGGGCTTGCCGTGCCCGCCCGTGCCGGCGGCGGCGTGCTCGGCGTGTGCGGCCGTGGCGCTGTGGAGGTCGTGGTGTTCGCCGTGCCCGTCCGAGCCGTGGTGGCCGTGGGCGTCGTGGCCGTGGGCGGCATGGGCGTCGTGCCCATGCGCGGCGTGGGAATCGTCCCCGTGTCCAGCGCCATGCGCGTCGTGACCGTGCGTATCGTGCCCGTGCGTATCGTGACCGTGGTCGGCGTGGCCATGGTCATCGTGACCGTGATCGTCGTGGCCATGCCCGTGCGCATCGTGTCCGTGGTCGTCGTGCCCGCGCCCGCGCCCGTGCCCGTGCCCGGTCTCACCCATCGGCGCCGCCGCCGGAGCGTCGTGCATTTCGATCCAGTGCAGATCCCCGGAGCCGACTTCGTACAACCCCGGCAGCACCGCGATCAGCCCTTCGCTCTCGGCGCGCTGCACGGTCTTGCTCCGCTTCCGCAGCGCCTCGACAAAGCGCACCGAGTTCAGTTCGGAGACCCTACGCGTGAGGTTATTGCGCGCGACGCGTTCGCCGTTGGCGCGGATGATCGACGGCTCGAGCCACTGGAACATCGCGCGCAGGCTCGGCGAGAGGTCGGCGTCGCCGCCGGCGTCGCCGCGTTGGATCGCGAGCTCGATCGTCTCCGAGTGGTCGTGACCGAGCACGACGACGAGCGACGCGCCGGTCTGGTCGACGGCGTGCTCGACGCTTGCCAGAACCTCGTCCGTCAGGAAGTGTCCAGCGACGCGGATCACGAACAGCTCGCCGAGGCCGGCGCTGAAGATCAGTTCGGGCGTGACGCGCGAGTCGGCGTCCGCGACCACCACGGCGTAAGGGCGCTGGCCCTCGGCCATCCGCTGGCGATCGTCGGCCGTGACCGGGCGGACCTCCGCGTGCCGGCTCATGAAGCGCAGGTGACCGGCTTGCAGCATGCGCATCGCGACGTGCGGCGGCAGGCCGCGCACGCGGGCGACGCGGTGGGCCTCGGCCTCGGCGATCGCGCGGTGCTGGATGTCGTAGCGTCGCTTCGGCAGCCAGGTGACGACGCCGGAGTCCTGCGAGTAGCGCGCGGGCTGGAACGCGAGGCGCCCCGAGTGCACGCGGTGGCGGAGGATCGAGCTGCGCTGCATCGCGTCGAAGATCGTCTGGTAGACGTTCTCCTCCGCGGCCTTGGCGACGCGTTCCGGGCCGGTGAAGCCCTGCCGAGCCGCGAATCGCAGGGGATTCTGGAGTCGGTTCGCGAGCTGCTGTCCGGCCGGGGAGGTGGGGGCGGCCCGGTCGAGATAGGCGAGGTTGTCGCATTGGTCGTGGCCGAGCACGATGCAGAGTCCGATCCCGAGGTGGGCCGCCGCGAACTCGAGGCTCGCCAGGGTGGCTTGATCGCACACGTTTCCGGCGACGCGGATCACGAACAGCTCGCCCAGACCCGTGTTGAACAGGTGTTCCGGAGCGACTCGGCTGTCCGCCGTCGTGACGACGATCGCGTAGGGAGACTGCTTACGGGCCAGGTTCCGGCGCGTCCCCTCGTCGAGGGGCTGTTCGAGCAGTTCCCCCCGCACGAAGCGCTCGTTCCCCATCTTCAGGATTCGGAGAGCCTCGCTCGGAGTGACGCTCTGAGCGCCCAGGAAGGGCGTCAGGGCGGCGTAGGCAGCAATCCACGCGGTTCGGGTCAGCATGCTCATCGTCTCAGTTCCCACCGTTCTCACGTCACGGACTCGGCACGGGATACGATCGGGATCCACGGTGCGATTGCTGTACACCGGCCTGGAACGACCCTTAATACGGGCATTTGTGCAGACTTACGGCGATGATTGACAACTGGGCCATCGGGCCTAAGATGCGCCGCCTTTTTTTCCGATGGGGTCCCTTTCGGATCGCCGCGCGACCAATCCTTCCACCACAAGGCGAGATCATCGCCCTCCCGTCATGTCCAACACCACCGAGAAGTCCAGCGGCAAGAAGCCCTCGAAAGAGGAGCTGCGGCTGAACCGCACCCGAAACATCGGGATCATTGCGCACATCGACGCCGGCAAGACCACAGTCTCCGAGCGCATCCTGTTCATCACGGGACGGAGCCACAAGGTCGGCGAAGTCCACGACGGCGAAGCCACGATGGACTACCTGGAAGAAGAGCAGAAGCGTGGCATCACGATCACTTCTGCCGCGACGACGTGCGAGTGGCGTGATCACCTGCTGGCGCTGATCGACACTCCTGGACACGTGGACTTCACGGCGGAGGTGGAGCGTTCGTTGCGCGTTCTCGACGGTGCGGTCGGTGTGTTCTGTGGTGTCGCCGGTGTGCAGCCGCAGTCCGAGACCGTCTGGCGGCAGGGCAACAAGTACAACGTGCCGCGTCTCGCGTTCGTCAACAAGATGGACCGCACCGGCGCGGACTTCGACAACGCGGTCGAGACGATGCGCGCGCGCCTCGGTGCGCACGCGGTCCCGATCCAGATGCCGATCGGTGCCGAGCGCACCTTCCAAGGCGTGATCGACCTCGTCGAGATGAAGGCCTACACGTGGGAAGAGAACGCGCGTGACGTCAGCATCGCCGACGTGCCCGAGGAGCTTCGCGAGGAGGCCGAGCGCCGCCGCGAGAAGATGATCGAGGAGGTCGCCGAGTTCAACGACGAGATGCTCGAGAAGTTCGTCGAGGGCGAGGCCGTCAGCGTCGAGGAGATCAAGGAAGCGATTCGTGCCGGCACGATCGCGCTCGGCATCACGCCGGTGCTCGCCGGTTCGGCGTTCAAGGACAAGGGTGTCCAGAACCTGCTCGACGCGGTCATCGACTACCTGCCGTCTCCGTCCGAGGTCCCGCCGATCGAGGGCTTCGACCCGATCAAGGACGAGCCGGTCACCCGAGAGACGCGTTCGGACTTGGGTCCGGCCGCGATGGCGTTCAAGACCATCTCCGACCCGAACGGCGACCTGACGTTCATCCGCATCTACTCGGGTGTGATGAAGCAGGGCGAGAAGTACTACAACCCGCGGACTCGCAAGGTCGAGCGCGTCGGTCGTCTGCTGCGCATGCACGCGAACAACCGCGAGCCGCTCGAGGAAGCGAAGGCGGGCGACATCGTCGCGGTGATCGGTCTGCGCGACGCGATCACGGGCGACACGCTCTGCACGAAGGACGATCAGGTGATCTTCGAGGCGATGGTCTTCCCGGAGACGGTCATCTCGATGTCGCTCGAGCCGAAGAAGAACGCGGACCGTGACAAGCTCACGACCGTGATCGGCAAGCTCGTGCGCGAGGACCCGACGTTCAAGGCGCGGACCGACGAGCAGACCGGTCAGATGGTCATCAGCGGGATGGGCGAACTCCACCTCGAGGTCATCTGCAACCGGATCCGCAGCGAGTTCAAGATCGACGTCAACGTCGGCAAGCCGAAGGTCGCCTACAAGCAGACCTTGCGCGGCCCGAAGGAAGTCGAGGCCCGTCACATCAAGCAGTCGGGTGGTTCGGGTCAGTTCGCGGTCGCCAAGATGCGCTTCGCGCCGGACCCGGAAGTCGACGCGGTCTCGTTCGAGTCGACGGTCACCGGCGGCAACGTGCCGAAGGAGTACATCCCGTCGATCGAGCAGGGCATCGTCGGCGCCGCGAAGGCCGGTGGCCGCAACGGCTTCCCGTTCGTCAAGATCGCCGCGGAGCTCTATGACGGTCAATCGCACGACGTCGACTCCAGCAACATGGCGTTCGAGGCGGCCGGCGTGCTCGCCTTCCGCCTCGCGAGCGAGAACAACGTCGTGCTGCTCGAGCCGGTCATGAAGATCGAGGTCGAGTGTCCGGAGGAGTACACCGGTGACGTCATCGGTGACCTCAGCTCGCGCCGCGGCCACGTCGAAGAGATGGTCGCCAAGCCGGGCTCGGTCACGATGGTCAGCGGCAAGGTCCCGCTGGGCGAGATGTTCCAGTACTCGACGACGCTGCGCTCGATGACGCAGGGCCGCGGCCACTACTCGATGGAGCCGGACAGCTACGAGCCGGTCCCGGCCGCGATCGCCGAGAAGGTGTTCGAAGAGGCGTGAGTCAGACGCCGCGCCGAACCTGGTCGATCAAGGTCGCGAAGGACTACCTCAAGTTCTCCGCGGCCCACTTCCTGATCTTCCCGGACGGCTCGGCCGAACGTCTGCACGGGCACAACTACAAGGTGTTCGTCGACATCGGCTGCGGCCTCGACGAGCACGGCTTGGTGCTCAACTTCAAGGAGATCAAACCGCTGATCCGCGCGATCTGCGACGAGCTCGACGAGCATCTCCTGATCCCCGGCGAGCACCATGAGTTGACCTGTGAGGCGCTGCCGAACGGGCAGAGCGAGATCCGCTATCGCGAGCGGCTCTACCACATCCCGACCGAAGAGGTCATCGTGCTGCCGATCTCGAATTCGAGCGCGGAGAATCTCGCGGGTTGGGTGGCCGAGGAGCTCGCGCGGCGGATCGTGCACGGATTCCCGCACGTGACGTTGCGGCGCCTCGAGGTTGGCATCGAGGAGACGCCGGGGCAGCGCGGGGTCGTGTGTCTGGAGTTCGCGTGAGTCCCGCCGAAACGACCGGTCACCCGGCCGCGAGTTTTCACGCGCTGAGTTGCCGGCTACGCTAGCAACGTGACGAACGAACTCCGAAGCCCCACTCTCGAACAAGTCGAGGCCGCGCTCGAGGGGGATGAGAACAGTCTCAACAGCTTGCTCGAGCGCTACGGTGTTCGCTTGCGCGCCGCGGTGATTTATGCCGGTGCAAGTCGTTTCGTCGACGATTGTGTGCAGGATGCCCTGTTGGTGATCACCAACGAGCTTCGTGCCCGACGGTTCGAGCCCCGACATGTCGGTGCGTTCCGCGCGTGGGCGCACGAGATCGCACGCAATGTGGCACGCAAGCGGCTGAAGAGTGAGCGGCAGAATCCGCGGCACTTCGAGAGCGTCGTCGATGGTGGCGAGCAGGGTTTCGCGAGTGAGTGTCCTGACCCCAGGGGTGTCGATCCCGCCGTGACCTCCGTGTATCGGGATGAGCTTGCGCGTCGGCGGCGCCTGATCTCCGGGTTACGCCGGCAGGATCAGGTGCTCATGGACTTGCGGGAGCACTCGGCTCGGACGTTCGAGCAGGTCGCTCAGGACCTGGCAAATCTGTTCGGCGTGGAGGTCTCTACCGACGCGGTTCGCAAGCGATACGCCCGCCTCAGAGACGAGGTCGGCGACCCGATCGAACCGTATTGACTGAGATTTCCTGTCCGGTCGCTGCGCAGCCAGGGGTTGCCCTCGCGTTCGGCACTCGGTGCCGCGCGAAAGGAAAACACATGGTTCAACGCACTTTCGGCTGGGCGGATTCGTACGCCCCGTTCCCCGCTCGACTTCTCACCGTGGGATTGTGCCTGTCGCTGGCAGAGTCCGCGATCTCTCAGGACTTGGTTCACGCGTGGAGCACTCCCGCGGTCACGACACCGGCGACCGGTGATTTCGATGGCGATGGAGTTCGCGACTACGCGATGACGACGTTCGACGACGCGACCGGAGACCGTCAAGTAAGCGTGTACTACGGTCCCGACTTGGCGACCCCGGCCCACGTCTACGGGGGAGCGGGTGTGATTCCGGACTCGCCTTACGCGGAGTACGTCGCCGCTGCGGATCTCGACGGGGATGGCTACGACGATCTGATCCTCGGGATCACCGGAGCGAACTCCGAGACCGGCGAAGTCCGATTCTACTCGGGTCGATTCCCGACTCTGGAAATCCTGCCACGGGTGTTCGGCGGGCAGCAGGGAGACTTGTTCGGCTCGAACCTCGTCGTGTCGGACATCGACGCGGATGGAGCACCCGAGGTGGTCGTCGGTGCCAGCGCCTTCTGCGGCAACTCCGGTTACGTGCAGGTCCTCGACACCGACGGTTCGATCCTGTGGACGGTCGTCGGGGGAGGTTGCACCTACTTTGGGGCCGCGATCGACGTGGTCGGTGACATCGATGGCGATGGACATGCCGAGGTGATCGTCGGCGCCAACGAGCATTCGATCCCGGGGACCGGTTTTGCCCGGTTGCTCTCCGGCGTCGACGGTGCGCTGATCGCAGAGTTTCAGGGTGACGTCGTCCGAGACCATTTCGGCACAGCCGTCGCTGGAGTCGGCGATCAGGATGGAGACGGAGTCCCGGACTTCGTCATCGGGGCGAGCGAGCACGAGATCGGTGCCCAAGGATACTTCGACGTCTACTCTGGTGCGACCTTGAGCCGGATCGTGCGGATGCACGGCGCTGCGCCGGGAGACTTCTTTGGTGACGTCGCGATCGGGCTCGGCGACCTGAACCAGGACGGTGCGCTCGATTTCGCGGTATCCGCGACGCAGTCGCAGAACAGTGGCACGGGACAAGTCTTCATCTACTCTGGGATCAGCGCCAACCTGATGCACGTCCAAGATGCGCCGGCCGGAACGTCGAGCTTCGGCGGTTGGATGTTGGCGCTGGGCGAGATCGACGGTGCTCAGCACTTGCTCATCGGTGGCGCGGAGGGAGTGTACCTGTATCGGTTCGAGTCCGCATTGATGCAGACACTGGAGCCCGGCTGTCCCGGACCGACGGCGGCGTCGCTCGTGATCGGCAACGGCGGACCGCCCCTCGCTGGAAGCGATTTGAACGTCGAAGTGACGGAGGCGCCCGAAGGGCGGCCGGTCTTGATGAGCTTCGGCTTCTTCGACGAGCTCGGCGGTGCGCCGCTGCCGATCGATCTCTCGGTCATCGGCATGACCGGTTGCGTGCTGCACTCGTCCCTCGACGTGGTCGTACCGCTGGGTTTCGCGTCGGGTGGCTCGGCTTCGATGTTGCTGTCGTTGCCTCCTCAACTCGGGCTCGAGTTCCGGCTTCAGGCGGTCATCCTCGATCCGGCGGCGAACTCAGCGGGGATAGCGCTGAGCTCGGCGGCGAATGTGCGGAGCTGAGCGCTCAATCGTGGGAGAGTCGGCGGGCGGGGCGCACGCCCCCCTGCCAGAAATTCACCGTTCGCTGCTCACCGTGACGCCGGCGTAGCGAGGCGCCGTCTGGCGTCGACATGAATCCTCCGCCCATGAAGACGATGTAGCCCTTGGCGCTCTCCGGACCGATCCGGAGGCCGTCACTTGCGCGGAAACCGACTGGGACGTCACGCTCGGCGTACGTATCCGCGCAGAACTCGTGAACGTTGCCGTGGACGTGATACAGGCCGTAGGCGTTCATCTGCATGCTGTCGACCGGTGCGTGCACGACATGGCCGTCGTGATGGTGTCGCCAAACCTCGATCCCGGGCCATCGCGAGCCCGCCTCGAACGCGGTGCCATCCGCAAGGTTCGCGGCGCCTTCGAGGGAGGCCAAGTCGTCACCGGTCCACCAGCGCGATTCGGAGCGGCCGCGGGCGGCGTGTAGCCACTGCAACTCGGTGGGCATGGCCAGCCCGTATCGCTCGAGCAAGGATCGGCACGTCAGCCACGAGACCGTCTCGATCGGGTGAGTCCAGTCGATGGTGTAGCCAGCCCAGGTTTCACCGGCGTGGTACCTGCACGCCCAGGGTTTGCCGTGCGACAAGTTTCTCCACTGCCCCTGGGTCAACTCGTGACGAGCGATCAAGAACGGGTCGAGGGTCACTTGGAAGGTCTTGGCCTCTCGGGTGACGTTGGTCGTGACTCCAGGGATCAGGACGAAGACGATACCCGTGTGCTTGCCGACTGCGATCGAGCCGTCGGGAGCGTGTCCGGGGATCGGGATCTCGTGCGGGGATTCATGGATTGGTTGGCGCGCCGATGCGAGGTGATAGAACTCCCAGAGTTTGGTAGCCGGGTTCATGCCGAGGGGCACCAATCCCGGTTGCGGGCGCAAGTCCACCGGGAACGCGCCGTAGTCGCGGTGAGCAGTCTGTCCATCGGCGTCCAGCAACGCCAAGCGAGCCGCAGTCCACCGGTCGCGGTCGCGACCGGTGCAGAGTTCTTGCGTGGCCAGGGCCCAGTCACGCCGATCCCGCGCTCGAACCACCAGGCCGCGCATCGGATCGACAAACTCCTGCACCGAATCGATCAGGTCCGCCAGGGCGTCGTGCCAGAACTGATCTTCATCGGTCTCGAAGTGCCACTCAGCTGGTTCGAACTGTCCACCGGGTCGCGACTCCTGACCGCGCAGGCGGAGTTCGTCTCGGCGCGCGCGGAGTAGAGGCAGTGTGTCGGCCATGTGCGTACCGTACTTCGCGAGCCACGCGTCGAGTGCGGGTACGATCTCGGGTGTCGCGGGATAGAGCGCTCGCTCGCTCGCGATGGCGCGTTTCAGGGCGCCGTGCAGTGCCAGCTGATTCGCGTCCTGCGTCTTCGCCTCGGCCCGTTGGAGGGCGGAGTAGGTCAGGATGAATGCGACCACGAGTAGGACGGCGGTTGCGGATAGCAGGGCAACTTTCCATCGATGGCGCTGCGCAAACTTCCCGAATGGGTACCAGTAGCTCCGCGGGCCTGCGCAAACCGGTTGACCGGTCAGATAGCGGCCCAGGTCGTCGCGCAGTTCTTGAGCCGTGGCGTACCGTTTGTTGGGATCCGGGTGCATCGCGCGGAGCGTGATCCATTCCAGCTCCTTGCGAAGGTCTCGCCGCAATGACTTCACGGTGGTCGAGCGTTTGCTCGCTCGTGCCTGGGCCTCGTGCTGAGTCTTGCCGATTCGCGTGCTCAAGCGGGCGACGGTAGCGGTGGACAGTTGTTGAGAAAGCGACTGGGGTGATGCGCCCTTTAGGTCCGATGACGCGAACGGAAGTTCGCCGCAGGCTAGCTCATACAGAATCACGCCGAGAGAGTAGATGTCGGTGCGAGTATCGACGGCGTCCGTGGCGCCTCGCGCCTGCTCCGGGGACACGTACCCTGGAGTGCCGACCAGTGTGCCGTGTTCGGTAAACAGCGAGCAATCCGACGCGTCGTAGTTCACCGCTCGCGCGATGCCGAAGTCGATGATCTTGACCTTGTGCTGGTTGTCGAGGAGTCGAGCCAGAATGTTGGTAGGTTTGAGGTCGCGGTGCAGGATGCCCTTCTGATGCGCGTGTTGAACTCCAGAGCAGGCCTGTCGGACCAGGCCGACCCGATCACGAATCGTCAGCGCATTGGCATCGCAATACCCGGTGATGGGCTGGCCCGACGGAACGAACTCCATCGCGAAGAACGGTTGCCCGTTCGATGTGGCACCACAGTCGAGCACTCTCGCGATGTTCTCGTGATCCATCAGCGCGAGTGCCCGGTGCTCGCGCTCGAATCGGTGCAGCGCCGATTTGGTTTCCATGCCGAGCTTGATGACCTTGAGAGCGACGCGCCTTTGGATTGGGCGCAGTTGATGGGCCAGATATACAGACCCCATTCCTCCCTCGCCGAGTCCGCGCTCGATCTTGTAGTTGGGTACCTCGGGTGCGACTTCAGCTCTCGTGTCGCGCGCGACGGAGCGTGCCCAACTGTCGTGACCAGAGTCGCCAGAGCTGCTCATTGGTGGCAGGATACCCGTGCGTGGGGGGCGACGCCGCGTGCCTTCCAACGATCAGCTTCCGCATCGCCACGACTACACAGTCTGCCGCGTGCCTGCATGGGGCGGGGCAGCAGCCCTAGTGTCGAATCGCCGCACAGTGCGTGGCTCGGGCGTTGAGCTAGGGAGTGTTACGGTTTCGTAACACTCGACCGTCGGTGTTTAATCAGAGACGAAAGTGTCACCCAGCCGGAGAGCTTCTTGGCCGCACTCGTCGCCGCCGTCGTCCTGATCGCGTTCTTCCTCGGCTTCAAGTTCTACGCTCGCTTCCTCGGCGAGCGGATCTACGAAGACCAGGAAGACATCGTCACGCCGGCGCACGAGTTCCGGGACGACCGGGACTTCGTGCCGACGAACAAGCACGTGCTGTTCGGGCACCACTTCACGTCGATCGCCGGGGCCGCGCCGATCATCGGGCCGTGCATCGCGGTCTACTGGGGCTGGGTGCCGGCGCTCCTGTGGTGCGTGCTCGGCACGATCTTCATGGGGGCGATGCACGACTTCGGGGCGCTCGTCGCGAGTCTGCGGGAGAAGGGGCGGTCGATCGCGGACATCGCGGGCGGCGTCGTGAACGGGCGCGTGCGCCTGATGTTCATGTGCTTCGTCCTCGTGCTGACCTGGCTGGTGCTCGCCGTGTTCGCGATGGCCGTCGCGGGGCTGTTCATGAAGCAGCCGTCGACGGTGCTACCGATCAACATCGAGATCGTCGTCGCGATCGTCATCGGCGTGATGATCCACAAGCGCGGCGTGCCTCCGCTCGTGCCGTCGCTCGTCGCGCTCGGCATCCTCTACCTGTTCGTCTGGATCGGCACGTTCGTGCCGATCGACGTTGAAGACCTGACCGGCATGACGGCGGAGCAGACGCAGACGTCGTGGATCGTAGGGCTGTTCGTCTACTCCGCGATCGCGAGTCTGTTACCCGTATGGCTCCTGCTGCAGCCGCGCGACTTCATCAACTCGCATCAGCTGATCGTCGGGCTGTCGCTGCTCTACATCGGTCTGTTCATCGCGCATCCGGACTTCGATGCCCCGGCGTTCCGCACGACCACCGACGGTGCGCCGCCGATCATCCCGATGCTTTTCGTCACGATCGCCTGCGGGGCGATCAGCGGGTTCCACGGCCTCGTGTCTTCGGGCACGACGAGCAAGCAGGTCGCGAGCATGCGCGACGCGCGCGCGGTCGGCTACGGTGGCATGCTCGGCGAGGGCACGCTCGCGGTCGCAACGGTCATGGCGGCAGCGGCAGGCATCGCGATGTTCACCGGCGACTGCAGCCTGACGTCTCAGGGTGACGTGCCCGCAGGCCGCCTCGGCTGGTCGCTCTACTACGACAGCTGGAAGAGCGCGGGACAGAACAAGGCGCAGGCGTTCGTGCTGGGTGGTGGTGCGCTGATCCACGAACTCGGCCTGCCGACCAAGCTCGCGATGACCCTGATGGGGGTGCTCGTGATCTCGTTTGCGGCGACCACGCTCGACACTGCGACCCGGATCCAGCGATTCATCGTCGCCGAGATCGGCGCGGCGATCGGAATCCGCACCCTGACCAATCGCTTCGTCGCGACCGCGATCGCCGTGATCCCCGGGATCCTGCTCGCGCTGGTCGAAGTGCCGAACCCCGCGGCTCCCGAGACGACGATCAAGGCCGGCTGGGTCCTCTGGCCGATCTTCGGCGCGTCCAACCAAATGCTCGCGGCGCTGACCCTGCTCGTCCTCAGCCTCTACTTCTGGCAGCGCAAGCGCCCCGTCCTGCCGCTCCTGATCCCGATGTTGTTCGTGACCGGGATCGCCCTGATCGCGCTCGTGCTGAAGCTGCAGGAGTTCCTGGGGGCCGAGAACTGGTTCCTGGTGGGGGTCACGGCGATCCTGCTGGCGCTGATCCTCTGGATGATCGCCGAGGGGGCCGGAGCGGTCGTTCGGATTCGGCGGGCCGCACAGAGTGGCTGACGCAAGCGGGGGGCTGGGGGTCGCGGCCGGGGCCAAGAGATCTTGGCTCCTCGTGTTCGTCCCGGAACTGTCCCGTTTTTCTTGGGGAACCACGGAACCTCCCGGGACCGCGCTTCCGTCCTAAGGGCGTTCTCAACAGGACGAAGTCATTCTCCTGTTCGCTCTCTCAAGTATTCAGTGACAAGTCCTTCGACACGAAGAGGCTACCGGACGCAAAGACTGGCATTCCGTCTCAGAGGGGTCTGATCATGGGTGCAATGCCCGATGCACGGTCGGAACGCGATCAACCGGCCAACAGTCTTGCCTCTAGTGTCCCCTCCTGGATTTGTCGCTTAGTTCCCTGAGCGGAGTGCGAGCCACTCAGGGACCTGTTGCGAGGCGCGTTCAGTTCTGGACGCGCCTCGCCTCCTTTTAAGCCGCCAACCGCCGAGGCGAGGTGGGCACGAGAGCACGTCCGGACGGCGCGGTAGCGGCGTCGGACCGGCCGCAGAGCGGCCGCCGCTGCGCGGTTCCGTCGGCCTGCTCGACGGGGCGTTGCCCCGCCTCCGCGGGCCTCCGTCGTCCTTCTTGCCACCACGCCGTCCGAACGCACTCTCGCGCCCACCTCGCCTCGGCGGCTGGCGATGTTGCGTACCGGAAGGTGGTGGTGTGGCGGCGACGGGGTAGGCTCGGGGGACATGACCGAGACAGCGAGCAAGACCGATGCGAAGGGGCCGGGGAAGGCGGCGCAGCTGAAGCAGGCGCTCAAGGAGCAGCCGAAGTGGAAGCGGTGGGCGTTGGTGGGGGCGGCGGTGTGTGTCGTCTTGGGGTTCGTGTTGCTCGGGATCGAGGGTGGCGGGGAATCGGCCACGGGCTCGGGCGGGCAGGTGACGTCGACTGGCGGGGGGGCTCCGGAGGGGGCGAGCTCGCTGCTCGGGGACAACAAGGTGATTTTGCCGGAGGGGCAGGAGATCGAGCCGCCGGATGAGGAGACGAACTGGGCGCCGGTGTTCCTGCGGTTCGGGTTCAGCTTCTTCGTCGGGTTCGCGATCGGGACGGCGTTCCGGATGGTGCTGCGGATCGCGCTGACGTTCGTGGGACTGTTCGCGGTCGCGATGATGGCGCTCGAGCTGTCGGGGTTCGTGACGATCGAATGGAACGCGATGGGCGAGGCGTTCGATCAGCTCATGGGCCGGATCGGGGATGAAGCCGGGACGGTGCGCGGTCTGCTGACCGGGCGCTTGCCGTCCGCCGGGCTCGGGATGTTCGGGCTCTACGCCGGATTCCGGCGCGGCTGATCGTCGCGCGCAGCCGGGGCAGATTGCAGCTCCGGTTGTGGGGCGTCATGCGATAGAACGTGCCGCATGGCCTGTGTGTGCGCGGAGCGGCTCGCCGCCGCTGTCTCGAGTCTCCAGGAACTGCCGCTCGGCGACCTGGCGGGGATGGCGCCGCCCGGCGTCGAACCGGCAAAGCTCGGTTCGGCTTCGGCCGGGCTGCTGGCTTCGGGGCTCACCTCCGCGGGGGGTTCCGCGGCCGGTAGCGCGAGCGTTCGCGGCACCGCGAACGCGAACCTGAGTGCGTCGGTGACCGCGTCGTCGGTTGCGCGGCTCGAGGCGTTCGTGCAGGCGTGCGCGGACCTCGGGATCGACCCGATGTCGCCGACGGCGAGTGCGCAGCTCGGTGCGATGGTCGGTTCGATGAACACGACGATGCCGTCGACGCTCGCTTCGGTCTCGGCGACGCTCGGTGCCTACGGTTCGACGCTGTCGCTGTTCGGCGCGATGCTGTCCGCGGCGGCCGTGGTCATGAAGGTGCTCGGCATCGACATGACGAGTGCGAACGGGGCTGCGGATTTGGATGCGAAGCTGTCCGCGATGGCGTCGGCCGTGGCGAGCGCCGACGCGAGCGCGGCTGCCAGCGCGAGCGCGAATGCGGCTGCGTCGATGAGCGCGAGCGGCGCGATGAGCGCGTCGGGTGCGGCCAAGCTCGATCCCGCGGCGCACGCCAAGCTGCTGTCCGTCGGCGACTCGCTCGGGCTCGACCTCACGACGCCCGGCGATCAGGCCAAGCTGATGTCGATGCTCGAGTCCGTGCCGAGCGCGAGTGCGTCGCTCGCGGTGAGCCCAGGGATCGCCGGTTCGACGGCTGCCGCGATGACGCAGCTGTCCGGCGCGCAGAGTCTCAGCGCGTCGAAGATGGCCAACCTCGCCGCATCGGCGAACGTCCTTGCGAACTCGTCCCTTTCATCGGCTGCGGCAGCGAGCGCTTCCGGCTCGATGGACGCCGCGATGTCGATGCAGATGTCGCAGTCGGCGGACTTCGACGCGAATCTGAGTCGGGTCGCGACGGCCGACTTCCGCGCGATCGATCTGTCGAAGGTCCCGGACCCGAACGCTCTGTCGATGGCTGCGTCGGCGCTGGCGTCGCTCAAGCCGCTCGCGCCCGGGATGCCGTCCGTCGCCTGCCCGATCTGCGCGCCGGCGTGAGTCGGGCCCTGTGCGCTAGCTGAACACCGGCCGCGCCTCGTCGCCCGACTTCGCGATCTCGCGGATGTGCTCGAACACCTCGAACGCGCGCGCGATGCACTGGTCGGAGTTGTGGTACTCGTAGCGGCCGAAGCGGCCGAACGTGATGTAGCCCGACGCATCGAACCAGTCGCGCACCTTGTCGACACGCTCCTGGAACTGCAGGTTCTGGTCGATGTAGGCGAACTCGTTCTGCGTGTGGTTGACCTGGACGACGCGCCGCTTGTCGAGGACCCCCGCGTTGTCGAGGCCCGTGACGACCGAGTCGAGCCAGTCCTGGGTCGGGGTGAAGTCGCCACGATAGGTGACTTCGGCCATGAACGACCCGTGGCCGGCCGGGGCGTTGTCCGGAGCGTAGTTCGAAAAGTAGGTCACCCGGTTGGTCGGGCCCTGCTCCTTGAACGGGAGGTAGATCCACGACAGGGGCGGCATCGGTTCGTCGAGCTCGACGCCGATCAGGACGTTCGTGAGGCTGATCGGCACGAGCTTGCGGATCTCGCTGCGGATCTCGTCGGGGATGTCGGCGAACGCCCCCTCGACCTGCGGCAGCGGCACCGTGTTGATCACGAGGTCGTACTCGTCCCCGTTGACGAAGTAGCGATCGCCGTCGCGACGCACGCTCTCGACCGCAGTCTCGAGCTGGAGGTCGAAGCCGCCGCCGTTCACGACACCGCGCACCATCGTCTCGAAGCCGCCTTCCTTCGGGAACCAGAACACCGACTGATGGGTGTAGCCCTCGGTGTCCATGCCGATTGCCGACGACAGGATGTCTTTGACCGGCGCTTCGGGGACGCGACCCGCGACCCACCCCGCGGACATCTCGGCCAGGTCGCACTCCCAGATCTTCTCGTTGTACGGAACCATGAAGTGCTTGGCGAAGCCATCGCCCATGCGCCAGTAGATCCAGTCCTTGAAGTTCTCGGGGCACGGCGTGCCGAGGCGGCGCTGCACGTACGACTCGATGTAGCCGTCCATGCACTCGACGATGGCTTCCTTGGTCAGGTGGCCGACGCCGTTCTCGAACGGGTACGGCACCCAGCGATCGTGCCAGCGGATCTTCGTCTGGCGCACCGTCTCGTGCAGCGCCTCTTCGCCGCCCGACCGCTCCTTCATGTACGCGAGAACCTTCTCGTTCTTGCTGAACATGATGTGGCCCCCCGCTTCGTCGAACGTGAAGTCGCCGAACTTGCGGCTCTTGCAGAGGCCGCCGGCGCGGTCGGACTTCTCGAGGACGGTCACGTCGTGGCCGTCGTGCGAGAGCAAGCGGGCGATTGTGGCGCCGGAGATGCCGGCGCCGAGGACTGCGATCTTCAAGGAGAGGCTCCGGAAGGGCGGCGTGGAGGGCGCGAGGAGTGGAGGAGTCTACCGCGCGGAGCCGCGGGGGCGAGGGGCCGCCCCCCAAGGAGTCTCCCGTGGGTGGCGGCAGCGGCCGTGCCACCGCGGGTTGCGGGGTTGCGGCAGACGGGATTCCTACTTCTCGAGCTGTTGTTTGATGAGTTCGAACACCTGGTTCGCCATCAACGCATACCCGGCGTCATTGCAATGTCCATCTGGCGCGAACAGCTCGGTGTCGGGGGTTGCGTGCTGCTGTGCGCGGAAGACTTCGGGCAGCATCAGCGTCGGCGTGCCTTCAGCGGCGAGCGCCTCGAGCTCGGGGTCCGTCAGTGCGCGTCCCGTGGGATACGACACCAATATGACCTCGGCGCCAGCGGCTTTGCTGTGCGCGACGACCTGATTCATATGAGCTCGGAATGTCGTCGACACGCTCTCCTTCGGGGCGCGTCCGAAGCCGATGGCGCACTCGGCCATGGCGATCTCACGCAGTTCTTCATCGAGGAGCTCCGTCGTCAGGGATTCGAAGTCTTCGTACTCGAGCGTGCTGTTGAACCAACGCGTCGACTGCCGGAAGCGCATGCGATCGCGATCCGCGCGGAACGCCATCACCGCGTAGCGACTGGCCTGCTCCGGATCGCGGCGCAGATACATCTGCACCAGCGTTCGATACTGAGACCCGAGCGACTTGCTGCGGTCCTTCGGGAGGAGGTCCAGGGCGCGCTTGGCCGCAGCGACGGCACCGTCCCAGTCGTCGCTGTGCTGGAAGAGCTGCCACGCGTACGTTGACCAAACCTGTTGACTGTCCGGGAAGCGCTCGATGTAACTCTTTCCGAGCTCGAGGCAGCGGTCCGCGTTGCCCGTGGTGGCGAGCGACGACAGCACCTTGCCGGCAAGGGATCCGGAGGGGTTGCTCTCGAACAGCGCCTCGAGGTCCGCGCACTGGGCTTCCGCCTTTTCGCGCTGGCCGAGGCCGGAGTAGACCCTCACGAGCGCCGAGCGCCATCGCGCGATCGCGTTCGGGTCGGGCTTCGTTTCGGCGAGCTCGGCTGCGAGCTCCGGAAGGATGATCGCTTCGGCCGCGTCGAATTCGCGTTTGCGAATCGCGTCCCAGACGAGCTTGTTCGAGTTCACGGTCGGCTTCGGCGGGGCGGCTTTCGGGGCCGCCTGCGTCGGAGCCGGGGTCTCCGCTTCGTGGGGAGTCAGCCGGATCGCCTTCGGCAGACCCGGCGCGTTGAGCATGAGGATGTCGTCGACGTGCCTGCAGGTGATGCCAAGCCCGGTGAGCTCGATCGTGTCTCCGTCTTGCGTCCAGTGGCCGTCGAGCTTGTCCGCGTTCGAGGGGCCGGAAAACTGCAGTTCGCCCTCCGCACCGAATGCCAACCAGAAGCCCTGGCCGGACCACTGCGTGCCGGCGAGTGACGAATCGGCGACGAGATCGGTCGGGTCTTCGGCGCGGCCTTCCGCGAACCTCCCCGACAGCCATCGCGCGAACCGGAGCAGGCGGAGCTCGAACCGGAACCCTCCCGGGTCCGATCCCTCGGTCTCGGGAATTTCGGAACCCGGCGGCGGGAGCGTCAACGGTTTGGGGCGCGACCACACGTCATTGTTTCCCGCGAGCACACACACGAATCGGGCCTTGTGCTCTTGCAGGCCGCGAACCGTGCGCTCGAGGATCTCGCGCGAGTTGAGGCTCGGGTAGCCGACGTTGACGACCGACCACGACGGGCCGAACTCCTCGCGAAGACGCGCCTGCAGCTGCGCCGGATAGTTGCCGTCGGCCGTCTGCGCGCCCATGCCGTATGTGAACGAGTCTCCCGCGCACAGCACGATGTTGTCGGTCGCCGCGACGTCGGATCCGTCGGAGTGGGTCAACCACACCACGAGGGCCCCGACCTGGAGCACGATCTCGAGGAGTACCAACGTGAGGACGGCGGTGACCGCCAGACGCTTGGGATGGAAGAAGCCGGTCATCCGATTCTCGTCCCTCGAGCGCGAGCCGGCTTGGTCCCGGGACGGACTTCACACATGAATGTCTGGTTCCCTGCGGCCGAGGAGTGCCGCGTGCGAGCGAACGGACAGCATGGCTCGGATGGTAGCACCGAGGCATCCGGCGTGGAGGGGCTTTCAATCCACCGCCAGCGGCTCGCTCGCACCGGCCTCAGGGCGACTTGCGCTTGCGGGTATCCGAGGCCGGGACCCGAGTACGATCCAGCTCGGTCCGGAGTGCGGTGGCGCCGGCTCGTGCCGCGTCCGGCGCGGATTCGTCGTTCTCGACCTCGTCGAGAAGTTTCGCGCCGCGTTCTCCGAGTCTGCGGAAGGCCTGCACCAGCGCGTACTCGGCGCGCCCGACGACGCGGATCCGGCCCTGCGGGGCGCTCTTCCTTGCGGCGTGATCGGCAAGCAGGGTGTGGAGCGCCGCGCGGCCTCGGTCTTCGTCGAGTTCGCGCAAGCGCATCGCGGCGAACGTCCGCGCCGACGCGTCGTCGTCGTCGATCGCGGCCCCGAACAGCTCGAGCCAAGAGTCGGCGTGGACGCCTGCCCGGTTGGCGGCGAGCGCGGCACGCAGGCGAAGGCCGAGAGGCTGCGCCTTGTCGTCCGCGAGTTCGGCGAAGCGAGGGCCGTGCACGTGACCGAGCTTCGGATGCGTTTCGAGCAGAGCGTCGAGGACTCGGACGCGATCCTTCGGTGCGCCGGTGCGGCACCAGCTCGCGATCGCGCCGGCGTCCGGCGTCGTGATCTTGCCGTTGCGCAGCGACACTTCTCGGAACTCCGAGCCGTTCGTCAGCACCCACGCCGAGCCGCGCTCTTCGTCGACGCCCCACGCCGTGTTCCATCGCAGCGAAGAAACCGTGCGTCGCGAGCCCTTGGGCGGACCGCCGAACAGGTCGTCGAGGTCGACGGACCAGGCGGTCTTCCCGGCTTCGTCGAGGAGGCTCAGGATGCTGCCGCTGCCGAGTCGCGCGTAGGTGTCGAACAGCACGATGCCGAGCGGCTTCTCCGTGACGAAGGCGTCGAGCGGGAGGCGCGGGAGCTTCCCCTTCGCGACGATCTGATCGGCCGCGTCCGGCTTGCCCTTGGTCTTGGTCGGGAGCGGCTCCTCGCCCTCGCGTCGTTCGTGCAGCGAATAGGGACCCGCCGAGTAGCCGCGCTCCGCCTGCAGGATCGCGTAGTGAGTGCCGTTCGAGGACGTGATGCGCCTCGGCTGGAACGGTGCCCACTTGTCCGGAATCGCCGGCGTCGCGACCGTGGCCGCGGTGCTGCCGGCGGCGGCGAGGAGGAGGGCGAGAGATCGGGCGAGGGTCATGGGACGGGGTCCGTGGGCGGCATCGATCATGGCGCGCTTCGACGCGGAGCCGCTCGGGAGTTCCTGGCGATCTTCACTTTTTGCAGGCTTCGAGCGCCTCCTGCATCCATCGCCAGTCCGTGTTCTTCCGGACCCGCTTCGACTCCGGAACGCGCGTGATCGCGGCCTCGAGGGCCGAGATTGCATCGCGCGTCGGGTGTTCTCGGAAGTAGAGAGCCAGGCGGCCGTCGTCGCCGGAGCTCTTGCGCAGGAGGTCGATCAGCGCCGCCTCCAAGCCTTCCGGTTCCCGATCGATCAGGATGTTGAGAGTCTTGTTCGCGAAGCTCTCGGTCCCGAATCGGCAGATTTCGAGCGCAGCCTCCGGCAGATCCTTGGCGCCGAGAATCGAGCGAATGGCTTCGGCGTTCACCCGCGCGGTCATGTCCGCGTTCTCGTCCGCGACGATGTCGCGCAGGAGTTGTTCTCCACGTTCGCCAAGTCCGCGCATTGCGTTCGCGTACCAGTCCTCGCGCCCCCCGATGAACGTGACGACGAACGCGCGGTGGTGCAGGAATTCGCCGCTGTTGTGGAGCGCCTCGCGCAGAACGCGCAGGCCCTCTTCCGGTTCGAACTCCAGGAGATGGGTGCCGGCGAAGCCCTTCAGCTCGGCGTCTTCGCTCCGGAGCGCCTTGTGGAACAGCTGGAGCCAACTGTTCGCATGAACGCCGCAGCGATGGGCGCCGATTGCCGCACGAAGTCTCAGGCCGAGAGCCTCGCTCTTGCGATCCGCGACCTCGGCCAGCCGGGGGCCGTGGACCGGAGGGATCTTCGGGTGGGTCGCGAGCAGTGCGTTCAGTGTGTCGGTACGCCGTTCGGTTTCGCCGACGCAGCACCACCGCACGATCGCGGTGAGGTCGGGCGTCGAGATCGACCCGTCGCGTAGCGAAACTTCCCGGAACTCGTGGGCATTCGTGACGACCCACGCCGAGCTTCTGCCGTCGTCGATGCCCCAGTTGCTGCTCCACCAGAGCGACGAGGTGGTGTGCGTCGAACCCTTCGGCGGGCCGCCGAACAGGGCCTTCAAATCGACGGCCCATCGCGGCTTGCCCTGACCATCGAGGAACGTCAGGGTCTTGCCGTAGCCGACCGACGCGTACTTGTCGAACAGCACGATCCCGAGCGGCTTCTCGGAGACCATCGCGTCCATCGGTAGCTGGGGCAGCGTGCCCTTGGCGAGGACGCGGTCCGCTTCGTCGGCTTCCTTGCGATCGCCCGGTTCGATGGGCGGCACGCCCTTGCGTCGTTCGTGCAGCGAGAACGGGCCGGGAGAGAACGCGCCGGCCGCCTTGATGATCGCGTAGTGGGATCCGCTCGCCGACACGATTCGCTTGTCGGTGAACGGCATCCAGCTGTCGGGCCGCGATGGTGACGCGACCGCAGCGGCGGTCGTCAGGATCCCGAGCGAAACAGAGACGAAGGTCAGTCCATTCATCGGTTGAGTCTTCAGCGGGCGCGACCGGACCCCGTTCTACCACGACTCGCCTCATTCCGTTCGCGAACGAGCCGGCTTTGCGCTCGAATGCGCGCGGCTTGACGACCCCTTCCGACGTTCCCTCGGCGCGAGAGCGCCTCGCTGTCGCGGCGCTGACTCTCGCGGCGTTCGGCATCGCCCTCAACATCCAGGTGCTCGGGGCGCTCGCGCCGTTCCTGAAGACCGAGCTGACGCTGTCGAAGGACCAGCTCGGGAATCTGATAGCCGCTGGCTGGATCGGTGGCGCGGCCGGCGCGCTGCTGTTGCTTCCCGTCGCGGATCGGCTCGGTCGCCGAATGCCGCTGCTCGTCGGTTTGAGCGTATTCGCCGTCGCGAGCGTCGGTCACCTGGTCGCCGAAGACTACGGGCCGCTCCTCGTCGTGCGCGCCGTGGCCGGGTTGTCGGGTGGCGGCGTGTTCACGATCGCGTCCGCGACGGTCGCCGATCTTGTGCCGTACGCGCGGCGCGGTCGCGCGATGGGCGTGTTCAATCTGAGCGTGTTCCTCGCGGTGCCGATCGGCATGCCGCTGGCGGTCAAGCTCGCGGGCGCCGGCGCGTGGAGTTCGATTTTCGCGCTGCAGATCGTGACGAGCGCGTTCGCGGTGCCGGTGCTGTGGAAGATCGTGCCGGCCGGGCGCGGCGCGGCCGCCGGGACCGGCGCGCTCGACTGGGGCGTGTTCCGCCTGCCGCACGTCGTCCCGGCGCTCCTCTCCGTGATCTTCTACTCCGGGGCGTTCGCGACGGCGACCCAGTTCGTCGGCGTCTGGCTCGACGACTCCGCGATCGTCGCGAAGGACGACCAGTGGCTGCTCTGGGTCGTGTTGGGCGTGGTCTCGGCGGCGGGCACGTTCGGGCTGACGCGGTTCGCCGACGTGATCGGGAAGCGACGCTACGTGATTGTGTGCAGCGCGGTCGTCGCGGCGGGGCTGGCCGGGCTCACCGCGGTGTCGAGCGAGTGGGTTCTGATCGCGATCGGGGTGCCGGTCGCGGCGTGCACGGCGTCGCGGTCCGGCGCGATGCTCGCGCTGATCTCCGGCCTTGCGCCGACCGAGCGTCGTGGCGCGCTGATGGCCCTGCGATCGGTGTCACTCAACGCCGGCATGGGGATCGCCGTCGTCGTCGGCGGACTGCTCTACGACGCGGCCGGGTATTCGAGCGTGCTGTGGTACGCCTCGGCGGCGGTGTTCGTTTCGATGTCCCTCGTGATCTTCAGCGTGAAGGAGGGCGAGGCGTGAAGTGGTGCGTGCTGCTCGCTCTCGCCACGGTCGCCGAGGCCCAGGATCCTGTGCGCGTCGTGTCGTGCCTGCGTGATCAGGTCTACGCGACGGTGCAGCAGCATCTGCGAACCACGTTGCCGGACGTCGAGTTCGCGTTCGAGCGACTCGACGAGGCCGAACTCGTGCACCGCGTGAGTGGCGGCATGGACGTCGACGTCGTGTGCGGCGTCGACGCGCAGCTGTGCGCGATCGCTGCGGACGAAGGGTTGCTCCTGCCGCAGGCCTCGGATTCGAAGACGTTCTGCGACGACCCGCGGGATCGCTACCGCGCGCCGTGGGCCGCGGGCTGGGTGTTCGTGTCCGTGCCGGGTCGGGTGATGCCGCCGGACTCTCTCGAAGAGCTGACGGACCCGGCGTTCACGGATCTCGTCGCGATGACGGGCCCGCGCGGTGCGCCGAGTCTGTGGGCCGGGTTCTTGCGCCACCTGGCGTCGCTCGGCCGAGGTGAGAAGGACGCGGTCTCCTGGCTCGCCTTGGTCGACGCGCGGGTCGTCGAGTATCCACCGACCATCGGCGCGGCGTCCGCTGAGTTCGAGCTCGGTCGGTGCGCCATGACGGCGCTCCCGACCGACCGCGCGCTCTTACTGCTGCGCAAGAACGGAGCCGAGCGCGTCTCGGTCAACACGACGCGAGAAGGCCTGCTGCTGCAGCCGCTCGCCGTCGCGACGCCGGTGCGATCGCGCACCCACCCGGACGCCGCGCGCGTCTACGGTGAACTGTTCTCGCCGGCGCTCTTCGCGGCGCTGCGCAAGGACGGGCTGTTCACGTCCGACGGTGAACCGCCGGCCTCGGAACTCGTGCCGCTGTGGCAGAAGATCGCGCCGTACGCGCCGCTCGAGACCTCGTTCGCCCTACGCTTGCTCTCGCGATGGACCGAGGAAGTGCGCGGTCGCGGTCGCGAGTTCGAGGACATCGGCCTCGTGCTCGACGTCGTGTTCACGGTCCTGTTCTTCGGGGCGGGCTGGCTGATCTTCCGCAACATGCAGAACGAGAGTGCCCAAGAAGAGGGTGCTCACGAAGGGAGCGTCCGGTGAAGGCTGACGAACCGGGTCTGCCGACCCGCGTCTACGTGCTCGTGATCGCGGCTGCGGTCGTGACCGTCGTGTTGCTCTACTGGTTCACGCAGGCATACAACGTGCCGCTGGGGGCCGCGTGAGAACGCTCGACTGGATCGTGTTCGTCGCGTTCCTCGGCTACGTCGTGTTCGACGGGATTCGGCGCGCGCGCGGGACCAAGGATCTCGACGGGTACTACGCCGGCGGACGCAGTATCCCGTGGTGGGCCGCCGGCCTGTCGATCATGGCGACGCAGGCGTCGGCGATCACGGTTATCGGCACGACCGGCAAGGGGCACGAGGGCGGGATGGCCTTCTTGCACACGTACATCGGGTTGCCGGTCGCGATGGTGATCCTGTGCGTGTTCTTCGTGCCGCTACTGCGCGGCGCGCCGATCCTGACCGCGTACGAGTACCTCGAGACGCGCTTCGGCCCCGTGACGCGCGCGATCGCGAGCCTGGTTTTCCTCGTGTCACGCTGCGCCGCGCTCGGTTTCGTGCTCTACGCACCCTCGGTCGTCCTCGCGGCGATGACCGGCCTCGACGAGTCGGTGACGATTCTGATCATCGGCGTGCTGACCACCGGCTACACGGTCATCGGTGGCGTGCACGCGGTCGTGTGGACCGACGTCAAACAGATGATCGTGATCCTCGTCGGGCTCGCGGTGGCGCTGGTGATCCTCCTCGTGCGCGTGCTCGGCGAGTTCTCGCTCGACGAAGCGCTGACGCTCGCGGGACAGGCCGGCAAGCTCGACGCGCTCGAAGTCGTGCCGGACAGCACGGATCTCGTCCCGAAACCGCATCCGCCGAAGGGCGTCGAGGCCGACACGACGAGCTTCTGGACCGAGAACTACAACCTGTGGACGGGCCTGTTTGGCGGCACGTTCTTGATGCTCGCCTACTTCGGCTGCGACCAGAGTCAGGTGCAGCGGATCCTCACGAATCCGTCGGCGAACGACAGCCGCAAGGCGCTGCTGATCTCGGGCTTCGCCAAGCTGCCGATGCAGGTCGTCGTTCTGTTCATCGGTGTATTGCTGTGGCTGTTTCACGCGATTTTCGGCGGCCCGATGTGGTACAGCGAAGGACAGGCGGCCAAGGCCGACCCGGCGAAGTGGGCGGTCGTCGAGCGAGACTTCCGGGTCGCCGAGGCGAACCGCTTGGAGAAGATGCGAGAGTTCGTCACGGCATCGCGCGAGAGCGCGGGCGAAGCGTCCGCGCTCGAGGCCTACCGCGAAAGTGTGCGCGCGGTCAACGCGACGCGCGCGAAAGCGAGGGCACTGTTGCCGAAGAAGAAGGACTACGACGACACGAACTACATCTTCCCGCACTTCGTGCTGAACGAGCTACCGATCTTGATGGTCGGATTGCTGGTTGCCGCGATCTTCGCCGCGGCGATGTCGAGTGCGGACTCCGTGCTGAATTCGCTGTCCGCTGCGACGGTCGTTGACTTCTACAAACGCTGGCTGCGGCCGAATGCGTCGGACGAGTCCGCGCTGCTCGCAGGGCGCGTGGCCACGTTCGGATGGGGCGTGTTCGCGACGCTCGTGGCCCTGTTCGTCGCCGGCGAGGGTGCGATCATCGAGCAGATCAACAAGATCGGCTCGTTCTTCTACGGCACGCTGCTCGGTGGCTTCGTCCTCGCGATGCTCGTCCGGCGGGCTGGCGAAGTCGCGGCCGTGTCCGGACTCGTCGCTGGCATGGGCAGCGTGCTCTGCGTGCACTACACGCTGAAGGTCGCGTTCCTCTGGTACAACCTGATCGGTTGCGTCGCGGTCGTCGCGGTCGGCTGGCTGGTTTCGCTGCGCTTCCCGAACGGCCGATAACGTCCTCGGATCCGATGCGGATGTCCCTGAAGAAGCGCTTGCTGTTCGTCGCCCTGCTGCTGACGTTCGTCTACGTCGGCATCGAGGCGCTGGCGTTCGCGGGCTACTGGGCGTTCCGCGGCGAGTCGTTCTCGTTCGGCGACGTGCGCGCGCGGCAGGAGCGGATCGTCGCGACTCCGCTCGGGGATCCCGCCGACGTGCCGCTCGCGTCGGGTGCTGGTGGCATCACGCTGCATCCGTACCTCGGCTACGTCTTCGATCCGACGCGCACGATCGGTTTCACGGAGCTCAACGATCACGGGTTCTGGGGTGCCGAGGGCCCGATCCTGAAGCGCGAGGCGCAGACGGTGAACGTCGCGATCTTTGGCGGTTCGGTCGCGGAGCTGTTCTTCAAGCAGGGGCGAGAGGAACTCGTGCGCTCGATGCGCGCCGAGCCCGCGTTTGCCGACAAGCGCGTTCGCGTGCTGGGCTTCGGCACCGGTGGCTACAAGCAGCCGCAGCAGCTGTTGGCGCTGACGTATCTCCTCGGGCTCGGTGCCGAGTTCGACGTCGTGATCAACTTCGACGGCTTCAACGAGATCGCGCTCGCCGAACGCGAGAACGTCCGGGCGAACGTGAACCCGTTCTACCCGCGTGGCTGGAAGCTGCTCGCGGAGAATCAAAACAGCCCCGACGCCCTGCGTCGGATCGGCGCGGTCGCCGCGGCGCGGATGGCGCGGAGCGATGCGGCGCGCTGGTGTGCCGAAACGCCGCTCGGGTGGTCGGTCCTCGCGAACCTGATCTGGGAGTTCGCGGACGAGCGTTTGCAGCGCCGTGTCGTGGCAGCGCAGGACGATCTCGCGAAAAGCGCGAGTGCAGCACAGCCGTTCGCGGTGAGCGGGCCGCCGACCGACTTCGGCGACCGCGAAGGTCTCTACGACGCGATGGTGGACGTCTGGGCGGACTGTTCGCGGCAGATGGATCGACTCTGTCGGGCGAACGGCGTTCGCTACGTGCACTTCCTGCAGCCGAACCAATACGTCGAGGGCTCGAAGCCCTTGAGTGACGAGGAGCGGCGGACAGCCTACGACGAGTCCAGTTGGTATTGCGAGCCGGTCCAGCTCGGGTATCCACGGCTGCGTGCGCGTGGAGCCGAACTCGTGGCGCAGGGGGTCGACTTCCACGACCTGACGCAGGCGTTCGCGGACGTCGAGCAGTCGCTCTACATCGATTCGTGCTGCCACTTCAGCGCCGAAGGGAACCGACTGATCGCGCGCGACATCGCGCGCGCGGTCGTGAGTGCGTTCCCGGCGTCCGAGGACGTGAAGCTTCCGGTGCAGAGCTTGACCGTATCGCCGGGTGAACTCGAACTCGTCCGTCCGCTCGAAACCCGTCGCCTCGAGGTTCGCGGACTGCTCGAGAACGGCACGTCCCGCGACGTCACGTTCGCGTCCTCGACGACCTACGCGAGCGGCGACGTGACGATCGCGACGGTGTCGCCGTTCGGCGTCGTCGAGGCGTTGCGACCGGGAGAGGTCGAGATCGCGGTGCGTCACGCCGACCAGTCGGCCGCCGTGCGCGTCCGCGTCGAGTTCCGGGACATCGTGGTGTTCGGCCGTGGTGTGCTACGTCCGGATGCGCCGCGGCTGCGGGCGGAGCGCGATGGGACTTCCGTGCGATTCACGTTCGAGAACGTCCAAGCCGGCGCGGCGGTGACTCTGCTCGTTGCCACGGGGCCGCTGCGGATGACCCTTTGTGACGCGCAGCTGTTCGTCCCGGTCGTCGGCTCGGTGCATCTGCCCGTGGCGGGGAGTGAGCTGACGTTGCAGCTGCCGGAGTCGGTGCAGGGCACGACGTTTTGGCAGGCGGTGGCGATGGATCGGCGCGGGCAGTGCGGGATGTGGACGACGGACGCGGTAGCGGTGACGGTGCGGTAGGAGGGCTCCCCGGCCGGCCCCGCCCATTTTTCGAGAATCCGCGGCTCAACCCGTTCGACATCCTGATTCATTGGTTGGAGCCCGAAGTTGACCACAGCCTCTACCCAACACCGCCTCTCCTCGCTTCTTACCCGCGCGCGCGCCGGCGACGCGGATGCCTACGACCGGCTGTTCGGCGCGATGCTACCGCGCCTGACGCTCTTCGTCCGCGTGGAGCTGTCGAAGCGCGGCGGCAGCGTCGGCGTGGCGCAGGTCGAGGACATCGTCCAGGAGACGTTCCTCGCCGCTCATGACGCCCTGGGGCGGCTCGAGTGGCTCGGTGAGCGCGCGTTCCTCGGCTGGCTCTGCGGGATCGCGCGCAACCGCATGCTCAACCTGGTCGAGCATCAGAACGCCGCCAAGCGGAGCCCGGCCGACCTCGAACGGATCGGGGGCTCCGTACGTCGCCCGGCATTTTATGCTGCACGACGACGTGACCGTGACCGTCGGGCTGGCGATGCCGGTGAGTGCGATTGCCGACGAGTGGGCCGACAGCGGAGTGGGCGCGCTGGCGTTCACGCTGTTCGCGGCGATCGATCCGCAGTCGGACGCGGCGGCCGATTCCGGACTCGCGGCCTGGCGCGATCGGATGCGACGCGCCTGCGATGCGGCCGGAGCGCCGGGGATCGAGGCGTTTGTCCTGCCGCGCGTCGCGCGAGGCGCGCTGGATCTCGAAGCCGCGGACACGTTCGAAGCCCTGGCCCCGCTCGTGAGTGGGCGCGCTCCCGCGACGCGCTTCGCCCGGTCGAGCTTCCGGTGGAACGCGGCCCGGGTCACGCTCGATCCCGCCGCGGCGGGTGTGCCCGGTGGTCTGAGTGCCGTCGACCTCCTCGACGTCGCGCGCTTCGCGCTGGCGCCGGCCGTACGAGAGGCCGCGCAACTCGAGCTCGCGAGGCGGGCGCGGAACGGCGTGATGTCGTCCGGCGTCGCTGCCGTCCTCCGAGGCACGGATCTGCCGAGCGGAAACGCGACGCTCCGCGGTGCCCTGAAGGGCGTGGCATCCGAGCGCGTCGCCGGGGAAGCGTGGCTGATCCCGGTCCTCGTGAATGGCGGCCTGCTGTTCCTGATCCTCGGCACGATCCTGTTTCTGCGCGTGCGCCAGCTGCGCCGCCGTCTCGGGACGGGTCGTGGCCGCGCGCCGCGCGCGATCGTCGGGCTCGGTCTCGTCGAGATCGGGGCCGTGCTGTCGATCCTCACGATCGAGGTCGATGGCGTGCGATATCCGGACTGGGCGCCGTACGCGATGCTCGTCGTCGGCGCGCTGCTGTGGCGTTCGTCGACCGGTGGAGCGGGCTCGCGCTCCGAGCGGTCGAGCTACTGGCTACCCGCGATCGCGATGGCGACGGTGCTCGGGATCGAGGTGCTCGCGCCCGCGTTCCGAGGGTGGGCCGGGGCGTTCTTCTTCACGGGGCTCGTGGCGCTGGTCGCGTTCGATGGACGGTATCGAGACGCGGTGTGGCGGAAGGAGCGGGGCAAGCGGCGGCGGAAGGCGTTGGAGAGGGCGGTGCAGCAGGCGTAGCGGGAGCGAACTGCTCGGTCGGTGAGGAATCCCGAGAAAATGATCCCCGCCCCCGCAACGTTTCCTGCCCCTCCGGCATAACTCTCCCGTGTCCCTCGAACGCGATTTCACCGCCTGGCTCGACAACGCGGATCCCAACGCCCTCGGCCGAGTGTTCGATGCGACCGCCGGTCGCCTGCTGCTGCTTGCGGCTCACGTGACGGGTGCCGACGGCACGGCCGAAGACCTCGTGCAATCGACGTTCCTCGCCGCGATATCCAAGGGCGCGACATGGGATCGGGATCGACCGCTCTGGCCATGGTTGGCGACGGTCTTGCACAACGAAGCGCGAATGCAGTGGCGTCGGCAGCGCACGCGCCGAGAAGTGTCGGTCGATCGAGCTGCGGATCTGGCGGCGGACTCACTCGATCCCGCGCGACTCGCGGAGTCCGACGAGACGTTCGCACGAGTCGTCGAATCCATCGATGCGTTGCCCGTGCACTACCGGCAGGTTCTGCGCCTTCGGCTCGTTCACGGCCTGCAGCAGGTCGAGATCGCGCGTGCGTTGGAGTTGCCGATCGGCACGGTGCGGGCACAGGTGCATCGCGGCTTGGCGAAGTTGAGGGACGCACTGCCGGCCAGCGTCGCAGTTGCCGGCTGGCTGGCGAGCTCGGACGAGCTGCTCGCGAACGTGCGAGTGCACGTTCTCGAACGAGCGGCGGCGATGGCGAAGGCGGCCACCGTGGTGACGGAGGGCTCGTCTGGCGGCGTCGCGACCGCGGCCGCTCTGGGAACAGCAGGAGGATGGTGGGCCATGCACGGCAAGGCAACGGCGATCGTCGCGGCGGGTGTCGCGCTGCTCCTATGCATCGGCTTTCTGATCGACACGCCGACCGAGCCATCGGATCGCGACGTCGAGCGGCCGCGGCCGACACCCGAAGTCGCGGACTTCGAGACGGCGTCGACCGAGTCGTCGGATTTGACCGAAACCGTGGAGCGCCAGGATACGAACGCCGAGCCATCCGTCGCCTGGCCGCTGGTCGTGCTGGCACGGCAGTCGTCAGGCGCTCCGGTCGCAGGTGCCCGCGTCGAAGTGTGGGTCGCGAGTCGGGGTATCCAGATCGTCAATCAGCGGCAGGGTGATAGCGTGCGCGAATCGATCGCCGAAGGCGTGACCGACGCGGACGGTCGTTCTCGATGTTCGCTCGACGCCGTGCGCGCGCGTTCGGTGCTCGCGCGGTGTTCGTGCTTCGTGTTCGTGCACGTCACGCACCCGACTGCCGGCGTGCGAAAGGAGATCCTCGGGCTGCCGCGGAGCACCGAGCCGCGTGCGTTCTCCGCCGAGGTCGAGTTCCGCACCGCGGTCGGAATCCGCGGCCGCGTCGTCGACCACCGCGGCGAACCGCTGGCCGGCGTCGAGTTGTATTCGTTGCGCGACGGCCAAGCTCGGTTCGTCGACACCTATCAGCGCTCCGCGGTCGATGGCGCGTTCTGCGTCCCGGTCGAGGACCCCGAGTCCCCGCCGGATCGGATTGCGGCAATCGATGCTCGGTTTGGTGCCGCGACAGTCGCCGTGCCGCGTGTCGAGGAGGGAGAGTCCTACGACGTCGGCGATGTCGCGCTGGCGGCAGGATCCGAGATTCGCGGTCGCGTCGTGCTCGGGGATGGTGGCGGTCTGGCCGGTTTCCCCGTCGTCGTCACCGAGATCGATCCCGAGCTGGCGAATGCCGACAGCAACGTGATCCGGAAGTCGCTGTTCGGCAACGGATCGCGCAGGCGTCCGTACGCGCTCCGCGACGGACTCGCCGTGCACGTTCGCGGAGAGCCGATCACCGACAGGGATGGCGCGTTCGTTTGTCGCGGCCTCGACCCGAAAGCGGTTTACGCCGTGTTCGTGCGCGACAGCGCGGGCCGCACGGAACTCACGGTTGCGCGCCCGGGCAGTGACACCGTCACGCTGCGCCTCGAGCGACAGCTCGTGACCATCGAGCTCCTCGACGAACAGGGTAGCCTGCTCCCCGGCATCGACCTCTTGGCGCAGGGCTGGGACCCCGCGGGCAAGTGGCCGAGCCCACGGAAGTACCCGGGCTTCCCCGAGGTCGGCTTGGCATCGCGCAACTCCCCGTTCTGCGTCGACGCCGACGGTCGCCTCATGCTGCTCAGCCCGTTCGAGTGGGTCTGGCGATTCGAAGTCCAAGACGAGCTGGCGCGGGCCGACTTCCTTCGACACGACGCGCTGGTCGGTGTCTACCGATCGGTTCGTCAGCTGCCGCTCGTCGCCGAGGATCGCTACGGCTCACTGCATCTCGTCGTCGTCGACGAGAACGGCGATCCGCTGTCGAACTACGGCGCCGTGCTGCGCTGCCTGGATCGCGAACTCGAGCACAACGACCGCCGCATGGTGCCGCCCGACGGCGGGCGCAAGTGGCAGCTGATCGCCGGTCGCTGGAGCCTCGACGTTCTGCTCGGCAGAGAAGTGCTCTACGCGCCGCGACTCGACAGCTACGCGCGCGGCCTGCACCAGCAGGAGATCGTGATCGAGCAGGGCCAAGAGCTCGCGCTGCGCATCGTTGCGGAACCCAAGGGGCAGATCGCACTGCGGCTGCGCGCGGCGACGCTCCCGGCGAGCGGCAACTGGGACGGTCTGCGGATCGAAACCGCGCCGGCCGGCGAGGCGGTGGCGTTCGTCGGCCACGACCACCGGCAGGCTTGGTCGAGTCGCCCGACTCCGCGCTGTGACGACTTGGTGGTGTTGGAGGGGGCGTGGGTGCCGGGACGGCACGAGTTCATTGTGCGCGTCGATGGGTATCGGCCGGTGCGGTGCAGCGTGGAGGCGAAGGTGGATGAGTTGGTGCGGGTGGGGGTGGAGCTGGTGGCGGATTAGGGGGGCGGGGGCGCTTTCGGGCACTTTTCGGACACGGACTCGGGCACGTTCACGTTCACGGGTCGGGACACGGGATCCGAGATCCTTCCCGTGAACGTGAACGTGCCCGGGTCCGTGTCCGAACGGAGTGTCCTGGAAACTGCGCAAGGCTCGAGCGCGATCCGGCGAGCTCGGGGTTGGTCGGAGGATTTCCGGCAAAATCCCCAAAACTCCCCGCCAACGATTCCCCCCTCGCTGCATCCCTTCCCCTGATGAGCGATACATCCATCCCCACCAACGACCTCCTGCTCCAGCACGTCGGCTGGCTTCGCGGCCTGGCCCACAGCCTCGTCCGCGACGCCGATCTCGCCGACGATCTGACGCAGGAAGTCGTCGTGCGGGCGCTGGAGCAGCAGCCGCAGCGGATCGGGATGGTCCGCGGGTGGCTGGCCACGGTTCTCCGCAACCTCGTGTCGGAGCGGCATCGCCGCGATCGGGCGCGAGAGTCGCGGGAGCGCGCCTCGGCGCGTCCGGAACCGACCCCTCCGACCGACGAGCTCGTGGAGCGTCTCCACGTGCAGCGTCAGTTGGCGGAGGCGATCTACGCACTCGAAGAACCGTTCCGCACCACGGTGCTGCTGCGGTTCTACGAGAACCTGCCGCCGCGCAAGATCGCGGCGCGGCAGGGCGTGCCGGTGGCGACCGTCAAGAGTCGACTGCATCGCGGGCTCGCGATGCTGCGGACTCGGCTGGACGAGTCGTACGGCTCCGATCGACGGGCATGGGTGTGTGCGCTCCTCCCACTGGCGAACCGGATCGGTCCGGTTGCCGCCGTCACGACTGTCGGAGGAATTGCAGTGAACACCAAGCTCTGGATCATCGGCGCGGCAGCTCTCGTCGTCGGCGCCTTCTTCGCGTGGCCCGAGGATCTCCGGCCGCAGGATGGCACCGTCGTCGTTCGTGACGGTGGGGATGACGACGCGACGCGGTTGGGCCGCGGCTCGGGCGGCGATGCAGGCGAAGGTCGCGGCGCCGACGCGAAACGCAGCCGAGTCGTTGCGGCGCCGGCCGAGGAGCCCGCGCCGAAGGGGCAGCAGACCGTGCGCGGTCGCATCGTCGACGGCGACGGGCTCGGCGTGACGGGTCTGCCGATCCGTTGCTCCGATCCGGGTCGTGACTTCGTGACCTCCGGCACGTCGGGCTGGTTCTCCGTCAACACCGATCGGGAGACCCTGCGGCTCGAGGTCGCGGACGCCGAATGGGTCACCGTGCGCGCGGGCCACTGGCGGGCCGGTGCGACGATCGATCCGATCGTCGTCGCCGCGCGCGCGCTTTCGCTGAGCGGCCACGTCGTCGACGAGTCCGGCAACGCGCTCGCCGATGCGGAGGTCAGCCTGTCCTTGCCGAGCGACTTCCGCACGCGCTTCACCGAGCTGCTCGACGCGTCGTTCCAGCCGAGTTGGTCGGCAGGTGCCGAGGACGACGGAACGTTCTCCCTCGAGCGCCTTCCGGCGATCTCCGGCGCGACGCTGTTCGCGACGTGCGAAGGCTTCGAGCCCAAGGTCTTGGACCTGCCGCTCGTGTCCGTGCAGATGCTCGAGTTCCGCCTCGCCTGCGCCGATGCGTCCGGCAGCGAGACGGCGCTGCACGGTCGCGTGGTGCGACCGGATGGCTCCCCGGCGTCTCGTGCCCGCGTCGCCTGCGGCACGGCGATGACGCGGACGAACGATCGCGGCTTCTTCGCGTTCGATCGTAGGGAGCTCGAGCGCGGGGACGAGATCCTCGCGGTGGAGCCGGGATACCAGCCGGCGACCCAAGAGCAGCCGGACTCGGCAACCGACTTCGTGACCCTGCAGCTCGGCGAAGAGACGAGGCGCATCGCGGGGCGCGTGGTCGGCGCGGAGGGTGAACCCGTGGTGGGTGCGAAGGTGCTGCTCGCGGATCCGTCCCGCTTCGGCGTCATGGGGATGCTGCCGCTCCAGGTCGAGGGCCTCGCCGCCGGCAAGCCGCTGCCGCCACTCGCGCTCGAGTCGGCGACGTGGCAGCTGCAGCGCTACGAGAGCACGACCGGGTCGGCGCGACCGGTGACGACGTCGAACGCGATGATGCCGTGGGTGTCGACGGACACGCAGGGACGCTTCGAGATCGAAGGACTGCAGAACCGCAGCTACCGGATTCGCGTCATCGAGTCGGGTCTCGGCTGGGAGCACGTGTCCGATCCGATTCCCGCGGGCGTCACGTCAGCCGAGGTGCGGGTGCCGGAGCCCGACGTATGGCCCGAGGTCCGCGGCCGCGTCGTCACGCACCACGGCGACCCGGTACCCCGCGTCTCGATCGTGCCCTACCTGCCGGTCATGAACGACCGCGTGCAGGTGCGCGGCGGCAAGATCCACCTGACGCGCTGGTTCCAGACCAAGGCCGTCGTGTGCGACGACGAGGGCGTCTTCGTCATGAAGGACGTGCCAATGACCGCGCTGCAGTTCTTCCTGATCAACGACCAGATCCTGCCGTTCTACGCAGGCGTCGAAGCGATCATGGATCCGACGAACGTCGTGGTCTCGGTGCAGGCGCGGGCGCACATCGACGTCGAGCTCAGCGATCCCTCGATTGCGGACGCGATCTCCGTCGACGACCACGACGGATCCCCGGCCGAGATCCTGCAGATGCGGGCGGACGGGCACTCGAACGGCCGCATTCTCGTTCTCGAAGGGGGCAAGAGTGGCATCGTGACCGTGACCTCGGACGCGACAGTCGTGAACCTGATCAAGGACGGCGAGGTCGTCGACTCCGTGACCGTGCGGCTGCGCCCCGGGGTGGTCGAGCGAATCCGGCGCTGACCTCAGTCGTCGCGGCTGCGCACGGCGTCGACGATTCGCCCGATCTGCAGCATGCACGGGTCGCAGGCGCTGTCGCAGCAGCGGCGCCAAGTATCGCTGCGATCCTCGACATAGGTACGGATGACGCTGCGATATGTCGCGTCGACGCCTTCGACGGCCATCGCGGCGAGGATCGCGCGATCCAGATCGTCCAGGCTTTGCGTCATCGTTGGCATCGGGGGCAGTAGTAGGTCGAGCGCTGCCCCGTCACAATCAGCTTGATCGGCGATTCGCAGGACCGGCACGGCTCGCCGTCCCGGCCATAGACCGCGAGCTCCCGCTGGAAGTAGCCGGTGTCCTCGCCGACCCCGACGTAATCCCGCAGGGTCGTGCCGCCGGCTTCGATCGCGTCGCTGAGGACGGCCCGGACGGCGTCGGCGATTCTCTGGCACTCGGCTCGGGTCAGGCTGCCCGCCTGGCGCCGCGGCCGGACGCCGGCGCGGAAGCACGCTTCCGACGCGTAGATGTTGCCGACGCCGACGACGTTTTTGGCGTCCATCAAGAAGACCTTGGTCGCGACCTTACGCTTGCGGCTCATCGCGAACAGCGCCTTGCCGTCGAACCCGTCGCCGAGCGGCTCCGGACCGAGGTCCGCGAGAAGTGGGTGGGTCGCCAGTTCCGCGCGCGGCGTCACGTCGAGCGAGCCGAACCGGCGCGGATCGACGAACCGCAGCACATGGTCGCCCGAGAAGCGCATGCGCCAGTGCTCGTGCAGGCGGTACTCCGGCTCGTCCGACGCGATGTCGACGAAGAGACGCCCGCTCATCCCGAGGTGCACGAGCGCGACCGGTTCCCCCGGCCCGTCCATGTGCATCAGCAGATACTTCGCGCGCCGATCGATTGCCGTGCACGTGCGACCCTTGAGCTTGTGTACCGCTTGGATTGGGATCGGCCACCGCAGGTCGGGCCGCTTGAGCGTCACCTTCTCGAGCCGGCGCCCGACGAGGCACGCTTCCGCGCCGCGCCGGACGGTTTCGACTTCGGGGAGCTCGGGCATGCGATCGACTCGAGGGTCAGCTCAGCGCGTCCAGCTGCGCCTCGAGCTCGGCGAGCGTCGCCCGCTCCTTCTCGACCACGGCCGGTGGCGCCTTCTCGACGAAGCCCTGATTCGACAGCTTCTTCTTCAGGCCGTCGATCTTCTGCTGCAGCTTCTCACGCTGCTTCGCGAGCTTCTTGGCTTCTTCCGCGGGGTCGACGACGCCGGTCACGAAGATCTCGACGTCGCGCACCACGGCGGTCGCGGCGTCGTCGGTCTTGGTGACGCCCGCGTCGATCTCGATCGAGTCGGCGTTCGCCATGTTCTGGATCAGCGCGGCGCACGCGGTCAGCTGTTCGGCCGACGCGCCGGACGCCTTGATGCGCACCGGTGCCGATTGGCGCGGCGGCACCTGGTAGCGCGCGCGCACCTCTCGGATGTTCGTTACGACGTCCTGCATGAACGAGAACGCCGCTTCGAGCGACTCGTCACGCCACTCGCCGCGGGCTTCGGGCCACTGCGCGTGGCACAGCAGATCGGCGCCGGTCAGCTCGCGGTCGACGCCGCGCTGGGGGGCCTGCTCGCCGAGCTTCGTCCAGAGTTCTTCCGTGATGAACGGCACGAATGGGTGCAGCAGACGCAGCACCTGGTCGAGCGACGCAGCGAGGACCTGGCGCGCGGCCGGGCCGCTCGCGTCGTCGTTCATCCGCGGCTTGATCACTTCGAGATACCAGTCGCAGAGCTCGTTCCAGAAGAAGTCCCGCACCGCGCCGATCGCGACCGACGGGTTGTAGGCCTCGAGGCCGCGGTTTGCGGCTTCGATCGTGTCGGCGAGGCGCGACAGGATCCAGCGGTCCTCGAGCGCGAGATCCTTCGCGTCATGGGGCTCGAACTTCGTCGACTCGCCAAGGTTCATGAACGCGAAGCGCGACGCGTTCCACAGCTTGTTGCAGAAGTTGCGGCCGATCTCGAAGCGTTGGCTGATCGCCTTCGCGCCCGGGATGCCCTGGTCCTCGTAGAGGCCGACGACGTCGAACTCCTTGCCGGTGCGCGGGTCGAGGAACACGCCCTGCTTCGACGTCGCTTTGGCCGTCGCCATCTCGATCGGCTCGCCGTCGAACGGGGAGATCGCCTGCACCGGCAGGCGGATGTCCTGCGTGCCGGTCTGCATCTCGCACAGCACGTAGCGCATCGCGTCCGCGCCGTAGTGCTGGATGATGTCGACGGGGTCGATGCCGTTGCCCTTCGACTTGGACATCCGCTCGCCCTTGCCGTCGAGGATCGTCGCGTGCAGGAAAACGTCGGTGAACGGCACGTCGCCGAGGTTGTAGAGCCCGGTCAGCACCATGCGCGCGACCCACAGCGTGATGATGTCACGCCCGGTCACGAGGCAGGAGCCGGGGTAGTAGTACGACAGGCAGTCGTCGGCGTTGTCCTGCGCGCCGAGCGGGGCCTGGCCGTCGTTGATCGGCGCCGTCGCGGGGTCGGGCCAGCCGAGTGTGCTGTGCGGCCACAGCGCCGAGCTGAACCACGTGTCGAGCACGTCGGGGTCGAGCTCGAGGCCGCCGCTCGAGAGGATCGGGCCGAGCTGCTTGTCCTTCTCGGCGTCGAGGAAACACACCTGCACGTCGACGCGCGCGATGCTCTCGTCGCCGTCGAGCGTCGTGAACGCGTCGGCTGGCGTGGCCTGCGTGCCGTCGGGGAGAGTCACCCACGCGGCCACGCCGTCCTGCTGCGCGAACGACGTCACGGCGTCGCGCAACGACAGGATCCTGTCGCGCTCGAGCGTGCCGCGCCACACGGGGATGCGGTGACCCCACCAGAGCTGGCGGCTGATGCACCAGTCGCGCTTCTCCACGAGCCACGAGTGGAAGATCTTCCAGTAGCGGTCCTGGTCGGGGTGGAAGCCGACGTTGCGGCCGGTCTTGGACTTCCACGTCGGGTCGGCGGCGTCGATCGCGGCCTGCGCGAGCCCCGGCGAGCGGAACTCGTTCTCCGTGCCGCGGCCGAGCACGATGCCGCCCTCGACGTCGCTCATCTTCACGAACCACTGCTTCGACAGATACGGCTCGACGATCGACTTCGAGCGGTCGCTGTGGTCGATCTCGATGTCGCGATCCTCGATGCGGTCGACGAGGCCCTGCCCGTCGAGGTCGGCCATCACCTGCTTGCGCGCGTCGAAGCGATCCTTGCCCGCATACGCGCCGGCGTTGTCGTTGAGCGTGCCGTCCGGCTCGAGGATGTTGATGATGTCGATGTCGTCCTTGTGACGACCCCACACCTCGTAGTCGTTGGGATCGTGCGCGGGCGTGATCTTCACGCAGCCCGAGCCGAGTTCGGGCTTGGCCCACTCGTCGGTGATGATCGGGATCGTGCGGTTTTGCAGCGGCAGCATGACCTGGCGGCCATCCTTCGCCATCGCCGCGATCGTCTCGAGCAGCGGCAGGTGTGTCGACTTTCGTTCCCGTAGTCGCTCGAGCTCTTCCTCGATCGCGGGCTTGTCCTTGCCCGGCGCCTTCTGCAGGCGCGCTTCGGTCTCCGCGATTACGGCGTCGATCGCTTTCTCCGGCTCGCCGTGGCACGCCACCGCGGTGTCCCCGAGCATCGTCTCGGGGCGCGTCGTCGCCACGATGATGTGCGTCGGCTCGCCGTCCTTCGGATCGATGACCGGATACTTCAGGTGATAGAAGTTGCCGTGGACGGTCTCTTTGTAGAGCTCGTCGTCGGCGACCGCGGTCTGCAGCGCGCAGTCCCAGTTCACGAGGCGATCGCCCTGGTAGATGAGCCCGTCGCGGAACATCTTGAAGAACGTCTCGCGCACCGCGCGCGCACACACGTCGTCCATCGTGAAGCGCTGGCGGTCCCAGTCACACGAGCAGCCCATCGCCTGCTGCTGGCCGACGATGCGCTCCTGGTACTGGTCCTTCCACGCCCAGATGCGGTTCACGAGCTCTTCGCGGCCGAGGTCGTGACGCGTCTTGCCCTCGAGTTCGAACAGGCGCTTCTCGACGACCGACTGCGTCGCGATACCGGCGTGGTCGGTGCCCGCCATCCACAGCGAGTTGTGACCGAGCATGCGATGCCAGCGCGTCAGCATGTCCTGCATGACGTTGTCCATCGCGTGGCCCATGTGCAGCGCGCCCGTGACGTTGGGCAGCGGCATCATGATGACGTAGCGCTCGTCGCGCTTGTCGGGGTGGGCGGCGAAGGCCTTCGTCTCGAGCCAGCGCTGGGTGATCGCGGGCTCGATCGTGCTCGGGTCGTACTGTTTCGCGAGTTCGGTCATGGTGGGTGGGCGGGAGTCTAGTGTCCGGTGCGGCCCGACGCACCGTTCACCCCGCGAACCTCACCAGCTGTAGTAGAAGCCGAGCCCGAACACGGCGCCCTTCGCGACGTTGTTCGCCGGGACCCCGCCACCGATCGAAGCCTGGACGCCGAACGCGTCGTTTAGCGCGTAGCGGCCCTGGAGCGTCAGCGCGACCCACTCCTGGTCGTTGAGGTAGAGGCCGGTTTCGAGGTTGGCCCGCGGCAGCTGCACGTCGCCGTCCTGGAACGACTGCACGATGTCCAGCGTCACGGCGACGGCGAACCGGTCGCTGATCTGCGTGCCGGCCTGGCCGCCGACGTTCCAGCTGCTGCTGAAGTCGTCGGTGCGAAAGTCGATGCCGGCGTACGCGCTCGCGTAGCCCCAGTCGAACGAGCGACCGGCCGCGACCGACGGCGAGAACGTGAACGCGTCGTAGCCACTGCTCAGGCCGGTGTCGCGATCGAAGTCACCCGTCGGGAACTCGATGTCGAACTGCGCGGCGACGACGTATTCGCCGAGCAGGAGCTGGCGCCGCGCGCCGAGCGCGAGGTTGCCGAACGCCGTAAACGAATCGGACAGTGTCGACAGCGGCACCGTGCTCGCGGCGTTCGCGCTCCCGGCGTCGAGCAATTTGAGCGGCGCGCGGCCCACTAGCGTCCACTCGTCCGTCAGGCCGTATTCGCCGTAGGCTTCGACCGTGGTATCGGTGATTTCGCGACTCGTGTCGAAGTCGGGGCCGGAGTTCCGGTGGAGCTGGTCGTACTGGATCGTGTACGCCGAGAGCTGGAAGTAGCCTCCGCCCGCTTCGCGGGTCCACGGGCTCTGGGCCACGGCCGTCCCGGCGAGAGACAGGATGAGGATCGACGGAACCAAGCGCTGCATTGCGACGTAGCTTGCGTCGCGCCGAGGCCGAGTCCAGTGCTATGGTGGCCGCGGCAATCGACCTACTCGAATCAGATCAGATCGAAACTATGCGTAAGAGAACGTGGATCGGAGCCATCGTGCTCCTGTCCGGTCTCGCGACCGGATGTTCGTATCTCGGCGGCGGCGGCTCCACTTGAGGTGGTGGCGCGGCCACGAGCACTTGAGGCTCCAGCCAACCCGCCGGTCCGGCGGGTAATGACAGCGGGATGAACGCGTCCGATCCCCAAAGCAAAGGGACCACCGGCAAAGCATCCATGAGCAAGACCTGAGACACGCTTCCCAACGGCGCGGTCGTTTGAACGAACTGACGCCTCGCTCACCGGTTCGGTGAGCCCTGACGGCCCGGTCACGAGACCGGGCCGTTTTCCGTATCGGACTCGCGCGGCCCTGTTCGAATCCCCGCGTGCGCCGGACAATCACAAGATGCGTCTTACCCAACTTCTGGCACTCGCACTGCCAGCCCTCTCCGCGTTCGCGGGCCCGCTCGCGGCGCAGGCCGACGAGATCGTGCTTGTCGAGCGCGCCGCCGATCGCGCGGGTCGCGACCGACTTCTACGGTCGATGTCGAAGCTTCGCGTCGACCTCCGCGGTGAAGACCTGCCGCTCGAACAGGTCGCCAAGCTGTTCCGCGCCGCGACGAACCAGAAGGTGAACTTCGCCGTGATGTCGAAGACCGTCGAGGCCGCGGATCGGCCGAAGGTGACAATCGATCTGCGCGGCCACCCGATGGTCCCGGCGATCGGTGTCGTGTCGAAGCTCACGGACTGGAAGTTCGTCTATCGCAGCGGCCTCGTGCAGATCAAGCCGAAGGACGAGGTGCAGGAGCTCGCCGTGCTGCGGCTCTACAACGTCACCGCCGCGGTTGCGCCGCTGCGCGATCGCCCGGGTCCGAAGCTCTCCCTGCGTGCGCCCGGCGAAGAGGAAGAGGTCGACGAGCCCGAGGAGACCGACAAGACTCTGAGCGGCTTCACGATCGACAAGATCCAGGAGTTCGTGCAGAACCAGGTCGACCCCGACTCGTGGGATCGGCCGGGCGTGACGCTCAGCGAATGGAACGGCGTGCTGATGATCCGTCAGACCGAGCGCAACCACGCGAAGATCGCGAAGCTACTCGTCAAGCTCGGCGTGATGAGCGCGCCGCTTCCGAAGTCGAAGGTGCGCAGGAAGCCGACGGCGAACAAGCAGGTGCGCAAGTCCGCGCGCTCCACGAAGCGGCCCAAGGCCGAGCGCGTCAAGCGCTGAAGACTTCGCGCAGGAGAGCCGTGGCGCGCGCGTGGATTCCCGGCGCGCCGCTCTCTCTGGGCCCGGCGACGTTGAGCACGTCGATGGCCTGTTCGTCGATCCATGCGCGAACCTCGTCCGCGCTGTGGTCGTGAAGCTGATGCAGGTCGACGACGAGGTGCGGCTTGCCGTGCGTGTGGGCCAGGCGCTGGGTCAGCGCGGTGCCGCCGGACGGGTTACCTGCGCAGACGATCAGCGTGCCCTTCGATTCGACCACGTTGCGCTCGGTGCGCGTCGCGTAGTCCTTCTCCGGCGTCTCGCTGAGCTCGTAGGGGTCCGGGATGCGGCCGTCCTCGGCGCGTCGACCCTGCGGGCAGAATCCGCCGTGGGCGATCCCGAGTTCGATCGCGACGTCGAGCGCGGCTCGGTCGACACCGGTCTGGCCGCCGGACACGATGCACGTGGGGGCTTCATCGCGACCGCACCAGCCGGTCCATCGGAAGTCCCTGTCGCTCGACGAACGGCTTGATGTCGTCGAGGAATCGGTTGCCGTCGACGTAGTAGCCCGCGGTCGGCTTCAGTTCCGGGACCTCCGAACAGAACCACGCGTTCAGCCGCTCGATGAACAGCTCGCGGAGATACTTCGCGCAGCAGCTCGCGAGTGCCGTCGGGAACGCGCGCTCCTCGCCGCGGCTCGTGAACATCACCGTCACGCGACCCTGTTCGGTCGTCATTCGGTAGACGGACGCGTCGTCGGTCTCGCGCTCGACGTGGATCCGCGTGCCGACACCGGCGTCGGCGAGGCCGCGCCGGTAGTGCGTGCGGCCGCCGCAGCGATCCGCGACCACATACGATCCGTCGGGCGCGTGGCGGAGCAGGTCGCCGAGCACTTCGGCGTAGGTCTGGAAGTGCGTCGTTCCCTTGTTGTCGGTCTCCTCGATCAGCCGATTGAACTCGGCGACCTCGACGGGCCGCATCGCGAGCTTGAGAATCTCGATCTCGGCCTCGTCGAGCCTTCGGCGCAGCAGGTGCCCGCCGAGCTCGAGGGCGCGGCGATCGTTCTGGCGCGGCAGTTCGACTTCGAGGTCCTCGTACCAAGGACAGTCCGCGACCGCGTCGAAGTCGAATCCGATGCCTTCGAGCAGCTCGGGGAAGTCGCTCGGCAAGTCGCCGCGCCAGGCTGACCAGAAAGTCAGCACGGTGCGCTCGAGACGCTCGAAGCCGTGCGGGCCGCTCTTGACCTTCTTGCTGTCGGCGACGTGAACCTGCCCTGCCTTGGGGCGCTTGCGCACGACGGTGCCGTTGAGGGCGTCCCACGGGTCGATGCCGGCTGGCCCGCGCATCGCCGCGCCGGCGATGACCAGCGGGCCGAGGATCGGGCCCAGCCCGGCCTCGTCGAGGCCTGCCAGACACTTCACGTTGGCTTCAGCCATTCAGCGATCCCCCGTGCCCTGTCGATAAACCGAACGATGGAAGTTTACGTCGTCGAGCGAAACAAGCTGGTGCGTGACCGCGTGATGGTCGGGCTGCAGCAGTTCCCGGAGTTCTCGGTCACCAGCGGCACAGGATACGCCGCGATCGAGGAGATCCGCCAGCGCCATCATCAGGTCGTGTTCATCGGCGTGCACGAGCTCGGCAACAGCGAGGGCATGCAGCTGCTCGAGCACCTGCGGGAGCTCGGCCGGCCGATCGACATCGTGGTCATGACGCAGGAGAGCTGCGCGCGCGAGCTGGCGAAGCAGAAGGCGAAGTACAACATCTCCGCGCTGCTGACCGCGCCGATCGACCCGACCGAGTTCTTCCGCCTCGTCGCGCGTCTGCGCGAGCGTCGCGAGGAGAGCGGTCCGGCCCGCATGGTGTCGGGCAACTTCAAGCGCTGAGTCGAGCGCGGATCGCGGGCGCGGCGATCGAGCCGGGGCGATCCACCCCCTGGCCCGCCCCGGACGGCGGGCCTCACGCCGTCGGGACGGAACCGGCCACGAGGTCGCGGTTTCCGACGATCGGGGGCGGTTTTTGCATCCGAGTTCCGGATTTCCGCGAACTTTCGGGCATGACCGCGCTCTCCGCTCCCGTGAAGCCTGCACAGGACCCTCTGGGCCCTGTGGTCGAACGCGCTCTGCTCGGCGACGAGTCGGCGCGAGACCGCCTGGCCCGTGATGTCGAGCAAATCGTTCGGCACGTCGTCGCGCGCCGATTCGGCCTGCGCGATCACGACCTCGAGGATGCGGTCCAGGAGTCCCTCCTGCGCGTATTCCGTGCGCTGCACCGCTTCGAGCCGGATCGCGCGAAGCTGTCGACGTGGAGCGCCACGATCGCGGTCAACTACTGCCGGGACCGCCTGCGTCGTCGCCGGGACATGTCCTCCCTCGACGCGTTCGCGGAGCACGGTGGAGTGATCGAATCCGAGGAACGCGAGCCGAGTGTGGACGCTGAGTTCGCCGAGCTCGAGGGCGAATACAAGCGGCGCCTGACGGCGCTCGGTGCGCCGATCCGAGACGTGCTGCGTCTTCGCGCCGAACAGGGCCTGTCCTACGACCAGATCGCCGACCAGCTGAGCATCGCGAGCGGCACGGTTCGCTCGCGCCTGCACCGCGCGCGACGCGCGATCGCGCCTCTGATCGAACCAGCCGCAGCCTGAGCTTGCGGCGGTTCCGGCACGGCGCGCTATACTGCCGCGCCTCGTGACTGACTCGACGCCCTCGCCAAGCGGCTCCGCGCCGCCGCGCCGCTCCCGCCCCAAACGCCGGATCTTCTTGGAGTCGCGCTACCAGAAGCTCGTGCGCGGTCTGCCCCAGACGATCTTCTACTGTCCCGAGTGCAAGGGCGATCGGCGACGTCGCAAGGGCTGCAAGCACTGCGATGGCTTCGGCAAGCTCTACAAGGACTCCGTGCAGGAGCTGCTCGGTCGCCGGCTGCTGCCCGCGTTCAAGGCGAAGTTCGGCAAGTTCCACGGCGCCGGCCGCGAAGACGTCGACGTGCGCATGCTCGGTCGCGGTCGCCCGTTCGTCTACGAGATCGTCGAGCCGCGGGTGTTCGACGTCGATCTCGAGGCGGTGGTCGAGGAGTTCCATCGGCGCGACGGCGAACGCGTCCGCATCGACGCGTTCGAGCGCGTCGAGAAGCCGCGCGTCGCGGTGCTCAAGGACGCGGCCTACGAGAAGGTGTATCGCGCCGAGGTCGGCTTCGACGGCGACGTCGATGCCGCAAAGCTGACGGCTCTGGTGGGCCAGAAGTTCACCGCGGCCCAGCGCACGCCGCAGCGCGTCGCGCACCGACGCGGCGATCTCGAGCGTTTGCGTGACGTCGAGGTGCTCGCGGTCGACGAGATCGAAGCGCGGGGCTGCGAGATCGAGATCCGCTGCCAGCACGGGACCTACGTGAAGGAGTGGATCAGCGGCGACGACGGGCGCACCGAGCCGTCGCTGGCGGGCTTGGTCGGGGTCGGGGCACAGTGCGTGGCGCTCGACGTGCTCGAGATCCTGGACCGTCCGCAGCAGTAGCCGCTCACGACGTCGCCGCGCGGTTCATCGCCTGCGCGAGATCGACGTCCCGCTGCGTGATCCCGTCCGCGTCGTGCGTCGTCAGCCACACCTCGACCTGGTTCCAGACGTTGAACCACTCCGGGTGATGGTCGGCCTTCTCAGCCGCGAGGGCGCAGCGCGTCATGAACGCGAACGCGGCCTGGAAGTCCCGGAAGAGGAACTGTCGATAGAGCTTGCCGTCCTGGAGCTGCCAGCCGTCGAGTTCGGCGAGCGCCGCCGTGATCCGTTCTTCGCTCAGCTTCTCCATCGCACTCACTCCCCGGGCGGTCGCCCGGTCATCAGGTCGGCGTAGTCCCCGTCGAGTTCGATCCAGACGAAGTCACGGGCGCAGGACTCCAGGGCGAAGACCGGCCCGGCCACGGACTCGACGATCTGCCCGACTTCGACCAGCAGCGGGAAGCGCGTCGACAGGTCGATCGCGCTCGGTGTGATCAGTGCCTGCGCCCAGCGATCGCTCGACTCCGTGTCGTAGCGGAACCAGAGCAGGTCGAACACCAGGTCGAACGCGCCGTCGTCGTCACTGGGGATCAGCGTCGAGACATAACCACGGCCCGTGAACAGCGTGAGTCGGAACGCGTTGCCGGCCTGGCCCGGGCAGCGCAGCACGGTCGAGCCCGAGGTGTCGCCGGACTGCTCGCGCTTCTTGCCGAGGCGGTGCAGTCGTTCGGACGACAGTTCGAGCGAGCCCTCGACTTCGACCGCGAGATCCGCGTGCGGGGGTTGGCGCAGCTGCCCGAGGATGCGTGGGCTGTGGTAGGCGAGGGTCGCCCCGAGCGGAACGGCGGTCTCGTCGCCGTACGGCAGACGGAACGTCGTCGGCGACTGCGCGAGCGGCCGCAGCGGATAGATCGCGCTCGTGTGCTCCGAGAACGGGGGGCGAACCAGGCGGTCGACGCCGACGTCGAACTCGAGCACCGTCCCTTTCGCGTTGACCGGCTGAAGCCCTGCGACGAACACGGGGACGTCGGGCAGTTCGACCGTCATGTCGAGCAGGCGCGCGTGCCGCTCCTGCACGTCGTTCGAGGAGATCGCGTAGTCCTGCCGTAGCTCGACGAGGGGCAGGGCCCACACCGCGATCGCGAGCAGTCCCGGCACCCAGCCGCCGGCGCCCAGGAGCGCCGCCAGGAACACACCCGGCAGGTAGAAATTGCGCAGGTTGATCAGGTTGTCGCTGTGCTCGAGCAGCTGGAACAGCGGGACGCAGCTGCCGACGTAGAGCACGAGTAGCGTCGCGAGGAGGCCGAAGCGCCGCGCGCGCACGATCGCGACCAGCGCGACAATGGCCGGTAGGTAGCCCGCCAGCCATACGTACTGCGGCAGCGCGAAGACCGCGCCCCCGGCGTATTCGAGGGGGTTGAGCTGGCGCAGTGTCGATGCCGCGAAGCCGGCAAGCGCGGGCCCCGCGTGGAAGGCGCCGCCGTAGCCGCCGATCCGGTCGAACAGCAGGAAGCGCCACGAGAGGTAGCCCGCGAGCACGGCGAAGAACGGCCAAGCGACGCGCAGCGCGCGCCGCACCCGCGCGCCGACGCCCGGGCTCTCAGCGCACGAGAAGCCGACGACGAGCGCGATACCCGGCAGGACCAGCGACGACTCCTTGCTGCAGAACGCGAGGGCGCACGCGAGGACGCTGAGCAGGCGCGACAGCTTGTCGCCATCGAGCGAGCGCAGGATCAGCCAGACGCACGCGAGAGCCCACAGGGTCGTGTGGCTGTCGACGCGGCCCACGGCCCAGAGCACGGAGCCTGCGTGCGCCGGGGACAGCGCCCACACGAGCCCGCAGACCATCGCCGACAGGGGCGTGGCGAAGCGCAGAGCGCAGAGCACGACGAGCACCGCGCTGAACGCGTGCGCGATCACGTTGCTCGCGTGCGAGATCGTGGGATCGGCGCCGCCGCCGAGTAACGCTTCGACCGCGAAGCTCAGCGTGATCAGCGGGCGGTAGAACCAGATCGCGCCCCGCAGGTCGTACTGGTTGTGGAAGAAGTCCGAGACCGCGCGGCCGAAGTCCGTCGCGTAGTGCGTCGCGAGGAAGTCGTCGCTCTTCCAGTAGACGGTGCCGGGATACGGCCACCAGGTCAGCGCGGCGGCGACGAAGACGACGATCAGGCCGAGCCAGGGAACCGTGCGCTCCGCGCGGGTCTCTTCGAGCTCGCGTTCGTGGGCGTCACGCTCCCACGGTGGCACCTCACCCGGCCAGAGGCGGCTCACAGCAGCACGCCGAGGAGCTCCATCTCCATGACCATCTTCCCGTCGCAGAACGCCTGTGCGGGGTAGCGGGCGATGCGCCGACCGCTCTTGATGCCCTTGCGGGAGACGAAGTAGACGCGTGAGGGTGGCGTGACCTGTCCGCGGTGACGCACCTTGTCGAGTCCGCCGAGGCCGACGAATTCCTCGTCCGCGATGTCCTCGATGATCTTGAGGAGGAGCGTCGCGATCTGCGCGGCTCCTTCACAGATCAACACGCCGGGCATGATCGGTCGACCCGGGATGTGCCCGCGGGCCCACCAAGGGTTGTCGTCCCAGTCCTTGTAGCCGACGACGACGCCCTCCTCCTTGTCGAGGTGACAGACCCCGTCGATCAGCTTGAATTCGTAATCGTGGGGCAGGATGGCGCGGATCCGTTCCTCGGGCAGCACGTCCTGGGTCAGATCCAAAGATTCGAGATCGACGAGCTCTCGCGGCATGCGGCAAAGCCTACGCCGCCGAAAATGCAGGGCAAGCAATCGCGAGCGTTCGCGCGCCGGCGACTTCGAAAAAGTCCCGATCTCAGCGCGTCGGCACGAGGCGCAGCTTGAGCACCGCGGGGTCGACGTCCGCGATCGTGATCGAGCGCGTGCGGCGCTGGTATCCCGGGGCGATCACGTTGAGCTGGTAGCGGCCGGCGAGCAGATGCTCGAACGTGTGCACGCCGCCGTGGTCGGTCTGCGCATTGAAGCGCAGGTTCTTCATCGTGTCCGTCTTGTAGAGCTCGAGTTCGACCCCGGCGACGCCGAAGCCGGCGGGATCGAAGATCTCGATGCGCTGTTCGAAGCCCTTCGGCACCGTGATGACCTTCGACTGCACGGTGATCGGCTGGCCCGCGCGCGGAAACGTCGCCGGCTGTACGTCCAGCTCACCGATCTCGCGGCCTTCGTGCCAGACCACGTACGGGCCGCGGACCAGGCTGTCGAACATCGCAACCCCGTAGTTGTCCGTCGTCGCCTGCGCCATCGAGCGGCCCGGTGGGTTGCCGACAGGGCGCACTTGGATCAGCCAGTCGGCGTACGGCACGTGTTCCTGGTCGCGGACGCGCACCGTGAACGTGACCGGCTTCGTCATCGACAGACGCACGGTCTCGAACGGATTCTGCTCGGTCAAACTGACGATCTGAGAGCTGCCGTTGATGCCGGACGCGAGCAGCTCGACCCGGTAGCCGTACTGCGAGAACGGCACGTTCTCGATCCGAAACCGCGGCGTGTGCGTCTCCGGCACCTGGAAAGCCTTCGGATGGACGCGGTCGTAGCCCTTGCGCTTGGTCAGGGAGTTCGGGTTGATGAGCTCGGCGATCCGGACGTGGAAGATGTCGACCTTCCCGACCAGATCGGTCGTCATGCTGACGCTGCCCTCGATCGTGCCCGAGGTCGGCGGCGGCGCGTCCGGATCGAGAGAGCGGCGCGTGCTCTCGGGCTCGAACGGGAGGACTTCGGTTTCCGTCGTCTCCACGGCCTCCGGGCCGGGTTCCTCGGTCGGCGCTCGCGGGCCCGTGTAGTCGATCGCGAATCCGGGGTCTTCACTGACCGCAGCCTGGGCGCCGGAGTCGAACATGAGCGCGACGCCGGCCGCGAGGGCCACGAGCAGGCAGAGGACGACGACGATGTCGCGAGGATTCACAGACGGGAGGGGTGGGGAACTGGACTTCGATCCACGCGCCGGGCGGGGGAAGGCGCGTCTGATACACCATAGTACCCCGCGAATCGGAGGGCACACCGATTCCCCGTGGTTCCGAGCGTCGGAATCGACGCCGAATCCGCGCTGAGAGCGGGGTTTCGGGACGGTCGAGGAGTTTCCGCGAGTCCGCCTGTCGGGAATATAGTCAGGCGTGCGTCGCAGCGTGCGCAAATCGATCGCGACCCGCGACCGACTCCGCGCTCCGTTTGGCTACCGAGGAAGACATGCGAACCAGCTCGCTCCTGGCAACAGCCGTTGCCGTAACGCTCGCCGCCGCGCCGACGGCGGCGCAGCAGGTGCCCGCCGAGGGCGCATCGTCGCCCCGCGACGTCACCGCGCTGCTCCCCGAGGAGACGGTCCTGGCGATCGACGGCGCCGACCTGGCCGCGTTCGCGACCGGCGCGCGGGACGTCTACAAGAGTGTCTCCCGTCGGATGCCGCGACCCTACCGCGGCCTGGCTCTGTTGCTCGACCCGTTCCTGCGGTCGAGCGTGGGCATCGGGCTCGGCGACCTCGCGGACGGTGAGATCGAAGGCGAATGGGCGCTCGGCGTCGTCGCCGTCGACAACGGACCGGTGCCCGTGTTCGTCGCGCGCTCGACGAACGGCAAGATCGAGAAACCGTATCTCGGCGGCAAGTCCGCGCTCACGGCGCAAGTCGAGGACGGCGTGCTCGTCGTCGCGGCCTCCGAGCGGCACTGCGCGCGCTACCACGCGTGGCGGCGAGATCAGCAACCGACGCTCGCGGCCAAGGACGACTACCTCCGCGGCCGCGTCGTGCGTCCCGGCCGGGACGCCGCGCGCGTCTACATCGACATCGCGCGGATTCGAGGCGACCGAGGTGAGCCGATGCTCGATCCGGCCGGCATGCTGCTCGTCGGACCGATCGTCGCCGCGCTGGGGGACGCGACGCGCTTCGATGGCGTCGTGCGGTTCGACGCTGGTGGCGCGACCGTGCGCGGCAAGCTCGATGGCGGCGTGCTCGGTGGCGCGCGGCCCGAGCGACACCTGCTCGCGCATCCGGCCAAGGCGTATCGACTCCCGCCCGCGCCGAACGGCACGATCGCGACGCTCTGTCTCGACCGCAGCCTCGCGGGGTTCTGGGGCAACCTCGACGCGCTCCTCGGCGAGGGCGAGGTCGTGGAGGCGCAGAGCTTCCTGTCGATCGCGGACCAGCTCGTCGCGGGTTCGTTCGTCGACGACCTCGTGCCGTCGCTCGGGGATCCGATCACGCTCTTCGCCGTCGACGTCGTCGACGAGGACGCGCCGGCCCCGACGATCGAGCTGCCGGCGTTCGTGTTCGTCGCCGAGAAGCGCGCCGAGCGGGCGACGAAGATGCTGTCGCGACTCCTGTCGACGATCGTGTCGATCCAGAAGGTCGAGGCGAAGCAGAACGGCGAGCTGCCGTTCGATCTGCGCCGGACCAAGACCGAGCACGGCGAGGTCATGAGCGTGGCGAATCCGTCCGAGTGGCGTGGCCCCGGCGCGCCGCCGACCGCCGCGGGGCTCAGTCCGACCCTGGCGTTCGGTGGAGAGCACGTCGTGTTCTCGTCGACGCGCGCGGGCGCCGAGGCGATGCTCGCGGCGTTGCGCGCTGGCGGCACGGGCGAAGACGCGCGCGGCGACGTCGTCCGCGTCTCGCCGCCTCTCGTCGCCGAATACGTCCGCAAGAACCTCGCGTCGCTCGTGATCAACAACGTGCTCGAAAAGGGCAAGACGCGGAAGAAGGCGCAGCTCGAACACGAGTTCTTCGCCGCGTTGCTCGATCGATTCTCGCACGCCGACCTCGCGTGGCAGCCGGCCGACGCGGGCACGTCGGTCACCCTGACGCTGGAGGTGCAGGATGACTGATCTCCTCGCCCGCTGGCAGCCGTCCGACTCCGAGCCGTTCGACCTGCGCCGCTGCGGCCACCTCGTGCGTCGCGCCGCGTTCGGTGCGTCCCTCGACCTGCGCCGCGAACTCGTCGAATCCGGCGTCGACGAGGCGGTGGACAAGGTCCTCGGTGATCGCTTCCCCGGCGAGTCGGTCGACGACGTGCATGACTTGATCGTCAGCATGGACAGCTTCCCGAAGTTGCGCGCCTATCGCATCTGGCGCTTGCTCGTCGGCAAGGCTCGCGTGCGCGAGCGGATGAGCTTCTTCTGGCACGATCGCTTCGCGGTCAGCAACCGGAAGCTGTCCGACGCGCCGATGATGACGCGTCACTTCGCGCTGTTCGACGAACACGGCACCGGCAAGTTCGACGACCTCGTCCTCGCGATCTGCCGCGACCCCGCGATGCTGCGCTGGCTCGACAACGACACGAGCGTCCAGGGACACCCCAACGAGAACCTCGCGCGCGAGCTGTTCGAGCTCTTCACCCTCGGTCGCGGCAACTACACCGAGCGCGACATCCAGGAAGCGGCGCGCGCGTTCACCGGATGGCACGTGCGCGATGGCAAGTTCAAGTTCGTCGGCCGCAAGCACGACCGCGGCACCAAGGAGATCTTCGGCCAGCGCGGCAAGTTCGGCGGCGAAGACGTCGTGGCTCTCGCGGTCGAACGCGCGCACTCCGCGCGGTTCGTCGCGCGCAAGCTCGTCGAGTTCTTCATCGGGCCGGACGCCACGGCTGCCGAGATCGACGCCGTCGCGAAGAGCTACACGGGACACGACCGCCACGTCGGCAAGACGGTCGAGACGCTGCTGCGCAGCCGGCTGTTCTTCGGTGAGCGCGCCTACCGCAGTCGGATCAAGGATCCCGTCGACCTCGCCGTTGGTGTCGTCCGTTCGCTCGGCGCGAGCGCGTCGCCCGAGGGCATCGCCGGCGCGGCCGCGCGCATGGGGCAGAGCCTCGGCGAGCCGCCGAACGTCGCTGGCTGGCCCGGCGAGCGCGCGTGGCTCAACTCCGCGACGTGGGTGTTGCGGTCGAACTTCGCCGCGGAGCTCGGGCGCCGCTACGGGCTCGATCCCGGCTTCGGCGATGCGGTCGCCACGGTGGACGGCGCGATCGACACGCTGCTCGATGGTGATCTGTCGCCCGCGTCGCGACGCGCACTCGAACGCTTCGCAGCCGCGGACGATTCACGTGGACACGCGCGCCGCGCGGCGCTCGTGCAGGCCGTTCAGGACCTTCCGGAGGCACAGTTGCTATGAGCTTCTCCCGTAGAGACTTCTTGCGTGCCGCCGCGATCGCGCCGGCCTCGTCGCCGCTCCTGCGCTGGATCCCGTCGGGCCCGGATCGGTCGCTCGTCGTCGTCGAACTCGTCGGCGGCAATGACGGGCTCAACACGTTGATCCCGGTCGACGACGACAAGTACCACAACGCGCGTCCGTCGCTGAAGAGCGTGGCGAAAGGAGCCCTGAAGGTCGCGGACGGCTTCGCGCTGCACCCGTCGATGCCGCAGATCCAAGACCTGTTCGTGCGCGGCGAGGCGGCCGCCGTGCATTCGGTCGGCTACCCGAAGCCCGACCGTTCGCACTTCCGCAGCCAGGACATCTGGCACTCGGCCGACCCGTTGATCGAGAAGAAGCACGCGGGGACGACCGGGTGGCTCGGCCGTGCGGCCGACCAGCTCGCGAAGGCGCACGACGCGCAGGTGCCGGCGCTCGGTCTCGGCGGACTCGAAGTGCCGCTCGCCCTGCAGGGTGTGAACGCCGTCGCGCCGGTGCTCAATCGGATCGAGGACTACTCGTTGCTCGTCGCCGGCGGCGGCAAGAGCGATTCGATCGCGGGTCTCGTCGAAGACGCGGACGCGAAGGGCGATCTCACCGAGTTCGTCCGCGGCGTCGCGCAGTCGGGCGTCGCGCACGCGACGAAGATGCAGAAGGCGCTGGCCGGATACCGCGCGAAGGCCGAGTATCCGAACAGCAGCTTCGGCCGCGCGATGAAGCTGACGGCGCGCGTGTTGCTCAGTGGGTTCGGCACGAGGATCTGCCACGTGCCGCTGAGCGGGTTCGACACGCACGCGCGGCAGGCGCCGACGCACGCGGGGTTGATGCGGCAGCTGTCGCTCGGCGTGGGGGCGTTGTGCGAAGACCTACGTGCGCACGGCAAGGGCGAGCAGGTCGTGGTGTTCGTGCACTCGGAGTTCGGGCGGAGGGTGTCCGAGAACAAGAGCCAGGGGACGGACCACGGGGCCGCGGCGCCGGTGTTCGTGTTCGGTGGTGGGGTGAAGGGCGGGCTGCACGGGCCGGCGCCGGATCTCGGGGATCTGGATGACGGGGACGTGAAGGCGACGGCGGATTTCCGCGGGGTGTACGCGGCGCTGCTCGGGCGTTTGGGGGTGGATGCTGGGGCGGTGCTCGGGAAACCCAGCTGGGATGCGGTCGAGCTGTTCTGACACGCGAAGCGCGTCAGACTTGCCTAAGGGAGCGCAGCGAGCAGCTGCCTGCGGGAAGTAGGCGCTCGTGGGGCGCACGAAGTGCCGATCCAGTTCCCTGCGGCGACCGAGATTGAACTTCGGAACGACGCGGCGAATCGAGCAGCCGCGCTGCGCAACACCTCGCCGAGCATGCCCGTCGAGATCTTCGCACGGGCTTGGCAAAACGCCGGCGACTGCGTCGCGGGCGCGCTGGTGGTTAACGGCATTGGGGCGCGCTCTGTCTGAGTTGGAGCAAGAGCTGGTGCAGGCGTCAACTCCATCCAATCTCGAAGCTAACAGCGTGATCCGCACCGATCGCAGAGTCGCCAAGAACGGAACGACGAGAGGTAACCAAAGTGACGGATGAGCCGCACTGACGCGGCGCACCTCGCCCGGCACCGCCAACGCTGGCAGTCTCGAACGAACCGACCTATCCGCCGACGCAGCGCCTGACTAGTATGGATAGCCGGGATCCCCAGGACACAAACATTCCGGGCAATTACAGGTCCTACACTCCAGACTTCGTCGACTCTTACAGACAGCCCCAGACGCTCCACAAGCCGTCGGATCGGGTGGGTTCGGACATACTCCCGACTTCTGATAGTACAACGCTTCCTGCTTGCCACCGCACTCCGTCACCGAGAGCTCGATAGTAATGAAGTTCCCTGCCGCACCTCCGTAATTGACACAGTCCGCCGTCACACCACCCGAAATCGGCGACGTACACAAGCTGTTGCCACCATCTCGTTCGAACGTCCACTTTACCGTCGCATCGCAGTGTTCTGAGAATTTGCACTTCCACTCTTCAGCAGTCTCATCCCACTCGCATTTGCACTTGCCCTCCTCGGCCCCCGTATCATCCTGAGTCGGGAAACACCCGGGAGGAACACCAACCGAGGAATCCGACCCACCAACGAACCAGGTGCAGCCCCAATTCTCACATTTCTTAGGAGGGTCATTGGGTAGAGCAACAACGCTACTCATGAATCCGGCGCAGAAGAGCAGCACCAGGGGAATCACAGCCTTTCCGTTCATCTCAAGATCCTCGCTTCACTTATGAACTAAACGCATCAGTTCCGAGCACTCCTCGCTACTGATGCAACCAATTGACGCAAACCACCCAACCACCTGTGTGGCGTACTCGGACGCCAAATACGCCTCTAGGTCACGAGCGATTCTAGTACCGGGCATGCTCTCCGACGCCGCGTAGTGAACAACATCGCCTACGCGACGCGAAACCTTGAACTTTCGAGCAAACTCAGGCCCATAGTCCAAGCGCGGCGAACCGGTTTTCCCAACCGGCCTAACCACGGTTTCTCCCGACTCAATCAGCCCCGTTAGCTCTTCCGCAGTTACCGCCCCCCGCACCTGCATCGCTTCGTACATTACCGGTTGAAACCGCGCGTGAATAGCCGCGAGCTGCCTCTGTCGCGCAAGAGAGATTGGCACATCCCGAGGATTCAGCGCCGTGTGTCGCAAGAATCGCCGATAGTCCAGCGTCGCTCCTGCTTTCCGAATTCGCTTCCAAAACGAAAACGACTCACGCCTAAGCGTTGCCCAGTCGATTTCGTCCTCGAGGGAAGCCTCCCGATCTATCTCGCTTGGCTGCCCTCCTCGCACGCAAATGTCTACGCGACTAGCGAGCGCCTCGACCGAGGGGTGCAAGCTATCTGGACCATCCTTCTTGACTGGATCCGGCACGGCGGCCTGCAGCCTCGACACCGCCTGCACTCGACCTCTTTCGTACCTGGCCATTCTCTTCCACGCGAATCCGGCAACCACGCCAGCAAACAGCACCAACCCCCAAAGCCTGACCCTCTTCATTGCTCACCTGTCCGACGAAATCCCATGAACGGCACTGTAACCTGCGTCTGGCTGGGATGACCGGTAACGCTGATCGATACCACACCGCGTACAATCCCCGGCGAACCATGACCATCAACGGCAACAGTTAGGACGCGGCGAGCTCCGGCACCACTCAAGGAGGCGCTGCAGCCCGACAGCTCCTTGGAGGTAAGGACGTCGACAGCTCCGATTCCGATGCCTGGATCCAACACATCGATTTCAACCATCGCGCTGGCACCTTCTCTGGGGACCACGCCGAGGAAGACGGTCGGCGGCGTGCGACGAACAAGCGTCGGGGCAGCACCAATGACACTCAGCTCTACTTGCTCGAAGCCAAGATCTACTTCGCAACGAGAGCGAATCGCCCCCTCATTCTGGACCAGATAGTGACCCGCAACAACGAGATAGTCACCACCAGAGCGCTTGACCTCAAGCTCTAGCCCGCTCTCACACTTCAGCTCGACCACCCTTAGCCCGAATCATTCACGAAGGATGAAGTTCGAGAGCGCGTGATTCGTACCAGGCGAAGCATCACCCACGCCAAGCGGCGAATTCGCGCACTCTCGAAT
>JANQJF010000008.1 GCA_028281765.1 Planctomycetota bacterium | reverse complement strand
CAACTTGTCCACTGACAAGCCGTGTCGTCGCAGCGCCTTGCGAGCGAATCGACTGACGCGGCTACTTCCACTACGGACTTCAGACGAGGAACACTAGCGGAAGCCACCGCCGCGGTGGACGCAGCGCGCTACCCGACCACCACCTCTTCGAGCGGTGACTTCTTGTCATTCCGATACTGGAACTTCTGCTTCCCGACGACCTTGATCTTGGTCATGTCGGAGAGCTTCTCCGCGACCGGAGTCTTGGCGCTGCAGCCGTTGCCGATCGGCTTCTTGGTGTCGGGATCCTTCTTGCCGAGGTGCTCCAGCCACGGTTTGAACTTGAGGACGATGGTCTTCTCCCCGGTCACGGCGATGCACTTGCCGGGGTTCACCCGGACATGCGCAAGGCGGTCCAGGGGCGCGGCGGATTGGGCAAGAAAATCAAGCCGGGAACTCTACCGGCCGCTCAGTGCGCCACGAAGGTCGTCGGCTCGCCCAGTCCCAGCGCGAACCCGGCTCCCGGCTCGACGAACACGGCTTGGGTCGTGAACGCGGTCCCGCGCGGCAGGCCGGCGGAGACGACGACGGAAGACGACCACGAACCGCTCGCGCCGACGACCGTCGGCGGGAACGACGCGATGCTCTGTGTGATGTCGACCCCGAGCGTGCCGAACGGTGTCGGCGTGATCGCGCCCGGGATGCCCAGAATTTGGACCAAGGAGCTGTTCGGCGGCACGGACGTCGTGACCGTGAACAGGTCGCCCGGCGTCGCGGCGCTCGTGTAGCTGTGGGGCACCCGTTCGATCGTGATCGTGGTCGGGCCGGCGATCGCCAGGAACCCGGCGTCCGGGGACACGACGACGTCGGGATCGAGAGTGACGCTACCGCCGGTCGCGACGATCGCGTGACCACCGGGGAAGCCGAACTCCGGATCGTTGTCGATGTACGAATCGGAATCGCCACCGACGCGGAGCGTCGAGTTCTCGGTCACGACGGACGCGGGCTCGCCGAACGTCGTGTCGAAGAAGGGTTGGATCACGCTCACGGTCGAGTTCGACGCGACGATCGCCGTACCGCCTCCGCCGCCGCCACCGGGGAGCTCCGTCGCGCCCAATCGGCACTGCGTGAGAATCGCGGTGCTGTCCGTGATCTCGACGGCAGGTGTGCCGAACGTCACGATGTCGCGCAGCGTCACCGACGCGCAGTTGTCGAGCACGATCGACGGCACGTTCGGGAAGAAGAAGTCGCCTTCGCGGGCCCGCATGCTTTCGAAGTGGACCGCGCCCTGGCAGTTCTGCGCCTGGACGTGATACGGACCGTTCAGAATGCGGCTGAACCCGACCATGCGGAACGCGCTGCCCGCCGGCAGATTGACGACCTCGTAGGCGTCGTTGCCCCACAGGGGCACGGCGCCGCCGACCCCGACGATCGTCAGCCCCTTGTTCGTGGAGAACGGGTTCGCGCCTTCGTCGAACGGTCCCGTGTGTACGAGGATCGTGTCTCCGTCCGAGGCGGCGGCGACCGCGTCGGGGAGCAACGCGAAGTCGACTCCGGGTCCGCCGCCCGCATCGACGACCCACGTCATCTGGGCTGGCGCGGATGCGCTGAGGCATGCGGCGAGAAGGAGATGTCCCACGCGAGTTCCCGTCATGAGCGGATTGTACGGGACCGTGTCGTGAGCGGACAGTGGCTCACATGGGGTAGCCGAACACGCCGCGGTAGCCGTGCGACAGCGCGAGGCCGAGGTCGTTGGACCCTGGGTGGATGACGACGCCCTGGAGGTAGAACGGCATGCCGACCAGGTTGAGGTCGTTCGCGATCGCGAGTGTCGTCGGCGTGCCGTCCGGAGTGACCGGCAGCGGCAGCAGTAGGTCGCAGTGGAGGATGCAGCTCGGCGCACCGATCACGGCCAAGTCGATCCCCGCCGGTGCGCCGAGCTGCGTGAAGCCGAAGCCGGCGAACGCGCTCGTGCTGCCCGGACTGAGCACGGACAGGTCGAGGCCCTCACCGATCGACGGTGTGGCCGTGCTGGTGCCGAGGAGCGGAGCGACGCCTGTGGCCGTCGCGCACGCACCGCCGAGCTCCGTGACTGCGCCTGCGGGCAGGTATTCGTAACATCCCATGTCGACGATCGGCGCCACGCCGACGCCCGTATCCGCAGTCGCCTGGTCGTCGAACCGGCGCGGTCGACCGGCGAGGTCGATGTCGATCTCGTTGAGTTCGACGAGCGTGCCGTCGCCGGCGTCGATGCCGAGCGACCCCGCGGCGAGTCGATAGTCATCGTTCGCAGCGTCGGCGAACGTGGGCACGCCCGTGTCGTTGCCGAACGCGTCGTCGATACCCGACAGAGTCATGGAGCCGATCAGGCTGTGTCGAATCGATGCGAACGCCGTGGAGCCGCTCACCCGCAGCGACTCGTTCTGGCCGAACACGGAGTTCTGGATCCGGACGATCGGCAGTCCCGCGACGCGGAACAGGACGTCGTTGCCCGTGTCGGAGAGCGCGTGATTGACGAACGTGCAGTTGACGACGTCGAACGTGTGCCCCGGATTCTGGACCGTGATCGCCATGCCCGTGACTTCGGCCCAGTTGCCGTCGAACAGGCTGTTGCGGACCAGCACGTTGGCGTTGTCCTGCCCGCACCAGATGGCGCCGCCCTGACCGTTGTGGTTGACGCCGAGTGCGGTGTTGTCGATGAACTCGCAGCGATCGAGCGTCAACGTGCAGCCGCCCGCGGTGCCGACAACGAGCAAGCCACCGCCGGATCGGCCCGCGACGTTCTCGCGGAAGCGAACGTCGCGAATCGTGCCGAATGTCGGGCCGTTCACTGCGAGGCCGCCGCCGTACTCCGAGTCCGCGCACCGACCGCCCGTCAGCGTCAGGCCCTCGACTTCGAAGAAGGTCGCGTTGCTGTTGAAGAGGAGCACGCGGTCTTGGGATCCTGCATTGATGACTGTCGCGTTCGGACCGGCGCCGCGGAGAATCAGGGAGCGGTCGACGAGAATGTCGGCTTCGGAATACGTGCCGGGGCCGATCTCGATCGTGTCCCCGGCCGACGCGGCCTGGATCGCGACTTGGATCGATGCGAAGGGCATCTGGAGCGAGCCGGTCGCGGTAGCCGGATCCGCGCCGGCGGCGACGTGCCACGTCTGCGGGATTCCGGCGGAGAGGGGGACGGTGAGGGAGAAGGCGGCGAGGACGACAGTGGGTAGGAAGTGGGTCATCGGATTCGTTCCGTGTTCTGGACGACCCATCCATGCGAGCGACCGGAGCGGTGCGAGAAGAAATCGGGCGAGGACGGACTGTCAGAGGTCCGGGACGGCGCTCACCAGCCCTGCGTCGCGGCTGCGGCATCCGGCCCGAGCCGAGCCTGCAGCGCGCGCAGCGCCTTGGTGTAGATCCCGCGCACCGTATCCCCGTTGCGCAGTTCCATCGCGTCGGCGATCTCGTTGAAACTCATCCGGCAGTAGACGCGCTGCAGGAGGACTTCGCGGAATTCCTCGGTCAGATCGCAGAGTGCCCGCTGCACCTCCTCGTTGCGCTCTGCCTCCGCCGCGGATCGGCTCGGCGTCGGCGACTCGCCCGGGATGTGGGACGCGCGTACGTCCACGGCTTCGTCGGTGAATCGCTTGACGTTGCCACCGCCGCGCTTCTCCGCGCGCCCGGCCCGCAGCGTCATCCGGATGCGGTTCTCGACGAGCATCGCGAGCCAGTTGCACAGCTTGCCGTCGGACTGGGTGTCGAAGCGTTCGAGTCCCAAGAACGCGTCCGTCAGCGCTTCTTGGGTCACGTCGTCGACATCGACCAGCTCCTGCGTCGACTTGCCGAGGCGAACCGCGGCGATGTTGCGGACACGCGGCAGGAAGCGCTCGAACAGCTGACGCATCGCGTCTGCGTCGTCGGCGCGCGCGCGCTCGATCAGGGCCATCGTCTGCGGAGGAGTGAGGTCGGCCATCGTCGAGCTGACATCGTACCTCACCGCGCGAGTGCGCGCATGCGCAGCTGGGTGGCGATCTCGCGTTCGCGCTCAGTCCAGTTCTTCCAGCCCGGCAGGCGATCGGGTGCAGCGCTTCGGCCTTGCTCATCGATCAGGCGCCCGATTTCGCTCGTGTGACGGTTTGCGAACTCGCGGTACGCACGCTTCGCTTCGCGTCGTTCGCTCGGCGGTCCGGGGTCTCGAATCCTGAGGGTCGCGTCTCCGGACGCCGTGACGAGCCGATTGCCGCGCGCGAACGCGCCGATGAGGACGAAGTCGGTGTGGTCATCGAGGGTCAGCAGGTGCGCACCCGTCTGGCGGTCCCAGACGTCGACTCCGACCGCGTTGCCGCCGGTCGCGTAGCGCGTTCCCGACGCGTCGTCGGCACACCAGGTGAAGGACTTGCCGTCCGCGCGACGGGTTTCGAGCGTGCGGCGCGACGGCCATTGCCAGCGACTGATCTCGTTTCGACCGACGGCGACGACCGAATTTCCGTCCGCACCGAACCGGACGCTCACGGCCTGCTGTGTGCGGCCGAGAAGCTCGCCGATGCGCGCGCCCTCCGACTCGAGTGCGTAGATCGAAACGGCACCGTCGGCTCCCGGGGCCAACAGGTGTCGGCTGTCGGGACTGACCGCGAAGCCGCGCACGGTCTGCGAGTGGTCCGCAGGAAACCGCATTTCGATCGTCCAGTCGCTGGTGCGGAACACGACGAACTCCGACTCCTTCACCATGAGAGTCACGAACCGCGTGCCATCCGGCGAGAAAGCGATCCCCCGAGCGTGCCGCGCATGCGCGATCACCTCCGGATGGGCGAGGTCCTGACCTGTTTCGGCGTCGACGACGGTCATGCCCGGCGAGCCAGAGTGGAGGAGGACCAGCACACGACCGTCCGGCGAGGCTTCGACGTTGGCGATGTTGCGCTGAGCGTGAGGCAGCTGCCACGCCGCGACAGGCTCGGACGACAAGAGGTCGAACGAACGGACGGCCCCGTCTCGGCTCGCCGTGTAGACGCGGTCGCGGAGGAACTCGATCGCCGTGACTTCGCCCGGGTGCGGCACGATCGCCGGATCCGGACGAAGGGACCAGGTGCGCGCAATGCAGGACGTGTCGATCGACACGACGTGATGCTCGTCCGCGAACGCGACGTCGGACAGGTATCGACGGGGTCCGCCGAACGCGTGCAGTAGGTCGCCCGTCGTCGCGTCCCACACGCGCACCTCGTGATCGCCCCCGGTCGCGACGCGCTGACCCGTTGCGTCGAACGTGATCGCCGCGACCCGGTCGCGATGGCCGATCAAGCGGCGAAACAGTTCGGGAGGCCCCTCCTTGGGGACGCGCCAGATCCCCGCCAGTCCCTGCGCCCCTCCGATCGCCAGCTTGCTGCCGCGGGGGTCCGCCGCGATGCCGCTCGGCTTGCGTCCGCCAGGGAGCTGCAATCGGATCGGCTTGGCCCCCGCCTCGAGCCGCACGAACCAAAGCGCGTGTCTCGATCGGCGATACGCGGCCCATCGCGCGGAGCTGCTCGCCACGGCTCGATGGATGTCCCCGGGTAGCCTGGCACCGAGTCGGAACTCGCGCAGCTGACGATTGCCTTCGAACACCCGGACGCGCGATCCCTGGTCGAACACGACGAAGGTGCCGGCTCCAGCGGCCGCGAGGGTCGTGCGCTTCTCGGGATGTCGCCAATCCGATCGCGTGAGTGGCGTGCCGGTCGGAAACGTGTGCAGCTCGTGATCGAACACCGCGAGTGTTTGCGTGTCGTGCGAGTACGCCATGCGGAGCCGGTACGGGATGCGCTGGACGACTTCGAACGCATCTGTATCGGGGTGGATGCGCCACAGGACGCGACCGTTCGCGGATGCAGCGTGGCCGTATGTCGTAGAGCCGGAGAGCGCGCCGAACGAGATCGTGTCCCGATGCACGTCCGTGATGTCGACTGGCCGGGACCGACGGATGCTCTGGTCGAGTCGGTTCGAAAGGTAGTGCCACTCCCAGCCTCGGAGCTCTTCGGGCGCGTCGCGAAGAGACCCCTCCGCGAGGTCCGCGTGCAGGCGGTTGGCGTGGGCGACACCGATACTGGCGCGGTACGCGAGGCGGCGGGCGCGCCGGGAACTCTCGGCTTCCTCGAGCGCGAACTGGATCGAGAACACGAGCCCGACGATCAAGGCGAGCAACGTGCCCGTCGCGGTCGAGACGAGCACTTTGTGACGACGTGTGAACCGCCGGGCGCGTCGGAGGGCGCTGGCCTGACGCGCGCGGATCGGCTGGTCGTCGAGGTAGTTGCGGAGGTCCTGGCCCAGCGCCTCGGCGTCGGCGTAGCGGCGCTCCGGCTCCTTCTCGAGTGCGGTCGCGAGGATCACCTCGAGAGGACTCCCGCGATGCTGAGAATCGCACGCGCCGAGCCGGGTGGGATCGGTCTCGAGGATCACGCGGGCGATCTCGGGCAGCGACTGGCTGTCGACGGTGTAGGGCAGGCGACCCGTCAGCAACTCGAACAACACGACGCCGAGGCTGTAGACGTCGGATCGCGCGTCGAGGCCCTTCGCCCCGCTGGCGACTTGTTCGGGGCTCATGTACGGCGCCGTGCCGAGCATCCCTGCTTCGCCGGTGCGTGTCAGCGTCATCGTGTGGGCGTCGGTGTCGTCCGAGCGCGCGATGCCGAAGTCCAACACCTTGGGCAGCCCACCCGCGCCGTCGTCGACGACCAACACGTTGGCCGGCTTGAGATCGCGATGCACGACGCCGAGACGATGCGCGTACCCGATCCCCTCACAGATACGCGCGCCGAGCTCGACGCGTTGGCGACTCGAAAACTCGGCTCTCGCGGCGAAGGCGAGCAGCTCCCGGCCGTCGACGTACTCCATCGCGAGGTACATCGTCGACGCGCGATGGCCGTTGCGATACGTCACGGGGGCGACCGCGGACTCGAGGAACCGTGCGATCGTCGGATGCCGCAGTTCGCGCAGCACGCGGGCTTCGCGTTCGAAGCGACGCACGAGATCGGGACTCGCGAGGTCGGCACGCACGACCTTGAGGGCGACCGGCTCGGCTCCCGGCTTCGCGGCCAGGTAGACGGTGCCCATTCCGCCCTGGCCGAGCTCCCGTTCGACTTCGAAGTCACCGACGCGCACGACGCGGGTGGAGCTGCGATCCACGAGGATCATGCCGCTCAGCAACTCGATCAGGTCAGCGTGCTGTGGATGCTGATCACACAGCTGCTCGAGTTGCGGCCGCGCATCGGCGGCGGGGAGGTCGGCGAGGCGGAACACTTCCGCCTCCAGTTCCTCCGGAAAGTCGCTGTGCGTTTCGGGCGAGTCGGACATCGACGTGTCCGACCAGCATAGCGGGGACGAGATCGCCGGGTCACATCCCGTGCTCGACTCGCAGCCCGCGAGAGAATGCGATCCCGTGCGACGCCCCCGGATCGATCTGCACGAGTTGGTAGTAGAGCGCCACTCCGCACATTCCCGGGTCGTTCGGAATGGCGGCTTCGATGTTCAGGCCGAGCAGTGGCAGCGAGTTCAGCGACAGCACCGCGGCGACGTTGACGAGCAGCGTGCCGCCGAACGGCGTCGGCAGCGATACTTCAGAGGGGCCGAGGAACAGGCCCGCGGCCGCCGGCGCGCCGGCCGAGTTGCCGAGCTGCAGTTCGACCGTGGTGCCGAGAACCGGCGGAGCGCTCAGCGTCAGCGAGGGCACGCCGAGGGTGCCGGGGTGGCCAACGCCGTATTCTGTCTGGCTCGCAGCCGTGTCGCACGGGTAGAGGTCGAGATCGAACACGACCGCAGCGCCGCTGCCGTTGACGTCGTTGTTGCTCGGGTCGCCATCGACACCGGTCGCGTTGCTGTCGCAGAAGTAGCTCACGAGGGCGAATTCGCCATCCAGACCGACGGCGAAGCCGAACTGATCGCTTTGGCCCGCGGACGGAGACTTGAGGTAGACCGTCTGCGACCACGAGCCATCGTGGGTGAACACGTAGGTGGCACCGTTGTTTGGCAGCGAGTTGTCCGCTTGGTCTCCGTCGATGCCGATTGCGTCGCTGTCCTCCAAGTGCGCGGAGACCAACGCGACGCCGCCATCGATGGCGACGCTCTGGCCGAACTCATCGCCCGCCTCCGAGTTGGATGCCTTGAGATACGACTCTTGGCTCCAGGTGCCAGAGCTCCGGCGGAACACGTAGGCAGCGCCCGTGGCATCCGCGGAGTTGTTGTTTTGGTTGCCGTCGATGCCGGTCGCGTTGCTGTCTTCCTCGGGGGCGCCGACAATCACCGTGTCGCCGTCGATGTCGACCGACAGACCGAACCAATCGCCCGAGCCCGAGTTGGATGCTTTGAGATAGGCCTGTTGCGACCAGGTGACCCCCGTGCGGGTGAACACGTAGGCGGCGCCGGCGTCCTCGGCGACGTTGTTGTTCTGGTTGCCATCGACGCCGTTGGCGTCACTGTCTTCTTGAATCGCGGTCACGACGATCGAGTCGCCGTCGATCGCGATGGCGCGACCGAAATAGTCGCCCGCTTGGGTGTTCGAGGCCTTGAGGTAGGCCTGTTGTCCCCACATGCCGTCTCCCCGGACGAAGACGTAGGCGGCACCCGAAGAGAGTGCGGAGTCGTCGTCTTGGTCGCCGTCGACGCCGGTTGCGGCACTGCCCTCCGCGAATGCGCCGACGGCGATCGTGTCGCCCGCGACGGCGACCGACCAGCCGAACCGATCGAAGAGTTGCGAGTTGGATGCCTTCAGGTAGGCCTGTTGGGTCCAGGAGTCGCCATTGCGGACGAACACATAGGCCGCACCTGACCGGTATTCGCTGTTGTCGTTCTGGTTGCCGTTGACGCCGACTGCACCGCTGGATTCGTGCGGAGCGCCGACCACGATCGTGTCTCCGTCGATCGCGACGGCGCGGCCGAACCAGTCGTCCTCCTCAGCGTTGAACGCCTTGAGGTAGGCCTGCTGGACCCAGGTGCCGTCGCTGCCTCGCTCGAACACGATCGCGGCGCCCGAGTCCTGGGCGCTGTTGTCCTCGGCGTTTCCGTCGATCGTCGTCGCGGCGCTGTCGTCGTTGAGGATCCCGACGACCGCAGTATTGCCGGAGATCGCGACGGCTTGTCCGAAGCGGTCGTTGTTGTCCGTGAAGGGGGCCTTGAGATAGGCGTCCTGGGTGGGGTTGACCTGAGCCAGGGCGGGGATGGTCGCCGCGGTGAGGGTGAGGAGGGTAGTGGCGATCGTGCGTTGCATTGGAAGTGCCTCGAGATGGATTGGTGGTTGGTTCGAGGGGTTCCATGCAGGGGCAGGGCGGAGTGCGAGAAGAAATCCTTCCAATTCGCTGCAGCTCCCGGCGCCGAACCCTGTGTAGCCAGAAGAGCCGGCATTCGCCGTTTCGCTCCACGACCCACCTGCCACCAAGACCCCGCCACGAGGCACCGCCATGCGACTCTTCTCGACCCTCTTCGTCTCGCTGATCTCCGCGTTCGCGATCCCGACCGAAGCCGCTGCGCAGGCGCCCGCCGCGGGCGCCACGAGCCACGGCGTGAGCTGCAATGGTTTCGACCTGCTCAACGCCGGCTACTGGGACATCGGCGGGACGTCCTATCTCTACACCGGCTCGGCGCCGGCGGGCGCCCCGACGACGATCTTCCTCGGCGTCGGCGCTCCTCTGCCCTCGGGGCTGGCGTTCCTCGACGCTCCGGGTTGCATGCTCTACACCGCGCCCGTGGCTGCACTGGTTTCATTCTCGATGCCGGACGCCGGGCGCATCACGACCCCGATCCACGTGCCGAATGACGAGACCCTCGTCGGCAGTATCTTCACGCTGCAAGCGGTCGTGGCGACTCCCGGAGTCAATGCGCTCGGGGTTTCGACGTCGAACGCGCAAGTCGTCACGATCGCCGAGCACATGGGCGGCTGATCGGGCCTGCCGCTAGGACTTCGAGCCGCCTCCGAGTCGCACGCCGAGCCACTGGCGGGCGAGCTGCCACTCCTTCTGCACCGTTCGCTCGGACACATCGAGTGCTTCGGCGGTTTCCTCGACGGTCAATCCGGAGAGAAACCGCAGCTCGACGACGCGGGCCAGCCGCTCGTCGAGCTTCGTGAGTTCGGTCAAGGCATCGTCGAGGTCGACGACATCGATCGCCCGCGAACCCTCGTCGACCGCGATCGCGGTGTGCATCTCCTCGCGCTCGCGATCCCCGCCACGCTTCGCGGCGCGGCGTTCGTTCGCGTGGTTGGCGAGGAGTTGGCGCATCGCCATCGCCGCGACCGCGAAGAAGTGCTTCCGTCCGTTGTAGCCGCCGTCTTCGCGCGGCTTGACCAGCCGCAAGAACGCTTCGTGTACGACGACCGTCGGCTGCAACGTGTTGCCGGCGCCACCGCCGCGGAAGATACCGCCGGCGAGTGCGCGGAGGTCGTCGTAGATCAGGGACAGCAATCGATCCCGCGCCAACTCGTCGCCCTGCTCGAGTTCGATCAGGCACTGGGAGACGGGGTCTTGGGACGGCTCGGTCATCAGGCTGATGGTAGCGTGGGGGCGTTCGTCACTCGACCCACGGGCGCGAGGCGTTGACCGTCGAGACCGGACCGCTGAGACTTTTGCTCGGTATGGACTCTGCGCAATTCAAGATCCTCCGAAAGGTGTTCGAAGAGTTGCAGGAGCTGCCCGAAGGCGAGCGTGCCGCGGCGCTCGAAGCGCGCGATCTGGATCCGGAAGTTCATGCGGAGCTGCGCGCGATGCTCGGCTTCCATGCGACACCGACGTTTCTGGAGACCGGCTACGCCGAGCAAATCCAGCGCGAGATCGCGCCGCCGTCCGACACACAGCTCGGCGTCATGCCCGAGCAGATCGGTCCGTACCGCATCGTCGACGAACTCGGCCACGGTGGCATGGGCGCGGTCTACCTCGCCGAGCAGTCCGAGCCGGTGCGTCGGCAGGTGGCGCTCAAGGTCGTGAAGCTCGGCATGGACAGCGAGGCGATCCTCGCGCGGTTCGAGCAGGAGCGGCAGGCGCTCGCTCTGATGAATCACGATGCCGTCGCGAAGATCTTCGACGCGGGCATCACCGAGCGCGGGCAGCCGTTCTTCGTCATGGAGTACGTCGGCGGTCAGCCGTTCGACCGCTACTGCGACGAGCGCCAGCTGCCGATTCGCGAGCGCGTGCGAATCTTGCAGCGCGTGTGCGAGGGCATGCAGCACGCGCACCAGAAAGGGGTCATGCATCGCGACCTCAAGCCGACGAACATCCTCGTCGCCGAGGTCGACGGACGGCACGAGCCCAAGATCATCGACTTCGGTCTCGCGCGTGCAACCGATCAGACCGATCTCGCGCATGCCACACTCACGATGCATGGGCAGATGCTCGGCACGCCCGAGTACATGTCGCCGGAGCAGGCGTTCGGCGATTCGAGCGCAATCGATACGCGCACGGACGTGTACTCGCTGGGTGTGGTGCTGTACCAACTGCTGACCGGCTGCCTGCCGTTCCAGTCGGTGTCCGGCAGCCGCGACTTCGGCGAGATCGCGCGCGTCATCCGCGAGGAGATGCCGACTCGGCCCAGCACCCGATTCGCGAGCTCGGACTCGTGGTCACAGAGCGTCGCGTTGGATCGCTCCACGAGTGTGGCGACTCTGAAGCGGGCGTTGCGCGGCGATCTCGACTGGATCGCACTCAAGGCGATGGAGAAGTCGCCGGATCGTCGGTACGGGTCGGCGACGGAGTTCGCAGCGGATCTCGAACGGTACCTACGGTTCGAGCCGGTCACCGCGCGCGCCCCGAGCCTGGTGTATCGGAGCAAACGATTCGCGCGGAAGTACCGCGTCGCGCTCGCGACGAGTGGCCTACTGTTCGCGGCGCTGACCGCCGGCCTCATCGCGACGCTGTGGCAGACGGGCAAGCTCGAAGCCAAGACCGCGGAGTTCGACCTGTTGGCCCTGGGGGTCAAGCTGGACGAGGCGCAGGACGACGCTTCGGGGCTGTGGCCTCCGGGTCCAGACAAATGCGCCGACATCCGCTCCTGGCTCGACCACCAGGCTGCACGGCTCGTCGACGCGATTCCGACGGTGCGGAGCGCACTCGCCCGTCTCGAAGCGCGGGCCGTCCCGCGCACGGAAGCGGAGCGGCTCGCGCGGCGACCGGCGCATCCGGATTTCGCCGAGTACGAGAAGTATCGAACCTACTTGGAGTGGAAGAAGCGCTGGTACGCGGTCCGCAGCGGAGCCGCAGAACACGTGCCGTTCGAGCTCAGCGAGTCGATGCTCTCGAACGAACCATACCTCCTCTTTCTGTTGGGGAACGCGCTCGGCAACCAGAAGCGGGCCCGATACGACCGGGAGGCAGAGGGCTTGGCGATGTTGCGTGCGGCGATCGCGAGTTTCGGAGATGACGATCCGCGGATTCACTACTACCTGACGAACCTGGCAATGGTGCTGACGAGAAACGGTCTCGAAGCCGAGGGGCTGCGCGTTGCTGAGGAAGCCCTGCGTCTGACACCCGCGGATGTCGGGGCCTTGGAGCGGGAGTTGATGGAGAACAGCGTCAAACTGGCTCGCCAAGAGGTCGCGAAGACCGATGAGTGGTGGCGGGAGCACATCGCCGACTACGAGCGACAAGTCGCCGAGCGATCCGTGCGGATCGACGAGGACGTCGGTCGTCGATTCGAAGACCCAGCGGACGGATTCCTACAGATCGCGCTGGTGTCGTTGTTGTCCGAGCTCGAGCAGTTCGAGCGGGTCGTTGTGCCGGATGTAGAGCAGCGCTTGCGTTGGTCGAAGTGCGTCGAGGAACTCACGGTCACTCGCTATCGAGAACGATGGCACGAGGCGAGACGGGCCATCCTCGCGGCGGACGATGTGGTCGCGTCGAAGCGCTACGCCGACGTGCCGTTCGAACTCGATCCGCAGATCGGGCTCGTTCCAATCGGGATGAATCCGCAGTCCAAGCTGTGGGAGTTCTACCACCTGCGATCCGCGTGGGACGGCGAGCAGGATCCGCGCCAGCTCGACATCCCGACGTGGCGCGACGATCGTGGCGGCTTCGACATGCTGCATCGAGGGTTCGTGTTCGTGTTGATCCCGGGCGGCTCGCGCGACTTCGGCGCGCAAGCGATCGGTCCTGACTACGGACCCAACTTCGACCCGATGGCCGCGGAAAACGAACAGCCGGTGCAGTCGGTGGTACTCGACCCCTACTTCCTGTCGAAGTTCGAGTGCACGATGGGCCAGTGGACTCGCCTGATGGCGCAGCCGATCCCGTCGGTATACGAGCTCGGGGCCCAGTACAACGGGTTCCCCGATGTCGTGACCGAAGACTTCCCGATCGAAGCAGTGACGCGGCACGACGCCGTGAACCTCACGACTCGGTACGGGTTGCTCTTGCCGACCGAGGCGCGGTGGGAAGTGGGGTGTCGCGGCGGGACTTCGACGCCGTGGTTCTGTGGAACGCAGCTCGAGGACATCGAAGGATTCGGCAACCTTCTCGACGCCAGGGCTGCCAGCGTGGAGCCGTTCTGGCCGGGCGGTGTGGAGTTCGACGATGGCTACAAGGCTTCGGCGCCCGTCGGACAGTTCGCGCCGAATCCGTTCGGGATCTTCGATGTGATCGGCAACGTCTCCGAGTGGTGTCTCGATGGATACCGCACGCACGGCATCGTTCGGGATGGCGATGGCCTGCGCCTCGAACCCGAGCCGGGCAGATGGGCGATTCGCGGTGGCAGCTTCCGCCGCGATGCGCCCGAGCAGCGAACCGCGTTCCGCAACCTGGGGGGCGACGACGTGAACTCGATCGCGGGGCTGCGACCGTCGCGTCCGGTGGTGGGGTTCGAGCGTCGGTAGTCCACGTTTGCGCCGCGCGGACCCGGACTACTCGTACGCCAGCTGACTCCGTCGTACGACTTTGGTGTAGACCACCTCACCGTCGATGTTGACCACCTTCATGGTCACCATCGGGTCGTCGAGCGTCGTGTCGAACTCGACCAGGCCGAACGACTGCTTTTGGTTGTACGAGAACTCGGCCTTCTTCATGCGCTTGTGGACGTGTTGGTTCGTCAGGCGCGAGGAGTTGAACTCCGGGAAGGAGTAGTGGTCCTTTGCCGCGTGGTTCCAGATGTCGGTGCGATGGCGATCGGCGGACAGCAGCACCATGCCCTCTGTCTTCGCGTCGCGGATGAAGTCGAAGATCGCGTTGCGCTCTTTCTGGAATCCGTTCCAGGTGTCCCTGCTGTTGCCCTTGGCCTCGAACACCCACGGCACCGGGGACGTGAGCATCGTGAACGTGCCCTTCGAGGCGCGCAGCCGTTCGCGCAGCCAGTCGTTCTGTTGCGTCCCCAGCATCGATGGCTTTGCCTGCTTCGGATCGGACCGGTAGTAGCGTCCGTCGAGCATCACGAAGTGCAGGTCGCCGAGGTAGAACTCGTAGAAGCAGCCCGGCACCTCGTCCGTGCCGTATCCCGGGTTGGCCCAGTTCTGGCGGAAGACTCGGAACACCTTCGGTTTGAACGCCGGCTTTTCGGGGTCGTCGCCGTACCAGCAGTCGTTCACGCCGAAGTCGTGATCGTCCCAGATCGTGTAGACCGGAGTGGACGCGGTGAGCTTGCGGTACTCGGGGCGGGACTGCCTTCGGTAGTAGCAGTAGTCCTGCATCTCGCGCATGCGCGGCGCGTCGATGTAGACGTTGTCGCCGAGGAGCAGCAGCGCATCGGGTTCGAACGAGCCGATCGTGGTCCACATCTTCTCGTGTTCGGGGACGTAGCCCGCGCCGCCGCCGAAAGCGATCGTGAGTTTGCAGGGTGTGCCCCGCTTCGTACTCGTTCGAAACGAGCCACCGGGCACCGGATCGCCGCCGTGGACGCGCAACGAGTAGGTGTACTCGGTCCCGGGTGAGAGGCCCGTGACCTGTACGACACCCGTCAGGTCACGCGCGAGCTCGGTGCTGCCGCGGGCGACGAGGGCCGGCGAGTCATCCGCATCGACCTTGCGGCGCACGACCACCTCGACGGGCGCAGGCGTGGCGGTGCGTAGCCAGACCTTCACTCCGGTTCCGGTGAGATCGCCGAGCATCGGTCCGTGCACGGGGCGGTGGCGAAACTCCGCGTGCAGCTTCTTCATCTCTTCGCTGTTCTCGAGCGCGGCGAGCAAGTTCCGTGGCCCGGCAAGGAAGCGCTCGGGTGGTAACCCCAGCTCGAGCGCGCGACGTAGCGACTTCCGGGCTCGTTCGACTGCACCGGCCTTGGCTTCGACCAGCGTCGCGAGGAACCAGTGCTCCGGATCGGTCGGGTCGCGCTCGACGTGAGTCTCGAGCGCGGTCCGCGCCTTGGCGAGCTTGCCGTTGACGAGCGACTGCAGGACCTTCTGGTGGATTCGCTTGTACTGGTTCGGAGTCTTCGGCCGTTGTGGATCCTGACTCGGGGCTGCGGTGCCCAGGATCACGACGAACGAGAGGGCGAGGGAGGTGCGGCGCATGCGCCCATCTTGCGGCTGTGGTGCGGCGAAGCGTGCAGCGAGATCGAGAAACCCCGGGGAGGCGGCGATCTGAGAATTCGCTGCGGCTCTCGCGCCGGGTCGTGGTTCTCCCGGGGAAGTGGCCTTCCGGCCTCCTGAACCGACAACACCAACCCCGGACCGAAACCATGAAACTCGCAGCATTCCTCGCAGCGATCCTCTGCATCTCGACTCTCACCGCCCAAGGCGTCAACTTGCCGCCGCCCGGACTCCCGCCTGGTGCGCAGTATCGCGTGATGTTCGTCACCGAGGCCCAGCAGAACCCGCACTTCGGTACGCTCGACCTCCTGGATGCGTTGGTGGCCACGGACGCTACGGACACCGGGCTCGACCAGGCCGTGGGCGGTTCCCAGTGGAAGGCCGTCGCGAGCACGCCCGGCGTCGACGCAGGCGACCACAGTGGGACGGCGTTCCCCTCGACGACCTACAATGTGCCGATCTACCGCCCTGATGGGGTGAAGGTCGTCTCCTTCGGCGTGCAGCTCTGGACCAGTTCGCTGATCCTGGCGCCTCCGACGATCACCGGCAGCGGCGCGGTGAACATCTGGGACGTCGCGACCGGGACCGGTGCCGACGGCCTGGGAGCGGACGTCATGTGCAACCCGGTCCCGCGCCGCGCGACTTGGGGCGACTCATCCATCTCCGGGATTTGTTTCGACGCAGGGTCGCGCGATTTCTGCGCCGGTCAGTCCCTCGGCAACTGTCTCACCGCGCCCGTCTACGGCATCTCGGACGTCCTCACCGTCCCCGCTCCCCCGGCGACCATCACAGATCTCGGCGAAGGCTGTGCCGCTCCGGCACCGAAGAGCTTCCTCTTCTTCCCGAACGGTTTCGGCGCGTACCAGGTCTCCGTCGGTACCGGGACCTTCAACCCGAACGTAGGAAGCCCCATCGGCGCGACGGCCGACGACGCCATCACGGCCACCAACATCCCGTTGGGCTTCCCGTTCCCCGGCCCCTCCGGCCAGACCGCCGCCACCGTGAGCGTGGATCCCAACGGCCGCATCTTGCCGGAGACCGCGATCCTTGCCTCTGTGCCGAGCCTCGCATCCAGCGTCGACCCGGTCGAGTTCACGCGGGGGGGCTTCGACCAGATCTGTCCCTGGTGGTGTGACTTCGACGTCACGGCACCGGGGAGCGGGGAGATCCTCCTCGCGACCGTCCCGGGCGAATCGGCCACGTTCACATGGAACGGCGTCGCCCAGAAAGGCGGCGTTCCGACGAGCGACAGCCGGCTGACCGTGCAGTGCACGCTCTATGCGGACGGCGCGATTCTGTTCGTGCACGAAGCCGTCACCGCGTTCAACTCCCGCGGGGAAGACGACGCTCTCATCGTCGGTGTCGCCGGTCGCCTGCCAGTCACGCTTCCTCCTCAGGTCGACTTCTCGGAGTTCACGACGTCGCAAACGCAAGCCGTCCCCGTCTTCGAGTACTGGTCCTCGAACCAGTTCGTCGACTTGACCGCCGCTCAGGCGCCGCGTTTGGCCGCCTACAACCTGCCGCAGCTCGGCAGCCAGCTGTGGATCAAGATGACGGAGATCCCTTCCGCGTCGACGACGGTGTACTTCCTGTTGGGAGCGACGCCGACCACGCCGATCGACCTGACGCCGGTTGGACTCCCCTGCTACCTGCGCGTGGCTCCCGATGTCACGATGAGTGCCGCGATCCAGTCTGACGTCATGTGGCTGGGGGCTCCCGTCCCGTCGTCTCCCGACTTCATCGGCACGCAACTCTTCATCCAAGGCGCGGTCGACGGGGCGCCGCACGCGATCCCGTTGTTCCTGACGAACGCGCTCGTCGCCGAGGTCGGGATCTAGTGGGGCGTCGCCGATGTTCGCCACATATGTCGCTGCCCCTACGGTCTGCCCGCTGCGTTGCTGCTCCTCAACTTGTCCACTGACAAGCCATGTCGTCGCAGCGCCTTGCGAGCGAACCCCAGGAACACCGACATACGCAACGCACTTCAGCG
>JANQJF010000086.1 GCA_028281765.1 Planctomycetota bacterium | reverse complement strand
CGGCAGCCGCCCTAGCGGGCGTGCGGCTGCCGCGACGGCGACAGGGGACAACGAGGGAGCGGGGGGAGGGCTGTTGTGGAAGGGGTGGCGACTCATGCTGCATCGGCTGGAATCTCGGACGTGCGGATGCGGCTATGGCGGAGCCAGCCCGTGCGCAGCAGCCAGGAGCGAGCTTGCGTGACCGGGATTTGCCACGAGGCGACTGAGCCGACGAGTTCGATGTCGATCGACCACCCGTTGAACCAAGGGCCGGAGGAGAAGTGGTCGATCGGGAGGTGCAGGGAGTAGCCGTGGCGACGGGCGTTGTTGAGCACGTAGACGAGTGCGGCGCGTACCTCGCGAGGAGTGTGTACCTGGTGCTCGTGGAAGTGATCGGCGAACAGACGGCCGCGGCGGCTCCACAGTCGATTGAGGCGACGCGCCATGCGGATCATCAGGCCGCTCATGCCGCGGGTCAGAGCGCGACGGTCGTCGGCTTCGACGATCAGGTGGCAGTGGTTGCCCATCACGGAGTAGTGGATCAGGCGAAAGCCGAATCGTTCCTTGGCGGCGGCGAATACTTCGCGGAGGACGCGATAGGCCGCCTTTCGTCGCATCGAGGGCAGGCCGTCTCGCAGGCGGATGGTGATGTGCAGCGGACAGCGTTTCTTCAGCTCGGGCTTCCGCTTGTGCGAGACGTTGCGTCGACCTGGCGCGGGCTTGCGGCCAGCGCCCTCGCGATACCCTCCCCACCCGCACGGGAATCGCAGGACACCCTGCTTCCACCTCGACCTCTTCGCCATCGACCCAACATACCGAGCGGACTCAAGGCAGTCAACTGACTTCTCCGAGAGAGTCAGCACCAATTGCTCCCCCAATCAACATCTCGATACAGGACTAATGCGAGAGAGGACTGCTACACACCACTTCCAGCAAGCCGCCTCCGGCTCCCTCGTCGGCCCCTGTCGCCATAGCGGCAGGGGCCGGCGCAGGGAGCCCCTCGTTGGCTTGCTGCAGTCATTGGCTGCTTCGCAGCCATGCTGCAGCGACCTCGCATCGCTTCGCGCTGCTCGGTTCTCGAGCCAGAGCGCGTAGTTGCCATGCGCACATCCTCCCCCATCAGCTCACAGCGCGAACTCACGTCCCCCCGCCGCAGCGCTCCGCGCTGCGCATGGTTGACGCCCGCTCCATCGCTCCGCGATGGAGTGGGCGTTAACCAACACCGCCCCGCCACCTCATCCGAGGCGCGGGGCGGTGGGCAAACTCGGCCAGGCCCTACCCGCCGACCTTGTACTTCTGGTACGCCATTGCGACCAGCACGACCGCGCCGATCATCAGGACCGTCGTCGTGAGGACGATGCCCTGGTCGATGCTCATGCCGGTGTCGACTTCTTCGACGACTTCGGGAGCCGCCGCTGCTGCGGCTGCGGCGCGGCGGTTGCCGCCGCCACCACCGGACTTACCTTTGCCTTTGCGTGCTGCCATGGTTCGGTGCCTCCGGTAGGAATCAGTAGGTGTGGGTCATCGCGGCGTCGCCGACGGAGACGTTCGCGCCGTTGGAGATCGTCATGCGGCAGAACGCGGTGTTGCCGTCGACCTCGGTGACGAGGGCTTCGCCCTTGTAGTTGCCGCCAGCGGCGACAGCGAAGCGGTAGCCCTTCATGATGTCGGCCGAAGCCGGGTTGTCCGTGACTTCGATCGTCAGCAGCTTGCCGGTGACGTTCGTGACGCGGCCCTTGAGGGACGGCATCTGCAGGTCGGCGATCAGGGCGCCGGGCAGCTTCGCGCGGATGTTGCCGAGCAGGATGTCACGCTCGCGGATGTCGGCGCTCGCCTTGGCAATCGACGCCTCCTTGGTGGAGACGTCTTCGCGCAGGGCGGTGATCGTGTTGTTCGCATCGGCGAGATCGTTCTCGGCGACGCTGCGGGCGCGGACGGCTTCGTCCTTCTCGGCGATCGCGGCGAGAGCCTGCTTGACCGACGACTGGTACTCGGCGCTGGTGCGCTCGAGGGTCGAGCTGATCGTGCCCATGTCCGACTTCATCGTCGAGATCGAGGCTTCCAGCGCGCTCAGCTGCTTGTCCAGGCGCTCGTTTTCGTCGACGAGTTCCTTGTTGCGCGTCTCCTGCGACTTCAGGCCTTGCTCCTTCTGGGAGAGTTGGGCCTGCAGGCGCGACGCCTCGGAACGGGCCGCCTTTTCGCGCTCTTGCGTCTGCTTGAGCTCGTCGGCGTGCGCGGCAACCGCGTCGTCGTGCTTGGTCTTCCAGTCGTCAGCCTGCTGGAGATACGTCGAGGCGAAGCCTACGAAGACCGCGGCGAGGACGAGATTGATGATGATGAAGATGCGACCGATCGTGCTCATCGCTCGGATAGCTCCAATAGAGGGGGTGACCGGTGCGAGCCGGCCGGAGAGGGATATCAGGGGGTCGAGTTTGGAAACCGCTCGAGGCTGCGACAGCAGGGCGTCCGCCTCGGGGTGGCCGGAATCCTAACTGACAGTCAGCACTCGTCAAGGCCACGGGGCCTCGAATGCGGGTCGAATCCAGGTCGGTCGGAGTGACCGAGTCCGGGTTCGATCCTATGAATTCTACATTACTTGCGTCGGATCAACCCGGTCAGCGCAAGCCCCGAGAGCAACACCAGCCAGACCAGGGCGGGATGCAACCATGCCAGCGGGCCGAGCGCACCGGGGCCCAGCTCGAGCTCGGCGCGAAGAACCTTCGTCGGGACTTTTTCGGATGGCGAATCCGGCGGTGGGCCGAGCACGGAGCCGTCGCGCGTGACCGCGACGGTGCGCCCGTCGACGGTCGACCGAACGAGCGGAGTTCCGGTCTCGAGCGCGCGAAACACCGACATCGCAATCATCTGGTCGAGCTCGCCACCCTGCAGGAACCACGTCTCGTTGCTGACCACGACGAGGGCGCGCGCTCCCGCATCGACGTGCCTCCGCGCCACCGTGTCGAACGCGTTGTCGTAGCAGACGAGGCCGCCGAACTTGACGTTGCCGACCTCGAGCGGGTCGTACCAGCGGCCGTACGCGCAGCGCGGATAATATCCGACGATCCCCGTCGCCCACTCCGTGACGAAGTCCGGAAGTAGCGACAGCCACGGCATCCGCTCGGCGGCGGGAACGGGGACCTGCTTTTCGTGCCACCCCAACACGCGACCGCGATGGTTGAGCGCGACACAGATCGAGTAGTCGTGGTCCTTCTCGGAGAAGATCGAGCCGCCGACCAACACGGTGCCCCGCCGCAGGCGGATCGGCGCCGCGCCGTGCAGCCACTGGTTGGGGAGCGCGCCCTCCGGCCAAACGACGAGGTCCGGCGGGTTCTTCGCGCGCGGCCCCGCCGCCTCCAGCGTCGGGCCCAGGAGCCGGTCCCGGATCGCGATCGGGATCGCGCCCCGGTTCACGAGGAACGCGTCATGGCGCCCCGGCTCCAGCAGCAGGACGTCGAGCGTATCGGGCTCGGCCGTGGGCCGCGGCGGCGAGACGATCGACATCACGACCCATACGCCCGCGACGACCCCGAGCTGGAGGCGCGCGCGGCGCCAGGGGGGCTCGCTGACCCGCCAAGACCGGTAGAAATCGACTGCTGCCGCGGCGAGAGCCGCGACGAGGAGATTCAGCAGGACCTCACCCCCCCACGCGACCGGCCCGAGCAAAGCCGTCCAGCCGAACAGGGCGTGCGAGACCTGGCCGTGGGGAAACGGGATCTCGGGCATGTGCGCCCGCAGCCAGGCGGTCGCCGCGACCCCGAACGCGAAGGCCACGGCCGGCGGAACCCACCGTCGGCCGGCCCGAAGCCACGCAACGATCAGAAGATAGTAGACAGCCCCGAGCAGCACGATGGCCACGAGGGCGTATCCAGCGACGCCCCACAGCGACCATGCGAACCCAGCCATGTGCACGACCCCGAAGCCGTACCCCAGGAGGTACGGCCGCGGCGACGACGTGGCGAACGCGTAGAACCCGGCCAGCCCGGCCACGACGAGGAACTCTGCGCCCGGAAACCAAGCCGGCGGCGTCGACGCGACGAGCAGAACCGCCGCGATCAGCGCGAGCTTCCAGCGGATCACGAGCGATCCCGGAACGGCAGGAACTCGACCCGGTCGACGTCCTCGGGCGCAGTGTCCGCCGGGATGATTGCGAAGCCGTCCGCGACGGCGAGCCCGAACGGGTCCCCGCTCGGCCGCACGGTCTGCAGCTCGGCCACCGCGTCACTCGCCTCGCCGACGACGGCCGGGATCGCCTGCGCGCGCCAGTTCTTCCGGAACGGCGCACCGGCCACGCGGACCGACGATGCGCCGTCGCTCTCCGAATCGGCGCCCCCGAGCGCGCGAATGAGGGGACGCACGAACACGTGGAACGTCGTGAACGCGGAGGCCGGGTTGCCCGGCAGCCCGAAGACGAACGGCGGACCGTCACCGCGGCGACCGAAGTAGAGCGGCTTACCCGGCTTCACGATGACGCCGTGGAACACCGACTCGACGCCGAGGTCCCGGAGCGTGCCGTGGACGAGATCGTGCGTGCCCTTCGACACGCCACCGATCGTCAGCACGACGTCGGCGCGCGCGAGACCGTCATCGAGACGCGATCTCAAATCGGACGCTTCGTCGCTCGCGATGCCGAGGCGGATCGGCTCGCCGCCGCACTCTTCGATCTGCGCCGCCAAAGCCCACGCGTTGCTGTCCCGCACCTGGTGCGGCAGCGGCTTCTGATCGATCGGCACGACCTCGTCGCCCGTCGAGAGGATCGCGACCCGCGGCCGCCGAAACACGGCGACGTTCGCGTGACCGAGTACCGCGAGCGCACCGATCTGCGCTGCGCCGAGCCGCGTGCCTCTCGTCATCAGCGTCGTGCCAGGCGCGATTTCGGAGCCCTGCAGACGAATGTTCGCGCCCGAGGGAACGTCGGCACGGACTTCGACGTTCTCTGCACTTTCGAATCCACTCGTGTCCTCGACCTTCACCACCGTGTCCGCACCCTCCGGCACGACGCCGCCGGTCATGATCCGCACGGCCTGGCCGGCGGTGAGCGCGGTGTCGAACGGATGGCCGGCGAGCGCCTGGCCCACGATCGGGAACGACGTGCCGGCCACGATGCCGCTGCCGCCGGTCGCCATCGCGAACCCGTCCATCGCCGAGCGATCCGTGACCGGCCACGGGCCGTCGGCGACGACGTCTTCGGCAATTCTGCGCCCGCGGGCGGCATCGAGTGGTACCGTCTCCGTTTGTTCCGGTCCCTTCGCGCACGCACGCACGCGATCGAGTGCTTCATTGACAGTGATGAGGTCCGCCATCGCGGTGAAAGCTAACCACCCTGTTCGAACCGATCTCGTGAATTCCGCCCCTTCGTCCTGCCCCAAAATGTCCCGATCGCCCCTCGGGATCACCGCGCTGATCTGCCTGCTCGGCGCATGCTCCGGCGACTCCTCGGTTGACGCCAAGTCCGCCGAAGAAGCCGCTCCCCCACCCCTGGTCCGCGTCGAGCCCGTCGAGCTGCGCAGCGTCCGGCGCACGGTCGAGACTTCGAGCTACCTCGAAGCCGAACACCGCGTCACCGTGCTGCCCAAGGTCGCCGGCCGCGTCGTGAAGGTGCTCGTCGACGAAGGCATGCTGGTCAAGATCGGAGATCCGCTCGCGCTGCTCGACGATCGCGAAGCGCGATCGCGCGTCTCCCAGGCGCAGATCCAGCTTCAAGACTCGAAGGTCAAGCTGCAGCTCGCGCAGCTCGAGTCCGACGCCTCGACACACCGCGTCGGCCAGGCGCGCATCGAGCGCGACAAGGCCAAGGACGCGCACAAGCGCAACGAGGAGATGACGCGCGGGCTGATCGCCGAGCGCGAGATCGAAGAGAGCGGCTACGCGGCGGACGCGGCGGTCGAAGCGCTGAAGGTCGCGGAGTTCGAGGAACGCAAGGCCAAGCTCGAGGTCAACGCGGCCCAGAACCGCGTCGACGAGATGCAGGCCAAACTCGATGACGCGAACCTCAACCTCGAAGAGCACACGATTCGTTCGCCGCTCGACGGCGTCGTCGAGACGCGGCAGATGCGCGGCGGGGAGACCGTCACGTTGTCGACCGAACTGTTTACGGTCATGGATCCGACGCGGCTGGTCTCGTACCTCCGCCGCCCCCAGCGCGAGCTGTCGATGATCCGCGACGCGCGCGAAGTGCGCTTCACGACGGACGCTTGGCCGGAGCGCGGCTTCACCGCGACGATCGACGTCGTCAGCCCCGTCATCGACGAGACCAACGGTTCGTTCCGAGTGCGGGTGCGCATCAGCGAGAAGGACGCGAAGGATCTCCGCCCCGGCATGTTCATGCGCGCGGAGATCCTGACCGAGAACGAGCGGGACGCGCTGATGATCCCGAAGAGCGCGGTCGTGAACGACGGCGCCGATACGGCCGTGTTCGTCGTGCGCGAGGGTATCGCGCGTCGTATCCGACTCGACGCCGGCCTCGAAGAGATGGACCACCTCGAAGCACGCAACACCGGCGATGGCGGCATGCGTGAGGACGACGTCGTGATCGTCAGCGGCCAGCGCGAGCTTCGCGACCAGACCGCGGTCGAAGTCGCCAAGTGACAGGGCCACGGATGGATCACGAGGGCTCGTTCTTCTCGTTCACCACGACCCGCCCGGTGGCGGTGTCGATGGTCGTGCTCGCCGCGGTCGTGTTCGGCCTGGTCGGGTTGAGCAAGTTGCCGATCAACCTGCTGCCGGACATCGCGTATCCGACGGTCACGATCCGCACGGAGTACCCCGGCTCGTCGCCCGAGGACGTCGAGGAGCGCGTCAGCGAGCGCATCCAGGACCAGGTGTCGGTCGTGCAGGGTGTGCGCCGCGTGACGTCGATCAGCCGCGCCGAGGTCAGCGACGTCGTGCTCGAGTTCACCTGGGGCACGCAGATGGTCTTCGCGATCTCCGATATCCGCGAACGTCTCGATCGCGTGCGGCTACCGGAAGACGCCGAGCGGCCGCTCGTGCTGCGCTACGACCCCAGTCTCGACCCGGTGCTCACGCTTGGACTGTCGGGTGATGCCGACCCGGTCGAACTGCGGCGCATGGCCGAGGAAGACATCGAACGCGAGCTGTCCAAGATCGAAGGCGTCGCCGCCGTCAAGGTGCGTGGCGGAGACGAAGAGGAGATCCGCATCACGATCGACGAGGCCGCACTCGACGTGTTCGGCATCGACGTCGCAACCCTCGCCCAACGCCTGACCGACGAGAACGTCAACACCGCCGCCGGCACGATCGAGGAGGGCAAGACCGAGTTCCTCGTCCGCACCCTCGGCGAGTTCCAGAACCTCGAAGAGGTCGCGGACGTCATCGTCGACCGACGCAACGACGGCATGATCCGGCTGCGCGACGTCGCCCGCATCACGCGCGAGCCGAAGGAGAAAGAGGTCATCAGCCGCGTCAACGGCACGCCCTGCGTGCTGATCGACGTCTACAAGGAAGCACGCGCGAACATCGTCTCGCTGGCTGGCGACGTGCGCGATCGCGTGTTCGGCACGGCGCCCCAGCGCGCCTACGTCGCGAAGCTCGCGGAACCGAAGCCGGACAAGCCGGCAGCGGAAGAGAAGAAGGGCGATTGGGAGAACGAGTTCGCCAAGAAGCGTCGACACCGAATGATGACAGACTTCCTGACGCATCAGCTGACGCCGTTCGGCGTGCGGCTCGACATGCTGCAGGACCAGTCGCAGTTCATCGAGACGTCGATCGACGAGGTGCAGTCGAGCGCGTTCATGGGCGGCCTGTTCGCGATCCTCGTCATTTTCCTGTTCCTGCGCCGCTTCTCGACGACCGTCATCCTCGCGACGTCGATCCCGATCAGCATCGCGGCGAGCTTCGCCCCGATCTTCATCTCCGACATCACTCTCAACGTGATGTCGCTCGGCGGCCTCGCCCTCGGCGTCGGCATGCTCGTGGACAACTCGATCGTCGTGCTCGAATCGATCACGCGTTCACGCGAAGCGGGGCTCGGGATCCGCGCCGCAGCCGTGCAAGGCGTGTCGCGCGTCGCGTCCGCGGTGACGGCCAGTACGTTGACGACGATCGCCGTGTTCTTCCCGATCGTGTTCGTCGAGGGCATGGCGGGACAGCTGTTCCGCGACCAGTCGCTGACGGTGGTCTACAGCCTCTTGATGTCACTGCTTGTCGCGCTGTTCGTGATCCCGATGCTCGCGAGCCGCGGGCGCGACAAGGACGTCACGGCGCCCGCTACGGCGCAAGCCGGCAAGCTGTTCGCCGCGACCGAGCGGGTCTACGAACGCATGCTCCGCGGCGCCCTCCGGTTCCGTTGGGCGATCGTCCTGATCGCGGTCGGACTCCTCGCACTCGCGGGACGCCAGGTCACGACGCTGGGCAACGAACTGCTGCCCGAGGTATCGCAGGGCGAGCTCTACGTCGATGTCTTCCTGCCGCGTGACGCGACGGTCGAACGCACCGACGAGGTCGTCGGCCCGATCGAGAAGACCGTCGCGACGATGCCCGAGGTCGAGCGCACCTTCCTCGCCGTCGGCGTGGACAAGCAGGAGCTCAACAGCAGCGAAGAAGGCGAACACTCGGCCCGCATCCTCGTCAGCCTGAAGCCGACCTCCGACCTGCAGGCCAGCGAAGAGTCGCTGCGGGAGAAGGTGCGCGCGACGATTCGTGCGATCCCCGAGGTCCAGTCGTTCCGGTTCTCCCGCCCGAGCGTCCTGTCGTTCTCCGCACCGCTCGCGGTCGAGATCCTGGGACGCGACCTCCGCGCACTGCGCGAGGTCAGCCAGTCGGTCGAGGAGTCGATCCGCAGGAGCGTGCCGGGCGTGCGCGACGTTCGCAGCACGCTGCAGCGCGGCAACCCCGAGATCGTGCTGCGGCTGGACCGCGAGAAGATGTCCGCACTCGGCATCGACTCCGGCCGCGTGACGGACATCCTGCGCAGCAAGGTTCAGGGCGACGTGCCCACGCGATACGCCGAGCGCGAGCGCAAGATCGACATGCGCGTGTCGATGGACAAGCACGACCTCGGCACGGTGCGCCACCTCCTCGACGTGAACGTCAACCCGGCCGGAGTCCCGGTGATCCCGCTGGCGTCGATCGCGGACGTGCAGCGACTCGAAGGCCCGAGCGAGATCCGTCGGATCGGCGACGTGCGCGGCGCGGAAGTGCACGCGACGGTGATCGGTTTCGACCTCGGCTCGACGCAGGAACGCATCGAGCGCGCCCTCGCCAACGTCCCCCGCCCCACCGGGATCGACGTGCGCGTCGGCGGGCAGAAGGCCGACATGGACGCGTCGCTCGACAGCCTGACGATGGCGCTGTTGCTCGCGGTCTTCCTGGTCTACGTCGTGATGGCGAGCCAGTTCGAGAGCCTGCTGCAGCCGCTGATGATCCTCTGCTCGCTGCCGCTCGCCTTCGTCGGCGTGATCTTCCTGCTCGGCGTGCTCGACGTCCCGATCTCGGTCGTCGTGCTGCTCGGCGCGATCGTGCTGGCGGGCATTGTCGTCAACAACGCGATCATCCTCGTCGACCAGATCAACCGACTGCACCGTGACGGCGCGGACAAGATGCAGGCCATCGTCGAAGGTGCCCGCATCCGGCTCCGCCCCGTGCTGATGACGACGCTGACGACGGTGCTCGGGCTTCTGCCGCTGACCGGCTGGCTCCAGCAGCTGCCGGTCGTCGGCGGAACCGGCGAAGGCCTGGAGCTACGCGCCCCGCTCGCGATCACCGTGGTCGCCGGCCTGACGTCGTCTACCCTCCTCACGCTGATCGTCATTCCGGTCGTGTACTCGATCGTCGGACGGCGCGAGGAGACAAAGGAGGTCGCGACACCGTGATCAAGCAAGGCCCACTGACGCTCTTCGTCGATCGCCCGATCCTCACGCTGATGGCGGCGCTGACGCTGTGTTCGCTCGGCGTGCTGTCGTTCGCGCGCCTGCCGCTCCGGCTCGTGCCGGCCGACATGGCGCAGGGCCAGATCAACATGTGGATCCCCGTGGCACAATCGATGACGCCACAGGAGGTCCAAGAGCAGGTCATGGAGCCGCTCGAGGCCCAGATCCGCACGATCCCCGGCGTCGCGGAAACGCGCGCGAGCTGCGAGACCGACAGCGCGTTCATCCGCATCAAGCTCGACACGGGGATCGACCTGATGCTCGCAGCCGCCGAAGTGCGCGATCGCGCGCAGCGCGCCAAGCTCGACTGGCCGCGCGGCGTCGACCGCTACTTCACGTGGCGCGAAGACGGCAACTCGGCGCCGCTGTCGTTCTTCCAGATCCTCACGCCCGAGCGCGACAGCAAGTGGGACGACAAGATCGACCGCGTCGTGCGACCGATGCTCGAGCGCGTCGACGGCGTGGGACGCGTCGAGATCTGGGGCCTCCTCGCGGAGACGCTGCGCATCTGGTTCGACCGCGACCTGCTGGTCGCGCATCGCATCGACTACGGCGAGCTGATCCAGCGCCTGATGCGCGACAACTTCGCACGACCCGTCGGCGAACTCGACGACGGTCACAGCCGCTACCTCGTGCGGGTCAACAGCAAGTTCCAGAGTCAGGAGGAAATCGAGAACTACCCGATCCGCACCGGACTCCGGATCAAGGACATCGCGCGCGTCGAACGCGTACCGTCCGTCCGCGACAGCCTCGCCCGGTTCGACCAAAAGTACACCTACACCGGCGTGCTGCGCTTGGCCGCGGGCGTGAACCCGGTCGAGGCGAGCCGCGGCGCACGCGCCGCGATGAGTGACCTCGAGAACGACCCACGCCTGAACGGCATCGCGTTCCGGCAGCTCTTCGACCAGGGCGAGATGATCGAGTCGTCGCTCCAGACGCTTCTCTCGACGTCGATCCAGGGCGGCCTGCTCGCCCTCCTCGCGCTCTACGCGTTCCTGCGCAACGTGCGCGCAACGGTCGCGATCGCGCTCGCGATCCCCCTCGCGCTGCTCGTCGCCGGCTGCTACGCGTTCTTCGCGGGACGCAGCCTCAACCTCCTGACGATGGCGGGCATGACGCTCGCCGTCGGCATGGTCGTCGACAATTCGGTCGTGGTGCTCGAGAACATCCGGCGGCTGCGCGCGCGCGGCATGCGCATGCGAGACGCCGCGGTCCAGGGCCCGCGCGAGATCGTCCTCGCGATCACGACGGCGACATTGACGACGATCGTCGTGATCCTCCCGCTCGTCTTCATCAGCGAAGACCAAAATCTGCGCGCCGCGCTGGGTGCGATCGGGCTGACGCTCTCGGTCGCGCTGCTCGGCAGTCTGGGCGTCGCGCTTCTCCTGCTGCCGTCCGGCATGCGCCATCTAGGGGCCGGCATCGGCGTGGCGGCCGAGGGCCGCAGCAAGCCGTCGAAGTGGTCCCCGGTCAACCTGGTGATGCGCGCCAACCGTTGGCTCGTGCACTTCGGCCTTCGACACCGCTGGTGGGCCGCGATCGGATGCGTCGCCCTCGTGTTCTCGATGGGCACGGCGTTCTCCCAGCTCGACTTCCACGAGAAAGGCGGCGGCCCGTTCCGCGGTGGCGACATCACGCTCAACATCGAGCTTCCGGCGGGACGAACGCTGCGCGAAGTCGCGGACGAGGTCCAGGAGTTCGAGAACTTTCTGCTAGCGCGCAAGGAGGAGTGGAGCCTCGATCACTTGTCGGTGCGGTTCGATCGCACCTCGGCGCGCTTCGACCTGATCCTCGACCCCGAGTTCGACACCGACGACAAGCCGGCACTGACCAACGAGATTCGATTGGCGTGGCCGCGTCGTCCCGGCATCAACCTGCGCATGAAGGATCGCTCCGGTGGCGGTGCCCGCGGCGGCGGCGAGTCGGGGGACGACAAAAACTCGAACAACTTCGTCGTCCGGCTCTGGGGACCCGACAGTCAGTTCCTGACGGAGCGCGCACTCGAGATCGCCGGCCAGCTCGAACAGCTCGACGACGTCGTCAGCGCCGAGGTCGACCGCGTCGAGGGCAACCGTGAAGTCGTCGTCAACGTCGACCGCCAGCAACTCAGCGAGTTCGAAGTCGCGCCGGCAGCGCTGACGCGCACGATGTCGTCCGGCCTCCGCGGCGTCGAGCTCACTCGCTACGAAGAAGACGACGGGGACGTGCGCCTCATCGCGCAGTTCGACGCCGAACGCAACCCGACCCTGCTCGATCTCCGCGAAACCCGGGTGTGGAACAGGCAGGGCATGTTCCAGCGGCTCGACGACCTGAGTTCGATCCGCTTCGAGAACTCACTCGAGAAGATCAGCCGCATCGACGGCCGCACCGCCGTCCAGATCGAAGGCACCCGCGCGGAAGGCGTGACGTCGACGCAGATGTCCGAGCACATCCGCACGGTGATGGACAGCACGTCGCTGCCGCGCGGATACTCCTGGAGCGAAGCCAGCTACGCCGGCCAGATCGGCGAGCAACTCGCGGAGCTCGGCAAGGCCGGGGCCCTCGCCGTCGCCCTGATCTTCATGCTCATGGGCGTGCTCTTCGAGTCGGTCATCCTGCCGGCCGCGATCCTCGTGACCGTGCCGTTCGCGATGCTCGGCGCGGCTTGGTCACTCGTGCTCTTCCACGGCTCGATCGACGTCATGGCCGGCATCGGGATCATGCTGCTCGCCGGCATCGTCGTGAACAACGGCATCGTTCTGCTCGACTGCATCGCGCGCTTGCGGCGCGAGGGTCGCACGCGGACGTCGGCGATCCTGCGCGGCGCGCGCATGCGTTTGCGGCCCATCGTCATGACCGCGACGACGACGATCGTCGGCTTGATCCCGATGGCGATCTTCGGCGAGTCGACGGGTCAGGGCATCAGCTACGTCAGCATGTCGATCGCGGTCGCGGGCGGACTCGCCGTTTGCACCGTGTTTACGGCGTTCTCGGTGCCGCTCGCCTACGTCTTCATCGACGACACGAAGCGACTGTGCGGCCGCATCGTCGGCTTCGTGCTGCGACCGTTCCGCCGCGCGTAGCGCCCACGAGTGCGCCGATGCCGCGTAGGATCGCGGCGTGCTCTCTCGCGTGGTCTGGGTGGGCGCGCTCGTGTTCGGAGCGTGCAGCGGTTCGGATCGAACTCCGACGGTCGGTTCGATTCCGCCGTCCGAACAGCCGGACCTCACGCCGGCAGCGAGCGCGGCGCTGGGCCGTTTCCTCGATCCGAATCCGGTCACGGACCCGGCGGAACTCGTCGCGCCCGGAGCCGCGATCGACTTCGGCGACATCGACGGGGATGGCGACGTCGATCTGGCGCTCGGTGCGCACGCCTGCGTGCTGCGCAACGACGGCCGTGGTGGTTTCTCGGTCGAGCGGCTCGACGTGCCCGCGAGCGCGTGGATCCTGTTCGCGGACCTCGACGGAGACGGACTCGACGACGTCGTGACGACGCACCGCGCGGTGCTGCAGCGCGCGTCGAACTGGGTCGACGAAACCGCGACCTGGTTGACCGGTGACTCCGCGATCGCCGAGGGCGGCGCCGCCGACTTCGACGGGGACGGTCGCGTCGACCTGTTCGTCCGCGCTTCGGGAATGAGGCTCTGGCACAACACGGGCACGCGCCTCGTCGACGCGACCGACGCGCGACTCCCGGCAGCCGAAGCCTGGCCTCCGCCGCGCGGCCCCGCGCTCGGCGACATCGACGGGGATGGCGACGTCGACGCGCTCGTGCACCACAAAGACACGATCGCGGGCTTGCCGAGCGGCGGGATCGACTGGCTCCGCAACGACGGCACGGGCCACTTCGAACGCGTGCGCGTCGTCGAGAACGCGAACGCCGCGCTCGTCCGTCTGCTCGACGTCGGCGCGGACGGACGTCTCGACCTCGTCTGGTCGGAGCACGCGTACCACGGCGATCGAGACACCGCGCGCACCTACCTGCGTCGATTCCCGTTCGAGACGGAGCGGCTCGTGCTCGCGCCCGACACCGCCACGGGCAGCGTCTCCGGAGACTTCGACGTCGATGGCGACGCCGACCTGGCGCTGCAGGACTCGTTCACGCGCTCGCTGCGCAACGAGGACGCGCGGCTGCACGTCGCGCCGACGACGTGGCCGCTGCCGTCCCGTCCGTGGAGCGGCAACGCATCCCTCGTCGATCTGGACGGTGATCGCGACCTCGACTTCGTCGCCCCACACGCGATCCTCTGGAACGCGGACCGTCACCTCGTGATCCCCCACCGCCCATCGACACGTGACGGACTCGCGGTCCTCGCGTACGCCCGAGACGGTGCGAGCACGCAGATCGTCCTGCACGTCGCGACGTCGGCGCTCGAACCGGCGCCAACCCCGCTCGGCCTCTGGCACCTGGACGCCTCGAGCCCCCGCGTCGCGGAGATCTCGATCGATGCAGAGCAACTCGCGGGCACGTGGACTTCTCGCCTTCCGGCATCCATCGCCTGGACGGGCACACGGCTTCTCGTGCAGGGCATCGCGCTCGGCTCGACCGGCGCGACGACGAACTGCGTCGCCGTGTCGATCGCCAACTGAGTCAGTTCGTCAGCAGACAAAAGCCGCAGAGCTTGTAGAGCACGCGCGCGCCGACGTTGGCGTCCCACTCGTCGCCGTCGGGACCCGGCGCGACCTCGCACAGGTCGAAGCCGACGATGCGGCGCTCGTGTGCGAGCACTTCGACCAGCGTGCACGCCTCGTGGAACGAAAGCCCACCGGGCACCGGCGTGCCGGTGTGCGGACAGAGCGCGGGGTCGAGCCCGTCGATGTCAAAGCTCACCCACACGTTCTGCGGGAGCCGCGCGACGACCTCTTCGCACAGCGTCCGCAGCTTCTCACCGTCCGCCAACCGACCGCGCCAGGCATGCTCGAACCACGTCTGCACGCGACCGTTCGATTCCAAGATCCTTCGATGCTCGTCTTCGCAGAAGTCGCGAATGCCGACCTGCGCGATCCGCGTGACCGCCGGCACGTCGGCGAGCACGTTGTGCATGATCGACGCATGGCTCCATCGGAAGCCTTCGTAGGCGACGCGGAGATCCGCGTGTGCGTCGACGTGCAGGATGCCGATCTCGCCGTGCTGCTTGGCGACCGTGCGAATCGCACCGTAGGGCACCGAGTGATCGCCACCGACGATCCCGACGAACTTGCCGGCCGCGAGGTGGTGTCGCACGCGATCGACGACGAATTCGTTGACCGCATCGCCCGCGCGCTCGACGCCCGGGATCGCGCCGTTCTGCACGTCGATCCGAGCCCGCCGGTCGTGGCGCTCGATGTCGGGATCGAGGGGCTCCATCCAGATCCCGCGCTCGTACGGCTTGCCGGTCTGCAGATCGAACAGGTCGACCTGACGGCTCGCCTCGAGGATCGCCGCCGGCCCGCGCTCCGCGCCTCGTCCATACGATGCCGTGGCCGCAAACGGCACCGGCACGAGCACGAGATCGGCATCGTCCGGCCCGTGCGGCAGCCCGAAGACGCCCGAGCCTTCTGCCGCCGCCGCGTTAGGATCGAAACCTTGCATGGCCGACAACGTATCCATGCGGCATGAGCAGTCGAACGAATCCGTTTGAATCCCCAACCAAGATGTCCGACTCCCAACAGCGCGTCGTGATGTATCGCACCCGCGGCTGCCCGTTCTGCGTCATGGCCGAGCAGCTGCTGCAGCAGAAGAGCATCCCCGTCGAGCAGATCTACCTCGACGATCACCCGGACCGACGCGGCTTCGTATCCTCGATCCTACCGGGCCACTACACGGTGCCGCTCGTGCTGATCGACGACCGCGCGATCGGCGGATTCACCGAGCTGCAGGACTTGGATGCCGGAGGCGAGCTCGAGAACCTGACCGGCTGAGCTTCACCAGCAGTAAGCCGGAAAGATCGGATAGGGCCGGCGCCAGGCCCATCCCCGGTAGAAGCCCCCGTGCCAATACATGTCCGGGTAGCGCGACGGCTCACGACGAAACGCTGTGTGCTCCGCGAAGTCGACGGCACCCCGCACGGACCATCGCACGGCGAACGAACGAACGTCGTCGGGCTCGATCCCGGACGGCAGCGGGAAGGACAGCTCGACGACCTGCACGGCGTCGGCCGCCGCAGCCGGCTCACCGTCGATCATGGGCCTCGTGTCGACGACCGCGTTGGCGCCGCCGGAGACGTCGACGTCGACCACGCGCGTATCGGGGATCGAAATCTCGACGGGCTCGTCGAAGCGATTCTCGATCTCGAAGCCCACACGCACGATGGCGCCGTCGCCATCCCGATCGACACCGGCCGACCAGATCCGCACTTCGCTCTTCCGCCCCGCGTCATCGGCCAATGCGTAGGACGCGGCTGGGAAACCGCGCGGCGACTCGGCGTCGACGTGCTCGCGCGGCCGGAACGCCACGTGGTCGATTGCGCAGCTCGGCAGCGCGACGATCACAAGACAGGTGCTCCAGAGTCGACGCATGAACCTCCACCTACGACGGTGGGTCGGGGCTGTCAAGCGAGGCGGGCGGGGCGCGCGTTGCCGCGCGGCGTCCTTCGGCCCGTACAGAGAAACGGCTCCCCGGCTGAACAAAACTCTCACGGAAGGACCGTCAGGAGGAAGGAGGAGAGGACGGTAGATGTTCAGCCGAGGAACCAACCTCGTCTCGTGCTGCCGGGCCATGCATCCCGACAGCACCCGAACTACCCCGCAAACCAAAAAAGTAACGCAAACCTCCGATCGGGGCGTTCTGCCGCACACTCAAAGCGCTCGGAGACAATGGCTTGCGTGTCTCACCGCGAGACCCTTCAAGTTCGAAGGTTCTCGGTTTGGGTATTCGGTGGGCCGCAGAAGCCGTCGAAAGCTGGGTAGCGGCGGACGCAACCCGCGCCGCCGACGCCACCAACGGGGCCGCAGCCCACACCGAGAGGAACCACCACCGATGGAAACCATGATTCTTCGCTCCGACGCGATCGAGCGCGTCCTCGACGCCGCGATCGAGTGCCAAAGCCGCGTCGACCACGTCATCGCCGAGACGATCCAACGGATGGCCGCCGGCCTCGATCCCGAGCTCGCTCATCTCGAGTTCGACCTCCGCGTCGCCATCACGGACTACCTCACGCGGATCGAATCTCATTGCGAGTACGCGATGGCGTGAGCTGAAAAGCTTGCGCTCGCTGGACCGTTCTGCTGGAATCCGCCGCCCCCCATGGCGGGGTAGCTCAGTCGGTTAGAGCGAAGGCTTCATAAGCCTTAGGTCGCTGGTTCAAGTCCAGTCCCCGCTACCACAACGCACAGGGCCCGCAGCGCGGAACGCGCCGCGGGCCCTGTTGCGTTGTGGTAGCGGGGACCGGACTTGCACGACCTACACGCGCGGGACACCGCTACGCTGACGAGTATGAACACCGGCCGCGCCACCTGGATCTTGGCCGTCGTCCTGTCTCACGGACTCGCCGCACAGGAAGACCTAACCGCGTGCGTGCGCGACCTGCCCACGAAGCACGACGTGCCCGCGGTCGGATGCGCCCTCATCCGAGACCTCGAGCTCGCCGGAGTCGGGGTCGCGGGCGTGCGCAAGCGCGGCGACGACGCGAAGGTCACGACCGATGATCTCTGGCATCTCGGCTCGTGCACGAAGGCCATGACCGCGACGCTGATCGCGCGGCTCGTCGAGCGAAAGAAGCTGAAGTGGGATACCCCGCTGACCAAGGCATTCCCGAAGATCAACGTGCACGAGGATCTCGAGGACGTCGTGCTGCGAGACCTTCTGACGCATCGGTCCGGCCTGATGGCGAACCCGATGGTCGGCGACCTGTGGCAGCGACTCCGGGCGTACGACGGCAAGATCACGACGGCGCGGACGATGATCGCCGAGGAGGTCCTGCCGCTGCGCCCGGCGTTCGAGCCGCTCGGCAAGACGCAGTACTCGAATACCGGCTACATGATCGCGGGCGCGATCGTCGAGCGCGCGACGAAGACGAGCTGGGAGGACGCGATGCGGAAGCACTGCTTCCGGCCGCTCGGCATGAAGAGCGCGGGGTTCGGTCCGCCTGGAGTCGGCGCGAAGGGCATCGTGCAACCGTGGGCGCACGGCGCCGACGGCTCCCCCATCGCACCAGGCCGGAAGGCCGACAACCCTCCCGCTCTCGGACCGGCTGGCACCGTCCACGCGACGCTGCAGGACTGGGCGCGCTTTCTGATCGTTCATCTGCAGGAGTCTGCCGAAGGCCGAAACCCCGCTGGACAAGGGGTCCCTGCAGCGAACGGCAAGCCGTTCTTGAAGGCGGAGACTCTGCGCGCGCTTCACGAGCCGGCCGAGCGCACCGACTATGCACTCGGTTGGTCGATCGGATCGCGCGGCTGGGCCGACGGTCGCGTCCTCGTCCACAACGGCTCGAACACGATGTGGTTCTGCGTCTGCTGGCTCGCACCGAAAAAGGGCATGGCGCTCCTCGCGACGTGCAACCAGGGTGGCGACGCCGCCGCGGCCGCGTGCGACGCGGCGTGCGTCGCGATGCTGAACCACGTCGCGCGGTCCGAAGCGAAGGCCGACGAGCGACGCAAGCAGCCATAGCATCGGCCGCACGACCTCGTACCCCCACGCCGAACATCGTCGAATAGACTTGGTGGTCCCTTCGACGCCATTCCCAACGATGCTCGCCAAGCCCACCGCACTGCTCACGGCCGCACTCGCGGCGCCCTCGATCGCACTCGCTCAGACCACCGTCACCGTCACGATCAACCCATCGCGCGACAACGCGATTTGGGACGTGGGCACCCTCGATTGCTGCAGCAACGGCGCCGGCACGAGAATGTTCGCCGGCCGGACCGGGCAGAACATCGCGATCCGGGCGCTCACCCGGTTCGACGTCGCGAGCGTCATCCCGCCGGGCGCCGCGATCCTCGTGGCCGAGCTCGACGTCGAATGCGTGCAGGGCAACGGCGTATCGAACACGGTGTCGATCCACCGCGTGAGCGCGGACTGGGGTGAAGGCCCTTCGTTCGCCGCCTCGGGGCAGGGCGGCGGTGCGCCCTCGGCCGGACCCGACGCAAACTGGTTCTTCCGCATCTTCGACCAGGGCGAGCAGTGGCAGACTCCGGGCGGCGACTTCGATCCGCAGGTGTCCGCGGCGCAACCGATCGGTGGCGTCGGCAGCTACACGTTCTCGTCGACACCCGGCCTCGTCGCGGACGTCCAGTCTTGGCTCGCGTTCCCATCGCAGAACTTCGGCTGGATGCTGATCGGTGATGGGTCCCTCGGGCCGTCGACCGCGAAGGCACTCGCGACCCGGGAAGACGCGTCGAACCAGCCAGTGCTACGGGTCACCTACGACACGACACGCGCCTACTGGCTCCCGTTCGGCGACGCGTGCGATCCATTCGGCCCCCCGCCGAGCCTCGGCCTCGATCCGAACGTCGGCAACGGACAGCCCAGCGTGAACATGTCGTTCCGACTGCAGTTCACGACCACCAGCTCGCCGCTGTCGTCGACAACGCTGTTCCTGGCGACCGGCGCGCAGCTGCCTCCGCTCACCCTACCCGCAACGCTGTCGTGCTCGATCGCGCTACAGTCGATCGTGCACACCGAGCCGACCGATGCGAATCTCGGCCTGACGCTCTTCGTGCCGAACACGCCCGCGATCGCCGGCGCCGACCTCTACTGGCAGGGCTTCGCGATCACCGGCTTCGTGCCGACCCTCGTCGCAACCAACGCCGTCCTCACCCACTTCGGGTCGTAAGGGGAGGCTGATTCCGCGGCCGGGAAAACCAGGAAAACCCGACCGCGGAATCCGCCCATGGCGACGCACGACGTTTCGTCGCTACGTCGTCACGGCCGTCAGCAGCGCGAACGCCGCCACCAACCAGGCGGCGTTCGGCAACCGCGACGCCGCGAACCGACGACCAGGGGGGACAGGTCGTTCGTTCGGCGGCTTGCGACTGCGGCGGACACCGCGCTCGAACTCGTGCCGGAGCGACTCGGCGCGAGCCGAGAAGCAGGAGGCTTTGTTCGAAGCGTGGGGAGCCGTGTCGCACATGCCGGCTCTGACGCCGAACCCTCGCCGGGTATTCCAGCACAGGAAGTGCCAATTCCGACGACGTTCCGGGTCGGCCCGATCTCAACGGCGAAACGTTCGATCGCGCACCGTATGTTTTTCCCGAGAATGTTCGGGAGCCTTCGGATCGACGACAGCCTGCTGACTCAGGAGGACCGCGCCTCGTACCGCGCGCACTTCTGCGGCACTTGCCACGCGATGCGCGAATTCGGCGGGCGAGCGTGCTCCCTGCTGACGAACTACGACGAGACCGTGCTGACCGTTCTCGTCGCGGGTTTGGAGCGACGGGACGGTTCGTTCGAACGTCGCAGCTGCACCGCGCTGCCGGTGAAGAAGGTCGGCGTCGCATCGATCGCACCGGATCATGCGCGCTTCGTCGCGGCCGCGACCGTCGCCGCGGTCGGTGCCAAGCTGCGCGACGACGTCGACGACGACCGCAGTCTGCGTGCGCGATTCACGCTGCGCTTGCTGCGCTCGCGGGAACGCCGCGCTTGGCGCACGCTGTCGGAGTGCGGGCTGTCGCCCGATGTGTTTCGTTCGCTGCCACGGCGGCAACAGCGCGCGGAGCTCCAAGTCGGCGCGACCCTCGCCGAGCTCGCGGCACCGAGCGCGGACCTGCTCGGCGCGACGTTCGCCCGTTGCGCGCAGATCTGCGATCGCGCCGATGCGGTCGAATCCATGCGCGCTCTCGGCCGCGGACTGGGCACGTTCGTGTACCTGTGGGACGCGGTCGAAGACCTGGACGAAGACAAGCGTCGCGGGCGCTTCAACGCGATCCAACGGGTCTTCGGCGACTCCGAAGACCTGCTCGCGGCATCGGGGCCCCATCAGGCGATTCACGAGCAGCTCGAATCCACGCTGTCTCGATGCGATCGCGCCCTCGCGGAGCTCGAGCTGTCCGCGTTCGCGACGCGCATCCTCGAACACCTGCTGACGTCCCTGCGCCACAGAGTCGGGCACCGGATGCTCGCCGCACACGGACGCAGCGCCGAGGCCGGAGACTGCGACGCGTGCGCGTGCTGCGAAGGCGCGTCCTGCTTCGGGGAGTCGTCCGGGGGATGCTGCGTCGACGGCTGTTGCTCTTCGTGCGACTGCTGCTGCTGCTGTTTCGACCAAGAGCGTCGAGACCGCCGCCGGCACAAGCGCGAGATGGACGGGCATCGCTGACCGGAAACCCGAGCGACGTCTCAGATCGAGACTTCGCCGTCGCGTCGCTTCTCAAGTCGCGTTCGAAGCCGTCCCGAAAACGGGCGGTAGCGCAACCACACACACACGCGACGAAGGAGAGCTGCCGTGTCCCTCGAAATCCTGGAACTCTTGCACGAGATGGTCCGCAAGGACGCGTCCGACATGCACCTCAAGGCGGGATCTCCGCCAGGCTTTCGGATCGACGGCCACGTGCAGAAGCAGGACGAATACGGCGACCTGACGCCGGAGATGACGAAGTCGCTCGCGTTCCAGATGATGACCGACGAGCAGCGCAAGCGCTACGAATCGTGCGGTGACCTCGACTTCTCGTATGCGGTCGAGGACCTCGCGCGCTTCCGCGTCAACGCACTGACGCAGCGTGGCTCCTCCGGCGTCGTCATCCGCCAGATTCCGGACTCGATCCCGAGCGCGCAGCAGCTCGAACTGCCGCAGATCTGCCTCGACCTCGCGATGAAGCCGCGGGGCCTCGTCGTCGTCACCGGCCCGACGGGTAGCGGGAAGTCGACGACGCTCGCCGCGATGATCGACTACATCAACGAGAACGAGCAGGGCCACATTCTGACGATGGAGGACCCGCTGGAGTTCGTGCACCCGGACAAGTCTTGCTTCGTCACGCAACGTCAGATCGGCCAGGACACCGCGTCGTTCTCCGAAGCGCTACGACGCGCGCTGCGTCAGGATCCGGACGTGATCCTCATCGGCGAAATGCGCGACCTCGAGACGATCTCGATGGCGATCACCGCCGCGGAGACCGGGCACCTCGTGTTCGGCACGCTGCACACGACGAGCGCAATCTCGACCGTCGACCGCATCATCGACGTGTTCCCGCCGGACGCGCAGCAGCAGATCCGTGTCCAGCTCGCGACGACGATGCAGGGCGTAATCTCGCAGTGCCTCGTGCCCAAGGTCGGCGGCGGCCGCATCGCCGCGCGCGAGATCCTCGTGGGCACGGATGGAGTCAAGTCGTTGATCCGAGAAGGCAAGACCGCGCAGATGCTCAACCTGCTGCAAACCGGCAAGGGCCACGGCATGTCGACGCTCGAGATGGAGCTCGTAGACCTGGTCAACCAAGGGCTGATCAGCCTCGACGACGCGCTCTCGAAGGCGAACCGCCCCGACGATGTCGCCCGCATGACGCGCGGCTCGAAGTCCGCGGAAGCCGCGGGCGCGCCGGCCGGCGCAGGCGGCGGCGGACTCAGCCGACCGAGCGGCGGCGCCGGGCGCAGCGCTCCGGCCGAGAGCAGCCGCATGGGTGCGCCCCGCGGCGGCGGCGGAGGCGCCGCCGCGTCCGGCGGGGGCGTCCCGAAGGCCAAGCCGAAGGGCCGTTTCGGCAAGCGCTAGCGCCTTCGGCTACCAGGGAAGACTCGCACCATCGCGGTCGAGGAATCGACCGCCGTGCTCCGGCGTCACGGAGCCGATCGTGCGCACCATCGCGCCGACCGACTCCTCGGTCGAGAGCGGCGCCGCGCTGCCTCCCATGTCGGTGCGCACCCAGCCGGGATGCATGACGAACGCGATCATGCCCGGCGGACATTCCTTGGCGAGGCAGTGCACCCCCATGTTCAGCGCGCACTTGCTCATGCGGTACTCGTAACGACCCCCGCTCGCGTCCTCGATCGAGCCCATCAGCGACGTCATGAACGCGAGGGTCGCCTTCCCGGCGACGAGCCTCGGCCACAGCGCCCGCGTCACCCGCAACGGCCCGTAGGCGTTGATGGCCATCGTCTCCTCAAGGACGTCGAACTCGACGTCGAGCAGCGATGGCGACGGCGCTCCGAACACGCCGGAGTTGTTGATCAGCAGGTCGATGCCGTCCCATGGGATCGCCGCGGCGAGAGCTTCGATCGATGCGGGATCCGCCACGTCGCAGGCCTCGATCGTCAGCGACGACGAGTGCTCTTGTCGTAGAGCCTGAAGATCGGACGCGGACTCCGGGCGGCGCGCCGTGGCAACGACCTGCGCCCCCTGCTCGAGGTAGTGCTGCACGAAACCGAGTCCGAGTCCGCGGTTCGCTCCGGTGATGACGACGCGAGAGAAATCGCTGGGCATGGCCCGCGATCTTAGGACCTGGCGCTCAGTCTCCGAAGCCGACTTCCGCGAGGTCTACGATCAGCCGATCCAAGCTGAGATCCTTCCCGAGCCGCACGACGCGCTCGCCGTGGCGGTCGAGGACGTAGATCCGGTCCCGTTCGTCGATGGCGAGATCGATCGGTTCGTCCAGGTCGTAGCCCGGCTCGATGGTCGCGGGCGCCGCATCGCCACCGACGCGCCGCAGGCCGTTGCGGTCGCCTTGATCCGCCACGAGGAGTTCGCCTTTCGGGAGCGGCACGACGGACACGGGGCGGCTGACTTCGTCGTGCCGCGCGGCCGTCGGAATCTCGCAGACGAATGAGCCGTCGAGCCGGAACCGCTGGATCACACCGTGCAGCGTGTCCGCGACGAACACGCCACGCGCGTGCGCAGCGATCCCCCGCGGCGCGCCGAAGCGCCCCTCCGAGTCGCCGAGAGAACGCAGCCGGTCGAGGATGCGCCCCGACTTCAGATCGACGCGCTGCACGCCGCGCACGAGCTTCCGCTCACCGCACGTCACGAACGCGCTCTGACCGTGCACCGCGACGGCGGTCGGGCGATCCAGGGTGCCCGCGCGATCTCTCACGGCAGATCCGGCCCCCCGATCCGTCGGATTTCCGATCCGCGCGAGTTCGCGACCGAACGCCGTGAACCGCCGCAGCATGTCGTTCGCCGTGTCCGCGACGAAGATGTTGTATGCCGAGTCCATCGCGACGCCGCCGGCGTCGGCGTAGCCACCGTCCGGACCTTCGAAGCCCCAGCGCGAAACGACGCGCCGATCCTCGAGGTCGACCAGAAACATCTTGCCCCGCGCGTCGGTGTACGACACACAGAGTAGGTTTCCGGCTACGGCGATACCTCCGAACATGCGAGAGACCATACCGCGCACACGACTCGAACGATCCTGCCGGATCGCTTCGATCTCCGTGCTCCTCTCCGCGTGCTCGGTGCTGCCGGACACGGAGATCCCGCCGCGTCGCGAGTTCGACGTCATCGCGACGTATCGCTTCCGAGGCGAGGGCGAACACGCCGTGCGCGTACCCGAGTCCGGACCCGGGCTCACGCTCTTCGAGCTGTCTAGCGTTCCCGAGACCACCGAACGATTCGACTCACGCGGCCACCGCTTCCTCGTCTTGTCGAGCGGCCATCGGCTGCAGGTTACGTGCCGCGGCCGCATCGACGGCGAGCCGCTCGGCGACACCGTGCGGTTTCCGCCGATCGCCGATCTGTTTCCCGGCGCGACTTCGGTAGCGCCGCGGAGCTCGCGATGACGACACTGCTCACCGGACTGACGATCGTCCCGGTCGACGGACCCGACGACGCGCCGACCGGCACGATCCGCGCGGGCTCGATCCGGATCGACGGCGAAGCCATCGCGGCGATCGGTGATCTCGAGCCACGCGAAGGGGAAGTTCGCGTGGACTGCACGGGCCTCACCGCGTTCCCCGGGTTCGTGCAGGGTCACGTCCACTACTGCCAGACGCTGTTCCGCGGCCTCGCCGACGACCTCGCACTCCTGGACTGGCTGCAGCAACGCATCTGGCCGCTCGAGGCCGCGCACGACGCCGATTCGACCCGCGCCTCGGCCGAGCTGTCGGTGATCGCGCTCCTGCGGGGCGGCACGACGACCGCGCAAGTCATGGAGAGCGTGCGCCACGCCGAGCAGAGCTTCGAGGTCGCGGCCCGGTCCGGCATGACGACGATCCTCGGCAACTGCTGGATGGACGTCGACGAGAACGCGCCTCCGGGCTTCGTCACGACGACGGCCGAGGCGCTCGCGATCTCCGAGCAGCTGTGCGACCGGTTCGATCGCCAGGGTCGATTGCGCTACGCGGTGTCGCCGCGTTTCATCCTGTCGTGCACGGACGCATTGAGTCGAGACGCGGCCGCGTTCGCGAAGGATCGCGACGTTCGGATCCACACGCATGCCGGCGAGCACCCGGACGAAGTCGTCGCCGTCCGCGCGCGCGCCGGCACCGACTACCTGCTCGCGCTCGACGCTCAGGGCTTGCTCGGGCCACGCACCGGTCTCGCGCACTGCGTGCACCTCAACGACGCCGAACGCGACGTGCTGCGCTCCTCCGGTTCCGCGGTTCTGCACTGCCCGAGCACCAACCTCAAGCTCGGCTCGGGGATCGCCCCGATCGCCCGGTACCGCGAGGTCGGCATCCCCGTCGCGATCGGTGTGGACGGCGCGCCAGCGAACAACCGTCTCTCGGCGCTGACCGAGTTGCGCCAGGCAGCGCTCCTGCAGAGCCAGGCCACGGCACCCGGAAACTGGCCCGCGGACCAGGCCCTGTTCACGATGACCCGCGGCGGCGCACGGGCGCTCGGGCTCGAGGACGAGCTCGGCTCGATCGAGGTCGGCAAGCGCGCGGACCTGGTCCTGTGCGACCTCGAGACCCCGGACCTGCACCCCGGCGGCCCGCCCGTCGGGCGGCTCGTCTACTCGGCGGCCGACGAGCACGTCCGCCACGTCCTCGTCGGGGGACGCTTCGCCGTGCGGGACGGCGCGGTCTGCGACTTCGACGCGGAGGCCATCTCGGCGCGCGCCGCCGAGGAACGGGACGCCCTGCTCACCCGAGCCGGGCTCCGCGCGTGAACCGGAAGTCCGCGGCGGGTAGCCTTCCCGGCGATGAAGTGGTTCCGCTGCGTCTTGTGGTTCTTGGCCGGTACGGCGGTCATCTCGGCCTGCCAGAGCAACGCGCCCGCTGACGGTCCGCGACCGTTTCCGCGGGCCGACACCTGGATCGGCATCATGAGCAAGGTGGTCGGCCCCGGCTACGAAGACGTGATCGAACGTGAGGCCGATCGCGGCGCGGATATGGACTTCGCCGCCATCGTTCGCGCTGCCGACGAGTGCGCCGTACACATGGCGCTCGGCTACGGCAAGCACGAGCAGAAGTCCGTCGCGAAGTTCGGCCAGTTCGCGCGCGAATCCGAGGCCTGGTTCCGCGAGGTCTCCGCAGCCGCGACCGCGCGCGACGCCGCCAGCGTGCAGGGCCTCGTCGACGGCGCGTCCGAGATGCACTGCGACCGATGCCACGACGCGGCCTCGAACTGGTGATGGCCGAAGACGAGTCCGAACTCCGCATCGCCGTCGACCCGACCACGGGACGCCCGATCCTCGTCGCGCCGCAGCGTCGACTCCGACCGCTGCACACGCGCGACGCGACTCTCGGGCCGTGCCCGTTCTGTCCTGGCGAAGAGCATCAGACGCCGCCGGAAACGGACCGCGAGGGTGACGACTCGGGTTGGACCGTGCGCGGTTTCCCGAACCTCTACCCGGCGACGCCCGACCACGAGGTCATCGTCGAAGGCGCGGCGCACGAGACGCAGCCCGGTCGCGTTCCCAAAGCCGTGTGGGTCGACGCGTTCGCCGTCTATCGGCGCCGCATCGAAGCGCTCGAGTCGAGGCCGTCGGTGCGCTGCGCGTTCTTGTTCAAGAACATCGGACGCGAAGCCGGTGCTTCGATCGCCCACAACCACAGCCAGCTCATCGGACTGCCGATGGTGCCGCCGCGCCTCGAGCTCCTCGTCGAGCGGACACGCGAGAACTGCACGTTCTGCATCGAGGTCGAGAAGGCCGCCGGTGAGCATCGCATGATCGCGGAGACGCGCCATTTCGCACTCCTCTGCCCGGCCGCGCCAAAGATCCCGTACGAGACTTGGCTGCTGCCGAAGCGCCACGACGCGGACTTCTTGGCGCCGTCGCCCGAGGAGGCCGAGGACCTGGCCGGCATCGCCGCGCGCGCGTTCGCGGCCATCGATCGGGCGTTCGACGGCCCCGCGTTCAACGTCTACCTGCATCGCGTCCGGCACGAAGAGCTGCATTGGCACATGGAACTGCAGCCGCGGACGAACTATCTCGCCGGACTCGAACTCGGCGGCGACATGTACATCAATTCGATCTCCGGCGTGGAAGCCGCAGCCCGGCTGAAGGACCACGTATGACGATGTGGTCCAAGACCAAGACCCGGGTGACGTTCGCCGTCGTGCTGTGGCTCCTCGCGCTGATCGCACCGCTGCTGTTGGTCCTGGACTCGATGGAGAGAGGCAGCGCAGTCGAGTGGGTCGACGCCGGCTCCAGCGTCGCCGGCTGGGTGATCGGCGGGGCCGCGCTCGTCATCCTGGTCGGTCTCCTGCTCTACCCACCCTTCCTGCCGGCAACGCGCGTGAGGATCCGACGCCTCAAGTCGCGCATTCACGTCGACCAGGCCCCGCTGCGGCAAGCAATCGGCCGGCTCGAGCACCACGAGACCGCGGACGACCACTTCATCGTCGCCCAGGTTTCGTACCGCATGGGTGAAGTGCAGACAGCCGTAGACCACTGTGCCCGCGCGCTTGAGATCGAAGCCGACTGTACGAAGGCGCGTAACCTGCTCGCGAAGATCCTCGCGAAGGCCGGCCAGCACGAGCAAGCCGCCGCGCTCTACGACCTCGTCGTGCGCGCAGATCCGTCGTTCGGGTTCGGAGACGCGCTGCTCGGCCTCGCGAGCAGTCTCGACAAACTCGGCCAGCACGAGGCTGCAGAAGCCGCCCTCGCGACGCACGAGGAGCTGCACGGCGGCAACCGGCAAGCGCTGCTGCTGCGCGCGCGCGTCGCGGCGCACGCCGGCGACAAGGACAAGCAGCGCGAGTTCCTGACTCGCGCCGCGGCCCCGCAGATGGACGGTGAGATCATGGCCCCCGAAGCGCAGCTCGCGCGAGCGCGGGCCCGCGTCGCGCTGATGCGGATCGGAGGATCCAAGTGAGCTTCTTCGAACAAGCGGACCGCACGCCGGTCACGTTCCTGGTTCTCCTGGCGTACGTCACGATGGCCGTGCTCACCGATCCGGTATCGCCGACCGGGGAGCAGCTGCTGGAGCATGGGTCCTGCAGCGTGTTGATGGTGTCCGGCGGGGAGCCGTGGCGCATGATCTCGGCCGCGTTCCTGCACGGCGGACTCGTGCACCTCCTGTTCAACGGCTACTGCCTGCTCATGGTCGGACCGATGCTCGAACAGAGCGTGGGCAGCGTGAAGTTCGTGACGCTGTACGTGGTCGCGGCCATCGGCGGCAGCATCGGCGCGATGCTCTGGGCGAGCCACCCCGCGCAGGGATGCGTAGGAGGCTCCGGCGCGCTGTTCGGAATGTTCGGCGCCATCGTCGCGATGAACATGCGCGGCGGTCGCCACCTCCTGGAGTTCCTGGAGTTCCGCGGCCCGCGATCGATCCTGATGCTGATCGCCGTGAACCTGGTGATCGGTTTCCTGATCCCCGTCGTCAGCAACTCGGCACACATCGGCGGACTGATCAGCGGCTTCGTGCTGATGTTCGTCTTCCTGGACCGAGGCCGGTACGGGGTGACCGACGTGATCGCGCGCGTCACGCAGGCTGGCTGGATCGCGCTGTTCGTCGGCTGCGCGTTCTACTGCACGAACCCGGTCGGCCACGCGACGTACGTCTACGAGCGCATCCGCATCGAGAGCATCCCGGACACCTTCTGGCCTCCCTCGGACCTCGAGGACGCGCCGGAGCCGATCCTGCGCGCGCTCGAGCACTGGCGCGAAAAGTGATCAGGCGCCGAACCGGCGCAACCGCGCGACGCACGTCTCGCGGCCGAGCAAGAACACGAGATCGAACAGTCCCGCCCCCTTCGTCGTGCCGCTGAGCGACGCGCGAATCGGGTGCACGAGCTGGCCGAACTTGATGCCGTGCTCTCCCGCGAACGCGCGGCACTGTTGCTCGATCTCGGCCGGCGTCATGCACGGCGCGTCCGAGACGGGCTTCTCCGGGTCGCTCGGCAGCCGAACCGCGGCGTCGGCGGCCGCGCGATCGTGCGGATACGACGGCGGCAGGTCGCTCTTCTCGAGCAGGTCGGCGTAGGCCGACAACCACTGCGGCGCGTCCTCCTGCTTCTTCAGCTTCTTCTGTGCGTCGGCATCGAGCTCGAGCGTGCCCGTCGTGAACGCGAAGGCGACCTTCTCCGGCAGCTCGCTGAGGATCTTGACGCGTTCCTGGTAGCACGACACGACGTTCTCGATCAGGCCGCGGTGCGTGTCGAACGCCTCGCTCGGCACCGTCTGCTCGAGCCACGGCCGCGCGCGATCGACGAGATCGGCAATCGGCGTCCGGCGCACGTAGTCCCCCGCCATCCACGCGAGCTTCTCGTCGTCGAACTTCGCGCCGCCGGAGCCGATGTCCTTGATCTGGAACCGCTCGACCATCTCTTCGGCCGTGAACAGATCCTGATCCCCGGAGAAGCCCCAGCCGAGCATCGCGATGTAGTTGAAGATCGCCTCGGGCAGGTAGCCCTGGTCGCGGTAGTCGAGGATGTTCGTGACCGCATCACGCTTGCTGAGCTTCTTGCCGTTCTTGCCGAGGATCAGCGGGATGTGCGCGTAGCGCGGCGCCTCGAGGCCGAGCGCGCCGAACAACACGAGCTGCTTGAAGCCGTTCATCAGGTGCTCTTCACCACGCACGACGTGGGTGATCCCCATCTCGTGATCGTCGACGACGCACGCGAAGTTGTAGGTCGGCATGCCGTCCGGGCGCATCAGCACCCAGTCGTCGAGCTCCTGCAGATTGACTTCGACAACACCCTTGGAGAGGTCGTCGAGCTGACGCACTTCGTCGAGCGGCATGCGGAAGCGGAGCGAAGCCTTGCGCCCCTCCGCCTCGAGTTCGGCACGCTGCTCGTCCGTGATGTCGCGATGCCGCCGGTCGTACATCGGGCGCTTGCCCTCGGCCTGCAGCCGTTCGCGTCCCTCCGCGACTTCCTCGGGCGTCGCGTAGCACTTGTAGGCCCAGCCGGTATCGAGCAGCTTCTCGGCGTACTTCGCGTACAGGTCGAGCCGCTGGCTCTGGAAGTACGGACCGTGGTCGCCACCCGTCTCCGGCCCTTCGTCCCAGTCGACGCCGAGCCAGCGCAGGCCTTCGAGGATGATCTGCAGCGATTCGTCGGTCGAACGCGCGCGGTCGGTGTCCTCGATGCGAAGCAAGAACTGGCCGCCCATCGCGCGGGCCGCCGCCCAGTTGTAGAGCGCGGTGCGGGCGCCGCCGAGGTGCAGCGGGCCGGTCGGGGATGGAGCGAAGCGAAGTCGCGGCGTCATGCCGGAAGCAGACCACGAAGCCCGCTGCGATGGAAGCGCGCCGCGAGCGCTTCGCTCAGCGATCTACGAGGATCCGCCGCTCGAGCCCACCCGGCCGATCCGTCTCGACCATGCGCACCGATCCGTCGACCGCTTCGCCCTCGCCGCGGAAGGCGCCGTTCGCCCCGCCTTCGTCGAGAAACACGCCGATCGCGTCCACGGCACGCTGGTTCGCCGACGGCCAGACGAGGTCGCCTTCGGCCTGCTGATAGGTGTCGGTGCCGACGCGGTCGATGAAGCCCGCGATTGCGCCACGCCGCGCGGTGCCGAATGACGCGGCCCCGGCCGCGTACTTGTCGTCCCCGAGCACGTCGAAGAACCAACCGGAGCCGGACTGCAGCGCCGAGCCGAGGCACAGCTCCGCGCCCGAGTAGCTGTCGCCGCCCGCATCGTCGATCGCGAGACCGAACCCGGACATCGACGATGCGCCGAGCGACGCGAACGTGACTTGGTAGGTGTCGTTGCCCGCCATGTCGCGGAACACGCCGCAGCCGCCCTGCCAAGCCGAACCGACCGACAGACCGCTCGCCGTGTACTTGTCATTGCCCGCGAGATCGAGACAGACGCCGACGCCGCCGGAGAGCTGCGGCAGCAGCCCGACTCCCGCGCCGAAGCCACAGCTCGTCGGCTCGGCCTTCCCGCGCACCGCTACGGCGTCGCTGCCGAGGCTGCGGATGTCCGAACCGGAGAGGTCGACGAACACGCCGAGCCCGCCCGGCAAGCCACAGCCGAAAGACTCGCTGCCACCGACCTGCTTGTCGTCGCCGTCGAAGTCGGCGCAGATGCCGATCCCGGCCATGCCGACGCCGCCGCCGAGTGAACCGATCTCGACATCGTCCTTGCCGCCGAGATCGAGGAACACGCCGACACCGGACGCGCCGAAGCCCATCGACCGATCGCCAGCGCGGTAGACGTCGTCGCCCGCCATGTCGAGGCAGAGGCCGATGCCGAACGTGCCGGAGCCGAGCCCGTCGTTCAGAGATTGGTAGCGGTCGCTGCCTTCGAGGTCGACGACGACCGCGAGTCGCCGGAGCTCGCCGGCGCCGCCGGCGGGGCCGCGGTACACGTCGTCGCCACCCACGTCGATGATGACGTCGATCTGACTGCAGTCGTATTCGTTCTTGCCGGGACCACCGACGACGAAGCGACCGAACGATGTCTCGCGATCATGGATGACCTGACCGCGCACGCCTTCGATCGAGCGCGGCGGGCCGAGCTCGGCCTTGCGCAGCTTCTTGACCAACTTGGGGTCGCCGAGCTGCAGCGATGCGGCGAGCAGCCGGCGCGCCAATCCCAGAAGCTCGGTGCGGTCCGCGCGTGCGACGCGCTGGAAGCGCTCGGTCACGAGCTCGAGTCCGGCCTTGTCGCCCGTCAGTCCCACGGCGATTCCACGCGGACGCACGCGATCGAGCACGGCGATCAAGCGCGCCGCCGTCGTTTCGATGTCCCGTCCGGAACCGATCGCGCCGACGACGTCGCGGTGCACGCGTTCGCAGACCTTTTCGAACCCGCGCAGATCGAGCCGCTTCGACTTCACGGGTCGAACGCGCTTCGTCCACATGCCCGCGACGAGTTCGAGCAGTTCGTTCGGAGTCGTGTCGGGCGACACCGTCAGGTGTTCGCGCACGAAGTCGACCGCGCCGACGCCCGCACCACGCAGGCGCGAGGCGTACGAAGGACTCGTGACCCCCTTGATCTTCCCTTCGGACAGCGACGCGAACTGTGCCCGCGACTTCTCGACGACCTTGTCGACTTCCTGCTCGGCGTGGATCGCTTGGATCGCCTCCGCGAGCTTGGCACCCGCGGCGGGATCCTGCGGGGCGAGGACGGCAGTCAGAGCGACGAAGGTCCACATGGGCGGTTCCTTTGGGTAGAGCCGATGGGAAGGGGCTTATCAATCCTTCGGCAGAACCGCGGTCCCGCATGAGCCCGCGCGCTCAGCCGACGACATTCTTGCGCTCGAGTGTCCAAGGCTCCATAGCCCGCAACACCCAGAGGCTACCGAGATCGATGTCCCAACTTCGTATCTCGGCGGCAGACACCCCACAGAGGGTGCTGATTGCGATTTTGACGATGCCCTTGTGGGCGACGAGGAGGATGTCGCCGGCCGGGTGCCGTTCGACGACGCCCAGCACGGCGCGCGCGACTCGTGCGCGGAACTCGTCGATGCGGTCGCCGTCCGGGTAGCCGTCGACCTCACCGTCCGACCACGCGCGATACCACTCTGGCATCGCGGCCTCGATCTCCTCCGCGGTCATGCCTTCGATCGCGCCGAAGTTCACCTCGCGGAGATCTTCGTCGGATTCGACAATCGCCGGGGGGCGGCCGAGCGCCGATTGCAGAATGCTCGCGGACTCGACCGCGCGGCTGAGCGGCGAGTGGACGAGCGCCGAGATCTCGAGATCTCGTACGAGCGGTCGAAGCTTCTCGACCTGCATGCGCCCCTCGTCGGAGAGGGGCACGTCGGTCGCGCCGTGATAGCGGATCGAAGACTGACCCGCGGTCTCGCCGTGGCGGACCAGGTACAGCCGGCGCGACACCGAGCGGCTCAGTTCGCCGCGAGGATGATCGCGATCGTCACGAGCGCGACGACCGTGGCCCCGAGCAACCAGATGATCGTGGTTTGCGAACGCTTGTTCGACTCGACCATCTTCGTCATCCGGTCGGCCTGATCGGACTGCGAACGACGCAGCGACTTGGCCGTCGCCTCACTGGACTCCTTGAGCCCGGTGAGAGTCGCCTTGTTGGCGCGCTCGATCTCCGCGACCATGCCCTTCACGGACTCTGTCTGCTGCTCCTGCATGTCGCGTTGCTCGACAGCGAGCGACGACGTGGCCTGGGCCTGCTTGCCCGAGTAGTCGACGATCTGCGACATCGCATCTTGGACGCGCGACATGTTCGAACGGAACTCGTCGAGCGTCTTGGCCGTGCGCTCATCGGTCTGCGCCGCCTGATCGAGCGACTCCTTGACCTGCTGCACGAGCTCCGGCATGTCGCCGAGGTTCTTCGAGAGCTCCTCGGTGACGTCGTTCTGGCGCTCCATGCGCTCGGCCATGACCCGCATGAGGTCGATCTGTGCCTGGTTGAGCGCCGGCAGCTGGCCGATGTTCTCAACCGCGCTATGGATCTGCTCGCCCTGGTCGTCGACCCGGGTCTGCATGCCGCGCAGCAGGCTCGCGAGCTCCTTGAAGCCCTCGTTGATCGCCACGACAGCCTCTTGCTTGCTGCTCAGCTTGCGGCTGGAGACAGCCTCGGACGGCGTCGGCGCGAGGGCGGAAACACGGTTTGCGGGGGTGGCGGCAGCGTCCTTGCTCGGCGCGCCAACACCGCGATCGTCGACCTGGATGCCGGAGGCGGGCCGCCACCGGTTCTTCAACTTGTCGAGAAACGAAGTCTTCTTGACCACGTGGGCCTCCCTGAGTTGTGTCCACGTGGCACGCCCTGACCCGGCGCCGCACGTGGCCTGATTCCTTGTGATGCCGCCCCACGTCTGGTGTGAACGCGCGCGGTTCTTAGGTTTTATCCACCGCGCGCGTTCGTTGCTAGCACCGGGTTACGTCTTTATGTGCGGTGCCACCGCCGGTTCGGACGCGGGCCCGTCGGTTTGCACTTGCATTGGCATGCGCGGCAGCTACCTTCCCCTGCCTCTCGCGCGGGGCTCCTGCCGCGGGGAGTTAGCTCAGTTGGTAGAGCGCCACAATGGCATTGTGGAGGTCAGGGGTTCGACTCCCCTACTCTCCACCACTGTTGGAGCCCCGCGCGCCTCGTCTTCGAAACCGCGTTGAATTCCTCACGCCCATCCGTGAAGGACACGGCATTGAACGCCGTTGAGGAAATCCGCCTGATCTCCGGCGCCAAGCACGGTGACCCGCACAGTTTCGAAGCCCTGGTCGATCGATACATGGGACGCGCCACACGCGTGGCGTATGGCTACGTGGGCAACCGTGACGAGGCGCTCGAACTCGCCCAAGAAGCGTTTTTCCGCGTCTTCAAGGCGCTGGACCGCTTCCGCGACGGGGAGCCCTTCGCGCCGTGGTTCTTCCGGATCCTCCGCAACGCGTGCATCAGCTACATCCAGAAGCACCGGAAACCCGGCCACTTCTCGATGCACCAGACCGGGCGCGATGGCGACGACACGAAGATCGAGTTCGCCGACGCCCGCACGATCACTCCCGACCAACACGCCGAACTCAGCGAGACCCAAAAGCAGTTCTGGGCCTGCATGGAGAAGCTCTCCATGAACCACCGCGAAATCATCATGCTGCGCCACTTCGAAGATCTGGAGTACGCCGCGATCGCGGAGGTCCTCGAGATCCCGATCGGCACGGTCATGTCCCGGCTCTACCACGCGCGCCGCAAGCTGCGTGACGTCATCGAACCCTATATGGAGGGGCGGGCATGACCGAAGACGACGCACCGCTGACCGAGACGCAGCAACGTCTCATGGCGTACATCGACGACGAACTCGCGCCGGACGATCGCCGCGACTTCGAACGCGAACTCGCCGAGAACCCGGACCTCGCGATCGAAGTCGCTGCATATCAGAACCTCTGCGACCTGACGAACTCGATGCAGCTCATGGAGCCCGCCGACTATGAGATGCGGCGCTTCTGGGCCAAGTTCTACAACCGTGGCGAGTGGCAGCTCGGATGGCTGTTGATCGTGGCCGGATCGTCGATCCTGTTCGGGTTCGGCGTGTGGACCCTGCTGAAGCTGGACATCTCCTGGGTCATCAAGGCTGCGACCATCGCGGTCGTCGTCGGAGGCGTGTTGTTGTTGACGAGCACCATTCGCTTCAAGCTGCGCACCCACCAGTTCGATCGCTACCGCGGAGTATTGCGATAGATGCTGATTACCACGGCGCACGATTTTCCCGATCGCGAGATCCAGAAGACGATCGGGCTGGTCCGCGGCTCGTCCATCCGCACGCGGCACATCTTCACCGACATCACCGAGTGGTTCCGCAACCTCGTCGGCGCAGAACTCCACCACTACACGAAGATGCTGGCCGAGTGCCGCGAGCAGGCGCTCGACCGACTGATCGAAGACGCGCGCCGCAAGGGCGCGGACGCGATCATCGGGCTCGAGTTCGAGACCTCGAGCATCGCTGGCGGCGCCGCGGAGATCCTCGCCTACGGCACCGCCGTCAAGCTCGGCTGAGCGCTCCGGTCGACCTTACTGGCCGAACGTCGCCTGCAGCCCGTCGCTGTGCACGAGCGGGAAACACGTCGACGGACTCGTCGCGTCGATGATCCAGGCCTGCATGTAGACCGAGAACCCGAACAGGTTCGAGTCGCACGGCGTGACGAGTTCGAGCACGCCCGAACCGACGAGGTCGAGCGGCACACTGACGGTCACGAATGGCACGACCAGCAGCTCGATGCCGCACAGCGGTACGGCCGTCGGCGTGTTGCCGATCATCACGCTCGCCACGCCCTGGGTCGGACCGTTGCCGATCAAGACGTCGAACGGCAACCCGACGAGCGGCGGCAGCGAGTTGATCCGCGGCGCGCCGATCGCGCCGCCGAGCTCGTTGCCGTAGTTGGTGACTGCGGCCTGGGTGCCGGCGGGGTTCGCACAGGTATCGCGACCGATCGCGAGCGTGACGTCCGCGGTCTCGCCCGGGCCGAGCGACAGCGTCCACTGAAACGCTCCCGACCAGTCCTCGTTCGGGAACGGCAGCCCCGTGTTCGCGAGGTCGTACGCGTTCGACGCGATGCGACCATCGAGATCGCTGAAGAACGTGTCGACCTCCCAGCCGCTCGGCGACGGACTCGCGCTCACGTCGACGAACCCACCGGTGAACGGATTCTGCACGAGGAAGCGATCGCCGGGCGAAGTCCGAGGATCCGTATTCGGAAACGAACCGTCGACGTCACAGTCCAGGTACACGATGAGCTCGAGGTCGAGCGTTCCGGCGCCGGGGTTGTGGATCGACATCCCGTGATCGGTGATCGCGCGATTCGAGTCGATGTAGTTCATCCCGATCATCCAGCTCGCGTCGAACCCGCGGTTGTTCACGTTCGTCCAGTCGACCGACATCGAGCCCTGGTTGACTCCCGTCTCGGGCGGCCCAGGGGAGTACTGCGGAGGAGTCGACAGGCCCTGCGGACTGCCGGGTCCGTCGTGGAACGCCGAGTTCGTCGGGTCCCCGGCCACGCGGTAGAACCAGCCGAGCTCGAACATGCAGTCACCGCCGTTCGGCGTGACGAACGAGCAGTAGCTCTGGCCGGGCGGCGTAACCGTGTCTCGAATCGCGAGCACGTCGAAGAACGACGGCGCGCCGGACGGGCCGTCGACGACGCGGTACGGCTCCAGGCTCTGCGCGATGGCGCAGGGCGCGAGGAGGGAAACGACGAATAGGTGCGAGACGTGCTTCAACGTGGTGTGACCTGGTTGCGAAGCGCGGAGGGGGGATCCCGAGTCTAGCGGAGGGCAACGGCCTTGCACCCCCCGCGCAATCGCACACGGCGAAGCGCAACGGGCGATTATCCCTTGCCCGGCTCCGCGAGCGTCACGAGCCACGCCTCGGAAATCGTGACGTGATGGCCCTTTCCGCTGACGTCGATGCGCACCTCGAGTTCGGGGAGACGCGTCTTCGGAAACCGTTCCATGAGTTCGGACAGACCCGGCGGGTCCGCAAACTTCCGAGTGGCAAACTCCGGCACCTCGGAGAACTTCAGCCACACGTAACGGGCGCCCCGCGGCGCCCCACTCTCCGGGGCGGCCGCGAGGGCCGCAGCGTCTCGCACCGGCGTTGCAAACACTCGCCACGAGTCCAGGTAGGCCAGGTATGCCCCGTACGGCCAAGAGTGGCCAACGTTGTACCCGTGGGTGCCGTCGGGCGCTCGGTCATCGTACTCGACCGCGTCCGTGAGGATGCGTCCCAGATCCTTGTAGAAGTCGCTCTCCGTCGACGCGAAGTAGTAGTAAGCCGAGTAGGCCGGGGCGGCAGCGGACAGCGCGATCAGCGCGACCTGCACGGGTCGCCCCAAGCGTCGTCCGAGCCCGATCGCCGCCGCCGAGGCCGCGGCCATGAACGGCGCGAAGTAGACGAAGAACATCGCGTGGTCGAACGAGTGCGAGGGAAACATCACGGGGTGCGCGATTCCGATCGCGAACGCGATCGCGAGTCGCGGCGCACGCCGGAACAACGGCACACTCCCGACCAGGGCGAGCGCGCACAGCGGCAGCGTGAACCCGTCCTGGAACATCCGCGAGAACCCGTCGACCCAGTCGCCGAAGGTCCGACCGGACGATTCGTGCATCACCTTCCGGATGATCTCGAGCAGCCCGGCCTGCTCAGCGGGCGGCTTCGGTAGGTGCTCGAGCGTCTGCACCCAGACACGCCACAGCAACAGCAGCGCGACGCTCGCGACGGCGGAGGCCGCGGGGATCCATAGCTTGCGGACCAACCCTCCGCGCCCCCACGTGATCGGCACGAGCGCGGCGCAGTAGATCCAGAACGACCAGTCGAACCACGGCCCGAGGAACGCGCACGCGATCACCGTCGCGAGATCGCGTCGTCGCGGGCCTTCCGCACGCAACGTGCGATCGTGGGCGATCATCATCGCGAACCCGAACACCGCGACCGCGAGCTCGTAGCTGTTCTGACCGTACACGCTCATCGTCGGCATGTAGATCATCAACAGCCCCGCACCGAACGCCGGCAGCGTTCCCAGCGACGCGGTCAACATGCGGAAGAGCAGGACCGCGAGGATCATCACACAGATCACCGTCGGCATCCGCATCTGCCACTCGTCGAGGCCGCACCAGTACATGACCCACGCCATCGCCGGCGGGTGGTTCAGGTAGCCGATCGCGCCCTTCTGCAGGTCTTTGACCGCGGGCGAAACCTCGAGGCCCCAGAGGTGGAAGAAGCCGAACCGCTCGTAGTTGGTGTTGAACGACCCGTAATACGTGCCCGGATTCGCTTCGTGCGACGTCCACGCTCTGTCGACGAACGGCAGGAACAGCGCGCAGCCGAGCACGACCAGGACCAGGGACGCGATCCACCGCGTACGCCGCGCGGCGTGCTCGGGCTCCTTGGTCACATACTCGAACGCCATCGCGGTCGATCATCCGCGTCCGGCGCGGCGTGACCAGGGCCGTCTCGACGAAGTTTCGATCAGTCGCGGGCTCGCCCGCGCCAAAGCGCGAGCAAGTCGTCGTAGTCATCGACGTCTCGGTGCTCGGCGAGCACGTCGACTTCGAGACCGAGTTCTCGCGCGCGCGCAACCGTGGACTCGAACACTGTCGCCGCGCCTTCCACATCCGCCTGGAACAACGCCGGGCACGGCTCGGCGAGAGCCACGAGGTAGTAGCCCCCGCCGGCGTCCGGCCCGAGCACGACCCGACCCGGGCGCGCGCGCTCGATCGCCTGCTCGACGATGTCGGGCGGCAGGTCCGGGGAGTCCGTATTCCGAAGCACGACGGCGCTGTGCCCGGCCTCCAACAACTCGTCGAAGCAGACGGTCATGCGCTCCCAGAGATCGGCGCCGCGCTGCGGACGGATCTCGAGATCCGTGATCTCGTGCAAATTCGAGATCTCCTCCGCGGGCCATGCGTAGACGATTGTCCGAGCCTCGGGCACCGGCCTCAGGACGTCGCGCAGAAACCCCGAATACAGGCCCGCTGCCTCCGCAGGGGTCAGCGGCGGACAGAGGCGCGTCTTGACCCGGCCCGGCGCCGGGACTTTGGCGAAATACACCACCGCAGGTCCTGCGGCAGACCCGACTGAACCGCTCGCTTGGCTACGCGTTTCTGGCACGATAGACAGTCTGTCATACCGACGCGTCTCCGCCGGATCCAATCGAAGACGACGACATGAACCACCCCCTCTGCGGCCTACTCGCCGCGCTCGTGATCGCGATTTCGGGCCCCACGTCCTTGGCCGCCCAGGTGACCTACCACCCGCCCAAGGACGTGGTCGGCCAAAAGAAGGTAGACCAGAAGGAGCAGAAGCCCGCGAAGAAGACCAGCTACAAGAAGGTCTTCAAGCGCGAAGTCGACGGCCTGATCAACGCGACGATCGGCGCGATGCGCGGCGACGGCTCCCTCGGGGACGGCTCCGCGCTCAACACCGCGCAGATCCTCACCGCGATGGGCAACTCGCACCGCTTCTACACGCTCGGCGACGGCCCGGTCGTGCGCAAGCCGATCCACTTCCTCTTCACACGGCGCAACGCGAGCGGCGCGTACGCCGATGCCGGGGGTGACGAGGTCGCGACGACACGATGGGTCCTCGACGCGCTGCAGATCACCGATCCGGTCGAACACCGAACCGAACTGCAGGATGGCGCAAAGTGGCTGAACTCGAAGCGCATCCGTGACGCTTCGCCGTGGCAGTCGCGCATCCTCGCACTCGGCGAGCAGATGCGACGCGACGGCTCGAACCCGAGGCAGGCCGGCGCCGACGTCGCGAAGTCGGTCGCGCGCGGACCGATTCGTGCAGCTGACGGTTCGATCGATCACGCGCGCACGACCGATGCGTTACTGCACCTCGTCGCCTGCCAGGTGATCGGCCGCCGCATCGACAAGACCGGCGACCCGGGGGGCGCCGCGTTCAGCACGGCTGCCCAACGCGGCATCGACTTCCTCCGCACGCGGCAGGAGGACGGCGTCTTCTTCGCGGCGACCAAGGACGGTAAGTTCCCCGACACGGGCCTCTCCGGACTTGGACTCGCCGCGCTGCAGACGAAGCCCGTCGCGCTGCGCACGAAGGACGAGCACGCGATCATCGACGCGGGTCTCGCGACGCTCGTCAAGCAGCAGAACGACGACGGCTCGTTCGGCCGCAGCACCGTCAACTACACGACCTGCGCCGCGATCCTGGCCCTGACCATGGCGAAAGACCCGCGCTTCGACGCGACGATCCTCAAGGCCCGCAACTACGTCCTCGGCATCCAGAACATCGAAGATCGCGGCTACGCCAAGGGCGATCGCGACTACGGCTCGATCGGCTACGGCGGCGACCAGCGCGGCGACCTCAGCAACCTCGGCTTCGCCGTGCAGGCCTTGCGCGAGACCGGTCTCGACGAGAACCACGAGGCATTCGCGAAGGCCATCGTCTTCCTCCAGCGCACGCAGAACCTGCGCAAGGTGAACGACTTCGAAGGTCGCGTGAAGAACAGCGACGGCGAGTGGCAGACGGTCGAATCCGGGGATGACGGCGGCTCGGCTTACTACCCCGGCAACTCGCCGGCGGGATATGACGATTCTTCGAACGGCAAGCGCATCCCGCGCAGCTACGGCTCGATGACCTACATGCTGCTGCGCACCTACACGCTGTGCGGCATCGAGTCGACGGACCATCGCGTGCAGAGCGCGATCGACTGGATCCAAAAGCACTGGACGCTCGACGAAAACCCGGGCAGCAGCCCGCTGCTGCCCGAGAAGACGAAGTATCAGGGACTCTACTACTACTACATGGTGCTCGCGCAGGCGCTCGACAACGCGGGCATCGACCGCGTCGAGGCGACGGACGAAGGCAAATCGAAGACCGTCGACTGGCGCACCGACCTCGCGGCGAAGCTCGCGAGCCTCCAGCGTGAGGACGGGTCCTGGCTCAACGACGCGAACACGCGTTGGTGGGAAGGGCAAGACACGGTCTGCACGATCTACGCGCTGCTCGCACTGCAGCGCTGCGCGCAGTGAGCATGCTGACGCCGCCGGCCGCGCCGGCGTGGTTTCGCTACGCGGCGGACTCCGGCCCGCGCGTCGGCATCGCGCGCCCGCACGATGACGCGGTCGAACTCCTCGACGCCGGGGACTTCGATCCGATCGTCGAGCTCGGGCGGGGCGGTATGCGCGCGGACGATCTGGCGCGGCTCGCCGAAGGCGCGACGCGGCTCGCGACCACGCCACGCTTCCTCGTGCCGCAGCCGGCGCCGAGCAAAATCCTCTGCCTCGGCAAGAACTTCGCCGCGCACGCCGCGGAGTTCGGCCACGAGGTACCGGACGAACCGCTGTTCTTCACAAAGCTCGTCGACTCGTTGCGCCCCCACGGGGAACCGATCGTGCTCCCCCACTGGATCGACACGCGCATCGACCACGAGATCGAACTCGCGGTGCTGCTCGGCTTCGACGGTCCGCCACGCAAGTACGTGACCCTAGAGGACGCACTCGACCTCGTCGCGGGCTACTCGATCTTCAACGACGTCACGGCGCGGCGCATGCAGGGCGACGACCGCGGCGCGCAGAAGCCGTGGCTGCGCTGCAAGTCATTCGACACCTTCGGCCCGTGCGGCCCCTGGGTCGCGCCCGCGGACGCGATCGACATCCGGGACGCCAAGATCGAACTGCGCGTCAACGACGAGCTGCGCCAGTCGAGCACGCTGTCGCTGATGGTCGTCGGGATCGCGGAGGCCATCGCCTACCTGTCCCGCCACACGTCGCTGCGGTCGGGGGATCTGCTCGCGATGGGCACCCCCGAGGGCGTCGGGCCCCTCCAAGACGGCGACCTCGTCATCGGGACGATCGACGGCCTCGGCACGCTCGCGAATACGGTCGTGCGCGAGACGCCCGTTTGACCCCGGCGCCCTCGCGAGCGACCATGGTCTCGTGAAGCTCGCTCGCGCCACGTTCGCCGTGGCCGCTCTCGCGGCCCCCGCCCTGACGCAGTCGGTCGTCGACCCGGCCGCGTTCGAATGGCTCGACACGACCACGAGCACGGGCTTCCCGCTCGGCCTGCCGACGCGCGACATCGTGCGCTACCAAGAGGTGCACGACGGACTCGCGGGATCGGCCCGCACGATCACCGGCATCGCGATCCGACGCATCGACAGCTCCGGCACGGTCCCGGCCTTCACGGCGGACATGGCGATGGAACTCAGCACCGCCCCAACGACCGCCGCGACGATGTCCGACCAGTTCGCGCTGAATCGCGGCGGCGATCTCGTCGCTGCACTGCCGCGACGGATCGTGTCGTTCCCCGAGACTGAACTCCCGATCGAAGGGCTCCCGCCGTTCGATCTCGTCGTGCCGTGCGACGTACCATTCGTGTTCGGTGGCAGCGGTCCACTGTGCGTCGAGTTCATCGTGCACTCGCACACGAACGCGACGCCGATGGCATTCGCGCTCGCCCAGGAAGACCCGACTCCACGCACCGCCGAGGTCATGGTCGGCTGCGGCAACTTCGCGCTCACGACCTCGATCGCGAACGAAGTCGTCACCCACACCGCGACCGGACCGAACGGCGGGTCCACCGTGTTCTTCGCGTTCGGTTTCGAGCGAGAACCGCAGCCACTCGACCTCACGATCGCCGGCGGCCCCGGCTGCTTCTGGGAGATCGAAGTCGCCGCCGCCGTGGCGACGATCGCGGACTACTTCACGGGCGCCCAGGTCGAGATCGACATCGCGGGCGTCGACCCGGGCACCCTCTACTTCTGCCAGGCCCTGTCCGCGCCGGTGTTCTTCGGCGACGTGACGCCGGCGCGCACGCTGTTCGCGTCCGACACACACATGGTCACGGCGGGAATCGCGCGCGCCGCAGGTCGCGTGTGGAGCGAAGACCTCACCGACACGGCGGGACAGCTCCAGCCGATTCTCGGCCTGGTTCTCGAGGTTCGCTGAATCTCGGAGGCGCCGCGTTCCGGCGCTCTCAGAACTTCAGGCGCTCTCAGAACATCGACATGCGCGTCAGCGGCCAGAACCGCATGCGCACCTTGCCCTTGAGCAGCTCGTGCTGCACGAGTCCGAACTCGCGCGAGTCACAGCTCACCGGCCGATTGTCGCCGAGCACGAAGTAGTGACCACCGGGGACGATCACCTCGGCCATCGAAGTCGTGTCGTCGATGAACTCGAAGCGCTCGTCGAGTTCGACGCCGTTCACGAACACGCTGCCCTTGTGGATCTCGACGGTCTCGCCGGGCAAGCCGACGACGCGCTTCACGTAGTCCACGCTCTTGTCGCGCGGATTGCGGAGCACGACGACGTCGAACCGGTCGACGTCGCCGAACGAGTAGGTCAGGCGGTCGACGATCAGACGATCCCCGTCGAACAGACTGGGCTGCATCGACAGGCCGCGCACGACGGAGATCTGCACGACGAAGAGGTGCAGGACCAGCACGACGACGATGCCGCGACCGAGATCGCGCAGGAATCGCTTGCCGAACGCGCGACCCGCAGACGGTTCGCGATCGAGCGGGAAGCGCGCGTGGCGCCGCGAAGCGGGCGTCGCGGGCGTCGGCTCGACCGACGGCGAGGCGACGGTTTCGACGCTCGTGTCCCCGAGAGATTCGTTCGGTGTCTGCGTATCGACGGAACTCACTCTCCCGCTTATCGGCCGATTCGACCGACGGGCTGGAATCAGCTCGCGCGGGAGAACGCCCAGATCCCCGTCGCCGTCGCGACCAGAACCGCGACCACGAACAGGATCACGGCGGTGCGGTGGAGCAGCCGCCAGACTCGCCCACCGCGCATCGCGTAGCCGATTCCGGTGATCGCGACGGGCACGATCAGCGCCGTCGCGGTGATCGCGAAGTTCAGGTGGAACGCCAGGTCCCACTCCCGAAATGTCACGTTCTCCACGAGCGATCGCGTCATTCGGATCGTCGCATAGAGCAGCGTCAGGGTGATCGCGACGCAGACGAAGTGGGTCCGTCGCCGGCCGCGGATCCCGGCCCATGCGGTCGCGGCCAGAGCCGCGACCGTCGAAGCGAACAACACCCAAAACACCACCACCATGGGCCGCACATCATTGCGCCGGCCCCGCGCGCGGCAACCCGAAACCCACTTCGAGACATCCAGATCCCCCGCCCGGGTGCCGATAACGGGGACAGAGGCCCTCGCGATGACACCCCAGCTGACCGCCGCCACTCTGCAGCAGTTCCAGGAGCTCCTCGAGCAGACGACCGGGATTCGCCTGGCACCGGGCGACCGGGGCGCGTTCGAGCGCCAGCTGCGCGAGCGACTCGCCGACCTGAAGCTCTCGGAGTTCGAGCAGTATCTCGCTCTGCTTCGCGACGGCGGCAGCCCGGACGAAATGCAGGGCTGGATCGACGCCGTCGTCCCCGGGACCTCGACACCGCTCCACGAGAGTGAAGCGACGTGGCGCCATCTGCACGAATGGCTCCGCGATCGCGCCGGCGCATCGCTCCGCGCCTGGTGCGCCGCCTGCGGCGACGGCACGGAAGCCCTCGGGCTCGCGACCCTCTGCGACGAGTACGGCGTCGACGCGACCGTCCTCGGGACGGACGTCCACTCCGGCCGGCTCACCGAAGCGCGCGCACGCGAATTCCAGGGCTCGGCGCAGCTCGAGTTCGCTGTGCACAATTTGATGCGGCCACTCGAGAATCGCGGCACGTTCGACCTCGTCCTCCTGCGTCACGTCCTCCCGGAGTTCGACGTCACGACCCAGAGTCGCGTGCTCCAGCACGTGCACGCGCTCGTGCGCCCGGACGGTCTGCTCGTCCTGGGCGAACACGAGAGCCTGCTCGAGGTCGATCACGCGTTCCGTCTGCTGCGCCCGTCGCTGTTCGTGCGAACGGTCGCAAGCGAGCGAACTCGCTCTTGAGACCCCGCCCGGGTTCGCCCATCATCGCCTGACCATGGTCCAGACGATCCAAGGCACGCTCGACGGCAACGGCCGCAAATTCGCGATCGCGATCGCGCGCTTCAACAGCCTCGTGACCGATCGGCTCCGCGACGGAGCGATCGATGCGCTGACCCGCCACGGCGTAGCCGCCGACGACATCCGGGTCGTGTGGGTCCCGGGCGCGTTCGAGCTACCCGTGGTGTGCCGCTGGCTCGCGGACACGGACGCGGACGCCGTGATCGCACTCGGCGCGGTGATCCGCGGCTCGACGACGCACTACGACCACGTCTGCAACCAGGCCGCCCGCGGCATCCTGGACGCGAGCGTCCAGTCGGGCAAGCCGGTGTCGTTCGGCGTGCTCACGTGCGAGACACTCGAGCAGGCGCTCGAGCGCGCGGGTAGCAAAGCCGGCAACAAGGGCGCGGACGCCGCGCTCGCCGCGCTCGAAATGCTCGCCGTCAAGTCGGCTCTCTAGCAGATCCGCGCCCGTCGCCTCGCGGGCAACCGCGTTACGGGCAGACGAGGACCTGCAGGCCCTGCGTGTACTTCAGCCCTCCGGGCAGACCCGGATCCAAGAAGATCGCCTGGCAGAACAGCTCGACGCCGGCGGACGTCTTGTTCGGGATCGAAGTCGACAGGACGAGCACGCCGTAGCAATCGAGCTGCACCGGCACCGCGACGATCGTCGACGGATCGACGAGCACTGTGCCCCCCATGAACGGCAGGTTGGTCGGCGCAAAGCCGATCCACAGCGACCCGATCAGATCCGGCGGCCCCATCATCGCGCTGATCGTGAACGGACGCGCGATCTTCGGGGGCGGAGACATGGCGAGAGTCAGGCAGTTGTTGCCTGTCGTCGGACCGTAGGCGGCCGTACCGCAGACCACGAGAGTGCTGACCGGCGACACCGAAATGTTGCCCACCGGGTCCCGAGCAGAGATGGAGTAACTGACTGTGGCGCCGACCAACTCCGGCGCCACGAGGGAAACCGGCATCCCGCCGCGCCAGATGCCCCCGCCGCTGTAGCTCATCGGCTCGACGACGAGCCCGGAGTTGGAGCCATCGTCATACGTGACGACGACGTTCAGGTCCGCCTCGACGAACGTGCGACCACTGTCGACGGTCGCGTCCTGGATCCACGCACGAACGATCGACTGACCGAGCTTGAGATCCTCGAGCCCGATGAAGGGACGATCCTCGATCCGCCCGATCCACGGGGCGATCGTGTCCATCGGACCGCTGTTCTTGTACATCCGGTTCAGGAACGAACCCGACTCACCCTGCGCGGTGACGACGTCGTAGCGGCCGTCGCCATCCAGATCCCCGACCGCCACGTCGAGCGTCGAATCCGTGACCGCGGAGAACCCGGTCGCCTGGTACTGGAACGACCCGACGGCGAAGGTCCCGAGGTTCTTGTAGAGCTTCTCGCGGTTGTTGCCGAGCGACGCGACGATCACGTCGAGCAGGCCATCGTTGTCGTAGTCGAGGTAGGCGACCTCGTTGTCGTCGTTGCCGTTGAGACCGGACAGAGTGTTCGTCGCGCCGGTGAACGTCAGGTTTCCGCTCGGCACGAGGTTGTTGCGCGCGGTCCCCTCGTTGAACCCGGACAGCGACGTGTAGAAGCCGTCGATGTCGGTGTCATTGTCGAGGTCGGCCCAGTCGGTCTCGTAGATCAACGTGCTCCCGGGCGGCAGGACGCTCGCGCCGGCGAACGAGAACGTCCCGGTGCCGTCGTTCAGGTAGAGATGCTGCCCGACCGAGCGGCCGTCCACGATGATGTCGAGGTCGAAGTCGTTGTCGATGTCCACGGCGGTCACGGCCATGGGCGCGACCTTGAGGACGCCGTTCATCTGGCCCGGCTCTTCCGCAAAGAACCCGTTGCCGTCGTTGATCATCAGGCGCGGCACACCCCCCGGCGGACCCAACGCGTTCGGTCCCGCGTCGGTGAACACGAGGTCGATGTCGCCGTCGTCGTCGACGTCGGCCTGCGCCACGGCGAAGCTGTTCAGGTTGACGTTCGGGAGCCGCCCAGCGCCGTCCGTGAAAGTGCCCGACCCGTCGTTCACGAGAATGCGCGGCTGCGTGACGAACGCGTTCGCGAAGATGACGTCCTCGTCGCCGTCGCCGTCGATGTCGCAGACGGTCATGCCCTTACCCTGCTGGGTGAAGCCGGCAGGGATCTGGTTGGGCGCCGAAGAGAACGAGAACCCACCGTTGTTGATCAGCAGAGTCGGCGCGCGCGCGCCGCCGGGTCCGGAGAACCCGACGCCGTTCGCGAACATGACGTCGAGGTCGCCGTCGCCGTCGGCATCGAACACCTCGAGCGACTCGCTCCACTCGGTGGGATCGTTGGGCCCGGTCGGCACGGCGCCGGCCTGGTACTGGAACTGTTGGGCGAACGCGGCCGGGGCCAGGCTCAGGATCACGGAGGCGCAAAGCAGGCGAGGTGCGTGCATGGATTGGAGTGTTGTGTTCTCAGAGGAGATTCGCGGGGACTCCCTGATCGTAGAGGAAATCCCGGTCGGGTTCCGGCCCCTGCACGTCCGGCCGCAAGCGACCATGGCTCCCCCCCTGGATTCCCGCGGCTCGGCGGCTTACCCTCCCGCGCTTCCCCCTCTGTTCTTTCGACGCGACCTTCCGATGTCCACAAAACCACCCGTCATGCGCCGCCGGACGCGCGCGCGCGAAGTGGCCGTGCAGTTCCTCTACCAGCTGGATCTGCGGCGGGAACCCTCCCTCACGGAACTCGCGGAGTTCCTGGAGTCGGAGTGCAAGGACAAGGATGCGCGCGGCTTCGCGAAGCGCCTGATCGAGGGTACGCACAAGACGCGTGGCGACATCGACGGCGTCCTCCGCATCGTCGCCCGCAACTGGGATCTCGAGCGGATGGCCGTGATCGACCGCAACATTCTGCGGATGGCGATCCACGAACTGTTGCACTGCGACGACATCCCGCCGAAGGTCACGATCAACGAAGCGATCGAGCTCGGTAAGAAGTACTCGACCGCAAATTCCGGCGCGTTCATCAACGGCATCCTCGACCGCGTGCGACTCGACTACGCGTCGCCGCGCACGCAGGGAGCCGCTGGCGCGCCGGCGACCATGGACGCTGCGAACACGGAAGCCTGAGAGACCCACGGTGCTTGGCAAGCTCTTCGCCGGACTCAAGAAGACTCGCGACCGACTGACCCAGGGCCTGAGCCGACTCTTTGGCGTGGGCCGCAAGCTCGACGACGACTTCCTCGAAGAACTCGAAGAGGTGCTCTACACCGCGGACCTCGGTCCTACGGGCTCGGAGATCGTCAACCAGCTCAAGGAGTCGTACCGCAAGAAGGAGATCGCCGAGAGCGCGGAAGTCCCCGCGTTCTTGCGCGAGCGCCTGCTCGAACGCCTCGACGGCTGTGAGGGCACTCTCGCGAAGGCGAGTGACGGCCCGACGGTCATCCTCGTCGTCGGCGTCAACGGCTCGGGCAAAACCACGTCGATCGCGAAGCTCGCGAACCGGCTCCACAAGCAAGGCCACAAGGTCATGCTCGGCGCGGGCGACACGTTCCGCGCGGCCGCGGTCGAACAGCTGACGCTGTGGTCGGAACGCATCGGCATCCCGATCATCAAGCAGGGCACCGGCGCCGACCCCGCGGCCGTCGCCTACGACACGGTCGCGGCAGCCAAAGCGCGTGGCGTCGACTACGTGATCGTCGACACGGCCGGCCGCCTGCACACGCAGAAGAACCTGATGAGCGAGCTCGAGAAAGTCGTCCGCGTGATCCGCAAGCAGATCCCGGACGCCCCCCACGAGACGCTTCAGGTGCTCGACGCGACGACCGGCCAAAACGCGATTCGGCAGGCGGCGGAGTTCACGAAGACCGCCGACGTGAGCGGCCTGATCCTCGCGAAGATGGACGGCACCGCGAAGGGCGGCGCCGTGTTCGGCATCCGCCGCGAGCTGCCGCTGCCGGTCAAGCTGATCGGCGTCGGCGAGGGCATCGACGACCTCGAGGACTTCGACCGGACGGCGTTCGTCGACGCGATCCTGACCTTCGACGAGGCGCCGGCCAGCCCGTGACCGAAGCGCGCCGGGCGGACGGGGCATGGTTGGTAGTCGCGCTCGTCGCGCTCACCGCCCTCCCCTTCGAGGCGCGCTGGCTCGACTTCGAACTCGCGCGACGCGGCCTGCTTCTCGTCGTCGCGGCGGGTCTCGCCCTCACCTCGCGCCGATGGTGGCCGGCTCAGCTGCCGCGCGGCACCATGCTGTTCGGTGCCCTGTGCGTGTGGTTCCTCGTCCGCAGCATCGCGGTCACGAACACGATCGAAGCTCTGCTGCGCACGGCTTACGCCGCGGGACTGTGGCTGACGTTCGTCTGGGGCGCGACGCGTCCACCAGCCGCGTTGCTTCGCGCCGCGCTCGCCGTCGGCGCAATCGTGTCGGGCTACGGCATTCTACAGTTCATGGGCGTCGAGTGGCCAACCGGCTACGCGATGACGCAGGCCGTCAGCACGCTCGGCAACCGCAACGTCGCGAGTGAGTTCGTGACCGTGTGTATCGCGATCGGACTCGTTGCCGCGACGCAGGGTTCGCTGTCGATCCCGGGAGCGGTGGCGATCCTGCCGTGCGCGGTCTACCTCGGGATCAACGGCTCGCGCGCCGGCCTGCTCGCGACGGCCGCGGTCGGCCTGACGGCGCTCTGCGCGTCCCGGGCCGGTCGTCCCGTGGCGTCGATCACGCTCGCCGCCGCGCTCCTCGGCTGGCTCTCGGCGTCCCTTCCCGACGATGCGCGTCCCGGCGGAGCCGAGACCGTCGTCGTCGAACAACCCTCGACGATCGCCGTGCGGCAGGAGATCTGGTCCTCGTGCGCGACGATGGTCGGCGACGCGCCCGTATTCGGGCACGGCACGGCGCAGTTCCGGTACGAGTATCCGCGCTACCGCAGCCCCGAGGAGATCGACCTCTCGAGCTTCGGCCGTCAGTTCGCGACCTTCGTCGACACCGCGCACAACGATCACATCGAGGTCGCGGTCGACGGCGGCGTGCCCGCGCTACTCCTGTGGATCGCGTTCTGGTTCGTCGTCATCCGGCCACGCGAGCTGACGCGCGCCCGGGCCATGCAGCTGCTCCCGGTGCTCGCGTTCCTGATCCTCGGCTGCGCGCGGTCGCCGTTGGCGAACGCGCCGACTGCGATGCTGGCGTTCGCCTGGGCCGGCTGGCTCGGCCACGGACGCGTCGATCCGGACGGGGCGGGATCCAAGCACTGGCTGATCCACGCCGGGGGCGTGATCGCGCTGTTCCTCGGCGCCCTCGTCGTGTTCGCGCAGCACCAGATCGCCAACCATTTCACGACGCCGCAGAGCGACACAGGCGAGCGGTTCGACACCCTGACGTCTGCGATCGCGTGTCACCCCTCGGAGAGTCGCTTCCGCCAGCTGCGCGTCCTCGAAGCGCGACGCGTCGAACCGGACGCCACCAAGACTCTGTCCGCGAGCCGATCGGACCTCGAGAGCATCGCCCGATTCGACCCGAACAACACGAACGCGCTCTTCCTGACGGCCGAGATCGCGCATCAGGCCGGCGACGACGAGACCACGGATCTCGCGCTACGCCGCCTCCTGACGATCGATCCCGAGAACCCGCGCGGCACGCTCCTGGCCGCGACCCGGCTGTGCACCCGCAAGCAGGTGCCCCGCGGGATCGCGACCCTCTACGCGCGCCCTCACGCGAGCCTGCGCCGCGATCTCGCATCCCATCTGTCGGACCTCGGCGGCGCCGTCCACGCGTCCGACCCCCGCGGCTCGGCCCTCCTCGTGCTCGAGGCCAACTACATCCACGCGCTCGATTCGATCCTCGAGAACCCGAAGTCGACCCGCGTCATCGACGCGTCGCGCATGCCGGCCCAGATCGCGGACGATCGGGTCCGCGTGCTCTACGCCCGTCAGCTCCAGGCACGCGGCAAAGTCGACGCTGCAGAGGCCCTCGTGCCCGATCGGCCGCTCGACCTCTCGAATGCCGCCCGACGCCTGCTGCGCGAAGTCCTCGCCGCCCTGCGCCAGCTACCGAAGTGGCGCGAGGCAATCGGCGACTGAATCCTCAATCTTTCTGAGTCCTCTGTCTTTCTGAGTCCTCTGTCGTCCTCTGTCTTTCTGAACCCTCAGGCCTTCTGAACCCTCAGGCCTTCTTGCCGCCGTCGGCGTTCGGAGCGACCGGCTTGGCCGGCTTCGCCATCGCGTCTTCGAGTTCTTCCTCGGCACCGACGACCTCGACGACGTCCGTGAACTCGACGTCATCCGCGCGCAGCGGCGAGTCGTCCGGCAGCGCGGTCAGGAGGATCTTCGTCAAGCCGTCGACGACGACCGCGAGCCCGAGTTTGGTCGGGTGCAGCCGGTCGCTCTGCAAGAGCGCTTTCGGCCCGAGCTGCACCTCCTCGTCCTCGACGTAGACCGACCGGCCCTCCTTCTTCATCTGCGCGACCCACTCCGCGAGCGGAAACACCGTCACGTGGTCGCGCGCATCCGCCCACTCGTGCAGCCGCTTGTTGAGCTCCTTCAGCACGGCCGGCTTGGGGATCTGGGACTGGCGCAGCATGCGCGGGTCGGCCCCGGTCATGTCCGGGTAGTCCCCGAGAACGATCGGGCAATCGAACTTTTCGAGCATCGCGAATGCCTGCTGCTGGCGCTCCAGCCGGGCGTCGCGCTTCGGCGACCAGACCGAGCCGTAGCCGAACCAGAACATGAAATCGATGCCGAGGAGGAGGTCCGGATCCGCCTTCATCGCCCGGGCCACCCGGGGCGTCTGTTTCTTGACGGGGCTCTGGAACGTCAGGAGGTCGCTCAGGTCTCGGACTCGCGCGGTGTCCCGGTCCCAGAGGCTGCCGAGCGCCTTCTTCAAACGCTCCGTGCGATTGGGGTTGCCGTCCTCGTCGGGCCAGGGACAGGCGAATCCCGCGCTCAGGCTCGCGCCCAAAATGACCACTTCCTGGCGCTTCTTCTCCGCGGCCTGCGCGGGAGCCTTCGCCTGGGAAGGCGCGACTGCGGCGACGGCAAAAACCGCCCCGAGGAGCCAGAATCCGGTGGGGAGGGGGTGTCGGGATCGCATCTTCGCAGCATACTCCCGGACCCCGCGACGCGGGGTATCCTCCCACTGTCCCGATGCACGGAAATCGAACTGTCTCACTGGTCGTCCCCGCCTACAACGAGGAGGAGACGATCCAAGACGTCGTCGAGGAGTTCCGGCGGATGGAGCAGATCGACGAGATCGTCGTCGTCGACAACAACTGCACCGACCGCACCGCGGAGCTCGCGACGGCCGCCGGTGCGCGCGTGGTCTCCGAGTCGAGGCCGGGCTACGGCGCGGCTCTGTTCGCCGGCATGTCCGCTGCGAAGGGCGACATCCTCGTGCTCGTGGAAGCCGACGGCTCGTTCGCCGCGCGCGACCTGCCGAAGCTCCTGTCCTACATCGACGACGCCGGTATGGTCATGGGCACCCGCACGACGAAGCAGATGGTCGAGCAGGGCGCGAACATGCGGTTCCTGCTGCGCTGGGGCAACGTGTTCATGGCCAAGTATCTCCAGCTGCTGTGGATGCGCCCATCGGAACCGCGCTTCACGGACGTCGGCTGCACCTACCGCGCCGTGACGCGGGACACCTTCGAACGGATGCGGCCCAACCTCAGCCAAACGGGCCCCGCGTTCTCGCCCGAGATGATGTGCGCCGCACTCCTCGGCCGAGCCCGTGTCATCGAGATTCCGGTGACCTACCGACAGCGCGCCGGCGGCGAGTCGAAGCACTCGGACTCGTTCGCTCGGCAGGCCAAAACCGCGTGGGCAATGTTCAAGGCGATCAGCCGTAAATGGCTCACTGGTAAAACGTTAGATATTCAACAATCCAAGCCTCTACAGCCCTACACCGAACAGTAGACTTCTCCAGCTCTCCCCGAACGACCGTTGCAGTCCCCGCCCCAGACCAGCCGATGCAGTAGGGCGGTCGGCGTGCCACAGGGCGTTCTCTGCATCCCGCACCGCTGACTCACAACTTCGCCTCTCATGAGCAAGCACGTCGTCATCCTCGGAGGTGGTCTCGCAGGTCTGTCCTGCGGCTACGAGCTCGTGACTCGTGGCCACCGCGTCACCATTCTCGAACGCGAACCCCATGTCGGTGGCATGGCGTCCTCGTTCATCGAGGACGGCGACGAGTATTGGACGCACGACTTCGGACCGCACCGCTTCCACAGCCAAGACAGCAACCTGATCGACCACGTCCGGGAGATCATCGGTGAGGACAACATCGTCACCGCCCAACGGCTGTCGCGAATCGTCCTGTTCAACAAGTTCTTCGACTACCCGCTGGTCGCCTCGAACGTGCTGCGCAGCATGCCGAAGCATCTGCTGATCAAGGCGATGCTCGACTACATGTGGGTGCGCTTCTTGGACACGACGCGGCTGAAGCGATACTCGGACAAGGACTTCGAGAGCTGGGTCACGAAGCGCTTCGGCAAGACGCTCTATCGCATCTTCTTCGGTCAGTACACCGAGAAGGCCTGGGGCATGCCGCCGAGCCAGATCTCGGCCGACTGGGCGAGCCAACGCATCACGCTGCTCAACCTCTGGGACACCGTCAAGAAGACCCTCTTCCGGCCCAAGGCAGGCGAGACGCCGCGGACGCTCGTCACGAGCTTCATCTACCCGAAGTACGGCGGGATCGGCGAGCTGCCGCGCGGCTACGCGCGCAAGATCGAGGAGATCAGCCCCGAGTCGCGCGTCCTCGTGAACTCGCCGGCGATTCGCGTACTGCGCGACGGCAACACCGTCACGGGCATCGAATACGGCAAGCACAAGCGTCAGACCATCGAGGGAGACGAATACGTCAACACGATCCCGATCACCGCGCTCGCGAAGGCCGCCGCGCCATCCGCGCCGGACCACGTGCTCGAGAGCTGCCGCGCGCTGCAGTACATCTCGATCGTGTTCGTCTATCTGAAGCTCGACCGCGAGCAGGTCAGTCCGGACAGCTGGGTCTACCTGCCCGAGATGAAGCTCACCGTGCACCGCATCTGCGAGTTCAAGAACTTCAGCAAGTTCTCGGCGCCGGAAGGCAAGACGATGATCTGCGCCGAGATCACCTGCCGCCGCGGCGACGACATCTGGCGCGCCTCGCAAGAGGAGCTGCAGAAGATCGCCGAGAAGGACCTGCAGTCGGTCGGCCTGATCGGCGAGAACGAGGTGCTCAGCAGCTCGATCCGTCGCATCCCGTTCGCGTATCCGGTCTACGACCTGCAGTACGCCGACCACCTGAAACCGATCCAAGAGTTCGTCGGAACGCTCGAGAACCTGCACACCACGGGTCGTCAGGGCAACTTCCGCTACAACAACATGGACCAGTCGGTCGAGATGGGTCGCAAGATGGGCATCGAGCTCGCGACCGGTGAGGAGACCGGGCACGCGGCCGTCGCCACGGGCGAGGAGTACTTCGGGTGACGCGCACGCAGATCGACGTCACGACGTGCCAGATCTGCGGCAGCACCGAGACGAAGCTCGAGTTCGCAGAGACGCCTTTCAAGGTCCTGCGCTGTCCGTCATGCGGCTTCGTCTACGTGACGCCGCGTTACAGCGACGACTCGATCCACACCCTCTACGACGAGGACTACTGGCGCAGCGACAGTCCCAAGACCAAGGGCTACGCCAGCTACGCCGACGAGGCGCCGCTCTACCTCAAGACGTTCCGCCGCCGCATGCGGTTCGTGAAGCGCTACCTGAAGCCCGGCGCCCGCATCCTCGACGTAGGCTGCGCGGCCGGCTACTTCCTGCGCGTCGCGAACGCCGAGGGCTATGACGGCTACGGCGTCGAGGTCTCGGCGGCGATCGCCCGCGAAGCCCGTGAGGAGCTCGGCGAGGACCGCGTCTGGGTCGGCATGCTGGACAGCCTTCCCGACGACGAGCGCTTCCAGCCCGGCAGCTTCGACCTGGTCACGATGTGGGACGTGATCGAGCATGTCCCCGACCCACAGGACCTGCTCCGTCAGGCCCGCCGCCTGCTCAAGCCGAGCGGCCACCTGATCCTCGAGACCCAGAACGTCGACAGCCGGTTCGCGAAGAAGCTCGGGCCACGCTGGCACCACTTCAAACACGAAGAGCACATCTACCACTTCAATCCGGCGACGGTGAAGCTGGTCCTCGAACAAGCGGGCTTCGAAGTCGACCACCTCACGAGCTCCTACGGCGGCAAGTACGTCTCGTTCGGCTTCATCGCCGAGCGCGCGGCTCGACTCAACAAGGTGGCGAGCGTCGTGCTCAGCCCCCTCGCCCTGATGAAGCGCGCCAACATCTATCTCAACTTCGGCGACGAGATGGTCGTAGCGGCGCGCCCCAAGACCAACGCCAACGGACACTCGCAGGCATGACCGGAGAAGCTCTCCAGTACGCGCGCATGGACGCGTCGGTCTACGACCAGTTCGCGGACCTCGAAGAGAACCACTTCTGGTTCCGCGGCCGCCGCGACATCTTCATGGACATCCTCGAGCGCGAGCTCGAAGGACGCCGCGACCTCGACCTACTCGAGATCGGCTGCGGCCCCGGCGGCCTCCTCGGCCCGCTCGAACGCTTCGGCCGGGTGTTCGGCCTCGACATCGCGCACGACGCGATGGCCTACTGCAAGTCGCGCGGCTACGAGAACGTGATCACGGCCTCCGGCCACGAGCTCCCGTTCGAAGACGCGAGCTTCGACTTCGTCGGCCTGTTCGACACGATCGAGCACATCCCCGACGACGCGGGCGTGTTGCGCGAGGTGCGCCGCATCCTCAAGCCCGAGGCCTCGCTGTTCATCTCGGTGCCGGCCTACCAGTTCCTCTACTCGCAGAACGACCGCCTGGTCCACCACTGCCGCCGCTACCGCCGCGGCCCGCTGGTGCGCCTGCTGAAGGAAACCGGCTTCAAGATCCAGAAGGCGAGCTACTTCAACGCCTTCCTGTTCCCGCTGATCCTGCCGGCCGTGCTGACGGTGAAGCTCAAGGAGAAGCTCGTCGGCCTGCCCGAAGAGCAGACGAACCTGAGCCACGAGTTCCCCGGCTTCGTGAACGACATCTTCGCGGCCTTCATGGGCTCGGAGAAGTTCCTGCTGCGCAACATGAGCTTCCCGTTCGGCCACTCGCTGATCGCGGTCGCGCGGCCCGCCTGACGCTGGGTTGCCCTTGCCCTCAACGCAAACGGGCCGGGTCACGCTTCCGTGACCCGGCCCGTCGCTCGGTCGACGCCGCAACCGACTACTTCGGCCCCTCGCCCTTGCCGTCGTCCTTGTTCTCGGCGTCGCCCTTGTCGTCGTCCTTGGCCTCTTCGTCGTCATCCGACGCGGCTTCGATCGAGTCGTCGCCCGGCTCTTCGAAGCCGAGTCGCGCGACCAGCGCTTCCTTCGAGTAGGACTGCCGCACGGCCATCGCCAGGCGTCCGCGCTTCTCGCGCTCGATCGCTTCGAGGACGTCCAGGCGCGTCATGTCGCCGAGCTCGGCCGGGCCGCGGTGCGTGCACACCGCGAAGTAGTTCGAGCGGCGGACGCGGTCGTCGAGCACGCCCGTCGAATCGCCTTCCTCGAGGTCGTTGACGCGTCCCTGGTAGTAGAGGAACTGCACCTCGTTGGACAGGTGGTCGATCGGACCGCGGCGAATCGGACGACCGAGGCGCGGCTCGATGTCGAACACCTTGAACTTGGCGGTCGCGGCGGCCTCGTCGAGGATGTCCTTGTGGACCTTGGCGATTTCGTCCTCGATCTCGATCTCGGAGGCGTCGTCGAGGTCGGTCTGGATGTCGCCGCGCTTCTTCTCCTCGTCCGCGAGTTCGGCGCGTAGGTCCGTCAAGAGCTTCTCGAAGCTCTTGCGGGCGCGTGAGCTTCCGGTGTTCTCGAGCTTGGCCTGGTTCTCTTCGATGCGCTTCTGGAGGTCCTCACGCCACTCGGCGAGCTGCTCCTCGAGATCGGTCGCCTTCTTGGCTTCGATCTCCGCGATCTTGTCCTTGATCTTCTCGCGGCCGAGGCGGTCGAGCTCTTCCTCGAACTTCTCCTTCCGCTTGTCCCCCACCGAGTTGGCTTCCTCGGTGATGTACGCGGCGCGCACCTCGTCCTTGACGTCCTCGTAGTCCTTGAGCGGGCTCTTCTGCAGCTGCGTCGCACGGAACAGGAAGACGCCCTTCTTGGTCCACTGCGGCTGCGTCGAGAACTGACCCTCGTGATCGAGCGAACGCGTCACGAAGCTGTTGTCCCAGCGACCGAGCGCCTCGAGGTCCTTGAGCTCGTCGGCAGTGACGGCTTCGTCGCCGCTCGTGAAGATCGAGAAGCCCGCCTTGCCAGCCGTGCGCTGTTCGATCTGCGCCTTCAGGTCGAAGGCGAGACGCTTGTCGGCGACGGCCTTCTCGGCCGTCTCGTCCGCTTCCTTCGCGGTCTCGTAGGCCTGCTCGGCGGCCTCGAGCGCCGCCTCCAGCTCCTCGTTGTCGGGATCGGCTTCCGACTCGCGCTTGGCGTCGTCACGGGCCGTGGTGGCCGCCACGAGCGCGCCAGCGGTTTCCGAGCGAGCCGTCGCGAGCGCGGAAACTTCTTCGAACAGCGCCATCTGGACGTCGCCCCAAATCGCCATCAGGACCTTCTCGGCCTCGAGACGCTTACGGATCGACTCCTTGAGCGGACCGTCGAGCTCTTGGAACTCGGGAGCCTCTTGGGCCTCCTTGTCCTTGGCGCGCTTGGACTCGTCCTTCGGCTTGTACTTCTCGTCCTGATCCTTCTCGTCGTCCTTCGAGTCTTCCTTTGGCTCGTTCTCGTCGCCGTCCTTCGGATCCTTGTCTTCGCCTTCGTCCTTGTCCTTGTCCTCGTTGTCCTTCGGCTCCGGCGGGCCTTCGACCTCGGCCTTCTCGACCTTGAACAGCTGCAGCTTGTTGACGTTGTAGAGGCGTTCGACTTCCGCGTCCGAGACCTCGAAGTCCTTCAGCTCTTCGGTGAACTCTTCGGGGTTGAACGACTCCAGCGCGACCTGCACGAACTCGAGCTTGACGCGGTCTTCGGCGTTGAAGCCGAGGCGACGGCGGTCGGTGTCTTCGAGCCCTTTCAGCCAGGCGCTGAGCACCTTGTCGGCGTCGGCCTCGCCGTCGAGGCGCGCTTCGATCTCGGATTCGAGTTCCTCGCGGTCGAGGCTCGCGACGCGCACGCCGATGCGATGCTTGTCCGCGAGCGCACGCTCGACGACGTCGTAGTCGAACAGACGCGCACCGAGCGACTCGAGGCGCACCATCGTCGCGACGCGCATGCTCTCGAAGACCGTCCGGCGGTAGTGCTCGTACGAAGAAAAGATCGCGCCGAGGCTGCGGGGGTCGACGTTGTCGTGGTTCGCCGACGTCGCGTCGATCGCGCGGTCGACCTCGTCCCACGAGGCCTCGATCCCGGCGAGGATCGCGCGGCGCCGCAGCGCGGCAACGGCGTCGATCATGCGGTCGTTGGGATCGACCGAGGAGATGTCCGGCAGCACGGGGACGATGTCCCACTGCAGTCGCCGCACGATGTCCCGCGCGATGACGTAGTCTTCGTCCGTGAGCTCGACGCGACGGCCGTCGACGGTGATCGAGCTACGCGGGATCGGCTTCTGGAACACACCGCCGAAGAAGCTCAGCATGTCGCCCGTGATCGAGAACGTCACGAGGGCGAAGAGCACCGCCGTAAACAGGATCGGTTTCTGGTACTTGCGGAAGAAGTTCAACTCGGTTCACCGTGTGTCTGTGTCACCGTGCGGATGGGTCGGGAAGCTCGATGGCTTCCTCGGCGAGCAGGACCGGCACGCCGTCCCGCACAGGGTAGAGGATCGCCGCGCCCTCGGGCACGAGACCTTCCTCCACCGGATCGGAAATCGTCTCCCCGCCAGCTGAGCGCGCTTCCCCGGAATCGATACGGCCGTTGACCGCGGAGAGCTCTTCCGCACTCGCCTGCCGCAGGGGCTGACGGGTCTTCGGACAGACGAGCTTGCTGAGGAAATCCGCGTCGAGCGGCATGACGGAAGTGCAGTGCCAGGGGAAAGTTCGTGAGGGCGGCAGGGATCGAACCTGCGACCAGCGGATTAAAAATCCGCTGCTCTACCACTGAGCTACGCCCCCGTGGAATCCCGGGCGAACCCGGGTGAGGGAGTGTCTCCAGCCCACAACGGGAGTCAAGCTCGAACCCTCCCTAGAGGGGCCCGGAGACGGCCTCTGAGTGCGGAGAACTGCGGAATCGAGCCCTCGTTCGCCCGATGCGTTCGGGCGCACAGGATCGAGCCGCGATTCAGTCGGTCATGATCTCTTCGGTCTTCTTCGCGAGGATCTCGTCGACCCGCGTCTCGGCCTTCTTGAGCAGGTCCTGGACCTGGTCGTGGAGGTCGCGGTTGAAGTCCTCGGTCAGGCCGTGATCCTTCTGCGCCTGGTCGGCGTGCTTGTTGGCGTCCCGGCGCGAATTCCGCAGGGCGACGCGGGCCGCCTCGGCCATCTCCTTGACCTTGCCGACGAGCTTGGTGCGCTGCTCCTCGGACAGTGGCGGCAACGAAAGCCGGATCACCTTGCCGTCGTTCGCCGGGGAGAGCCCGAGATCCGACGTCAGCAGCGCCCGCTCGATGTCCTTCATGATCGAGGGGTCGAACGGCTTGACCATCAGCTGCCGGGCCTCCGGCACCGAGATGTGCGCGAGCTGGTTCAGGGGACTCTGCGCGCCATACGCCTCGACCCGAATCGTGTCGACGAGCGCCGGCGAAGCCCGGCCCGTGCGGATGCCTCCGAGGTGCTCCGTGAGGTGGTGAATCGCCTTCTCCACCTTGTCCTCGAACTCCATGACGATCTCTTGGACGACCTCGTTCATGGCGCCGATCGTAGCGAAGCCCGGGAATCGGCGCACGCCTGCGTCACGGCAACAGCGGCAACGCGAGCTCGGGCGCCGCATTGGCCTGGGCCAGAATCGAGATCGTGGCCTGCTGGAGGATGCGGTCCTTGGCGAGCGCCGCGGTCTGGTGGGCCACCACCGTCTCAGGCAGGGGTCGAGGGGCAAGGGCAAGGGCACCAGAGATGCCTCCTGCGGAGGCCACCACGTGAGTGGGGCGTGCCTGCACGCTTGGTCGACGGCCCATGTCGGGCGGTCGACAGCCCCGCGACTTCCGCAACACCAAGGGAACCACGAGCACCACGTGAGTTTGGCGTTCCCGCGGTTCTGGTGACTCACACGCGATCGAGCAGTGACAGCCCTCTGCAACGATCAATTCTTGGAAAGACTGCCGAAGCAATGGGGCTGGCCGGCGATCTCGGTCGTCGGACGGTCTCGAACCAACCCGTTGCGTGGAGCGGCCAAGACCGTGGTTGCCGTGACGGCTGCCCCGTTTTCCAAAGGGAACGGAGAGGATCGTCGTCTGCCATCGATCGTCGGTCTGCCGGTTGGCCCGACTGCCCGACTCACGTGGTGCCCGTGGTTCCCTTGGTGTTGCGGAAGTCCCAAGGCTGATGACTGCTCGAGACGGCTCGTCGATCGAGCGTGATGGCACGCTTGACTCACGTGGTGGCCTCCGCAGGAGGCATCTCTGGGGCCCTTGCCCTTGCCGGAGATGGCCTCAGCCGCGCCCTGGCAGGCAAGGAGGGGCAAGGACAAGTCAGCGCGCCTATGGCGCGCTGGTGACCCAGGTCCCGATCTCCTCCCGCTGCACCGCCCGCTTCATGTTCCCCTTCACGAACATGTCGAACACCATGATCGGCATGTCGTTCTCCATGCACAGGGTGAACGCGGTGCGGTCCATGACCCGTAGGTCCTGGTCGAGGCAGTCCTGGAAGGACACGGCGGTCAGCCTCGTCGCGTCAGGATCGAGCTTGGGATCGGCGGTGTAGACGCCGTCGACCTTGGTCGCCTTCAGCACGGCGTCGACGCCGAGCTCGGTCGCGCGCAGCGCGGCGGCGGTGTCGGTTGTGAAGTACGGGTTGCCGGTGCCGCCGGCGAGGATCACGACGCGGCCGCGATCCATGTGGCGCAGCGCACGGCGGCGGATGTACGGCTCCATGACCGCGTTGACCTCGATCGCGGACATCGCCCGCGTCTCGATCTCGATCCGCTCGAGTGCGTCCTGCAACGCGAGCGTGTTGATCGCGGTGCCGAGCATGCCCATGTGGTCACCGGTCGCGCGGTTCGTCCCGAGACGGGCGAACTCCGCGCCGCGGACCAGGTTGCCCGCGCCGACGACGACGGCGATGCCGACGCCGAGTTCGGTGACGGAGCGGATCTCTTCGGCGATCTCGGCGGCGACCTCGGGGTCGATGCCGGACTCACCGGGGCGCGCGAGACTCTCGCCGCTGATCTTCAGGAGAACACGGCGGAGTTCGGCGGGCGCCATCGTCACTCTCCGAGCTTCATCCGCACGAAGCGGCGAATCTGGATGTTCTCGCCGATCTTGCCGACGAGACCCTTGCGGGTCTCCTCGACCGAGGCCTTGTCATCGTCGATCCAGTTCTGATCGAGCAGGCAGTTCTCGCTGAAGAACTTGCCCATGCGACCGTCGACGGCCTTCTCGATGACGGCGTCCGGCTTGCCCGCCATCTGCTGGCGGGTCTGCTCGGTGACGATCTCACGCTCCTTTGCGAGGACCGACTCGTCGACCTCTTCGCGCGTCAGGAAACGCGGCGTGAACGCGGCGATGTGCAGGCAGAGCTTCTTGCCGAACTCCTTGAAGTCCTCGTTGCGAGCGACGAAGTCGGTTTCGCAGGTGACTTCGGCCATCACGCCCAGCTTGCCGTCGTGGTGGACGTAGCTGAACACGGTGCCTTCGGAGGACTCGCGACCGGCCTTCGCATCGGCCGTCTGCAGGCCCTTCTTGCGAAGCTCGTCACGTGCCTTCTCGATATCGCCGCCGGTCTCCTGGAGAGCGGCCTTGCAGTCCATCATCGGGGCGCCGGTCATCTTCCGGAGCTCCATCACGGTCTTCGCGTCGATTTGAGCCATCGTTCTGCGGGCAGACGCCCGCCGTGGGGTCGGATGTGGGTTGGAAATTCGGGTCGCAGCGCAGGGCCGAGCCGGGACTCAGCTCTGGCCTTCGGGCTTGTCTTCCGCCGGCGGCGTCGCGTCGGCTGCGGGGGCCTCAGGGGCCGGGGCATCCGCGGCCGGAGCCTCGGGAGCGGCAGCCTCAGGAGCAGGCGCCGGAGCTTCCGGAGCCGGGGTCGCGGGCGCTTCCGGAGCCGGCGCGTCGGCCGCAGCCGGCGCGTCCGTCGGCGGAGCCTCGACCGGCTTCGTCTCGGGCGCCTCGGCCTGTCCACCGATGCTGACCGTCTCGGCGTGACCACCAGCGCGCGCGGCGAAGCGTCCACCGCCTCGACCACCACCGCCACCACGGCCACCCTGCTGACCACCACGACCACCGCCGCGTCCACCACGCTGCGGGCCACGCTCTTGCTGGCGGCGACCGGCGATCTCGCGCGCACGCGGATCGTTCGCGGCATTCCGCTGCGCTGCGGCGAGGTCGGCTTCGTTGACGGTCGCGCGACCTTCGATGATCGCATCCGCGAGCTTCGACAGGATCAGCTGCACGGAGCTCATCGCGTCGTCGTTCGCCGGAATCGCGATGTCCGCGAGATCCGGATCACAGTCGGTGTCGAGGATCGCGACGACCGGGACGTTCATCCGTTGCGCCTCGCGCATCGTGATCTCTTCGCGGCGCGGGTCGACGACGACGATCGCCGACGGCAGGCCGTGCAGCTCACGGACACCCTCGAGGTTGCGCTGGATCTTGCGCATCTCCCGGCGAAGCATGGCTTGCGCCTTCTTCTTGTGCAGCTCGAGGCTGCCGTCCGCTTCCATCGCCTCGATCTCTTCGAGGCGAGTCAGCCGCTCACGCACCGTGTTGAAGTTCGTCAGCGTGCCACCGATCCACCGCTCGGTGATCGCCGGCATGTTGCAGCGCTTCGCCTCCGAGGAGACGACGGCGCGGATCTGACGCTTCGTGCCGCAGAACACGACCTGACCACCCATCGAGGCGATCTGGTTGAGGAAGTGACGTGCCTGGTAGAGACCGCGGATGGTCTCCTTGAGGTTGATCACGTGGATCTTGTGCCGGCGACCGTGGATGAAGGGCTTCATCTTCGGGTTCCAGCGACGGGCCTGGTGTCCAAAATGGACGCCGGCGTCGATGAGTTCCTGAACGGTTACGACTGGCACGGTAGATCCGTTTCCTGCGGTGGTTTTTCGGTGCGAACGGGGATTTGGGGCGCGGGATTCTAAGAACCGCCCCCCGCGGTTCAAGGGCGGACTTTCGCGTCCCGGCGCGATCACCTAAATTCCGTGATCTCAGCGGACTGTGGCGAGATGCCCAGCCGGATGCGAAGATCTGGTACCGGGCCGACGTCCGTCGCGGCGGTCCGAGACCGAGATCCCCCCTCCACGACCCCGAGCCTCCGGCCCGGCCGCATCCTGAGAGACCACCCCGTTGATTGATATGTCCGTGCCTGGCAAAGGGATACGTCGAGCCCTGGTGCTGAACCACCGGCGCGACGACCTCGGCGAAATGGTCGGGCACCTGCGGCGGACCGGATACGACGTGACCGAGTCCCGGAGCCTCGACGCGAGCCAGCGACTCACCGAGTCCGGGTCGTTCGACCTCGCGATCCTGAACCCGCTGGTCCTGCGACGGCAGGGCGTGGAGTTCGGCCTGCTCGAGGCCCTGCACCGGCGCGGCCCGATCTCGGTGCTGGTCCTGGTCGACTCTCCGGACGGCCTCGAGGAGGCGCGCCACCTCGCGGTGCCGCTCCGCGACTTCGTGATGCCGCCCCATTCGATCGACGAGATCCTGCACCGCGTGGAGCTCGCCGCCGCCGCGCTCGACCACGTCAACGGCCTGCACGAACTCGCGCGCGAGCTGCAGGGCCAGGTCACGAACGACTTCAAGACCGAGCTGCTCAGCGAACAGCACTTCCGCAACCTGCTGCACGTCGAGTTCAAGCGCGCGCAGCGCAACCAAGATCCGCTGTCGCTGCTGCTCATCGACGTCGACAACTTCAAGACGATCAACGACACGACCGACTACGCGTTCGGGGACGAGGTGCTGCGCACCGTCGCGGCGACGCTCAAGTCGTCGTGCCGCGAGACGGACTTCGCGGCACGCTTCGGCGGCGACGAATTCGCCGTGCTGCTGCCGCAGACGACGCCGGCCGAAGCCGTGCAGACCGGCCTGCGCATCCGCCAGCGCGTCGCCGAGCGCGTGATCAAGTCCGATCGCTACTCGACCCGCGTGACGATTTCACTCGGCATCGACACGTACGACGGCCAGAGCGCGACGACGCCGGACGACCTTCGGTTCCGCGCGAACAAGGCGCTGCACGAAGCCAAGCAACGTGGCAAGGACCAGGTTTGGCTCTACTCGGACGATGACAACGGAGACGACGACGTCCTGCCTCCTCTGCCGTCGCGCAGCCGATGAACCTCGTGCTGCTCGACGACGCGGAAGTGCACGAAGGACGTGCGACGCTCCGCGATCGGCGTGCCGCGCACCTTCGCGACGTCCTGCGCGCGTCGCCGGGTCGACGGGTCCGCATCGGCCTCCTCGACGGTCCGACCGGCACCGGTACGGTCACGCACCTCGACGCGGAGCGCGTCGAGCTCGCGTGTGAATTCGACGGGGACGAACCGAGCGAGCCCTTCGAAGACACGCTCGTCCTCGCGTATCCCCGCCCGAAGGTGCTCGCGCGCGTGCTGGAGCACGCCGCCGCGCTCGGCTTCGCGCGGATCGTGCTCACGCGCACGTGGCGCGTCGACAAGAGCCACCTGCAGAGCCGCGTCCTCGAGCCCGAGACGACGCGCGCGCATCTCGTCGCGGGCCTCGAGCAGGGTCGCCACACGCGGCTCCCGCGCGTCGAGCAGCATCCGCTGTTCAAGCCGTTCGTCGAGGATCGCTTGGACCAGACCGTCCCACCCGGCGCCCGCTTCGTCGCCGACGGCGACGCGCCCGTGGCCACGACCGACCTGGCGATCGCGCGACCGTGCGCGTTCACGGTCGCGATCGGACCGGAGCGCGGGTTCACGCCTTACGAAGTGACGATGTTCGCAGAGCGCGGCTTCCGTCCCGTGCGGTTCCCGACCGGGGTCTTGCGAGTCGAAACGGCGGTCGCCGTCGCGCACGCGCAGCTGAGCTTGCTGCGCGCCATCGGCACACGCGGGGCCGTGAGCCCGCGCGCTGTCGGCCGAGCGGCGTCGGCCGAGTCCGAATGAGACTCAGAGCACGAGCACGCGCACGGTCTCGACGCCGGTGAATCGCGCGTCGCTCGGCAACCCCGCGACGACCACCGCCTGGAAGTGCAACTCGAATCCGTGGAGCGTCGCTTGGTCCGGAATCGAGATCGAGATGTCCGCCGACCCGACGGGATGCGTGATCTGCAGCGGCGGAAGCGTCGCGATCGCGAGCGGGTCCAACCCGAGCACGCCGAACGGCGGAAGGGACACGCTGCTGCGGGCAAACCCGACGAACGGAAACACGAGATCGATGCCGGCGCCGTAGCCGGGCTGCGAGTGATACGACACGACGAGGTCGTGTCCGGTTCGCGCGATCCGCTCGACGCGCAGCTGCCGCTCGTGGTTGGTCCACAGCTCGGAGTTGGGCACGAGGTCGACGTCGCCATCGCGGTCGAAATCGGCCGCCGCGTAGTGCCTCGAGACCTGCCGGGTCGGCGTGCGTCCCGTCGTGAACGAGAACACGCCCGTGCCGTCGTTCAGGTAGAGGACGTCGCCGTCCCAGTAGTGACCCACGAAGATGTCGAGGTCACCGTCGGCGTCGAGATCTTCGAGCACGAGGTCCCAAGTCGACGAGAGCTGGTTCGGCAGGCTCGCCGCAGTCGCGTCGAGGAACCCGCCGATGCCGTCGTTGAGCAACAGCCGATGCCGCTCGTTCGGAAACGAACTCGTGCCCCAGCAGCCGAGCACGATGTCCGGCCAGAGGTCGCCGTTGACGTCACCGATGCGCAGTGCGTTGGTCAGCGGATTCATGCCGGGCATGCGGCTGCCGGTGACGTCCGTGAAACTGCCGCTCCCGTCGTTCACGTAGAGCCGCGGCTGGTTGAGGAAGTTCGAGTAGTCGGCAAACCCCACGACGAGGTCCAGGTCACCGTCGGCGTCCACGTCCTCGAGCCCGAGCGCGCTCGTCCATCGGTTGAGATTGGGGAGTCGGCCCGGCGTGTCCGTGAACACGCCCGTGCCGTCGTTGAGGTAGAGCCGATCGACGCCGGGCCGCATGCCGACGATGAGATCGACGTCGCCGTCGGCGTCGACATCTCCGGCGACCAGCGATCGGGCCGGGGACACGACCGGCATCGCGCCTGGCGGCGCGAAGACGAAGTTGCCGAAGCCGTCGTTGACGTAGAGCCGCGGGTGCATCGACCACGGCTGATCCTCGAAGCCGATGAAGATCAGGTCGAGGAATGCGTCCCCGTCGACGTCGGCGAGCACGATCGGCTCGGCAACCAGCTCCGCGTCATCGGGCATGAACGCCGCGCGACGCGGCCCGAGGTTGCCGTCCCCGTCGCCGAAGAACACGACCGGCGGCGCGAACGGCCCGCCGGTCGGCTCGGACATCACGAGGTCGAGGAACCCGTCGTTGTCGACATCCCCGACGGCCATCGGCCGCGGATCGGTCGGCGCGAGCTTCTGCCGACTCGCGTCGGCGAACTTGCCGCCGCCGTTGAGCAGCATGACGTGCCGACCCGCCGAGCCGAACACAAGATCGATGTCCCCGTCCGCGTCGAGGTCGCCCGCAGCGACGTCCTCGGTCAACGGCAGGTCGGTCGGCAGCATCGGTGCCGAACGATCGACGAACGTGCCGTTGCCCGCATTCCAGAGGATGCGCGGGTTGCCGGACAACACGATGTCGAGCGCGGCGTCGCCGTCGACATCGACCCAGAGCGCGGCGGGCCCCGACTCGTCTCCGGCGGGATCCAAATCGGCCGAGTCGTCCGTGAAGTTGCCGAGCCCGTCGTTGCGGAGCAGCACGAGGTCCCCCGCGTCTCGGAGCAACAGGTCGGGATCACCATCGCCGTCACAGTCCCCGACCGCGACGTCACCGGTCTCGCCGGGCGTCATCGTCGGCAGCTGCGCCGCCGTCACGTCCGTGAACACACCATTCCCGGAATTGAGATAGAGCTCGTTCGGTCCGGGGACGTAGAGGTGCCCGATGAAGTAGCCGGAGTTCCCGACGAAGAGATCGAGATCCCCGTCGAAGTCGGCGTCGAACAGCGCCACCGAGGTCGTGTTGAGATTCTGCACCGGCATGTGCGTCGCCGTGACCTCCGTGAACAGCCCGGCGCCGTTGTTGAGCAAGAGCCGCGTCGATCCGAGCCAGGAGCGACCGAGCACGAGATCGAGATCGCCGTCCGCGTCGACGTCGCCCGCAGCGATGTCGCGACTCCCCATCCCGGGCAAGGACGCGATCATCGTGAACGCGCCACCACCGTCGTTCCGATAGACACGACTCGCCGACGACTCGCTCCCTTTCGTGATCATGTCTTCGTCACCGTCTCCATCGACGTCGACCATCGCGGCGAGCACGCCACTGCCCGCGATCGGCTGCGCCCCGTTCGCGTACTCGAACACGGTCGGATCTCCGTGCTCGTAGAGGCGGATCTCGGCGCTGTTCAGGATCGAGATCGTCGACAGCAGATCGAGATCGAGGTCCCCGTCGACGTCTGTCAGGGCGATGTCACGCACCGACAGGTCGACGTCAAGCGGAAGGTGGCGGAGCCCGATGGACTCGAACTGCTGCTGCGCACCCGCATCGACACCGATCGAGGCGAACATGACGACGGAGAGGACGAGCGTTGGCGTCTTGCGCATCGGTGCTTTCCCGGGAGACCAGAAGCGAGACCCGCATTGTATGCCGAGATCGCCGGGCGCGCCGGCGCAGGCTACGATCTCGGCAATCTTCCCCGACCTCGACCGAGGACCCCATGCTGCGCATCCCCCTTCTGCTCCTCGCCTCCGGCGCCACCGCGTTCCTTTCCTTCGACGAACCGGAAGTCATCACCCCCGGCGTCGGCACCGCGCCGCCGAGCGACGCCGTCGTGCTGTTCGACGGCAAGGACCTCAGCGGCTGGCGCAAGCGCGACGGCCAACCGGCGCACTGGAAGGTCGAAGACGGCGCAATCCTCGTCCAGCGCGGCGGCGGGCTGTTCAGCAAGCACACCTTCGGCGACGCGCAGATTCACGTCGAGTTCGCGACGCCGGCCGAGCCGAAGGGCAAGGGCCAGGGCCGCGGCAACTCCGGCGTCTACGTGCAGGGTCGCTACGAGGTGCAGGTCCTCGACTCGTTCGAGAATTCGACGTACCCGAACGGCCAGTGCGGCGCGATCTACGGTCAGCACGTCCCGCTCGTCAACGCGTGCCGCAAACCGGGCGAGTGGCAGACCTACGACATCGTGTTCCGCGCCGCGCAGTTCGGGGACGACGGCAAAAAGACGAAGAACGCGACGATGACCGTGTTCCACAACGGCGTGCTGATCCAGGACCACGCCGAGGTCACGGCGCGCACGACGGCCAGTCCGATCGCGGAGGGGACGGAGGACGGGCCGCTGTTCCTCCAGGATCACGGGAATCCCGTGCGGTATCGGAACGTGTGGGTGCGGGGGTTGTAGCGCGTCACTTCCTCACACCCGGTGTCCTCTCGAGTGGCCAGCGATCAAGAAGAAGCAACCCAACCGAAAGGAAATAGATGCTTCTTCGACGCAGCCTCCACGCGACGCTTGCCGCGATTGCGTTCTCGGTCCCAGCCGCCGCCCAAAGCCAGCTCGACACGTTGTTCTCGAGCGACAATCAGGGCAACCCGGGCGGCTCGGTCTACTTCGATCTCCAAGTCCTCGCGCCGAGCGGCATTTCGCTGCGCGGCGTCTCGGTGAACTCCGCGTCTCCAATGGGGACTGCCGGCACCCTGGAACTCTATGTCAAGAGCGGCTCGCACCTCGGCGCGGAGCTCGACCCGACACAGTGGACGCTAGCGGGGATCGCGTCCGTGGTCGCGGAAGGCGTCGACCGACGCACCCTCGGCGTGTTCGGCAACCCCGTGACGCTGCCCGCGGGGACGACGGGCATGGCAATCTGCCATGTTGGCCTGTCCGCGGCGTATTCGAACGGCACGGGCCCGAACCCGTCCGTGTACGCGAATCCCGACGCATCGCTGACGCTGGGTCGCGCGACGAATGGCTGCTTCAGCGGCGGCGTGTTCGCCAACCGAGTCGCGAACCTCTCGCTGCACTACGACGGGCCGGAACTCATCGCGTTCGGATTGCCCCACCGTCCGATCGGAAACGCGACGCTCGCGACGGATCTCGCCGGCTCCCTCGTCGTCTCCAATCTAGGCTCGAGTGGACAGGACGGTATCTCGGCGATGATTCCGTCGCCCGCGGCCGGAGCGACGGAGTTCGGCTGGGGAACGCAACCGCTCCTCGACTGGACGGTTGCGGGACAGATCATCGAGCAGAAGTTCTTCGTCCGCGATCCCGGCGCCTCGACGGATCGTCTCGGGCTGTGTTGCCGTATCGAAGGACGAGGAGCCGACGCCCTCGTCACGATCGACGGCGGAAGTTCCACGGCGTTCTCATGGCGCGGGCTCGACGGCAGCCAGCGAACCGTCGCGACGGGCACCCGCAGCGGCGAGTGGTCGTTCACGGTGCAGCCGAGTAGCGACCTGCCGATCGGCTGGCAGGATCTCGGAATCAACCACCTCGACGGCGAGTGGTGCCTCCGCTGGTGCTGGCCCACGAAGATCCGCTGGGGCTCTGCCAACCAGTTCTCAGACTTCCGGTACTTCAAGGTCGCTTGGGGGGAGATCCTCGGGTCCGTACCCACTCGAGTTGATACGACCTACACCACGACCGCAGCCTCCGTGACGATCGGACAGCAGAGGCTTCGCGTCGGCGATGGCGCCGTCACCGCCGTCGGCGCGGCGAACCACGACACGAGCAGCTGCGGCGTGATCCACCGACTCGGCGCCATGGAAGGCGACGGCGTCTACGTGTCCCTCGAATCCGGCAGTCGATCACGTATCGCTGTGACCGACGTCACCGGTCTCCAGCCGACATCGCGATTCGACCTCACGCTGCGCGGAACGCGTCGCGACGGAACCAAGGCCACGATGGGGACTCTCTCGTGGGCCAACATCGGCATCCCGGGCGCATGGAGCCTCGACGCTGCGTTCCCGGGATCGTCGTCGATCGCGATCGAGGTCTTGTCCGGCGGCACGATCGTCGCGTCGTCGAGCGGACCCGGCGGCCCGATCGGCGCCGTCGATCGATCGCCGTCGAACATCATCATCGTCTGGCCCGTAGGAGTCGTGGAGTACGAGTTCGACGGCCCGACGGCCGTGACTCTGTTCGATGGCACCAGCCTGATCGCGGACGGCCTGCGCTTGTCCCGCTCGGTCACCCTCGGCGACTTCGTTCGCTCGGGAACCGATATCGAGATCCTCGCGACGGACGTCCATCGGTTTCAGCTGGACACTCTCGAGTCGACCGAAGTGCATCGCTACGGCAACGGCATGGAAGGCGCCGCCGGCGCGCCGTTCGCGACCATGACCGACCTACCGGCGGTCGGCTCGACGATCTCGATCGACGGCGCAGCGCTGGCGCCGAACTCACAGGTCGCCATGCTCCTCGGCACCTATCGCCTCCAGCCGATCGACCTGTCGATCCTGGGAATCACCGGCGGCGAGCTCTTGGTCGATCCAATTGCGACACTCGCGCTCTCGGCAGGTTCGGACACGATGGTCGCCGCACCGCTCGCACTGCCGACGAGCGCCGTCGGCCTCGAACTCGCCGTGCAGCTGATCAACGTCGACGCCTCGGCGGGGAACCCGCTCGGAGTCGTGCTCAGCGACGCGATGTTCTTCGGGATCGACTGAGAATCTGCGCATGTCCGCACACACCGTCTGCCGGTGGTGATTCGTTCACCGCGGGGTACTCAACCGCGGCTCGGACTCGCTACTTCCGCTCGTAGACGACCAGATCGAACGTTCCGCGGGCGTTGATCCACCGGTAGCCCTCCGCCCCCTCCAACGTCCCCACCGGCTCGTAGAACTCGCGCACCGTCTTGCTCAACCACAGGTCCCCGACCGTGTCGTCGAGCACGATCGCACGGTAGTAGCCGGACTCGAGCTTCTCCCGTGTCGACTCGCGATACGACTCGATCGCGCGTTCGTCGCCGCCGCGGAGCACGTCGGTCACGGCAACCGGATGGCCGCCCGAACTCTTGCCGGCCTGCTCCGCGAGCCAGCCGTGGAATGGCACGAGGACCGGACCGTCGATCGCTCCGAGCGCGGCGACGAAACCGTCACCCGCGCGGCGGTCGGCTTCGGTCGGGACCAAGCGGCCGATGTCGGTCGTGACGTAGATCAACCAACCGAACTGCACGACGAGCAGGCCGTAGGCAACCGCACGTATTCGCCCAGAGCGCGCGCAGTCGAGCGCGAGCGCTCCGAGCACCGCGACCGCGACCCACGCCGGGTAGATGACGTTCTCCGCGCCGCCGCTGTGCAACCGCGACGCATACGCGATCCCGATCCACGTCGCCGCGGCCGCGCCGAGCAGGATGCCGTCGTGCTCGTGCTTCTTCAGGAGCCACAGCCCGTAGACGAACGCCGCGACGAACGGGATGCCGACGACTTTGCCGATGTCGTGGGTCCAGAACCCGCGGATCATCTGGGTCTCGACCGCGTGCTGGGTCAGCTGCCCGAGCAGGAAGTAAGACGACCAGCCGTCCGTCGTGAAGTGCAGCACGAGGAGCAGCAAGGCACCCGGCACGATGGCCGCGAGCGCATACCCGACCGCCTCGCGCATGCCGCGCGCCCACCAGCACGCGGCGAACATCGGAATCGGCACGAGCATCGCCGACTGCTTCGACGCGAACGCCAGCGCACACACGAAGCCGGCGAGCACCGCGCCGCGCATCCCGCGCCACGCGACGAGCCCGTACATCGACAGCGTCAGGAAGAACACGAACAGCGCGTCGACGCGCACCGTGTCGTGATAGGCGTCACCCGGTTCGAACGTCGCCGCGTAGAGCGCGATCCCGACGAACGCGCTCGTGCGGGAACCACCGAAGCGCCGGACGAACATCCAAATCAGAAGCAGCGTGCCGAGCGACGCCGCGATCGAGAGCGCGCGCGGACCGATCGGCGACTCGCCCGCCACACTCCAGATCCCGGCCGACAGCCAGTAGTAGAGCGGCGCATACACGTGCATCGTGTATTCGAGCGTCGGCGCGTCGTAGAGCGAGCCGCCCTCGGCGACCTGCTGCACGAGTCGGAGCATCGCGCCCTCCAACCACTCGATCTCGTACGGATACGTGAGCCGCCAGAGCATCACACCGATGAACGCCAGCAGGAACCAGCTCGCGGCGACGAGCACAATCCACTCGACGGCCTTCTCGAAGGGTTTGATGCTCGGCTCGGACATCTGCCCGCAGCGTGCAGGCAACGCGAACCGAGCGCAACGGTCAGAACGTGAACTCGGTCGGCGGCGTCAGCGTGAGCCCCGTGCCACCGTCCGCTGCGCCCTGCACGTAGATCGTCTGCCCGAACAGTCCCGGATCGTCGGCGACCTGAATCGGGAGATGGCCGCGACCGTCCGCGCCGAGCGCCACGGACGGCAGCACGAGCGCCGGGTTCACGTGGAGGTCACCGAACGGCGTCGGCAGCGGCGCGGGCAACTGCTGGAACGCGAGCCACGACGCGGCCGACGTGTTCGGCGCGCCGACGATGCCGACCGTGACCGTGCCACCGACGGCCTGCGTCGTGAGCGCCGACACGTGCACCGACGGGTTCGGCGCCGTGTCGAACACGATCCGGCTGACGCGATCCGCGCCGCGCGTGCCTGCGGCGGTGCTGTGCAGCACGTACAGCGCGCCGTCCGGTCCCGACTTCACGTCGAACACCGGACCCGGCGCCTGGTAGAAGATGCTCGTGTCGATCAACGCGCCCGCGGCGTCGAAGTCGAGGCGGTAGACGAACGGGAACTTCCACGCACCGACGAACATGTCGGCCCGGTACTCCGGTGGGAACGCGCGTCCCGCGTAGAAGTCGCCGCCGGTGTATGCCGGCTGCGGGTTCTCGCTGTAGATCGGCGGCTCGGTCACGCCGTCATCGGGCTGCGGCCCCTCGTGCATCGGCCAGCCGAAGTTCCCCGCGCGCAGGATCCCGTGCACTTCGTCGCCGTTGCGCCCGCCGTTGCCGATCGTGAACGGCTGCCCGGTGTCGGGATGGAAACACAAGCCGAACGGATTGCGGAGGCCGTACGCCCAGATGGACTCGATCGCACCCGGGACGCCGACGTACGGGTTGTCGACCGGAACCGATCCGTCGTCCACGAATCGGTGGACCTTGCCGTAGGCCGAACCGAGCGACTGCGCGAGTCTCGGGAGTCCGGTTTCGCCGCGGGTGAGGTAGAGATATCCGTCGCGGCCAAAGCCCATGCGCCCGGCGACGTGCCGACCGGTGAACGGCGTCGTCTCGAACAGCGTGAAGTTCGCGCCGCTCCCGCCGACCTCCTGGAAGCGACCGAACTCCATCGACCAACCACCCGACTGATCGAGGTAGTTGACGTAGACCTGTCCGTTGCTCGGGAAGTCCGGGTGGATCGCTATGCCGAGGAAGCCGGCTTCACTTCCGGCGTTCGTGAACACCCCGACGTTCGCCCAGGGCTGCGCCTGGAGCTGGCCGTCCTCCACGACGCGAATCGCGCCGGTCATTCGCTCGGTCAGGAACAGTCGCCCGTCGGGCGCGAACGCCATCGTAACCGCGTCCTGCAGACCGTCGACGACGGTCTCGATCGTGAAACCTTGCGGCTGCGCGACGAGCGCGGCGGTCGTTGCACACACGGCAAAGGAAATCGAAAGCGCGCGGATCATGGCACCAACCTCACCGGCACGGAGTTGCTCGCGAAGTCGAACCACTGCCCGGGCACCGGAATCAGCAGGAACGCGTGGTCCAGCACGAAACCGGCGAGTCCGGGATCCGTCCCCGCGGGCAGCTGGAAGCCTGCGAGACCGACCCCCGTCGCGCCGTCGAGCACGCCCGCGGAGTTGACCATCGGTGGCAGGTTGGGATTCGCCGCGGTCGCACTCGAGTAGCCGTCGAAGTTGAGCGGCAGATGCACACCCACGTCGAGTGGCAGTCCCGGCACGATCCCGGACAGCGAGCCGAACAGCAGGTAGGTCCGACCGCCGAACGCCGGCCCCGCATCGAGCGTCAACCACTGGGTACCACCGTCCGACAGCGAGATCTCGTGCACGCTCGCCGACAGCGACATCTCGCGGAGCGACACGACTTCGACGGCGCCGGTGATCGTGCCAGCGATGTTCGCGTCTCGCGTCGCCCCGACGAAGTCGGGGATCCCGTCGCCGTTGATGTCGTGACCGGCGCTGAGCGCGGAGCCGAAGTTGCGCACGCCGGGGCGCGAGACCTCGAGCAAGAGCGCGCCGGTCTGCCCGGAGAACGCGCGGACGCGGAAGTCGCTCTCCGTCCCGACGACGAAGTCGTCGTGCTGGTCGCCGTCGATGTCACCCGCGCACGACAGCGTGAACCCGAAGCGACGGAACGCGGAGTCTCCGAACAGTGTGTAGAGTTCGGCGCCGGTCGCACCGGACCACACCCGCACGGCGCCACGCCAGATCAGCCCGGGGGTGGAGTGGCCGTAGAAGCCACCGAGCACGTCGCCGAAGCCGTCGTTGTCGACGTCGCCCGCGCGCGCGATCGAGTACCCACACTTGTCGTTGGACTGATCGCCGCTCCAGGTGTGCAAGAGCGTCCCCGCGGACACGCTCCACACGTGGACGTAGCCGAGAGTGGAGGCGAACTGCTGGACGCATCCCCCCCCGATCTCGCCGCGGTTGTCCCCGTCCATGTCGTCGAACAATTCGACCGACCAGCCGAACATGTCTCGCGGCGCATCCCCGTCGAAGCGACCGAGCAACGCGCCCGTCCGACCCGAGTACGCGAAGACGCTGCCCGAGTCGTCGCCCGCGTAGTCGGCGAGGGGCTCGCCGACCGCGATGTCCGCGCACCCATCACCATCACAGTCGACGCCGCCGGCGATCTCGTGACCGAACATCGCCACCGGATCCGGCGCGTGGATGGTCTGCAGCGTCGAACCGTCGACGCCGGACAGGATCGCGACCATGCCGTTCTGCAGCGCGATGGTGTCGTCCCACGGTGCCGCCACGACGATGTCCGGCACGGCGTCGCCATTCGTGTCCCCGGCGAGCGCGATGCGCTCCCCGAACCTCGCGCCCGGTCGCGTGCCGTCGACCTGGAACAGGATCGAGCCGTCGCGACCGGAGTAGACGATTACCCGACCCGACCAGGGCCCGTTCGCGTCCGCGCGCGGATCTCCGACCGCGAAGTCGGCGAAGCCGTCCGCGTTCGTGTCCCCGAGCGACGCGACGGCGTGCCCGAACTGGGCGAACGACTCTTCGCCGGCCATCAAGTAGACGGTGTCCTGCGCGCTGGCGCTGGCGGCGGCGAGCAGGCCGGAGAGAACCCAGATGCGCATGTGAACCTCACGAGTCCGAGGAGGAGGAAGACTCGGCTCGCATCGTAGCCGATTCCCGCCAGTCTCAACGGAAGTCCGGCGCGCCCGCGGGCCGATTGTCGAGAACTTCCTCGATTCGCTCCATGACGTCGTCGTCCAGGCGCGCAGCAACCTCGAGCGCACCGAAGTTGTCGTCGAGCTGCTCGACGCGCGAGGCCCCCATGATCACGGTGCTGACGTGCTCGTTCTCGAGACACCACGCGAGGGCGAGCTGTGCGAGCGAGTACTCGAGCTCCTCGGCGATCGGCACGAGCTGGCGCACCTTCTCGATGTTGCGCGAAGCCCGATCACTGACGAAGCGCTCCTTGAACGGCTCCATCTCCGGCATCGTCGCACGCGTGCCGTCCGGCATGCCGTCATTGTATTTGCCAGTCAGCAAGCCGCCCGCGAGCGGGCTCCAGATCGTCGTGCCGAGCCCGTAGCGCTCGTAGAGTGGCGCGTACTCGACCTCGAAACGATCGCGCCAGAACATGTTGTACTGCGGCTGCTCCATCAGCGGCGGGATCAGCCGCTCGCGACGCGCGATCTCGTGCGCCTCGGTGAGCTCCTGGGCACTCCACTCGCTCGTGCCCCAGTAGAACGCCTTGCCCTGGTCGATGACGTGGTTCATCGCGCGGACGGTCTCCTCGATCGGGGTGTTCACGTCCGGCCGGTGGCAGAAGATCAGATCGACGTAGTCGACCTGCAGGCGCCGCAGCGCCTTGTCCGTGCCCTCGACGATGTGCTTGCGCGAGAGACCCCGCTGATTCGGGCCGTCCCCGCCCCAGAACAATTTGGTCGAGACGCAGTACGAATCGCGCGGCCACTGCTCCTTCGCGAGCACGCGGCCCATGGCCTCCTCGGCCTTGCCCGCCGCGTAGACCTCGGCGTTGTCGAAGAAGTTGACTCCGCCGTCGTACGCGCGGCGCATGAGCGCGCGCGCCGTGTCGTCGTCGATCTGTTGCCCGAACGTGACCCATGCACCAAAGGAGAGGGCCGAGACCTGGAGGCCAGAGTTGCCTAGATAGCGGTATTCGATGGTCGTGCTCCTACGGACGAGTGGGCCAGACGATAGCGACTGTCGACCGCATCCGCTCCGCTCGGACGAGCGAAATCCCGGCCGCGCCCGGGACTTGGCTCGGTAAGCTACCGCGCCGACACCACCTTCCGATCCGAGCATGTCGCGTCATCCTCTCGATACTCTCTTCCCCCGCTCCGACGGCTTCGAGCACCGACACCTCGGTCCGCGTGGCCACGACATCGCGCCGATGCTCGAAACCATCGGCCAAGCGTCGATCGACGACCTGCTTCGCGCGGCGCTGCCCGACGCGATTCGATTCGACGGCGACCTGAAGCTACCCGGCGCGCGCGGCGAAGCCGAAGCGATCGCCGACCTGCGCGAGATCGCGGACAAGAACCAGGTCTTCCGCAGCTACCTTGGCATGGGCTACCACGGCACGATCACGCCGCCGGTCATCCTGCGCAACGTGCTGGAGAACCCGGGGTGGTACACGCAGTACACGCCCTACCAAGCCGAGATCTCGCAGGGCCGACTCGAGGCGCTGCTGAACTTCCAGACGCTGATCCTCGATCTGTGCGGGCTCGACGTGTCGAACGCGTCACTGCTCGACGAGGCGACCGCGGCCGCCGAGGCGATGATGCTCTGCCGTCGCGTGCTCGGGAAGAAGGCCGCGGACCGCGACGTGTTCTTCGTGTCGGAGAACTGCCATCCGCAGACGATCGCGGTCGTGCAGACCCGCGCCGAGCCGATGGGCGTGCAGGTGGTCGTCGGGGATCACAAGTCGTTCCAGTTCGACGACAAGACGTTCGCCGCGCTCGTGCAGTATCCGGACACGAACGGTGACGCGAACGACTACGAAGCGTTCTGCAAGACCGCACACGACAATGGCTCGCTGGTCTGCGTTGCCGCCGACCTACTGTCGCTGACGCTGCTGCGCGCGCCGGGTGACTTCGGTGCGGACATCGTCGTCGGCAACTCCCAGCGCTTCGGCGTGCCGATGGGCTACGGCGGCCCCCACGCCGCGTTCATGGCCGCGCGCGACGACTACAAGCGCCAGATGCCCGGCCGCATCATCGGCGTGACGAAGGACGCGAAGAACCAGCCGGCGCTGCGCATGGCGCTGCAGACGCGCGAGCAGCACATCCGCCGCGACAAGGCGACAAGCAACATCTGCACCGCGCAGGTGCTGCTCGCGGTCATGGCGTCGATGTATGCCGTCTACCACGGCCCCGACGGCCTCAAGGCCATCGCTCACCGCGTGCGCGGCTTCACCGGCGCGCTCAAGGGCGCGCTCGAAGCCGGCGGCTGCAAGGTGCACACGACCGACTTCTTCGACACGCTCCGCGTCACACCGAGTGACGCCAAGGCCGTGCTCGCTGCGGCGCAGAAGCACCGCATCAACCTGCGCGACTACGGCGACGGCTCGCTCGGAGTCACGCTCGACGAAACCGTCACGCCGCGGGACCTCGAAGACGTGCTGGCGGCGTTCTCCGTCGATGCTGGCGACCTCGCCGCGCTCGCGCAGAAGACCCCGACCCTGCCGGACTCGGTCGCGCGTCAGGGCGCCATCCTCGACCACCCGGTCTTCCACAGCTACCACTCGGAGACCGAGCTGCTGCGCTACATCCACCGCCTGCAGGCTAAGGACCTGTCGCTCACGACGTCGATGATCCCGCTCGGCTCGTGCACGATGAAACTCAACGCGACGGCCGAGATGATCCCCGTCACGTGGCCCGAGTTCGGCGCGATCCACCCGTTCGCCCCCATCGAGCAGGCCCAGGGCTATCAGGAGCTGTGCACGCGACTCGAGGACTGGCTGTCCGAGATCACGGGCTTCGCCGCGACCAGCCTGCAGCCGAACGCCGGCTCGCAGGGTGAGTATGCCGGCCTGCTCACGATCCGCGCCCACCATCGCGCGAACGGCCAAGAGCAGCGCAACATCTGCCTGATCCCGACCTCGGCGCACGGCACGAACCCGGCGAGCGCCGTCATGGCTGGCATGCGCGTCGTCCTCGTCAAGTGCGACGACGAAGGCAACATCGACGTCGACGATCTCCGCGCCAAGGCCGAGGCGAACAGCGAGTTGCTCGCCGCGCTGATGATCACCTACCCGTCGACCCACGGCGTGTTCGAAGCGACGATCCGCGAGATCTGCGCGCTGATCCACGAGCACGGCGGCCAGGTCTACCTCGACGGCGCGAACATGAACGCACAGGTCGGCGTGTGCCGCCCCGGCGACTTCGGCGCCGACGTCTGCCACCTGAACCTGCACAAGACGTTCTGCATTCCACACGGCGGTGGCGGCCCCGGCGTCGGCCCGATCTGCGTCGCGGCGCACCTCGCGACGTACCTGCCGACGCACCCGGTGATCGGAACCGGTGGCGACAAGGCGATCGGCCCGGTCTCGGCCGCGCCGTGGGGCAGCCCGTCGATCCTGCCGATCAGCTACGCGTTCATCGCGATGATGGGCCCGGACGGCCTGACGCGTTCGACCGAGATCGCGATTCTCAACGCGAACTACATCGCGAAGCGCCTAGAAAACCACTTCCCGGTCCTCTACCGCGGCGGCGGCGGCCTCGTCGCCCACGAGTGCATCCTCGACTGCCGCGATCTCGAGAAGTCCGCGGGCATCACGGTCGCGGACATCGCAAAGCGGTTGATGGACTACGGCTTCCACGCCCCGACAATGTCGTGGCCGGTCGCCGGCACGCTCATGGTCGAGCCGACCGAAAGCGAATCCCGCGAAGAGCTCGACCGCTTCTGCGAGGCTATGATCTCGATTCGGGAAGAAGTCACGAAGGTCGAATCCGGCGAGTGGTCGAAGGACGACAACCCGCTCCACAACGCCCCGCACACCGCGGCGACGGTCATGGCCGATGAGTGGAGCCACGGCTACTCACGCGAAGTCGCGGCCTACCCGGCCGCGTGGACGCGGACGCACAAGTACTGGCCGACGGTATCGCGCGTCGATGACGTGCACGGCGACCGCAACCTGGTTTGCACCTGCCCGCCGCTGGAGGCCTACGCGGAGTAGCGAGCCTCCGATGGCCCGCACCTCGCGCCGGCGACGCGCGCTGCTCGTGATCGTCAGTGTCATCGCCGCTGCGGGACTCGGTGAAGCCCTCGCGCGCGCGATCGCTCCGGACGACATCGCCGTCGCCGGGAGCACCGTCGACTGGTTCGCCGAAGGCGCAGGCGATCCGCTGTTCGAAGCAGATCCGGAGCTGGGCTTTCGACCACGCCTCGGCACCGCCAAATACGACGAATTCGGCGCGCACCCGAACGCCTACGCGAAAGCCAAGCCGCCCGGCACCACTCGCGTTCTGTTCCTCGGCGACTCCGTCACCGACCGCGGCACGATCGTGCGCGGCCTTCGCGAACAGCTCGGCGAAGACGGCATCGAGTACTGGAACTGCGGCGTCGGCGCGTTCAACACGCGCCAGGAGGTCGAGTTCTACCTCCGGCACAACGCAACCCTCGAACCCGATCACGTCGTCCTGACGTTCCACCTGAACGACTTTCAGGTGACGCCCGCGGTCTTCCGCGACGAGAGCGGCGAGCTGCTGATGTATTCGCGCCGCCGGCACCACGACACCGTGCAGCCGTGGCTCTGGGACCACTCCTGCCTGTATCGCCTGCTCGTCGAGGCGATCAGCGACGACACCGCGAGCTTCGAAGCGCACGCACGCGACGTCCGCACCGAACTCGAGCGACTCCGCGACGAACTCGCGCGCACGGGCGTCCGCTTCACCGTGCTGATCTTGCCGCTCTTCCACCCGATCGATTCCTGGCCCCTCGCCGACCGTCGCGCCCACACACGCATCCTCGAGATCGCGCGCGACCTCGGTCTCCCGCATTACGACCTGCGCCCGGCGCTCCGCACCGCCTACGACCTCGGCCTGGAAGTCACCGAGACCCCCGACGACCGCTGGCACCCGAGCCCCGCCGCCGGCCACCACTTCGCGTCCTGGCTCATCACCCAAGGCTGGCGCCCCTGAGTGACGCATTTGTCTCCGTGCAAAAAGCGTCACTGAGTGTTACGGCTCCGTAACACTCCCCTACGGCAGCTCCACCACCCGCGCCCCAAACGCCTCCCGCCACTCCTCCGGCACGGACATCTTCGTCCCCTCACTCATCTTCACCGCCACCGTCGTGATCCGCGCCCGGCACCGCACCTCCGGCTCCTGCCCCGGCAGCGTCATCCAGAACCCGAACTCCACCGACGAGTTTCCCACCCGCAGCACCCCGACGTGCACGACCGGCTCGTCCCCGTACCGAATCGGCGCGAAGAACTCACTCTCCACCTTCACTGCGGGAAACCCGAGATCCCGCTCGTGCATCAGCTCCGCGTAGTCCACGCCGAGCTCGTCACTCCACCAGTCCTCGAACGCGCAGTGGAAGTAGTGGAAGAACTTCGGGTAGTAGGCGATGCCCGCGTCGTCGATGTCGCCGAAGCGGTAGCGGTAGCGTTTTTGGAATGGCATGGTCTCTCTAGAACAGCTCCTCGCCGGGAAGCTCCGCCGCCTGGCGGATCCAACTTGTCAGCTGCTTCTCGTCGACGTCGTCATCTTCGTGGATGTGGAAGTAGCGCACGTCCGGATGCTTCGACTCGACCGGGGGCAACGGGCACAACGACGCGCCGTTGTGGAAGGCAAGCTCGACGTATCGCGTGCAGCAGTTGTAGCTGACAAACCAGCCCTGGTCCTCGATCCCGTAGAACGGCGTGTTCCACCGCACAGCCTTGCGAACCTCGGGCACCGTGCGCTCGATCAGACCATCGAGAAGCCGCCCCACGTCGCTCTTCCACTCGGGCATCGCGGCGATGTAGTCCTGGACCGGCGCGTCCCCATCGGCCTTCGGGATCTGCGGGTTGCCGCCCGTGAGCAGCTTCACCTTCGCCGACTTCTTCTTTGCTGCCATCGCCGGTCCACGATAGCGACTCTCAGACCCACTGCACGCCGTCGCCAACCAACTCCGCGACAGCCCGCCGCCCATCCACCCCGACGTCCACCGACCACTCGTTCACGTACAGCTCGATGTGCTGCGTGCACACCTCGTCGTCCATCTCCTGCGCGTGCTGCCGCACGTATGCCCGGCTCCGCAGCGGATCGGCGAACGCGCGCTCGACCGACGCGCGCATCGCGGCCTCGAGCGTCTTCGGGTCCGGGGCGTCCTTGTGGATCGCGATCACGCCGAGCGGCAACGGTAGGTCGGTCGCGCCTTCCCACACCTCACCGAGGTCCGCGATCGCCCGCAGTCCGTGATCGCGATACGTGAACCGGCTCTCGTGGATGACGACGCCCGCGTCGCATCCGCCGTGCGCAACCGCCGGCATGATTCGGTCGAAGCGCTGCTCGACGAGCTCGACGTCGGGGCCGAACTTCTCGAACAGCAGCGCCGCGGTCGTGCCGCGGCCCGGGATCGCGACGCGCATCCCGCTCAGCGACTCGAGTCCGCCGAGCTCGGTGCGCGCGTCGCGCACGACGACGAGCGGGCCGACGCCGCGGCCGAGCGCCGCCCCCGCCGCGCACAGCGCGTAGCGATCCGACAGTCGCGCGGCGAGCGCCGCGCTGATCTTGGTCATCGGCAAGGGGTCGTCTCCCAACGCGCGCAGGTTGAGCTCCTCGATGTCGGCGAGCCACGGCGCAACCGGAGGCGCGCCGGGAATCTCACCCGCCGCCCAGGCGTGGAACATGAACGTGTCGTTGGGACACGGCGAGAAGCCGAGCTCCATGCGCGATCAGACCTCCAAGATGCCCGCGTCCAGCAGGCGTGTGACGGCACGATGCACGATCGGCACCGCGCCGTCGACATCCCATTCGCCGTGCTCACGCGCGCCGCAGTAGTTGCTGATCGCACGCACCTCGAGCAGCGGCACGCCGGACGCACGGCACGCGTGCGCCACCGCCGCGCTCTCCATCGTCTCGATCGCCGCACCATGCCGAGCGAAGATCTCCGCCGCGAGCGCATCGGTCCCGCTGCACCGACTCACGGTCGCCGCGTCGACGACCCGTGCGCCGAGCTCCGTTGCCGCGACGCGCGCCGCGCCTTCGCCGTGGTCGATCCAACCGCCATCAGTGACGAGCCCGAGCTCGTCGGCGCTCTGAAACCCGGCATCCGTCTCGACTCCCTCGTCCGCGAGCACCGATTTCCGCACGACGACGACGCTCTTGGGCGCGATTTCCGCCCGCCGATACGCTCCCGCCACACCGAACAATACGACCCGGTCGAACGCATTCGATGCGAGCGCGCGCGCAATCGATGTCGCCGCGCGCGCACAGCCGACCCCGATCTCGAGCGGTGCACCGCACCGACTGTCGAAACCCGCCGCTTCCCGCGGATGTGCACACGCGAACAGCACCGCCATGGCGCTAATGCTAACTCGTGAAGATTGCCGAGGTCTCCGACAAGATTCCGGAGATTCCTGATCCGCCGCCGTCCCTCCACGGCGTAAGCCCAGCGAATCAGTTCTCCGCGCGCGCCACAGCCACACGGCGACCGCGGAGAAGGCAACACAACGAAGTCATTCGCACCCATGCTCGACCCCCTCCGTCGGGTAGCGCTGTCCTCGCTACTCGTGATCGTGGTCTCTCCGTACCTGACGTCGGACCTGGCGGCCCAGCAGTGGGTCACCCAGATCCAGCGTCACGGCATCACGTGGTCGTTCACGGAGCCGGTCCTGTCCGGGCACTACGTGAACGGCGACCCGTGGGTCGTCGCGCCCGCGACGGTCGCGTCGGTGTCGCCGACGCCGAGCTCGGGCCGCCACGGCTCGATGGTCAACCCTCGCGCCGGCAACGCCGGTCGCAACCACGGCCAGGGCTACGACAACCGGATCGCGTTCTACGATCCCGCGCGCAGCGTGCAGTTCCCGTACGCGCTGCAGGTCGACGACAGCATGGTCTCGACCGAGAGCCGCACGGGTCCGCAGCAGCCCGGACCGTACCGCGGCGTCAATTCCCAGGCTTACCTCGCGCGCGCCGCCGTGTTGACCTGCGTCGACGCCCCGCCAATCGGCGACACGTTCCGCCCGGCCTACTGCGGCCCGAAGATCCACCGGCGTATCGCGGACCTTCACCTCGACCGCCTGCCGACGCTGCCGCGCGTCGCGAACTCGCTGACGCCCGCGACGTTCGAACGCCAGTTCGAACGCGTCTGGCTCGACCACGTCGACGGCTGGGAAGGGCGCTACCAGCACCCGTACGAGAACATGCCCGACTACGGCCGCGAGATCGCATTGGCGATCGGAGAAGGCGGACTCCTGCTGCTGCAGGACTTCCCCGCGGACGAGCGCGCGTCGATGCTGGTCCACTACCTGCAGGTCGGCATCGACCTCTACGGATGCGTCCTCGACGGTCACGTCTGGTGGGCCGACGGCGGCCACATGCAGGGTCGCAAGTGGCCGATCATGTTCGCCGGGATCCTGTTCGACGATCCGAGCATGGCCAACCCGGGCGCCGGCTTCTCGGAGGACAAGCAGACGTACGCCGGCACCGCGTGGACGAACTCGCGCGCGCTGTTCCGGATGCGCTCGACGGACACGCACGAGCAGACCCACCCGTCGACCTGGAACTCGCAGGACATCAACTACGAGGACTACCGCCGCTGCTGCACAAGCTTCTCGTGGATCGGCTCGGCCCTGTGCGCGCACATCATGGGCGCGACGGAGAACTGGAACTGGGAGCCATTCTTCCACTACGTCGACCGCTGGATGACGCCGATGCACTCCAACGACCAGAGCCTCGTTGCGAACGTCGTCGGCAACACGGTGATCTGGTTCCCCCACACCGACACGCGTTCGAGCCTCGTGACGGAGATGTGGGACGCGTACCGCAACGACTACCAGCCCGAGGGCGTCTCGCTCGTCGGCCACGCCTCGGAGCCGACCCAGCGCTGTGGTGTGTTCACCAAGATCACCCGCGGCCAGCCGCTCGACATCCACGTCTGGAACCCACCGCAGTCGCTGGGAGTGATGTTCGTCGGCCCGATCTTGCCCAACCCGGTGCAGGTGCTCGGCGGCACGCTCTACATCAACCCCGTGGCACAGGCGGCGCTGCCCGCCCCTCAGCACTGCAAGAGCTTGATGCGACTGAACATCCCGGGCACGCCCGCGACGGGGACGACGGTCGGCATCCAGTTCGCGTGGCTGGACGCGGCAGCCGGCGTGTTGCAGCACTCTTGGGCCTACGCGTTGGAGCTGTAGCGAGCGGGAACTGGAACGCGCGGTGGCGTCTGGACAAATCGGAAACAACCAGGCGTGCCAACGCGCTCGGCCACCCAGCCGCCGCCGCGCCCACCACTATTTCCACACATCCCCACCACCTCCCCCAGCCGATACCACTGGAGTGTCGGCCACCACTCGCAAACACGTTCTCGCCGTCGCCTCCGGCGGCGGGCACTGGGTCCAGATGCAGCGCGTCGCCGCGTCGTTCGCAGGCCACCGCATCACCTGGGTCACGACCCTCCCCGGCTATCGCGAGCAGGTCCCTACCGACGACGGCTTCCGCGTCGTCCATGACGCGAACCTGCAACGGAAGCTCGGGCTCGTCCTTCTCGCGCTCCAGACGTTCTGGACGATCCTCGTCACCCGCCCCGACGTCGTAATCTCGACGGGCGCCGCCCCCGGCTACTTCGCGCTCCGGTTCGGCAAGTGGTTCGGCGCGAAGACGATCTGGGTCGACAGCATCGCCAACGTCGAGCGGCTGTCGGTCTCCGGCGCGAAGGTGCGCCGCTTCGCCGACCTGTGGCTGACCCAATGGCCCCACCTCGCGGACGACGACGGCCCCGAGTTCGCCGGAGCAGTGTTGTGATCTTCGTCACTGTCGGCACCCAGGGTTCGTTCGATCGGCTCGTGACCGCCATGGACGAGTGGGCGCGCGAGCACCCGGAGACCGACGTGTTCGCGCAGATCGGCCCGAGCGAGAGCGAGCCCGAGCACTTCGACTTCCAGCGGGATCTCGAACCAGCCGACTTCCAGCGGCACCTGGAGAACGCGAGCGCCGTCGTCGCGCACGCGGGGTGCGGCACGATCCTTTCCGCCCTCGAGCTCGGGAAGCCGGTCGTCGTGATGCCGCGGCGTGCGGATCTCGGCGAACATCGCAATGACCACCAGGTGGCGACCGCAGAGCGGTTCGCCGACCTGGAACGCGTGCGCGCCGTCGAGGATACGGCGGCGCTACATCGAGTCCTCGACGAGCTGGCCGATCTCGAGCCTGCCGCGCGGATCGACGCCGGCGCCCAGACCGAGCTCCTCGACCGGATTCGGTCGTTCATCGACGGGTGAGCCCGAGCGGACCGCCGCCATACCAACGGCGTTTCCGGTCAACCCGTGGCGCTGCGCACGCCGATAGACCCAGAATGCGAGCCTCCCACCCCTTGATCGCGCTGGCGCTTCTCGCGGCCTGTCTGTGCAGCTGCTCGGCGCCGCAGTTCGACGCTGCGGCGATGGTCCAGGAATGGGCCGCGTTCATGCAGAAGGACTACGTGCTGCGGCCCGGCGACGAGGTCACGATCAACGTGTACGAGCACGAGGATCTGACCCAGACCCAGATCGTCACGCCCGACGGGACGATCAGTCTGCGACGCATCGAGAATCCGCTGTCGGTCGGCGGCGTATCGGTCGCCATGGCGCAGAAGCGCGTGCAGCAGGCGTACGCCGACGTGGTCAAGGAGCCCGAAGTCTCGCTCAGCCTGTCGGAGGTCGCGGCCTCCTCGGTCTACGTGGCCGGAGAAGTGCGACGCGCCGGACCGGTGCCCTACGTGTCCGGCATGACGCTGACGCAGGCCATCGCCGAAGCCGGCGGCTACGTGATCACCGCCAAGTCCGAAGACGTGCGCGTGCTCCGCAACGTCGGCAGCGAAGGCGCGAAGACCTACCGAGTCAACGTGTGGGACACGCTCCACGACGAAGCGCCCGACTTCCTCGTGCTGCCGGGCGACGTCGTCTTCTGCCAGACCTCCGCGATCGCGGACGTTGGCAACTGGGTCACGCTCTACATCGCGCGACTCCTCCCGTTCCCGCCGTCCGCGGCGGTCATTCCCTAGCGTGAACGCGAAGACCGAACCCGCCCCGTTCGTCTGCTTCGGCGGCGTCGACTGGTGGTATCACAGTCGCGCCCATTCGGACGTGCAGCTCATGCTCGCGCTCGCGACCGAGCGCAAGGTGCTGTTCGTGAACAGCATCGGCATGCGCATGCCCGGCGGCGGCAAGGGCTCAGGCCTGCCCGGCAAGATCCTGCGAAAGGCGCGCAGCACGCTGCGCTTCTTGAAGCGGCCGCGGCGCGACCGCCCGAACTTCGCCGTGCTGTCGCCGATCCTGCTGCCGTTCTACGGCAGCCCGATGATGCGGCGCATCAACGCGGCCCTGATTCGCATGCAGGTGCGTCTCGCAATGCGTGCGCTCGGGATTGAGAACCCGCACATGGTCGTGACCGTACCGACCGCGTGGGACGTGGTCGCTCCGATGCAGCGACGGAGTCTGACCTACAACCGCTCCGACAAGCACTCGGCATTCGCCGAGGCGGACCGGCTGCTGATCGAAGGGTTCGAGCGGCAGCTACTCCAGCGATCGGACCACGTGCTCTACGTCAGCGATGCCCTACGCGACGCCGAGCGCACGATCACCGGCGAACGCGGCACGCTGCTCGATCACGGCGTCGACCTCGACCTGTTCTCGCCACAGTCCGCGTCCGCGCCTCAGGACATCGCGACGATCCCGCACCCGAGGATCGGCTTCTTCGGCGGTCTCCGCGGTCACCTCGTCGACCTCCCGCTTCTCGAGCGAGTCGCGCGCGAGATCCCGGAAGCCCAGCTCGTGCTGATCGGCGCCGCTCCGAGCAACATCGACGCGCTCGTGGGACTGCCGAACGTGCACTGGCTCGGGCCACGCGACCACGACGAGATCCCGTCCTACGGCGCGGGCTTCGACGTGGCGCTGATGCCGTATCACGCGAACGAGTGGATCGAGGCGTGCAACCCGATCAAGCTCAAGGAGTACCTGGCGCTCGGCCTCCCGATCGTCAGCACGGACTTCCCGGCCGCGCATCGCTACGGCGAGATGATCCGCGTCGCGAGCGACCCGGACGCGTTCCTCGAGGCGATCCGTGACGTAATCGCTATGCCGCTTCGTCCTGACGATCAGCACGAGCGTCGGGCTGCGGTTGCGCAGTCGTCGTGGTCGCACCAGGCGAACCGACTCGCGGCACTAGTCGGGGCGCGATGAGCGAGACCAGACCGCGCGCGAACAGCGCGACCTTGGCGCGCGCGCGGATGCCGGCATACCCCGGCGTGCACATCACGGCCGTGTAGCCGAACAAGCGCAGGCCGACCGCTCCAATCGAGATCGCTCGTGCGGCGATCTCGGCGAGCAGACCGCCACGCTTGCCGTGGAACAGGATCTCGCTGCGGCGGAACTCGCAGAACAGCGGCCCGCGAATTCGATGGCCCGATCCCCCGCCCTCGTGCACGAACGTCGCGACCGGCGCGTAGTGCACGGCGTGACCGTTCTCGAGAACACGGCGGCACAGGTCGGTCTCTTCGAAATACATGAAGAAGTCCTCGTCGAACCCACCGAGCCGCACGAACGCGTCACGGCGCACGAGGAAAACGCAGCCACTGACACAATCGACGCCCTGTGCACTCGTGAGCACGTCCGGCCGCTGCACGCGATGCAGCATCAGCCCTTCGGAGACCATCTGACCGAGCGTCGGCACGCGCCAATGCGAAGTCTGCACCACGCCGTTCTCGTCGACGATCTTCGGGCCGATGACCGCCGCATAGGGATGACGATCGGCGTACTCGAGCAGCCGTTCGATCGCATCCGCCTCGAACTCGACGTCGGTGTTCAGCAGCAGGACGAGATCGTGACAGGCCGCCGCGACCCCGCGGTTCGCGCCCGCACCAAACCCGAGATTCGACTTCTGTGCCCGAACCTCGACGTCGGGATGCTCCTCGCGCACGGCCTCGGCCGAGCCATCCGAGCTCGCGTTGTCGACGACCACGATCTGGAGCTCGCGCGTCAACATCGCGCTCTCGAGAGCATCGAGGATCGTGAGCAGGCGCTCACGCGTGTTCCAGTTGACGAGAACTACGGACAATCCGGACTTGGTCATGATCACACTCCCGTCCCGCGCAGGACCGTGCCAGCCGTGCCACAGAGGATCTTGAAGTCGAGCCAAAGCGACCAGTTCTCGAGATACTCGAGGTCCATCTCCATCCACTCCTGGAACGACACTTGGTTGCGACCCTGCACCTGCCAGATGCAGGTGAGGCCAGGGCGCACCGAAACCCGGCGGCGCTGCCACCACTCGTAGTTGTCCACCTCGGCAGGGATCGGCGGACGCGGCCCGACGAGGCTCATCTCGCCGCGGAGCACGTTGAACAGCTGCGGCAGCTCGTCGAGGCTGTACTTCCGCAAGAACGCGCCGACTCGCGTGATCCGCGGGTCGTGCTTGATCTTGAATACCGGTCCGTCCTGCTCGTTCTGGCCATCGAGCTCGGCGCGCTTCGCCTCGGCATCGATGCACATCGTGCGGAACTTCCAGCAGCCGAACGTCGCGCCCCCACGACCGACGCGGGACTGACGGAAGAAGACCGGCCCCCGAGTGTCGAGCTTGATCGCGATCGCGATGCAGGCCATGACTGGCGCGAGCAGCGTGAGCAGAATCGCCGCCCCGACCATGTCGAGCGCGGACTTCACGGCGAGCTGGACCGTGTGGCTACGCGTCGGCACCGAGCTGAGCGCAGGAACCGCCCCGTACCACTCGAGGTCGGGCCGCGTGTTCGCCACCCGCAGGAAGTCGGGCGCGATCTGGCAGCGAATCCCGGCCGCGCGGCAGAGCTCGAGGACCTGCGCGATCTCGGCGGTCGTGACGCTCGGCGGCGGGCACACGATCACGACGTCGACGGTGCCGGACGCGAGCACGTCCTGGAGCTCGTCGACGCTACCTCGGAAGTCGGCGCGCGAGATCGATTCGCGCTGGCCGCGGAACGAGACCCAGCCTTCGACCTGGATGCCGAGATGACGACGCGCGCGCGCCTCGGATACGACGCCGTCCGCACCGGCGCCACCCCCGACGACGATCGCACGACGGAAGTTGCGACCGCGCTTGCGCAGCTCGCGTAGCGTCAGGCGCACGGCCATGCGCAGCGCGACGATCGGAAGCGCGCCCCAGAGCAACCAGCCCGCGGGATCGATCGCCGCAGAACCCCACGCCACATGACCGAGCAGCATGACGAGCGCGATCGTGCCGAGCACGGTCGCACCGAGCAGCTCGATCTCCTTGAGCAACGTCGAGGTGCGATGAGAACGGTAGAGCCCGCACCGCGTCGCGATCCCGAACCACGCAACCGGCACGGCCACGAGCTGCGTGATCAGCGCCGCATTCGTCGCGGTCGGTACATGACAGAGGACCGCCGCGGCGAGCGCGATGCCGGTCTCCGTCGTCAGATTCGTGCGATGAAAGAGTCGGTGGTGCGACTGCAGCATGATCTGTTCGTGCGAAACGGGCGGTTTCCGACGCGCGTTTCTGTTCCCCCTGGGGGGAGCGTACGACATGGATTGGGGGGAGGTCGGGAGAGGGCGCGAAAATCCACGTGTTGTCACACACCCGTGGAACGTGAACGGGCCCGGGTCCGAGCCCGATCGAGGGGATGCAATCGACCGTGCTGATCCGCGTTTTCGGGCTCGGACCCGGGCCCGTTCACGTTCCGCGGGTCGGGACACGGGAGACGTTCAAAAACTCCGGAGGGGAACATCCGTTGGCAGCGAGAGTTCGAGAGCGGCACGGAGACGCCTCCCGACACGTTCGACAATCGCGAGCTACGCTTCCCCCGGAAGGGGAAACCCGGTGTCCAACCACCACACCGGGGCGATCACGAGAGATGACGAGAAGCCTGCAGCCGTACCACAGTCCTGCAAACCGAAGTCTTCCGAACGCGACGGACGCCGACAGTGCGCCCGTCTCGTTTCCGCGCGTACTGAACGGTCTTGCGCGTCATCGGCGCTCGATCCTCGCGTGCGCACTCGTCGTCGGAGCAGCGGCCGTGACGTGGTCGAATTTCCGCACGCCGACCTTCGTCTCCGAAGGCTCGTTCCTGATCAAGCGCGGCACCGAGGAGATCGACGTGCGCTCGCTCGACGGGGAAGCCAACGCACGGACGCCGGGTGTCGGCGGCAACGTGCCGCACATCCTTCTTTCGACCGAGCTCCTGCGTCGCGTCGTCGACAAGCTCGGCATCGTCGAAGACCAGGCCGGAGCGATCGAAGACCTCCGCAGCCGCCTCGACATCTTCGTTCCTCGTCACTCGAGCCTCGTCCAGGTGTCGCTCGAAGACATCGACGCGGAATACGCGCGGGACACGCTCCAGGTCTACATGGAAGAGGCGATCGATCATCACCTCGACGTCTACCGCGACAGCCGTGGAGTCGCGATCGTCGAGCAGGGGCACCGCACCGCGGTCGCCGCACTCGAAGCCGCCCGCACGCGCCACAGGGAGTTCCTCGAGGGCACCGGGACGTCGGAGTTCGCGGCGGAGCTCGAGGCACGCCGCACCGATCTCGCCGAGGCGCTACGAGCCCGGCAGGAGTTCACGCGTGAGATCGAGTTCGGCAGTAGCAACGAACCGCGCCTCGTCGCGCTGCGCGAGCAGCTTCGCACTCTCGAGACGCGCCTGGTCGACCTGCGCACCAAGCTGCAGCCGAGCGACCGCGCCATCGTCAGCACCGAGCGCACGATCACCGAACTCCGCACTCGCGCGACCGAGATCGCGGCCGAGCACGCTGCGTTCTTGAAGCAGCACCACAAGGAGCGAATCGAGGCCGCGAGCCGCGCGCTCGCCGAGCTCGCGCCGCTCGAGTCCCGCTTCCAAATGCTCAGCCAGACACTCGAGAAGCGCCAGGAACAGCTCGAACGTGCCGAAAACGCGCTCGAACGGGCCCGCCACAAGCAGCTCCTCGCGACCAACCAAGTCAGCTCGCTCGCGGTGCTCGACAAGGCGTCCATGCCGATCTCGTTCGACGACCTGTCGCCGCTCGCCCTGCTGCTGCGCGGACTCGGCGCCGGCCTCGCGCTCGGGATCGCGTTCGCAGTGTTCCGCACGATGACCGACCGCCGCATCCACACCGTAAACGACATCGAGACGCTCGGCGCACCCGTGCTCGCCTCGATCCCGAACCTGACGAGCAAGCACATCAACCGCCACAACGAAGCGAGGATGATCGGATGAGCACCCGGAAGAAGATCCACCAGACTCACGAACCGTTCTCGCCGCAGAGCATGCAGACGCCCGCCGAACGCCAGTCGTTGATCGAGGAAGCCGGCCATCTCTGGAGCCGCTTGTCCGGCGGCATCCCGGTCGACAAGGTCCAGGACCTGCGCATCGGATTCGTATCGACGTTCGCCGGTGAAGGCTCGACGTCGATGGCCGCGAACTTCGCTCGCTTCGCCGCCCGCCGCGGCGGCCGCGTCGCGGTCGTCGAGGCGAACCTGCGCCGCCCGGGGCTGTCCCGCGAGTTCAACATGCCGCCCTGTGCCGGCCTCTGGGACCTCGTCGAGCGCACCGCTCAGTTCAAGGAAGCCGCGAAGCGCATCGAGGGCGTCACCCTGGTCTGTGCCGGCCGCCCGCCGCACGACTTCAGCAACGACTTCGACTACCGCAACGTGCAGAAGGTCACGGAGTTCTTGCAGCGCCACCACCAGCTGACCGTGATCGACGCACCACCGCTGAGTTCTTCGCCGGAGTGCGGCGCGATCCTCAAGAGCCTGGACCACGTGCTGCTCGTGGTCCGCGCGAACCGGACCAAGAAGGAAGACGTCGAGCGCTCGCTCGCGACGCTACAGGAGCTGGGGGTCCGATGCGCGGGCATCGTTCTGAACGACGTGCGCTACGATCTGCCGAGCGGGCTGCAGAAGATGATCTGAGAAGCCGAGACGGGAACGAGCCGCTGGGCACGCAAGCGGACTCGTTGCCGCCGTCAACCTGAGTAGCGGCGATCCGCTTGCGGATTCACGTTCACGAACGGGACCCGGCCCGGAACCTCCCGCCCCATCGTGTGTTCGCCGTCCTTGAGAACTTCCCCGGCGTCCGTAGTCGATCTCTACCCAGACGACTGCGGACGACACCAGGGGAAAAATGAAGGTTGCAATTCTCGCCGGCGGGTATGGCTCCCGCCTTGCGGAGGAGACCGAGATCCGGCCCAAGCCGATGGTCGAAATCGGCGGATTGCCGATCCTCCTGCACATCATGCACCACTATGCGAGCTTCGGTCATACGGAGTTCGTGATCGCGCTCGGCTACCGCGGTGAGTTCATCAAGCGCTACATGGCCGAGTTCTGCTCGCTGAGCGGCAACGTCACTGTCGATCTCGGGGACGGGACGGTGCGCAACGACGGACCAGCCCGCGACTGGAAGATCGAACTCGTCGAAACCGGGCTCGAGACGATGACGGCCGGACGACTCGGCCGTCTTCGCAAGCATCTCGAGGACGAGCCGTTCTTCCTCACCTGGGGAGACGGCGTCAGTGACGTCAACCTCGACGAGCTGCGCGCGTTCCACGACGACCACGGTCGCCTCGCAACCGTCACCGCGGTTCGTCCGCCGGCGCGCTACGGCCACCTCGAGATCGTCAACAACCAGGTCTGCTCGTTCACCGAGAAGCCGCAGCTCGCCGAGGGCTGGATCAACGGCGCGTTCTTCGTGCTCGATCCGGAGGTCTTCGACTACCTGTCGGGCTCCGACGACGAGATGCTCGAACAGGGCCCCCTCGAGCACCTCGCGGCCGACGGCCAGCTCATGGCCTACCAGCACGACGGCTTCTGGCAGTGCATGGACACACTGCGCGAAAAGAAGCTGCTCGAGGACTTGTGGGAGAGCGGCAACGCGCCGTGGATGCGCCGTGCTCCGGAGGTCGTGCGATGAAAGTACTCGTCACCGGACACGACGGCTACATCGGCACGATCCTGACCCGCGTCCTGCAGGAAGCGGGTCACTCGGTCGTCGGCCTCGACAACTACATGTTCACGGACTGCGAGTTCGGCGAGCCCGCGCGAACGGTCCCGTCGATGCGGATCGACATCCGCGACGTGCAGCCCGACCACCTGATCGGCTTCGACGCGATCATGCACCTCGCGGGGATCTCGAACGACCCGCTCGGGGACCTGGATCCCGAGCTGACGTACGAGATCAACCATCGCGCATCCGTGCGTCTCGCCGAGGTCGCGAAGCTGGCCGGCGTGCCTCGCTTTCTGTTCTCGTCGAGCTGTAGCAACTACGGCGCCGCGACCGACGAGCCACTCAACGAGCTGTCGGCGATGAACCCGGTCACGCCGTACGGCGAGTCCAAGGTGCTCGTCGAGCGCGACCTGCGCCGGCTCGCCGACGACATGTTCTCGCCGACGTATCTGCGCAACGCGACGGCCTACGGCGTGTCGCCTCGCTTGCGCGGGGACCTCGTCGTCAACAACCTCGTCGGCTACGCGATCACGACCGGCGAGGTCCTGCTCAAGAGCGCGGGCACATCGTGGCGCCCACTCGTGCACATCGAGGACATCTCGCTCGCGTTCCTCGCGGCACTCGAGGCGCCGCGCCACAAGGTACACGACCGCGCGTTCAACGTCGGACAGACGGGCGAGAACTACCGGATTCGGGACGTCGCCCAGATCGTGCAGGACGTCGTGCCACACAGCACTGTGACGTTCGCGGACGGCGCCAGTCCGGACATCCGCAACTACAACGTCAACTGCGACCGCATCCTCGCGGAGCTGCCGAACTACCGCCCGCGTTGGACCGTCCGCCGCGGCGTCGAGGAGCTCTACCACGCGTATCGTGAGTTCGGTCTGTCCGTCGACAATCTGACCGGCCCCCGCTACCAGCGCATCCAGCACGTGCAGATGCTGCAAGAGAAGGGCGCGTTGTCCAAGGACCTCCGCGTCCTCGGCATCGCGAAGCCGGAGGCCACCGTCTGATGACGCTCCCATGCCGATCGTGTGGAGGCCGCGTCGAGCGCTTCCTCGACCTCGGTGAGATGCCGCTGTCGGACCGACTGCGCACGCCGGACATGTTGCAGGAGCACGAGCCGCGACACCCGCTCGAAGTCGCGGTCTGCACGGACTGCTCGCTCGTCCAGATCCTCGAGGAAGTGGATCCGTCGGTACTCTTCTGCGCCGACTACCCCTACTTCTCGTCATTCAGTGACCATCTGTTGCGTCACTCGAAGTCGAACGTCGATCGGATCATGCACGACCGGGACTTCGACGAGAGCCACCTCGTCGTCGAGATCGCCTGCAACGACGGCTATCTACTGCAGTACTTCCAGGAGTACGGAGTCCCCGTCATCGGCATTGACCCCGCCGCGGGTCCGGTCGCCGAAACACGCAGGAAGGGCATCCCCGCGATTCAAGGATTCTTCGGGCGCGATGTCGCCGAAGGCCTCCGAGACGCCGGCAAGCGCGCGGACTGCATCGTCGCCAACAACGTGCTCGCACACGTTCCGGACCTGAACGGCTTCGTCGCCGGGATCGCGGCACTCCTGAAGGACGACGGCACCACGTCGATCGAGGCGCCCTACGTCCGCGATCTGATCGAACACTGCGAGTTCGACACGATCTACCACGAGCACCTGTGCTACTTCTCGGTAACGGCGGTGAAGGCGCTGTTCGCCAGGCACGGGCTGCACCTCAACCGGGTCACACACCTCGAGATCCACGGCGGCAGTATCCGCTACGAAGCGAGCCCGACTTCGGCTCCCGACGGGTCGGTCGAGCGGCACCTCGCGGAGGAAGCCGAGCTCGGCATCGATCGGCTGGAGTTCTACGAGGGGTTCGGCGCCCGCGTGCGCGCCCTGCGTCGCGAGCTCGTCACCACGCTCGACCGGCTCCGCGCCGACGGCAAGACCGTGGCGGCGTACGGCGCCGCAGCGAAGGGCGCGATCCTCCTCAACTACTGCGGGCTCGACGAGAGCCGCATCGACTTCGTCGTCGACCGCAACGTCCACAAGCACGGCCGCTACATGCCCGGCGTCGACATCGAGGTCCTACCCGTCGAGACCCTGCTCGAGCGGCAGCCCGACTACACCCTGCTCCTGCCGTGGAACTTCCGTGCGGAGATCCTCGAGCAGCAGCACGAGTACCGCCAGCGCGGCGGTCAGTTCATCGTTCCCGTCCCCCGCGTCGAGATCGTCGAGAATGCGAACGTCCACAGCCATTGACACCGCCTGCCACAACTGTGGCACCGCCAGACCGCGGGTGTTCTACGAAGTCGAGAACGTACCGGTGCACAGCTGCCTCCTGCTCGATTCCGCCGAGCAGGCGCGCGGCTATCCGCGCGGCAACATCGCGCTCGCGTTGTGCGAGACGTGCGGGTTCATTCAGAACTCGGTGTTCGATTCGTCGCTGCACGAGTACTCGCCGCGCTACGAGGAGACGCAGGCGTTCTCGCCGCGATTCAACGCGTTCGCGCGCGAGCTCTCCGAGGACTACGCACGCGCGTACGACCTCCGCGGCAAGACCGTGCTGGAGATCGGCTGCGGCAAGGGCGACTTCTTGCTCGGCCTCTGCGATCTCGCCGATTGCCACGGTATCGGAATCGACCCCTCGTTCCGCGCCGACCGCGTCAAGCCCGAGGCGATGCGTCGCATCCGTTTCATCCCCGAGTTCTACGCCCCCGAGCACGGCGATTTGGAAGCGGACCTCATCCTCTGCCGGCACACCCTCGAGCACATCCAACCGACGCGGCAGTTCGTCCAGCGTGTACACGACACCGTCGCGGGCCGCAACGACGTCGCCGTCTCGTTCGAGCTGCCGGACACGGAACGCGTGCTCGACGAGTGCGCGTTCTGGGACATCTACTACGAACACTGCTCGTACTTCACCGGCGACTCGCTGCGGGTGCTATTCGAGTCTTGCGGCTTCGACATCGTCGAGCAACGCTCCGTGTTCGAGGGCCAGTACCTCGTGCTCGACGCCGTGCCGTCCGCCACGCCGCGTGACGAGATCCAGAAGAAGCCGGACATCGCGCAATGGCAGGATCGGGTCCGCCACTTCGAGCGCAACTTCGAGCAGCAGCAGCGGAACTGGCGCGAGTTCTTCGCGAGCCACCACGCGAACGATCGCACGATCGCGCTCTGGGGCAGCGGCTCCAAGGCGGTCGCGTTCATGACGACTCTCGGCATCGGCACCGAGGTCTCGGCCGTCGTCGACGTCAATCCGCATCGGCACCACAAGTTCATGCCGGGCACGGGGCACGAAATCCTTCCGCCCACGTCGCTGATGCAGTCGCGCCCCGACGTAGTCGTCGCGATGAACCCGATCTACCTCGCCGAGATCCGCGCCGACCTGCTGGCGATGGGTCTGCGTCCCGAACTCACGGCGGTGTGATGAGCGGCGCAGCCACGGCCACCCTGTGCCCGGCATGCGGAGCCGCGGAGCTCGAGCCGTTCTTCCGGATCGACAGCATCCCGGTCTTCTGCAACGTGTTCGCCACGTCGCCGACGGAGGCGTCGCGCGCGCAATGCGCCGATCTCGAGCTCGGGCTCTGTCCCGCCTGCGCGATGATCTACAACGTGCGGTTCGAGCCGGCGCTGCTCGACTACTCACCGGAATACGAGAACTCGCTGCACTTCAGCCAGAAGTTTCGCGCCTACGCCGACGGGCTCGCGACGATGCTCGTCCGCAACTACGACCTGTTCGACAAGGACGTGATCGAAGTGGGCTGTGGCAAGGGAGATTTCCTCGCGGCAATCGCACGGAAGTCGACTTCCCGCTGCGTCGGCTTCGACAAGAGTTACGAAGACGAGCAGTCGTTCCGGGAGATGCCGAATCTCCGCTTCGTCGCAGACGAGTTCCACCCGCACACATACGAAGACTGCCGCGCCGACTTCATCATCTCGCGGCACGTGCTCGAGCACGTCCCCGACCCGCGCGCGTTCCTGCTCGAGATGCGTCGCGCGCTACCCGACGGTGGCGGGTTCTACTTCGAAGTGCCGAACGCGATGTTCCAGCTGCAGGAGTTCGGCATCTGGGACATCATCTACGAGCACTGCTCCTACTACACCGCTCCATCGCTCGCGCGCCTGCTCCGCAGTGTCGGCTTCGAACCGACGGCCGTGCACGCGAGCTTCGGTGGCCAGTTCCTGTGTGCCGAGGGGCACACCGCGCCAATCCCGACGGATGCTCCGGCACCCGAGTCCGACGACGTGGTCGAGATCCGCGATCTCGCCACGGCTTTCACGCGAGAATTCGAACGCACGATCCTCGGCTGGAACGACGCGCTCGCGCTGCGTCTCGCGAACGGGGAGCGCATCGCGATCTGGGGCGCAGGATCGAAAGGCGTGTCGTTCCTGAACCTGATCGCGTGCGGGACGCAAGTCGCGGCCGTCGTCGATCTGAACGAGCGCAAGCAGAACCGCCACGTCGCCGGCACGGCGCAGCGAATCACGAGCCCCGAAGAACTGCGCGGACTGGCGATCGACACGGTGCTGGTCATGAACCCGAACTATCGGGACGAGATCGCCGCTCAGCTGCGCGATCTCGGGATGCGCTGCGAAGTCCTGGTCGTCTGAGGGACGCGCCCGAGCCCGGGCGCCATCGGCCACGCATTCGCGGAGTTTCCTGACGCAAATCCCCCACGTCAGGCGTCCCCCCTCCACAATCATGACCGTGCCGCCTCCCGATCCCCTCACGCCGCACGCGCCCTACATACGCGCACTCGCTCGTTCGCTCGTCGCGGACGCGGCCACGGCGGACGATCTCGCGCAGGAAGCGTTCCTCCGCAGCCTCGACACGGACTCACCCAACCGCTCGCCCGGTTCGTTCCGCGCGTGGATCTCGACGATCCTGCGCAACCTCGCCCACAGCCACCACCGCGACGAATCGCGCCGGGCGCGGGTGCACGACCAGCTCCGTGAGCGCGCTCGCGACGCGGGCCAGGAAGACCTCGACCAGCACCTCGTCGCTCACGAGTCGTTGATCACGGCCGTGCGCGCGCTCGCAGAGCCGTACCGGGAAGCGATCCTCCTTCGATACTTCGAGAATCTGCCGCCGCGCGCGATCGCGAAGCGTGTGGGCGTACCTGTCCGCACTGTCCATACCCGCCTGCGCCGCGCGCTCGAACTGCTGCGCAACCGCCTCGGCGCGAAGCACGGCGAACGCCGCTGGCTCGCGATGCTCGCGCCGCTCGCCGCAGGCGCCCCGTCCTCCACGCTTCTCATCATGAGCACCAAGACCAAGGTTGCGGCCGTCGCGTCGCTCTGCGCTCTCGCCGCCGTGTTCGCGTGGAACCCCCTCACGGTGAACTCGACGGAGGACGCCCCGCCAAACGCGCCACCGACGGCGATCGCGGCGTCCGGAGACCTCGACGAAGCCGGCGATCCTGCCGCCAACGGCACGGCCGCGCCGACGCGCGACGCGGTCGACGCGCCCGCCGCGGCCGCGCCAGAGGACGTGCCCGCGTTCTTGTCGCCGTACTATCTCGCCGGGCGCGTCCTCGATCTGGAAGGGCGCCCGGTCGGAGACGTCCCGATTACCTTCACACCGTTCGGCGCCGACGAGAACGCGACGCTGCCTACGGTCGACGCGAATCCGGACGGCTACTTCGAGTTCGGGCTCGAGCACGTGCAGGGCGGCAACCTCGACGTCGTGCACGAGGAGTGGAGCACGGTCCTGCGCCCGGTGTTGTGGGGTCAGCCTAAGGTCGATCCGCTGACGATCGTCGTGACGAGGCGCGCGCCGATCCGAGGCGTCGTCGTCGACCTCGCGGGCACGCCCCAACCCGACGCTCGAGTCCAGCTGCACGTTCCGATGCCCGACCGCGCGAGCTTCCCGCGCAGCCTCGAGCGCAACGTCCCCGCGGAGTGGAAGGTCGAGTGTGACGAGGACGGGCGCTTTGCGATCCCGAATGCGCCGTCGCTCGACGGGGCCTCGCTGTACACCCGATGCAACGGCTTCCGCGACGACCGTCGCCCGCTGTCTGGGTCTCCGCCCGATGCCGACCTCCGCATCGAACTCCACCCTGGCGCGGTGCTGCTCGGGCGCGTTGTCGACCAGGTCGGTCGACCGGTCGAAGGCGCCGCGGTCATCCTCCACGGGGAGATCGTCAAGACCGACGAGCGCGGAGAGTTCGGCCTCGATTTGGAGAAGGTAACCGTGGACTCGTGGCGCAGCCGCCATCGCTGGCTCGTCGGAGCGGTCCCGGGTCGGCAGCCCGGCCGAGTGCAATGCGTCGGTGACGATTGGCGCGATCCACGCTCGTGGCCGAACCCGCTCGAGATCCGCATGCGCGGCCCGACGCTCACGATCTCCGGTCATGTTCTACGCGACGACGGCGGCTACTACGAAGGCGTGCAAGTCGAGCAGCTCGACGGGGAACACGTCGGCGACGCGACTGTTCAAAGACTCTGGGGCGACGAGATGGCGACCTACGAGTACTACGGTCGCGTAGACATTGAGCTCGAGGAGGGGATCGCGTCATTCTCGGAGAGCGCGATCGACTCCCCCGGGGAGTTCGCGATCCGTGGGCTGCAAGACCGCTCGTATCGGCTGCGCGTGCGCGATTGGCAGGCGCTGCGCGAATACGTGACCGAATCCGTTCACGCCGGCACGACGGATCTCGAGCTGCGTTTTCCACCGGAGTCGCACTGGCCGACGATCCGCGGCACCGTCGTCGACCGCCGCGGAAATGCCGTCGCCGAGGCGGGCATCTGGTTCCGGCGCACGACCGTCTCGGACCAGCTCGAATCCGAACGCATCCAGACAGACAGCGCGGGCAAGTTCGAGTACGAAGGCTTGGCGCGCGGCGCGACGACGCTGCTCGTCCAGGGCCCCGGAATCGCCCATCCGACTCCGTTCGAGATCCCGACACTCGGGGATCTCGAGGACGTTCGCGTCGTGATTCCCGTGCGCACGAGCGCACAGGTCGTCGCCACCGCAACGTCACGAACCGGGAGCCGTGTCGTGTTCCACGATGCGCGCGGCGAGCCGATCGCGGTCACGATCACGCACGGCAACATGGCGTGGGGCCAACACCACGTCGACCTCAAGGACGGCCAATCCGAGGCGTTCACGCTGCCCGACGATGCGATCGAAGCGCTGCTGCTCGACGGCGAGACCGAGATCACACGGATGCGACTCGACCTCGCGCCGGACAGAACCCTGGCGGTGCGGTTCTGATCAGACCCGCTCGACGAACGACTCGACGCCGAGCTTGTGCTCGCGGATCTCTTCGGGAGTCAGCCCGCGCAGCTCGTGCGGGAACACGAGCCAGCGGTCGGTCTCGTGCACGTAGTAGTCCGGCACGCGATCGGTCTTGTTGTTCTTCGGCTTGAAGTAGGCGGTGGCGATCCGGATGTCCTCAGGCGTATTGCGCCGCGACTTCGCTTGCAGGTGCTCGATCACCGCGTCGATGCTCAGCCCCGTGTCGAATACGTCGTCGACGATCAGCAGCCGATCCTCGGCGCCGATGTTGTCGATCAAGTACTGCAGCCCGTGGACCCGGATCCCGGACTGGCGCTCGTCGATCCCGGAATAGAACGAGGTCCGGATCGAGATGTGATCCGTCGCGACCTCGAAGAAGTCGAGCAGCTCCTGGACGGCGATCCCGACCGGAGTCCCACCGCGCCAGACGCCGACGATGAAGTTCGGACGGAAGCCGCTGTCGTAGATCTGCGTGCCGAGGCGAAACGAGGCTTCGAGCAACGTCTGCGCGTCGATGAACTGCTTTTGGATGTCTGCTGCCATGCGTCGCGGCGGATTGTCGCACCGGACGTGTGGCAGGGAAAGCCTGACTAGGGTGTCCCGGCGCCGTTCACTCGCACCGGCCCGAACTCGACCTGGCAGCGGTGCGCCACGAGCGCGACCGAGTAGTCCCCCGGCGGCAGGCGCTTGCCGTGGTCCGCAAGCTCGATCCAGTGGGTCGGCTCGTCGTCGCCGTGCTTCCACCACTTCATGCGCAGGATCCAGCCGCCGAAGTCGGGGACGGCCTCGACGACCGTGCGGTAGGTCTCCCCGACTTCGATCTTCGCGAGTTCACTCGCAGTCGTCGAATCGAATGGCTCGGCCCCCAGCTTGTCGGCGAACTCCACACCGATGCCGTCCTGCTTCGAATAGTACCAGCCGATGCCATAGCGCCAGCCGCGCCGCGGCAGCTGCTCTTCGACATCACGATGTCCACCCCAGAGCGGGATCACGCCGAAGCCGAACAGCCGGCCAGGATGCGTCTCGCCGCGGAACGTCATGTCGACCTCGATGCGCCGGCCGTCGGCGAACGCCCCGGTCACGTTGAGCACGCGGTCGTAACCCTCAGTGCCCGGCACCGGCCGCACCCACGTTTCCCCGTCGACGTCTACCCGCTCCCACGCACCGTCTTGCACGTCGAGCGGAGTCGAACGCCAATCGACGTTCACCGGCACCGCCACGGGCGCGTCGTCGTACCGGAAGGTCAGGAAGCGATCGACGCCGTCCCCGAGCAGACGCAGCGAGTTGGTCCCGCGCCGAAGATCCTCGGGCATGAGCTCGAGACTGAATCGATGATCGAAGAAGCGAGGGTTCGCCGAACGCCGAGGATCCAGCTCCCGCCATTCTCCGGCATTGAGCAGATACTGCAGCGGCGCATGACCGGTGTAGACGCCGCACACGTTGGCGGTGAGATCCCCCGCACGACGTGCGAACGTGTCCGGCACGTGCTCGACGACGAGCTGCGCCTCGGGCTGCGTGGTCTTGTAGACGAGTCCGGCGAGCACGAATCCCAAAGTCGTGACGCCGAGCACTGCGGTCTTGGCTTGCATGGTTTTCCCCTTTGCGCGGTCGCGGACGACGCGCTGGGGAAGGGTACGACGGGGAAGGGCACCAGGCAGGGGAAAAGGGAGGTGAGTGCTGGGTGGGACCCGTTTTCGGGCCCGGACCCGGACCCGTTCACGTTTCGCGGGTCGTTTCACGGGTCTCGGGACACATCGATATGAGCGCGTACTGGGTGACCGTGACCCGTTCCCGTGTCCCGTTCCCGTGTCCCGTTCCCGTGTCCCGTTCCCGTGTCCCGTTCCCGTGTCCCGTTCCCGTGTCCCGTTCCCGTGTCCC
>JANQJF010000081.1 GCA_028281765.1 Planctomycetota bacterium | reverse complement strand
ACGCTGTCCCTTGGCTCAACCGGTTGTCAGATAGCCGCGTGCCAATCTCGAAGCCGGATCGGCGATCGATTCGCTACCCGTGGCGCAGACTCCTAGAGGACTAAGCGACCCGTTGTGGGCCTCGCAGAGCATCTTGCATCCGAAGACTGGCGGCGGGATCGGCGTCATCGCTTCACCGACCCGAAGCATTCCGGAGCGATCTGTCAGGTACTTCAGAGCGGCATGACTCATGTAGTGTTCAAGCGACAGTCTCGCCGAACAGCCACGCAACTCAGCGGCGTAGCACTTCGCGTGTCGGAATGGCCCAAGGGGATGACGAACGTCAACTGACGGGAGGCGAAACCGCCCGGCCTTCAGACAGCCACAGTTGTGCAGGAGCTTCCCGCTTCCACACGGACACGGCCAGAACTTCCCGACAATGAGAGCCGTCGGTCCCGTCATTCCACTGCACCTCTAACCATTTTCGGTGCATGCTACCGACATGCCGATCTTGGCAAGCTACGAACTCTAGAACGCAAAGAGGGCACCGCACTACTCGGCCCCATCACCGCGTCGATCGACCCGTCGCTGGCGTGCCCTCTGGATAAAGGACTCCCTCGGCGCACGCCACGTCGCCCGATGCTGCCGAAGTCGGCTCGCGAGAATTCGTCGAATGTTCCATCTCAGTTCTGCCCGCTCTTTGGCGTTGCTCGCGTTCTTCAGCGCCTCCCACATCCTGCGGTAGCCGATCATGTTTAGAAACGGACCTCCGGCCATCAAGTGAAGGTGCTTCCGGGCCGAGTCGATCGCGCACAGCGCCTACCGCTCGAAGCCGTTCCCGCCGCTCGCCTTCACAACTTCCGCCGATCGGCGGATTGCATCGAACATCTCCTGTCGCGGGTCCGTTCCTGGCCACGATCCGAAGATGTCCCACTCGTCCTTGCCCGACTCCTTCGCGCAATAGGAACCAGTCACAACCTGGAACGGCTTGATCCAGGCGAATCCTTCTCGCTGCGGTCGACGCGAAGCAAGTGCGTCACGCCATGCCGCATGCATGTCGGCGAACCTCATGTTGCGCAGTCCTCCGATCAGAGCGTGTACGTGTGGCGTACCCCGCTTCTGTCGCTCCCAGGCTGCGAACCCGAACACACCCTCGCCGACCCGCTTGTGGTAGCGACACCCATAGAGCTGCCTCGACAAGTCGTGTGTGAACCGGTTGAAAGCGCGTTTTCCGACTGCGAGCGAGACAGCTTCGTCCTTGAAGGTTCCGGTGAAGAACACCTCGAAGGGGCCTCGCCCAAGCCAGTCACCCAGGGCGACTACAAAGTCATCCTGAGCGCGACGTTGTTCCGCTCGTTCCCTCCACCGCCGTGCTTCGTGTGGCGGCAGATCGCCGGGCACGAGGATGAACCGGTCCCAGAATCCTCGACGGGGCCCGGAAAGCGGTAGCTGCCGCGATTCTGGGCCGACGATCGATGTCGTCGAGTCAGTCATCGCGGCAGCTCCCACGCCTGGACGGCAGGCGTTCGATTTGTAACTGTGAACGCGCCTCAACCCCGATCACGTCGAGGAGATCGAATCGCACCGTTGCGTTGCGGCTGTCCCCACCTAGGTAGAACGCTCGCACGGAGTGCTGCTCTAGTATCCGGCGGCACGTCTGCCGCGAGCATGACCAGCGGTCGGCGATCCACTTCAACGACACGAGGCGTCGCTCCTCGAGCTCGTTCGTGATCGAAACTTCCGGTGTGTTCACACCCGTTCCGACTCTGCACGTCGAGTCTGTGGTGCCTGCTCCGAGAGTCTCCGTGTTTACTGTCGAAGTCTGCTTCCGAGCCCGTGCCTATTCGCTAGGCCGCTGTTACCCCGCCGCTTTGAGCATGATCGCGTCAGATTGCCTCACACGCTGGCCTTGCAGTTCCAATCAGCACAATCCGGAAGACTTCCAAACCCGAGTCTCGGCGCTACCCGAGTCTCTGACCCTCACTGCGCACCTCTGCCTCTGGTCGTGAAGCAGGGACGCCCTGCCCCTCCCCGTCGCCGTCGGTCCCACTCGCTTCGCTCGGTCAGGATGCGACCGACGCCGACGGCGAGGGGCAGGGCTCAATTGTCACTCTTCCGGGAACTTGAAGTCCTCCGTGAGCTCATCCATCCCCTCATCCCAAGGCACACGCTCTGGTTGCTCTGGGGCGACCGAGCCCTTCGATCCCCGAATCAGCTCTGGCCTGACCTCTGATCGAAGCACATCGCGCAGTTGTCCTCCCCCTGCCGTTCCAACCAAATCGAAGCCCCCGACCACCGTCACGCTCCACCGCGAACTTCGATCCACCAACACCGGCAGGTTCATCTTCACGAGCTTGTCGACGTTCGTCGAAATCGTCTGCTGCGTCACCAAACTCAGCTCCTTCGGTCCCCCGCCTCGTCGAAGCCCGAGAGTTCGCAGTCTCTCCAGGCCCAATTGAAGTGAGTAGATCCCAAACGTCTCGCCGACCTCCATGGCGCCCAGCAGAATCAACAGACCTGTCGCAACCCTGCCCTTCCTTAGGATCTGGTCAAAGTCGTCGTTTCCTGTGTGCGCTCGAACTCCGTCCAGCGAGAGCTTTCGTTCGCTCATCGCCAAACCACTCAGCTCGATGTGGCGAATCGACTCAGGTTCGCTTCGACCAAGATGCGCAAGATGGCTCCCGCCCAGGTTCGCAGTCACAGCGCCAACCGCCCCCATCCCCGAGTGATACGGCGATACTTTGACACCCGCGAGATGCCTCAGCGCAACCAGCGCGCAGTAGACGTCCAATTCGGCGACATCTAGATCCGCGGAGATCTGTGCAACCGACACCGACCCAAACTCGGACCCCTTGATCCCGAGAATCGCGAGCTTCGCCCGGCGCTCGATCACCAGCAGGATCCGCTCTTCCAACGTCGTAGTCTCAGAACTCGACATCAACCGCCATCTCCGCCGGAATCAACCGGATGTAGTGTCGCCGAGCGATCTCCGGCGAGTTACCCATCAACGTTGCGATCTTCAACTCACTCACTCCCTTCCGCGCCAGCTGCGACCCGAATGTGTGCCGCAGATCCAGCATGTTCCACGGCAGCCGCGCAGCCTTCATCAGCTTGCGAAACCGCCTGCTCAGATTGTCCGGATCCCAGCGTTTCCCCTCGGGCGACGGGAAACGCCACATCACCCCATTCTGCGTTTGCGATGCCAAAATCGCCTGCAGCCGCGAAGAGATTGGCACAGCCCGGTCGATCTTGGTCTTCGGTAGCCACGACTCCTCATCGACCGTCTTGGCCCGAACTCGAATGCACGCCGGATCAGAGTCGATGTCGTTCCACGTCAACCAGCACGCCTCCTCCCTCCGAAGCCCGGCGAACACGATCGTCGAGACGAGTGGGGCGACGAGGTCACCGTCGACGGCCGCCAGCAGCTCGTCGATCTGATCCAGGCTCAGAAACCTGGGTTCGTGCCGCGGCAACTTCGGGCGGGACACATCCGACACGGGGTTCTTCTCCACCATGCCCATCCGCTTTGCGAACGCCATCAACGCATGGAGGATCTCCCGATACCTCAACACGGTCGCCGGCTGGGCTCCGGCGAGCGCACGCTTCGACAGGAAGCGCTCGACGTTCTGTGTGGTGATCTCGTTCACCGTGGAAACCACTACGTCCGCGAAGAACGCATCGAGCCGGCCTTTGTCGTTCAGGACGGTCCGGGGCCGTTTGTTCGCTCGGGACCACTCCTCGTAAGCATCTCGCAGCTCGCTGATCGACACCCGCTTGGGACCCGCATCGGTGCCACCGGTCCGCAACTCGTGCTCCAGAGCGTGCGCCGCATCCTGTGCAATCTTTCGATTCCCGGTCCCGAGACTCCTGCGAAATCGCTGCCCATTCTCCGTCCAGTTCGCCCACCAAGTCCGGCCTCGCCGGTAGATCGTCACCCTCATCAGGCTGCCTTTCCGGCCGCCTGCCCCGTCTCCCGGTCACGATCTGGTCACACTCTCGCGTGAGCCCTCGTTAAAGGAAACTGGACGGACAGCCATAAGATGCCTGTCCGTCCAGAGTCACATCAGTTAGCGGGGGCAGGATTCGAACCTGCGACCTTCGGGTTATGAGCCCGACGAGCTACCGGACTGCTCCACCCCGCGGTGGTGCGAGCGACGAAACTTACGACGCGCGGGAACGAAAGCAAGGCTAGCCGAAAGTTTTCCCGGCCTGACCGGCCGGGCCCTAGCCCTGGGCCTTCTCGACCTCGGCCAGCAGCGCGGCAAACTGCGCCTTCAGCGGCGCCGGCGTGGATTCCGCGGTGAACATCCCCCGGCGCGCACGGAGCGCCTCGGCCACCTTGGCGGCGTTGCCCTTGGGGTTGGTGCGGAACTGGGCCTCCTGCGCGACGAGGAAGCGCTCGGGGAAGGCCGGATTCTCTTCGGGCGTGGCGACGAGCGCGACCTGGATCACGGTGCTCGCGCTGCCGTATTCGTTGCGGCCCATGTGCGCGCGCGCGAGGTCGGTGCGGATTCGGAGTGCGCTCGGCGCGGCCTTGTCCTCGAGCGTGTCGAGCATCGCGGCGGCGTCGACGAGCTGGCTCTTCGCGAGGTGGGCGCTCGCGACCGCGGTCGTGATGGCGTCCCGCTCGGCGCGATCGAGCGGGCGGTCCTGCTTGCTGAGCGCATCCTTGCCGCGCGTCAGGACGTCGTCCTGCTTGTCGAGCGCGGCGAGCACCACGACGCGGAGCGCGCGGTGACGCGCCTCGTCCGGCAGCTCCTTCAGGCGCTCCAGCTCGGAGAACGCGAGCTCGACCTGCGCGGCTTCGGTCGCGTTCGAGCGCCACGTGCGATCGGCGGGCTTCAGCAACCCGGCCTCGACCACCAGTCTCCAGGCCGCGACGACCGAAGCGCCGTCGCGGTCCTTGAGTTCGCTGACGCGCTGACGATCCAGGACGAATCGCAGCGCCGTGCGGTCCTCGAGTCGCGCGAGCCCGCTCGCCGCGCGCGTCCACTGTCCGATCGGGCGGCGGTCCACAGCGCCGAGACGACGCAGACCTTCGACGAGGACCTCGCGCTGGAACGGCTTGCGCGCCGACTCTTCGGTCGCGAGGTACGCCTCGACCGCACCGCTGAACTTGCCGATCACGTTGGTCGGACTCTCCGGACCACCCGCGAGCTTCATCAGGCAATCGAGCGCGGCGCGCATCGGCGCCTCCTCGGTCTCGACCGCGAGGCGACCGCCGACGTTCTTGACGACGAGCGGCACCCAGACTTCATCACGCGTCTTACGGCTGCCCTCGGGCAGCGTGCCGAGCATGCGCGCGGCGGACGCGCGGATCTCGGACGGCTCGTCGTCGACCATGAGCCCAGCGACGAAGCGGACGTAGCGATCGGCCCGCGCCTCGTCCTCGGTGAACAGTCGCAGACCACTCAGCGCCTGCTGCCGCACGGTGACCTCGAGCTTGCGCTCCGCGGACACGACGTTCATCAGCAGATCGAACGACTGCGGCGAACGCGTCTTCTCCGCCGTCGGCTGGACGGCGACTTCGATCGCGAGCTCCTTGAACTCCAGCGGGAGGCTCGGAACGAGCACGCGATCCAAGAACGTGTGCCACGCCTGCGCGTCCGCAGCCTCGCCGGCAGACGGCGCGACCCAATTGCGCTGACCGAGACACGACAGAGCGCCTTCTACGATCTTCAGCTCGCCGGATTCGAGCGCAGCGAGTCCCGCCGCGACGACGACGCGCCGGTTCGAAGTCGAGAAGTGCTGGGTCAGCCCGCGCAGCGCGGCGACGCGCACGACGACGTCCTCGTGGGAGAGACCCGCGACGAGGCGCTCGACGACGCCGGACGCGTCGGCTTCGCCGTTGACGACCAGTCGCGCGAGGACTTCGAGACGCAGGCCGAGGTCTTCCGAACGCAGGCCCGAGTCGAGCGTCGCAACCAGCGTCTTGACGAGCGACAGCCGATCCTCGGGCGAACCGCCGAGTGACGTCTTGTTCGCGAGCGCGGCGTGCAGGTGCTGGAGAAAGGTCACCATCGCCGCGGCTGTCGCCGGACGACGCAGGATCCCCGCGACCTGCTTCCAGTCGACTTCTTCTGCGGCGACGAGCGCGGTGATGAGCTGCGCTTCGAGCGCGCTGCGCCGGGTCTGCGCCGACTCATTGCGGGATCGCGCGGCCGCTTCGGCGAGGTCCACGTAGCGGCGATCGCGATTCGCGGCGTACCACTTCTGGAACTCGGCGAGCGACCCGAACGATCCTTCGACGAACGTCAGCATCGACAGCGCGGCGCGCGCGGTCGACCCGGTCACGCCGCCGTCGTCGAGCGCTTTCGCCAAGAACGGCGCGGCGCCCAGATCGCGACTCCCGGCGATCGCCCACATCGTCAGGCGTCGCTGCGCGTCGTCACCCGCGCTCGTCAGCGTGTCGAAGACGCGCTTGCGATCCGCGGGCAGCAGCGCGCGGAAGCATCGCCAGACCAGCTCCTGGGTCGCGGCGTGCGGGTGGCCGGCGGGCGCGATCGCGGGGTCGCGGTCGAACACGCGCACGAGCGTCGTCGCGTAGAGGCGGTGCAGGCCGGCGCGCTCGGCGTTGGCCTCGCCGAACACCGGATCGCGCGGCTGGCGCCACTTGCGCTCCAGGCTGTCGAGGATGCGCGCGGTCAGACCGACCGGGGCCTCGGCACGCTTGCTCAGCATCTCGCACAGCACGACGTGTGCGCGGCGATCGGCCATGAGCAGCAGCTCGTCGACCGCCGACTCCCGCTGCTCGCGGACCTCAGGGCCGGGTTGGAGGAGCACGCGGCGGAGATCGGCGATGCGGTCGGCGACGTCTTGAGTACTCCCAGGACCCTGCTGAACGTTCGTGTTCGAGTTGGTGGCGCCTTCCGGCCGCGACGGGTCATCCGTCGACGGGGTCACGGTCCCGACCGTGAGAGCCAACGCGAACGACAGCAGATGGGTCATGCAGCACTCCGAGATGTCGAAAGCCCCTCCGCAAGGGCGATTCGGCGACCGGCGCGACGACTCACCGGTCCCTGCCGAACCCAGTCTACGCGGTTCGGCCTTCGGTTTCTTGTTTCGACATTTGCGCGCTCGGTCTCAAACCCGGCACGCGACCGAACGGCTGGTTCGGTCGCTGGCCCGACCGCGGGCCGACCCCCGTCCCAGTGGCGATTCGGCGCCGCCGTTTCGAGACTTCAGAGCCTCGGGGAGCCCGGAGTTCCGGGATGCAGCGCTTCGAGCACGCGCGCGACGCTCGCGTCGATGCCGTGCGCCAGGGTGTCCAGCTCCAGATCGGCGACCTCGCGGTAGAGCGGCGCACGCTCGGTCCGGACCGCGCGCACCTCGTCCTCGAGGCCGAGCCCCGTCAGCGCCGGGCGATCGATCGCCGCAGCCCGCTGTCGCGCGGCGAGCTCGGCAGGATCGGCGTCGAGGTGGACGACGAAGACGTCCGCAGCCCGGAGCGCCGCGCGCGTCGCGGCCGAGAGCACGGCTCCCCCACCGAGAGCGACCACGGTGCGGGCCTCGCGGGCCAGGAGCTCCGCCACGACCTCCTCTTCTCGCTGCCGGAATGCGGACTCCCCCGCGTCGCGGAGAAACTGACCGGCCGGCATGCCGACGCGCGCCGCGAGGGCGTCGTCGGCGTCCTCGAATGCGAGTCCGGCCGCCGCGGCGACGGCCCGCGCCAGCGTCGTCTTGCCGCTCGCGCGGGGACCGACGAAGACGACCGCTCGCCAACGTGGGTCGCAGCCGGCCTCAGCCATCGAGGTCCATCCCGGCGAGGTAGCCGCGGAGGGTGTCGACGGAGACGGCCTCTCCGAGCATGCACGCGACCTGCTCCGCGGCCTGCGCCAAGAACATGTCCATTCCGTAGACCGGGACGCCGCCCGCCGCCGCGACGGCCCGCAGGAGCTCCGTCTCGCGCGGCTGGTAGACCATGTCGAGCACGAAGCAGCCGGGACGGGGAGACCAGTCGGGGAGCACGCGCCCCGCCGGACCGGCCGGACTGCCGACCGGGGTCGCGTGCACGACGGCGAGCGGGGCGGTGCGCTCGAGCAGATCCGCGCGGAGGGCGCCGACGACGAAGCCCTGCTCCGAAGCGAAGTCGCGCACGCGATCGAGCGTCCGCGTCAGGATCATCACGTCGAGCCCCATGTCGCGCAGGGCGACGGCTCCCGCGCGCGCGGCCCCGCCGCCACCGATCACGACTCCAACGCCGGACTTGCCGTTCTGCCAGCCGGCCCGTTCGAACGCGGCACGCACGCCGTGCACGTCCGTGTTGTGCCCGACGAGCACCCCGTGGGCGTCGAACGTCAGCGTGTTGATCGCGGCGGTCGCCTCGGCCTCGGGCGTCAGGCGATGGCACATCTCCGCGACGGCTTGCTTGTGCGGCGCCGTGACCGAGAGGCCGACGAGGCGGCGACTCGGCAGGAGGTCGAACAGCTCGCGCGGCCGCGACGTCTCGAACGGCAGGTAGACCGCATCCATCCCGACCGCCCGCATCGCGCGGTTGTGCAGCCACGGGCCGAGAGAGTGGCGCGCGGGATCGCCGAGCACGCCGCCGATGCGCGTCTGCGGACCGAGGTTCCGGGCCCGATAGAGTCCGGAGACGAGACTGACAGGCAGCTGACCGGGCGCGGTTTCCGTGCCGTCGTCGAGCATCGCGTAGACGTACGGCGCGCCGAGCGCACAGCTGAGCACCCGCGACGCCATCGCCCGCTGTCCCATCGCGAACGCGACGGTCGGCTCGCGTTCGGGGTCACTGCTCGCGAGCAGCTCGAGCAGCGGCCCGGCGTCGACGAGATCGTGGGCCATGCAGACGACCTTCGCGACGTCACCGCGGTCGAGGAGCCGATCGCGGATGCCGCGCAGGTCCGGGGTCACCCCCTTGAAGTCGTGGTGCGAACGGATGACCAGATGATCCGAGCGTGGCGACCATTCTTCCCAGAGCTCGAGGTCGACCGCGCGCGCGCCGGCGTCGAGGCCGCGCTCGAACAGCTCGCGGCGTTCTCCGAGCGTGCCGCGATAACCGCCGCCGTCCTCCGGGGTGCGGCAGCTCAGCAGCAGCGGGAGGCCGACCACTTCGACGAGCTCCTCGACCGATTCGTCGTGCGACCACGTGTCGAGACGGAGCTCGAGCCAGTCGGCACCGGACATCGCCGCGCGGCGCGCGGCCGACCGAACCTGCTCGACGCTCTCGGCGAGGACGCTCGCGATGATCTCAGCCATCGCGCTCCAGCAGGGCGCGCAGCTCCGCCGCGCGCTCGGGATCGAGCGATCCGTGGTTCACGGCCATGTCGACGGCTCGACGCATCAGCCCAGCGTAGACCGAGCGCGCGTCCGGATCGCGAAGCGAATCGAGATGGCCCGCGACGACGTCGCGGTCACCGCGTGCGACCGGCCCGGACAGCGCGGCGCGAGAGCCGTGCTGCGCGCTCAGCTCGACGGCCTGCCGCATCAACGCGCTCGTCGCGCGGTTCGCGTCCGCCGACTCGAACACGGCGGCGAAGAGCCCCGCCGCGAGATCGTGCAGCGCCGTCGCGCCGTTCGCGGCGAGCGCGCACGCGGCGTGGTAGGTCGTGCGATCCGCGCCGGCCGCGAGCGCGAGCGGCTGCAGCCGCGCGCGACGCGCGAGATCGTGCAGACCCGGGGCGTCCGCGGGATCCGCGTCGACGCTGATGAGCGCGCCATCGAGCGCCGCGTATCCGGTTGCGGGATCCGGAATCGGACACAGCGGATGCAGGATGGCCGTCCGGTCGGCGATCGGCGCGAGCACCGCCCGATCGTGGTAGCCGCTCGCGTGCAGCCACAGCGCGCCTGTCGCGGCGCGAATCCCCGCGGCGACGAGCGCCGCGACCGTCGGCTCGAGGTCGTCGTCCCCGACGCCGACGAGGACGGCAGCGGCACCGCCGAGCTCGTCCGCGCCGAGCACGCGTCCGGCGCCACAGAACGCCACCGCGCGCTCGGCGGAACCTTCGGAACGGCCGACGAACCCCGTGAGCTCGACGCCCGCGTCGACGAGCCGGCGGCCGAGCGCGCTGCCGAGGCGCCCGGGACCGATCACCGCGAGAGACTTCATCCCGACGCCCCCGACCAGCGCGGCTCGGGAGCGCTACCCGCTCGCGCCGCCCGCCAGCTCGGCACCGCCGTCGTCGCGCCGGTGCTTTTCGCGCTCCTGCTTGCGGCGCATGAGCTCGTGGAGGTACTCGTCATCGATGAAGTCGTCGTCGTCGAAGTCGTCGAACGTCTTCGGTTTGTACCCGGCCTTCTTCGATTGTTCGAGTTCGTCCATGTACGCGGACACGATCGCTTTGTGCAGCTGGATCCGGCAGTCGCTGTTGATCGGGTGCGCGAGGTCCGCGTGCAAGCGCGCGCGACCGCGCACGTCGCGATCCGCGCGTTCGGGATCGAGTCGCTGGCCGCACTGGTTGCAGAAGTGCGCCCGCAGGTTGTTCTTGTGCCCACACCGCGAGCATCGGTCGGCGAGCTTGCGGCTCGGCATCGCGATGAACGGTCCCTTGGCGCCCTCGATGATCTTGAGATCGCGGACGACGAACGAGTTCTCGAACGTCACGCTGCAATAAGCTTTGAGCTTGTTGCGCGGGTCGGCCGTCAGCTTGACGCGAATCTCAGTGATCTTGAGCCCCATCCCTACCCCCGGTGGTGTGGATTACCCGGTCGGTTCGTTGTCGGGCCAAGGCACGTCTCGCGGAAGTTCGCGACGTGCGGAGGCAGCCAGTATGACAGACATCGACTCCGCGGTGGCGATCGATCGCACCGCGGCCTCCGCCTGGGCCTGCGCTTCGCGCTCCTCCGCACGGAATGCGAGGAACATCGAAGAGCCGCTACCCGACAGCGTGAGCGCTGGGAACCCGAGTTCGGTGATGCGACGCTGCAACCGTTCGAGTGCCGGGTATGCACTCGTCGCTGCGGCGTGGAGATCATTTCTCAGGATCGATGCCAACCTAATCCCTTGTGAGAATTGGGCTTCGATATCCGAAATGCTAGGAGACTCCACGCCGTCATGCAAATGCGGTCCATAGTTTTTGTAGACCTCGACCGTGGAGGTCCCGAACTCGGGCAGCACGATCAAAAAGCGCAGGTCCTGATCGGCGAGTGATGACAGCTCGGTGCCGGTCCCGACGCCGAGCTGCGTGCCGCCGCGCAGGAAGAACGGCACGTCGGCGCCGAGCCGCGCCGCGATCGTGTGCAGCCGCTCGGGCCCGAGCGGCTCCCCGCACAACGCGTCGGCGAGCGAGAGCGCCGCGGCGGCGTCGGAGCTGCCCCCGCCGAGCCCGCCGCCGGCCGGGATGCGCTTGCGCAATCGATAGCGCAGACCGCCCTCGACCCCGGCCGCTTCGAGGAACGCACGCGCCGCGCGCACGACGAGGTTGTCGTCACCCGCGGCCACCGCGAGGCCGGTGCCGCAGTCGCTCTCGAGCTCGAGCACGACGCCCGGCTCGTCGGTCCGTTCGGCGTAGAGATCGTCGCGGAGATCGATCGCGTGGAAGACCGTCTCGAGCTCGTGGTAACCGTCCGGGCGCTTGCCGACGACGCGGAGATACAGGTTGACCTTGGCCGGCGGCTGGAAGAACAACGCCACGCTCAGTCCCCCGCCAGCGACATGTTGTCGATGAGTCGCGTCTCGCACGCCGAGTCCGTGTCGAACCGAGCCGCGACGAGCATGCGCGCGCCGGTATCAGGGAGCGCGTCGTCACCGAGGCTCGCAAGCGTCCGCTCGTGCCGCAGCTCGAGGTACTCGGTCGCGCACAACGGCTCGGTATCCAACTGCGCCCGCGCCGACGCGACGAGCGCGGCGGCAGAACGTTCGCCTTCCCGAAACGCATCGCGCGCGACGCGGAGCGCACGATGGAGGACGGTCGACGCCGCACGATCTCGCGGGCCCAAGCGCGCGTTGCGGCTCGACATCGCGAGTCCGTCCGACTCGCGCACGATCGGGCAGCCGACGATCTCGGTCCCGACGCCGAGGTCGATCGCGAGCCGACGGACGACGGCGAGCTGCTGCGCGTCCTTCTCGCCGAAGTAGGCGCGGTCGGCGCGCGCGACGACGAAAAGTTTCGCGACGACCGTCGCGACGCCGGCGAAGTGACCGGCGCGCACCGCGCCTTCCATGCCCTCGGCCTCGGACCCGACGGCGACGTGACTCGCAAACGCCTCGGGATACATCGACGCCGGCGCGGGCGCGAACACCGCGTCCACGCCGGCGTCGCGACAGATCGCGAGATCGCGGTCGAGATCGCGGGGGTAGGCCTCGAGATCGGCCGACTGATCGAACTGCAGCGGATTGACGAAGATCGTCGCGGCCACGCGATCGCATTCACGGCGCGCGCGCCGCATCAACGAGACGTGCCCCTCGTGCAGCGCCCCCATCGTCGGCACGAGGCCGGTTCGGCAGTCGCCGCGCGTCCACTCGATCGCAAGCGCCGTGAACTCGTCCGGCGCGTGCACGACGCGGGGAAACGTCGGCGCGGGTGGCAGCGCGACGCCGAGTTCGGCGAGCGGCTGCGCGACGAAGCTCCTCTCGTGCATGCGGGGATGCGGCACGACCAGGTCGCGCGTGTCGATCCGCTCATCGCCGAACAACAGCACGTCGAGGTCGAGCGGACGCGGTGCGTTGCGCTCCGCGTCGAAGTCGCGACCGGCGTCGCGCTCGCATGCCTTGCAGAGCGCGAGCAACGCGTAGGCCGGGAGCGTCGTGTCGATCTCGGCCACGCCGTTGAGATACGGACCCTGCGGCGGGCCGCCGACCGGCTCGGTCTCGCGCAGCGTCGACTGACGCACGACTCGAATCCCCGGCGTCGCGTCGAGTCGCGCGAGCGCGCCGCGGATGGAAGCCTCGCGGTCCCCGAGGTTGGCGCCGAGCCCGAGATAGGCGCGGGTCATCAGTTGGGCTTCGGTTCGACGAGCGAGCGCACGACGGGATGTCCGGAGTCCGTTCCGGACCCGGACTGCGGCGACGACGGCGGGCGCATGTTGCCCTTCGTGATCAAGCGGTACGCCCCGACGAAGAATCCGGACAACGTGTAGAACCCGGTGATCGCGATCGCGGCGAGCTGCCACTCGATCGCGGCGAGACCGATCACGACGACGAGCGTCGCGAGGAACGGGAACGAATGCCGCCGCCTCACGAGCGTGTAGAACATGTGCGGATACGGCAGCTTGCTGACCATCAGCAGCCCGACGCACACGAGCGTCGCCGGCATCGCCACGATCAGGTAGTCGTGCACGTTCGTCGGCAACAGCGTGTTGCTGATCAGCGCCGTCTGGTCCTCCCGGCTGCAGATGAACGCGACGATCGCGCAGATCACCGCGGCGGCACCGGGCGTCGGCAGGCCCTTGAACTCCTTGTGGTCGTCCTCATCCGCGCCGGTCTCGACGTTGAACCGCGCGAGGCGCATCGCCGCGCACAGCACGTAGATCGCCGCGCAGAAGTAGTAGATCTTCGGGTGCGTCGGCAGCAGGCCCGTCGGGCCCTCGTGGAAGTTGATCAGCACCTTCGCGATCAGCGCGGGCGCGACGCCGAACGTCACGACGTCGGCGAGACTGTCGAGCTGCGCGCCGAACGCGGTCGTCTGGTTGGTCATCCGCGCGACGCGACCGTCGATCGCGTCGAGCACCATCGCCGCGAAGACGAGCACGGCGGCGACTTCGAAGATCGCGATGACCTCCGGCGTGAAGTTCGGCCCGATCCACACGGCGTCTGCAACCTTGGCCATCGCGAGGAAGCCGAGAAAGACATTGCCGAGCGTGATCAGCGACGGAAGGATCGGAACCGACTTGAGGTCCATCGGCGAAGTGTAGCAGCGGGCAGCGCCGCGAGTCGATCGTCGATCAGCCGCCCGACCCGGGAGGCACCGGCTCGACGGCCCTGCGGAGCCCAACCCATAGTGCCGCACTCGTGACCGCGACCCAACCGATCGCGACCCAGAGACCCGGGAAGCCGGGGATCACCGCGCCGAGCCAGCGCCACCAGAAGTGGTGGAACCCGCGCTCGGTCTGCATCAGGGGCGGCGGGGATTCGACTTCGACACCGAACAGCGGCTCGGTCGTGTCCGCCGACGAACCGCTGTCGAGGCGACCGGTCGCACTCAGCCACGCATACGTCCAGTGGCTGTGTAGCGGACTCATCGCGACGTCGAAGTTCACGTTGTCGTCGACGCCGATGTAGTCACCGTAGACCGTGCGTCCGGCGGCGAGCGCGAGCGCCTGCTGCCCGGGGTACGGCGTGATCACCCCGCCGAGAGAGAACACGAACCCGACGGCGGCGAGCGAAACGGACGTGCGTCGCCAGTTCTGCCAGGGCCGCGTCCGCGCGAAGACGACCACGGTCAGCAGCACGATCGGCGCCGTCATGTAGCGAATCCCCCAGCACTGCCCAGCGGCCCAGTAGACGACGGACGAGTAGAGGGCCAGCGTGACGCCGAACGAACCGAGCGCGAACCACGTCGCCGCGCACCGCGCGGGCCTGGTGACGCTCAGCGGGAGCACGAGCCAAAGAAGAGGCGTGAACCACATCACGCCTTTCCCCGGCGCGAACAGGATCGCGACGAGGCCGACGCCCGAGTTGATCAGACCGAATCCCGCGGAGTCGCTGTATCCCGTTTCGAACGGGTCGGCGAACCGCCAGTGATTCAGCGCAAGGAGAACGACGAGCGCCGGCACGCCACCACCGACGAACCAGAGGATGTCCTTCCACGCGCCCCGACGCCACGCCGCATGCAGCGCCCAGAGCCCGAGCAGCGCGACGGTCGTCGCCTGCGGGTAGCGCACGACGACGCCGACTCCGGCGACCAAGCCCGCGGAAAACAGCGTCTTCGGCCCAGCGTTCGCGATCGCGTAGCGCGCGACGAGATGTGTCGTCGCGAACAAGAAGAACGTGCCGGGCGCGTTCGACATCGTCTCGGTCGCACCCGGCCAAAACTGCGTGCACAGCGTCGCGACCAGCACGATCCACAGCGACTCCCGCGCGGACGCCCCGAGCGTGCGCGCGAGCCCCAGCAGCATGATCACGGACCCCGCCGCCGCGAGCGGCGACAGGAAGCTCGCGAGGAACTGCGGCCAGAACTGCGCGCCAAGCAGCTCGCCACGCAGCGCGTCCGAGCGCTCCTGCACAGCCGGAAACCGATCCGCCAGCCAGTCTCCAACCACGACGAATGGCACGAACAGCGCCTGGTGGCCGATCGGAAACCAGACGAAACGGAGATCGTCGACCCCGGTCCGGCCGAGCCGCGCAGGGTCGCCCGCGATTTGGTCCGCGACGAAGTATTCGACCGCCCAGCTGGGTGTGCCCTCCGGCAACGACTCGGCCTGCGCCTTCGTCACGAGTCCCGGATTGCCACGCAGCCACCACGCCCGCGCGCCCTGCATCGACACCATCGCGTCGGTGTTCTCGAGGTAGCCGTGCGCGAAGAACGCGAAGAACCCGAAGCAGCCGAGGAACAGCAGCAGGGTTCGTGCGGGAGACGGCATCGCGAAAAGAGTACGTATCAGGAATCGCCGAGGATGTCTTTCGGAAGTCCGGCGACTCTTGTTTCAGGACAACGCGGAGAAAACCGGAAGACGCGAGCTTCCACTGCCATCGTGATCGCGGACGCCCGGCCCTCGTGACTACCGACCGATCTCGCGGCGCGTCGTACGCTTCGGACGACGCTCACTCACGTCATTTCACCACCCGTCACATCCCACTCGTTCCCCCCGTGAACCACCACCCCGTCCCCGACGGCGTGGTAGCCAGCGCGCATTCCCAGGCGACTGTCTGCCCGCCCCGATCCATGCCTACGGCGACCGGTCCCCACCGTGCGTCGCGTCATGGGTTCCGCAACCGTCGTGCGAGGGACGCCATCCGCACGGATTCGAAGAACGAAGCGTGTGCCGCTGCGAGCACCGAGATGACGTCGCGCGTCCGCGACATCGAAGTCGGCAATGTGCGAGCCCCGAGCTCGCACCGGGCCGACCGGCCCCGTGTTCATCACGAGGTCCCAAGCGTTCTCGGAGACTTGTAGCGCTCTGGTGCCGGCGCAGTGTCCCTACACGCTGCGTCGGATCGTTCCACCATTGCGCGCGGGGGTGCGGTACTTCAAGCGGGGTACCGTGCCCCCGTTCTTTTGGCGTGGGTTGGGTGGGACTGTCGGATGGTGGCGGGGCAGGTTTTCGGGCCCGGACCCGGGCGCGTTCACGTTTCGCGGGTCGGGACTCGGGTCACGGTCTGGAACGTGTCCCGTGTCCCGACCCGTGGTACGTGAACGCGCCCGGGTCCGGGCCCGAAAACGCGCATCGACGTCACGCCAATGACGTGCGCCCCCTACCGCACGAACCGCTCCCACTCCTCCTGCACCCCCACTTCGTCTGCATCCCCCACGAACATCCAAACCCGGTACCGCCACGTCACCGACTCCCCCGCCTTGACGACGAAATCTCCCGTCCCCTTCGGCTTCCGCTCGAAGTCGTGCACGCCGTACGGATTCGCCGCGACCAACCCGTAGTCCCGCGCGTGCCACCACGTCGGGTGCCGCGGGTTGTCGACGTGGTCCAGCAGCGCGAGCCCGACCTTCTGCGCCTGGATCGTGCCGTCGTACGCGACCCAACGCGCGCGCTTGCCCCAGGTCTTCTTGCCGGTGTGACCCTCGCTGTTGCGCATCGAACCGGTCGCCATGTCACCGCGGAGTCTCAGGGGCGCCGCGACGCGGAGCGCCATCGTGCCTTCCTTGGTGTCGCCGAAGACGACGTCGCCATCGGTCGCGTGGATCGTCACCGTGTAGTCGATCGTGCGCGTCGTCGCGTCGCCGCCGAAGACGATGCGTCGTTCGTCACTGCAGATGCGCACGTCCCGTGCCATCCACTCATTGCGCGTGTGGATGACGCGCTCACTCTCGAGGTCGTCGACCGGCAGAAACGCACGATGCACGACCCTGTTGTTCTTACCGTGCCAGAAGTCGTGTCCGTTGACCGCGCCGTGCGCGAACCACAGCGACCGATGATGCGGGTGGTCGTGGGCTTCGCCTTCGACGTCGCGACGCATCGGGAAGTGTCGCGTCATCGGCGCGCCAGTCGGACCGTGCACGGGATAGACCACGGGAAAGCGGTGTGAGGTGCAGTCGTATTCGGCGAACGGCTCGCTACCGATGGTCACGACGCGGAAGTCGTCACGCGCCTCGATGGCGACACGAAACTCCGAGTCGTCCACGGGAATCGAGCAAGCCGTGAGACCGAGGAGGAGACAGCAAAGAGCGCGCAGGTTCACGGTGCGCAACCATACCCAGCCTTGCTCCCACACGCGCGGCCGTACGCGACAGCGACGCGAGTTGCCGAGAGATTCCGGGAATCCCCCCAAGGAATCGGGGATCGGTTGAACCTGCTACCGTTCGCACGTTCGACTCGAGGTCTCCACATGCACCGATTCCTGATCGCTCTCCTCGGCGCTTGCGCATGCGCCGTCCCCGCTCGATCCCAAACCTGCTACCAGATCACGCAGTCGTTCGGGAACGACACGTTCGGCGCCTTGTCCACGGGCCAGAGCTTCACGCCCGGAGTCGACGTCGTGCCGGATGCCGGGGCCAACCCCGCCCTGCCGCTGACCGAGATCACGCTCTTTCACGGGAACTACGCCCCGAGCGCCCCCTCGGCCACGACCTACCTCAACATCTACGACGGGGACCCGAACGCCGGGGGCAGCTTCGTCGGCAGCTCGACCGACACGGTGGACACGACGTCGCTCAGTTTCCGTGACCCGATGCGCTGGACGTTCCCGGCCATCACTCTGAACGTCGCGACGGAGTACTGGGCGATCATGTCGTCGACCAACGCCGCGGGAGGCATCGACATCGCGGTCTCGCTCGAGACCGAACTGCGCAACGGCCCCCCGGGCCCGAACGTCTACACCGGCGGCTCGGGGCTGATCGCGAACATCAATCCGCACCCGAACTCGGTCGACGCCAAGTTCGAGATTCGATTCGCGTTCGCGCTGCCGGCGTCGTTCACGACGAGCGGTGCGGGCTGCGCGGGAGGAGGCGGCAACCCGACCGTGAGCTCGACCGAGATCCCGCGCCTGGGCCAGTCGTTCACCGTCGACTGCGCCAACCTTCCCACGTCGGCTGCAAACTCGTTCAGCGTGCTGGGCTTCTCCGCGTTCGGCGCCCCGATCGATCTATCGGGCCTCGGCATGACCAACTGCGTGCTCTACTCGCCGACCGACATCGTGACGCCGACGCCGGTGTCCTCGGGTCAGACGAGCCTCACGCTCACGATCCCGAACGAGCTGCTCTGGTTGAACGTGACGCTCTACTACCAGTGGTTCACGATCGATCCGACCGCGAACCCACTGGGTTTGACGAGTTCCGACAGCGGCGCCGCATTCATCGGCTGCTGATCGGAGTTCGAGTCGCTACTTCGGCGGACCGACCCGGAACACCTGGTCGAGCATGCCGGCCTCGTCGAACACCAGAGTCGCCGGGATCGCCTCGTGCTCGTCCATCTCCCGGTCGAGGAACTCGACCGTGTACTCTCCGGCCTTCAAGCCGGTGATCGCGAACGTACCATCGCGGATCGAATACATCCACGACGCGCTCCCGTCCTTGGTCGCGACGGTGATGTAGGACACGGTGTACTGGCCCTCCTCGACGCGACCTGCGAGCACGCCCTCCGGCGAAAGGGTCATGTCCGGAGCCACGATTCCGCCCGCGGGCACGACGAGATCGGGAGCCTGCCCCTTACCGCCCAGACCGTTGCACCAGAGCGTGTAAGTGCCGGCCATCGCGGTCAGCTCGTAGCGCCCTTCGTCGTCCGTCATTCCCGACGCGTTGCTGTTGGCTCCGTCGCCGAGGATTCCGACCAACGAAACGGAGTGCTTGGCCGCGGGCAGACCGTTCGGCCGCAGCACGCGACCGCGCACCTTCCCGGTCGTCAGCTCGACTTCGACGAACGATTCCTTCGTCGGCTCGATCGACACTTCGCGACGCCAGACCTGGGTGAAGTTCGTGGGGTGTTGGATCGTGAACCAATAGGTCTGGGACACCAGCTCGTCGCTGAGAAGGCTGCCGGAGGCGTCGAGCTCGCCGAGCGCGTCATTCCCCCACTCACCCTTTTTGACGCGATAGCCGACCGCGGGCTGCCCGTCGACCGTGACGCGAATTCGCAGGAAGCCCCCCGTGCCGGGCACAGTACGGTCGGGGTCGACGTCGAACACGACCTCGTGCTCGCCGCCAGCCTCGACTTCGACTCGAACTTCGCGATCTCTGCCCCACGAGAAGCTGTAGCCAAGCGTGGTGTTGTCGATGATGTCGCCGAGCGACTTCACGTCCGCCAATGACTCCTCGACTTCGATATCGTAGCGGCCCTTGGCGAGCCCCTCGAACCGGAACTGGCCCTGGGCATCCGGAACCGCTTGCCCACCCGCACTCGGCATTGGCATCTCGATGCTCACCGGCTTGGCGACGAGGCGGTGCTTGTCGGACGAAGCCGGCTTGCCGCCGTCGTAGAGCGTGCCGTGCACGACGCCCGGTTCCTCGAGCTCGATGACGGTCTCGTCGACCGGCAGCTCGACCGAGGCGAACCCCGCTCCGAACGCCGGGTGACGCACGCAGATGCTCGTCTTGCCGGCTGGCAGCACGTCGATCGCGAGCTCGCCCGCGGCATCCGAGAAACCGACGAAGCGCGCGAGCTCGTTCCACCCGCGAATCGAGCCGAAGCCGAACAGCACCGACCGTCCCCATCCCGGAGTCTCGACCGACTGCGCGAAGACCTGCGCCCCCTCGATCGGCGCGCCCGCAGAGTCCACGACGCGGAGTGCCGTCGTCGCGACGGGCTGCAGTTCGACGCTGCACGTCGCGTTCGCTTCCCCGAGATCGACGACCGCCAGCGCGATCGCGTGGCCGTCCGCCGAAACTTGGAACGTATACTTCCCCGGCTCGAGACCGTGCACGGTCACGCCATCGGCGTCCGCCGTGCGCCTCGCCGGCAGCTCGGGCTGCAGACCCAACACCGTCAGCTCCCCGAGCGGCGGGCCGCGCCGCACGGCGACGCGCACGTTCTCCAGGGAGACGTCGTCCGCGGAGCTCGCGACTTCGAGCTTCACGTCGCGCAGCGCCTCGAACGTGATCTCGATGTCCTCGTCGTCCGGATCGTACGGCCCGTGGACCGTCCAAGGCTGGCCGACGCCGCGGCGCGCCGCGACGAAGATCTCGTCGCGCGGCAGGCCCGTGACCTCGAAGCGCCCTTCCGCATCGACCGTAGCCTCGAAGCCGCCGAACAGCACGCCGGTCAGACCGATCGACGGACGCGCGGCGACGCGCACCTGCGCCCCGCTCAGCGGCGTGCCGGCCTCGTCGCGCACGACGCCACCGCACACGTTGCCTTCCTTGAGCTCGAGTTCGCCGACGTCGCGTGCGACGCCGGGCTTCACCAAGACGCGTGGCTTGCCACCGTTGAGGTAGCCCGGCGCCGTGACGACGAGCGCCGCACTGCCCTTGGGCACGCCCCGCAGCGTGAACGCGCCGTCGCCGTCGGTCGTCGTGCGCGCGACCGGAAGCTCGCGATAGACACGGTTGAACCAGCCGGGCAGATCGAGCGCGAGGAACTCCGTGTCGTCGTTGGACTCGGTGACCCGCGAGGCGAAGTGTCTCCGCAGCTTCTTGTGGTAGGCCTCGATCGCGTCCGGAGAGTCGACCGAGAACTCGATGCGCGGCACGGCGACGAACACCGCTCCGCCGGGCTGCAGGCGATCGACCGGAGCCACCGACATCACGCCGCCGGGAATGTCCGCCGACCAGACGTCGGCTCCGACGACCGGCTCGCCTTCTTCGTCGACGACGCGGCCCGTGATCGCGCCCTTCTGCACGAGCGTGATCGTGCCGAGGTCGATGATCTCCGCGGGACCGGCCGTGCGTTGCAGCATCGACCAGGTCGGGTCGTCGCCGTCGACACCCGCGTGCAAAGCATAGATCGCGTCGGGGTGCGCCCCTTCGATCAAGAACACGCCGTCCTCGTCGGTGCGCACCGAACGCGAACTCGGGCCCGCGTCGAGGAATCCGGCACCGCGACCGTCCGGGTCGAACACGCTGCCCATCGTGTGCACCGGGTCGATGCCGATCAGCCGCACGAGTTCGTCCGCGGCCGGCTCGCCGTTCGCACCGACGACGCGCCCGCGGAATCCACACAGCGCGGCGTGCACCGAGGACGGCAGCCCCCCGCTGCGCGCGGTCTCGTCGACGACGACGCGCGACGCACTGCCGGCGTCGACGTCGTCGACCGTCGATTCGACGGGCTCTTCGACGTCGCCCGTCGCGGCCTGCACTTGCGGCAACTGGAAGTCCGGCTCTTCCGGCTCGGTGCCGAACCAGTCCGCCGCTACACCCCATCCGATCAGAACTACGGCCAGGCCGGCCGCCACGAAGACCCACTGTTTCATCGCCAACATCCAAACTCCTGCTTTGGCGACGAGTGCAACCGCTGCGCTCTTCGGCGACAGCGGCACCGCGAGCGGAACCAGTCCCAAGGCCCACCGCTGTCGATTGCCGTCGTGGGATGCGTCGAGGCGCTCGCGCAGCATCGCGAGCCCGCGCTTGAGGCGTGTCGCGACGGTATCGCGGTTCACGCCCAGCTCGGTCGCGATCTTGCGCGGCGGCAAGCCTTCATAGAAGCGGAGCAGCACGACCACCCGATACTTCTCGGGCAGCGCACCGACCGCTTCGACGACGTTTCGCCGCAGCTCCTCGCGTTCGAGCAGCTCGGACGTCGAGGGCAAGGTCTCGACGCGCGCTCCCGCGTGCTCGCGATCTCGAACACGCTGCGCATCCCGCCGCACGTTCGACGCGCGACTCCGGACGACCGACGCAAGCCAGCTGCGCGAGCCGCGCGATGCCTTCATCGCGGCGACCCAAGTCTGCTGGACGACGTCATCGACTTGGTGCTCGTCGAAGAGCAGCGACCGGGCCAGATTCCTGACGAAGGGCTCTTCGCCCAGCAGGCCGTGAAGGTCGAGATCTCCGAACGCACTCGTCATGTCGGCCGGGGGAACACCAGCAGCGGGATTTCGGGGTCAAAAAGAGGCACGAAAAAAGCGAGCTCAATCATAGCTCGCTTCTTCCCTGGCCCTTAGGGCCCGCTGCGCCGCAGGATCAGCGCTCCCAGTAGGGGACGCCAGGCGTCAGCAGCGGCCCCGGCCGCGTGTAGTAGGACCCGCGGAACTGAGTCTGCGGCCGGTTGGGCAGGCGACGCCAATCCCCCCGCTCGGTGCCGGGAGCCCGACCCTTGTCGACGAGGTCCTCGGTCACGACGAGCACCGGCTTGTCGCCCGGATCCGGGTCCTCGTGCGCCGAACACGCGACGCCCCATTGCCAGCCCTTGGGGTCGAGGTGCGCATCGTTCGTCGGCGCCCGCACCGTCAGGGCGACCATCCCGCCCGGCCACACGGGATAGCCGAGTGGGTTCATCAGGCGCACGCCCGTCGAGCCGGCGACCCGACCCTCGGAGTCGAGGATCTCGAGCCAGACGACCGCGTGCTGCACGGGCGCTTCGGTGGTGTTCTCGTAGAGAATGCGCGCGTTGACGTGCACCTCACCGGGCCAGCCCGTGAGCTGCCAGTTGCTGACGGTGACCTTGCCAGCCCCTTCGAACTCGAACTCTTCCGGCGTGAACCCCAGCTCCCAGAGTTCGGCCTTCTGAGCCTTCAGGTCTTCGAACGGCTTCATGTGCAGCTCGTAGAGCTCCTCGCGCGAAAGCCGGGCGTCAGAGGTGGCTGCACAGCTGGTGAGCACCAGCAGTGCGGCCAGAGACATGACAGTTGTGCATCGCATAGGTTTCATCATACGTCCCATCGACCATTCCATCCGGCCGCTTGTTCCGTCGAAACGGGGCGAATCGCCGGTGTCTCCTGAGGGGGACATGCAGGCGTGGGCCGTGCCAGGGGAGAAGGCAAGCGTCGGGTGGGCACGGAGGCCGTGGATGCGAGGGAAACGTGCGGAGGTGTCGCACTTCGGCTACACAAAGAAAAATGCGCCGAGGTCAGCCGTGCGCCCCCGTTTTCGGGCTCGGACCCGGACCCGTTCACGTTCCACGGGTCGGGACACGGGATTCGTTCGAGACCTAGTCCCGTGTCCCGAGTCCCGACCCGCGGAACGTGAACGGGTCCGGGCCCGGGTCCGAAAACGGAGCCCACGCTAGTCGACTTCTACCGCCACCGGACAGTGATCCGACCCCGTCACGTCCCCGAGGATGTCCACGCTCTTCACCCGCGCCCCCATCCCTTCGTCCACGCACAGATAATCCAACCGCCACCCGATGTTCTTCTCCCGCGCGGCGAACCGGTAGCTCCACCACGAGTACACCTCCGCGAGGTCCGGATTGCGATTCCGCCACGTGTCGACCCAACCCTCGGCCAAGAACTCGGTCATCCACGCGCGCTCCTCCGGCAAGAAGCCGGGGTTCTTCGTGTTCTGTTTCGGACGCGCGATGTCTATCTCTTCGTGCGCGACGTTGTAGTCGCCACCGACGACCACCTGCAGGCCATCGCTGCGCAGCCGATCGAAGTACTCGGCGAACGCGCGATTGAACGCGAGCCGGTAGTCGAGGCGCCGCCCCTCCGCCTGACTGTTCGGGAAGTAGACCGAGCCGACGACGACGTCGCCGAACCGCGCGCACAGGAGTCGCCCTTCCTCGTCGAACGTGTCGTCGCCGAGTCCGACCAGCCACTCGTCGGGTTCGCGGTTGCTGTAGATCGCGACGCCGCTGTAGCCCCTGCGCTTCGCGGCGTGGAACTCGCTCGTGTAACCGTCGATCTCGACGAGCTTCTTCGGCAGGTCGTCACGCCGAGCCTTGGTCTCTTGCAGCAGCAAGACGTCGGGCGCGTCTTCGCGCAACCAGTCGGCGAAACCCTTCTTCGATGCGGCGCGGAGACCATTGACGTTCCAAGAGACGATGCGCATCAGTCCTGCCTCCGCTCGGGGCGCAGCAGCTGCCCCCAGTCCGCGTTGAACGGATGCACCGTCGTCGCGGCGCCCGCATCGTTCTCGAGCGCGTGACCCGCGTTGGCCCATTCGAAGATCGACCCGAGGTAGTTGCGCACGTCGGGATGGCCGTCCTTCGCGAGTCGATCCGCGACCTGCGCCGAGCGGTAGCCGACGGAGCAGTAGACGACGACCGGCCGGTCGCGCGGAATGGCCGCGAGGTCTCCGTCCGACGACGCGTGGATCGCGCCGGGCAAACGACTGACCGCGTATTCGTCGGCACGCCGCACGTCGACGAGAACCACATCCTTCGGGAGCGCCACCACGTCCTCGGTCGTCAGGTTCCGCACGCCCGGGAACTGAGACCGGATCTCGTCCTTGACCGCGCGCCACCGCTCGGGGGACGGCGCGTCGACGCCCGACCCGGCGCACCCGAGCACCGCGCCGCACGTCGTGAGAATCCAGATCCAAAAGGTCCACCTCGAACGCATGCCGGCGAGTCTGCCCGCGCGCGGCCGGTTGCGCGACGGATTTCGGTCGCGAACGAACACCGGGATCCGGCGTCGAAGACCTCGGCCTGGTCGAGCGGGGCACCGGCGGCTACAGTCCAGTCCTCCGATGTTCGTGCGGCTGCGACAAACCTGGTTGACCTGGCTCACGACCGTGTTCTGCATGGTCGCGGCGAGCGTGCCGACGAGCGGTCTCGTCCTGTGCCTGCACGGCGACCACATCCACGTCTGGGGTAGCGGCACGTCTTCGCACGATCACGACCACGATCACCCACCGGCCGAAGGGCATCGAGAGATCGAGATCGACGCGTTCGACGGTTTCGGGCCCGACGAAACCCGATTCGACACGGAAAAGTCGCCGGTGTCCGTCATCGCACCGAGCCGGCTCCCGCAGACCAACCCGGACGTGCCGCCGCCAGACGCGATCGCGCGCGGCCCGACGGGGCCGCCGCACGGAGACCCACCAGGCCTCCGCCTCGTCCGTTCCGTCGTGCTCCTGATCTGAGTCCTCCGCGCCCCCTCGCGCGTCCAGGACCCGGAACAGGAACACTCATGTACGACCCGAGCCACAAGCTCATACTCCTTCGACTGACTCTCTGCTCGCTGCTCGCGGGCTGCGGATTCGCGGACTACGAAGCCGCGCCGCTCGAGCCCGAGAGACTGCTCGACGAACTCGCGCGCGCGCGCGCCGTCGACGCACCGACGGACGCCATCACGCTCGCGCACGCGCGCGACTGGCTCCGCGACCGCGGCCCGGCCGTCCGGGAAGCGCTCGCGGCATTCGAGACGGCGACGGCGCGAGCCGAGGTGTCGACACCCTTGGCCAATCCCGCCATCAGCCTGGGTCCGATCCTCGGACTCGGCACCGCGGGTTCACCCGACGTCGTGCCGTACGGCACGTTCAGCTGGTCGATCCCGTGGACGGATCGACGCGCGCGGCGCGACGAAGTCGAGCGCAGCCGCGCCGAGCTCGCGCGGATCGAAGTCCTCGCGACGCTGCACGAAGTCTGGACCGAAGTGCGGCGCGAATTCGCCGCGCTGACGATCGCCGACCTGCGCCTCGCCGTGGCTGACGACGCGGTCGACGCGGCCAGCCGGTCGGTCGGACTCCTCGAGCGACTCGTCGCGGCCGGCCAAGCCACAGCGGCCGACACGGCGCAGTTCGAACTCGAGCACGCGCGCAGTGAGGCGCAGCGCATCGAGGACGAGCTGACGCGCACTCGGCTCGCCGCGAGCCTCGCGACCCACACCGGCGTGGCCACGTCGCACTTCCGTCTCACGTCGGCGGACGCACTCCCGAACACCCCGGAGAATGCGCCGTCGCTCGACGACCTACGCGGCGGCATCGCGGATCGCCACCCGCAGCTCCTGCGGCTCCGCGCCGCCTACGAAGCATCCGATCGCACCCTGCGACTCGAGATCATCCAACAGTATCCGGATCTGCAGCTCCTGCCGCAGTTCCAGGGCGAAGTCAGCGAGTCGTTCGACCTGCTGACGTTGGCCGTTGGCATGAACCTGCCGCTCTTCGACCGCAATCAGCGCGCGATCGCAACGGCTGCGGCGCACCGCGACGAGATGCGCACGCGCTTCAAGGCGGAGTCCGCCCGCGTGCTCGCCGCGCTCGAGCGCGCGCGCGCGGACGTTGCGATCACGACGCGACGCCATCGCCTCTTCGAACAGCGGATCCTGCCCCTCGCCGAGCAAGGCGTCGAGATCGCCGCGCGTGCGGTCCGCGCCGGCACAGGCGGCGTGCTCCGCTACCTCGACGCCGCGCGCAGCCTCCGGCGCGCGCGGCGCGATGCGTTCGAGGCGCAGCTCGATGCGCTCGACGCTTGGTCCCGACTCGAGCGCGCCAGCGGCGCGCGTTTCTTGGAATTCCCCGGTGGTGGCGGCGAGGACCCGACTCCCCCATCGCCCATCGAACCCGGAGGTTCGCGATGAGTCTCACTCGCAGTGTCTCTCTCGTGGTCGGCGCGCTGGTGTTCACCGGCGTCGGCCTGGCAACCGGCTACTACGCCGGAGCAACCGCCGATGCGGGCGGCGACGACCACGGTCACTCCCATGGGGGCGGCCACTCGCATGGCGCCGACGACGACCACGACGATGATCACGACGACGATCACGACCACCTTTCGCCGACGACCATGCGCAACCTCGGCGTCACGACGGGGAAAGTGCAGCCCGAGACGTTCCAACGAACCCGGCAGATCGCCGGTATCGTCGTCGCCCCTCCCGAAGTCGAGCAGCCGCTCCACGCCCCGATCGGCGGCCGCGTGCGCTCGATCCAGGTGCGCAGCGGCGAAGTCGCCGAAGCGGGATCCGTCTTGGTCGAGATCGTGCGCGAGGCCATCCCTCGCCTGCAGCTCCAGCTGACCGCCGACGTGCTCCGGCCCGCACAAGAAGAACGGCACGAAGCGCTCGTCGCGCTCCGTCGCACGAACGGCGAACTGAAGATCGCACGTCGCGAGCTCGAACGTATCGAGGGATTGACCGGCGAATCCGAGCTCCCGCTCGTGCCGCGTGAGCGCGCGATCCAGCTGCGCTACTCGATGGAGCGCGCGCAGATGGAGTTCGACCACGCCCACCACGAGCTCGAGAGACACGGCTTGTCCGATGCCGAGATCCAAGCCGTGCTCGACGGCCGAGGCCTACCCGGGATTTCCGCGACGACATGGCGCCGCGCGCTCGAGCACAACGGCCTGTGGCCCGAAGCTGCACGTGATCTCGCGGACGCGCTCGACGAAACTCGTCAGAACGAAGCATGGACGATCGCGACCATCGGGGAACTCGCGGCGCGCGACCTGATCGACGCCGATCTGGTTCGCTGGCTCGCGGAGACCCCGACCGCGCAATCCCACGTACAGGACATCGGTGTGCTCCTGCTGCAAGGAAAGACGACGGAGGACGTGCGTCGAATCCACGCGGCAAACGCGTTCGCTCCGGTCGTCCGAGTCGTGGCTCCGACGCGAGCTGCCGACTGGGACATCGCGGAAGTCACCGTCAAACCGGGCGCACGCGTCGAGTCCGGCGACGTGCTGATGATCCTGCACGATCCTCGCCGGCTCTGGCTGCACGTCGAACCGATCGGCACCGAGGTCGAAGCGCTTCGGCGCGCGATCGAATCGGGCACACCCTGCCGCGCCGAACCGCTGATCTTCGGCTCGGCCGAACCGATCGACGATGTGCGAGTCACGCGCCTCGTCGAGGACGATCACGCGGGCACGGCCGGGATCGCCGAACTGACGAACACTCGCACGGCACCGAAGTCACCGACTTGGCGCCTTCGGTCCGGACAGCGATACGCGTTACGGGTTCCGACAGAGTCGTTCGATGACGTCATCGTGCTCGCGGCAGACGCGCTGGCAACCGAGGGCGCGGCGACGCTCGCCTACGTCTACCGCGACGAGCACTTCCTACCGGTCGAAGTCCGCGTGCTGTACCGCGACGCGACGCACGCGATCGTGCCCGCGAGCGGCCCCGGGTCGATTGCGCCGGGCACTCCTCTCGTGCTGAGCGGCGCGATGCCGCTGCAGCTCGCGCTGCAGGCCGACCAAGGCGGCGGCATGGGCCACGGTCACCCTCACTGAGGAACGCCCCATGCTGCAACGCATTCTCGCCTTCTCGCTGAACAACCGCGCGCTGATCCTCATCGCGTCGCTCGCGATCGCGGTGCTCGGCGGGCTGCAGGCATACCGTTCGCAGATCGACGTGCTGCCGGACCTCGATCGACCGATGGTGTCGATCATGACCGAAGCGCACGGCCTCGCGCCGGAGTCGGTCGAACAGCTCGTGACCTGGCCGATCGAGCAATCGGTCAGCGGCTCGACGGGCGTCCTGCGAGTCCGATCGACCTCGTCCCAGGGACTCTCGGTCGTGCAGATCGATTTCGACTGGGGGACGGATCTCCTCGATGCGCGTCAGATCGTCGCCGAGAAGCTCGCGGTCGCGACCGAGCGGATGCCGCCCGACGTCCATCCGCAGCTCGCGCCGATCGCGAGCATCATGGGCCAAATTCAGCTCGTCGGTTTCCGGACGACAGACGGCCCGACCGACGCGGTGACGCTGCGTCGCTTGATCGACCGTGACGTGCGACCGCGCCTGCTGTCGATGCCGGGCGTCGCGCAAGTCACCGCGACCGGAGGCCAGCCCACCGAACTGCAGATCACGATCGACGAGGATCGGCTGCGCGGTTTCGACGTCACGCTGCAGGACGTCGCCGACGCCGTGCGCCGAGCGAACGTCGCCGTCGCTGGCAGCACGCTCGAGATCGGCACGAAGGGTCCGATGGTCGCCGTGCGCGGGCTCGTCAAGAACGCGGACCACCTCGCGAGCGCCGTCGTGCGCGACGACCCGACGCGCCCGGTTCGCATCAGCGACATCGCGCAGGTCACGTTCGGGCCGACCGCGATCCGCGTCGGCTCGGCCGGTATCGACGGCAAAGACGGCGTGATCGTCACGATCACGAAGCAGCCGAGCACCGACACCGTCGAAGTCACGGCGCGGATTGACAAGGAACTCGAGCTGATCCGCAGCGCGCTGCCCGATGACATCGAGATCGACGGCACGCTGTTCCGCCAGTCCGAGTTCATCGTCCGCGCGATCGACAACGTGCTTCTCGCAGTCCGTGACGGCGCGATCCTCGTCGTGATCGTGCTCGTGATGTTCCTACTGAACATCCGCACGACCGCGATCACGCTGCTCGCGATCCCGCTGTCGGTGGCGATCGCGGCGATCGTGTTTGCCGCATTCGGACTGACGATCAACACGATGACTCTCGGCGGCCTCGCGGTCGCGATCGGCACGCTCGTCGACGACGCGATCGTCGACGTCGAGAACGTCTATCGGAGACTGCGCGAGAACGCGGCCGCCGGCCATCCCCGCAAACTTCTCGACGTCGTCCTCGACGCGTCGAGCGAGATTCGAAAACCGGTGTTCTACGGCACGCTCGTCGTCTCGGTCGTCTACACGCCGCTGTTCTTCTTGTCGGGCATGGAGGGCCGCCTGTTGGCTCCGGTCGGACTCGCGTTCTTGGTCAGCGTCGCCGCGTCGCTGCTCGTCGCGATGACGCTGACGCCGGTGCTCTGCTCGTTCTGGCTCGGCGGAAGCTTCAGCGAGAAGGGCGAGTACGGCAGCCCGCTGGCCCGCGAGGTGCGCGAACTCGTCGCGAGCGTCGTGCGCTTCAGTATCAGCCGCCGCGACATGATCCTCGCGACGTTCGCATCGCTGTGTCTGTGCGCCGGCGTCGTCTTGTTCACCCGCGGATCGACGTTTTTGCCGGCGTTCGAAGAGGGCACGGCGCAGGTAAACATCATGGTCCCGCCCGACTCGAGCCTCGCGACCTCCGAGCAGTTCGGCAGGAGGCTCGAACGCGTCATCGCCGCGGTGCCCGGCGTCCGCAGTGTAGCGCGCCGCACCGGCCGCGCGCCCGACGACGAGCACGCGATGCCCGTCACGGTCAGCGAGGCGATCGTAACGTTCCGAGAGAACCTCGACCGTTCGCGCGACGAAGTACTCGACGAGATTCGTCACGAGCTCGAAGAGGAGTTCCCCGGAGTCGGCCAGTCCACCGAGCAGCCTCTGGCCCACCTGCTGAGCCACCTCCTGTCCGGCGTGAACGCGCAGGTCGCGATCAAGATCGCCGGCCCGGATCTGACGGTCCTGCGCGACGCGGCGATGAAGGCGGAGCACGCGATCGAAGACATTCCCGGGATCGTCGACGTGTTCGTCGAGCAACAGGCGCTGGTCGAGTTCTGCGAAGTCCGCCCGCGCCGCGCCGACCTCGCGCGCCTCGGGCTCGACGTCCAGGAGGTCGCGGAGTCAGTCGAGCTCGCGCTCGGCGGTGAAGCGGTGTCACGCATGCAACTCGGACGCGTGTCATGGCCGATCGTGCTCCGACTGCAGCGCGAGCAGGTCGCGGACCCGTCTCGCATCGCTGAGATCCGCCTCCGCGCATCCGGTGACCGCATCGTCCGCATCGGCGACGTCGCGGACGTCCGCTTCGGCCTGACCCCCAACGAGATCCGCCGCGAGAACACCGAGCGGCGCATCGTCGTCCAGCACAACGTGAGCGGCCGCGCGCTCGGCGACGTCGTGCGCGATGTAGACGCGGCCCTCGCACCCCTGCGACGCGAGCTCTCGCGCAAGTCCGGATACTCGATTCGTCTCGCCGGTCAATTCGAGGCGCAGCAGCAGGCAAGCCGCACGATTCTCTGGCTCAGCCTCGCCTCGATCGCCGCGATCATCTTCATCCTGCACCGCCACTTCGGCTCCCTGCGCCTGTCACTGATCGTACTCGTCACGCGCCCGATCGCGTTCCTCGGCGCGGTAGCCGCGGTCTGCGCGTTCGGCCAGACGCTGTCGATCGCGACATTGGTCGGCCTGATCGCGCTGCTCGGCATCGCCGCGCGCAACGCGATCCTCTACGTCGACCACGCGCAGGCGCTCGCGCAGGGCAACGCGTTCACGACGGAAGTGCTGGTGCGCGCGGCGCAGGAGCGAGTCGTGCCCGTGCTGATGACCGCACTGACGAGCGGGATCGGCGTTCTTCCCCTGGTCCTCGGCGGGCACGAGCCCGGACGCGAGATCCTGTATCCGGTGGCCACCGTGATCGTCGGCGGGCTGGTCACGAACACGATCTTGGACTTCGTCGTGACGCCTGGACTGTTGGTGCAGCGAGCGGAGTCAGCGGCCGACTGATCCGCCCTCGACGCCGCCCGCTCCCACAGCAGTCGCACCCTCCGCTACTGATCGTCGGGCTCCTCGACCTCGACGTGCCGGATGCGGGTCACCACGGGCCGCGAAAACGAGAGTGTCGCGAACCTCGACAGCGTCGACTCCAGCCCCCCACGCCACCGCGTCGATCACTCCTGTGTGCCCACACGACAGATCGAACTCGAAGGCCCGCGCTGGCTCGTCCTACTCCTCCAGGGAGTGCGCCGATCCGACATCACGCGCGAGCTGTGCCCGAACCTGCACGAGCTGATCCAGTCCGCGCCGGACACGCCGCTCGAGGCGGACGTCGGCCGGGCGCACCTCGACCAGTTCTTCGACGCGCTGCCGCTCGAGGAGCTGCGCGATCGTGGACTGCATCTCGACCGTCGGTCCATCGCACTGCGACCGGCGTGGCAGAGTGACCGCACGGTCATCGATTCGCTCGCGGACCGGCCGCTCGGTCGCGCGGACGCGATCGTCCTTTGGATGCGAGACGTCGAATGCGCCGCGATCCGATGCGGGCTCGCGACTGCCGGCCACGAGCAGGCGCTGCGCGATCTCGACGCCGACGTGCTGCGGGCTTCGCAGATGCTACAGCGTGACGGCGCGAAGCCGCACGTGGTGGCGATCACCTACGGCGCGCTCGACCCCGTCGACCGCACGTTCGACGCGCTTGCGGCGATGCGACTCGCGGTTCCAGCCAAGGTGTGGCGACGCCTGACGTTCACGACCGAACGTTCGCACATCCGATTCGCTTGCGGCTCGATGCGTGACACCTCCGTGTGCCTCGAGGCGATGTGCGCGGTGCCGTTCACCAATCATGGCCGCGTGCTCGCATCGGAAGAACTCGACGCACACGGCGTCCCGCACCGCCCGAACGAACTTACGTTCGTACCGTTCGAACACGTCGCGATCGGTCGCCGAGACGCGAAGGCCGCGCCGCGCTACCTGCCGGAGGCGAACGAAGACTCGGTGTCGCTGCCGTGGCTCGAAGCACCACTCCCATCGATCTCGATCGAGGACGTCGCCGCGGAGTTCGCGTCGCGCACGCGCGAGAAGCTGCGCCTGATCCCGCGGCCCGAGAAGACCTTCGCCGAGGACATGGCGGACTACCCGGACCTGCTCTCGGTGCTCGACGCCGACGTGCGCAAGCTCCTGGGAATCGGGACGCCGTCGGAGAAGTAGATCCGACGGGCCTGTGCCCCGAGTGGGCGCAATAGTCCGGGGGGGTGCGGCGCGGTGATGTATTCCACCACCCGCTACCGAACCTTCATCCGCACGTCATGCCCGTGCTCGCTGAACACCGTCTCCATCCGGTCCAACACCGAGCGCACGTACGCCCGCTTCACGTGATAGGCACCCGGGTAGAACGAGCGCTTGAAGCCGTAGATCAGGATGTCCTTCAGCTCGCGGGACGTCAGCTTGAACGTCTCGACCGCCTTCACGACCTCGTCCGTCACCGTCGTGCGTGAGACGAGCCGGTTGTCCGTGCAGAGCGTCACGCTGATGCGCGCCTTGCGCATCTTCTTGAACGGGTGCTTCGTCAGATCGTCGCGCAGCTCTGGCAGCGTCTGCTGGTTGCTCGTCAGGCACACCTCGAGCGTGATGCGCCGATCCGCGACGTAGCGCGCGAGCTTCTCGACGTAGCCCTTCTTGTCCTGGATCGACTTGTCCTGGATCCGGTTGGGCGACAGGAGCCACGTGCCGTGGCCGATGCGGTCGGCGTGGCAGTCGGTGATCGCCTGGAAGATCGACTCGGGACCGTAGTCCTCGCCGGCGTGCACCGTCTTGCCGAGGAAGTGGTCGTGCACGTATTGGTAGGCCGGCGAGTGGTCCTCGGCCGGGAAGCCGCGCTCCTGACCTGCGAGGTCGAAACCGACGACCGGCAGACCGTCCTCCTCGGCCGACTGCACGGCGACGCGCGCCAACTCCTGCGACGCGAGGCTGTAGATCTGTTCGCGCGGCGCGGTCGGCATCGCGTCGAAGTAGGCCTTGTAGTGCTCCGAGAACACCGGCAGAAAGAAGCGCATCGCGCAGACGATGATCCCGCACTCGAAGTGTGGAAGCGTGCCGTCCTTGATCTGCGGGTGGCGGTTGATTTCGCGCTTCGCGCGGTTGAGCCCCTTCGCGACGGCCTTGAGCACGCGGCGGATGTCGAAGTCCCTATTGACGTGGAGCTGCGGCGCGAAGCGCACCTCCATGTACATCACGTTCTCCGCGAAACAGTCCTGGCACAGCTCGTAGGCTGCGCGTTCGAGCGACTCGGCGTCCTGCAGGCAGGCGACCGTGAACTCGAAGCCGCGGAGGTACTCGGGCAGGTTCTTGTATGCCCGCTTGAACACGAGTTTGCGCAGGCCGTCGGGCGTGGACGACGGCAGCTTGACCTTGCGCTCCTTCGCGAGCTCGATCAGCGTCTCGAGGCGCAGACTGCCGTCGAGGTGCACGTGCAGGTCGGACTTCGGCAGCGCCGCGATCAGATCGCGATCGAGAAGCGGCGTGCGCGAGGTGCTTCGGCGGGTTCCCATCCGTCGTTCATAGGTGTCGCGCGGTACGAATGCAATGGACAGCACGCGCAGCCGCTTCAGAATGGCGACGTGCCCGAGACCTGGACCCTGCTCGATGCGACCGACGGAGAACGCGCGACCTTCGCCGATCTCGACGCCGTGCTCGCGGTCGATGGCGAACCCGCGGCACCACCGAACCGCTTTCGAGAGGTCCGCAGATTCGCCGCGGACGGGGTGACCTACTACCTCAAGGTGTTCCGGAAAACGCAGCGCAAGAATCGACTCCGGAACCGATGCACACAGCCGCGCTGTCGTCTCGACGGCGAACGGGAAGCCGCCGTGGCGGCCGCCCTCCTCGAGCGCGGCTTCGCGGTCGCGCGGCCGGTCGGGCTCGGGCGTCGCGGCGGCGCGTCCTACTACCTGTGCGCGGCGATCGACGGGCAAAGCGTCGCGGACCGGGCGCGGGCTGGCCAATGGGATGCGGCGCGTGATCTCGAGCTCGCCCGCTACTGCGGCTCGATCGCCGCGCGCGGAGTCGTGCTGACCGACCTCAGCGCCGACCACGTGTTCGATACGGACCAGGGGTTCGTGCTGATCGACCTGCACAACGGTCGCATCCGGAGCCGACCTACGCGACGCGAGGGAGTCCGCATGCTGCGTCGCTTCGCGAAGTCGGTGCGGGGCCTGTCCATCGATCGTCGCCGGGCGCTGCGCTTCGCCGTCGCGCTCCTGCGTGCGGCCGGCCTGAGCCGCACCGCACGCGGCGTCATCGAGCGACTCCCGCCGTTCGACACACACGGTCGCTACGACGCCGCGGATCGGAGCGGCCGCTACCGCGACCGCAATCCGACGCGCGCAGCGCGCGAGCAGAAGCTACTGGACGCCGCGTGGCCCGGACGCGCCGGCGATGTCGTGCTCGACTCCCCGTGTGGCGCCGGGCGGCTGGCCGACTACGTCCGGTCCCAGGAAGCCACGTGGTGGGCCGCCGACCGTTCGCAGGCGATGCTCGCGCAGGCCGGACGCGCGGTTCCGAGCGCGCCGCGACTGCAGTGCGACGCGACCCGACTCCCGTTCCGGGATCGCGCCGTCGACGGGGCCATCGTGTTCCGGCTGCTCCACCACCTCCCGCTCGACCGCGCGCGGGCATGCGTCCAGGAGGCAATGCGCGTCGCCGACGACTGGGTGATCGTCAGCTTCTTCCACCCCATCTCCGCGCACAACGCGCGACGCCGAGTCTCCGGATGGCTCAGGGGGCGTGCGAAGACGCGGTTCACGCTGTGGCCCGGAGACCTACGCACGTGGTTTCGAGACGCGGGATTCGAGGTCCGCTTCGAGGCGGAAGCGCGCTATCGCCGGGACCTCTGGCTCGCGGTCGCGAGACGGAAGTAGGGCCTTTAGCGCCGCCGGCTCTTCTTGCCCTTCAAGAAGTCGAGCGAGACCCGCACCCCCGAGTCGTCCGCACCGTTCTTCTCTTCGGGCTCCGGCTCCGCCGACTGCGGGCTCACGAAGTCGCCACTGAACAGCGAGTCGGCCGCATCCGCGTCGTCCCCGCCGAGCACCTTGTCGAGCGCCGAGTTCACGGCCAGCTGATCGTCGTTCGCGTCGAGCGCCTCGAACGCGAGCTTCATCGATTCCTCGACGCTCAGGCTGAGTCCCCCGAGCACTTCGTCGCCGGCCGGCGAGATCACCGCCCCCTCGCGCGCGAGGCGCACGAGGTGCTGATACGTCTCGTAGAGCGGCAGGCCCATCGCGTCCGCGATCGCGTGCGCGTGGTTCTCGCCGTTGAGGTGCGCGAGCAGCTTGATCTCGACAACGCCGAGGTCGAGCGCGCCGATGCGCGCATACATGTCCTCGACCGGCTTGATCGGCTCGTACGGATCCGGGAAGACCCGCAGCATCGAGCGCCAGTCATCGACCTTCTTGTTGCCCTGTAGCAGCACCCCGGTGATGCCCATGCGCAGATCGCACTCCCGCGCGTACTCGGGCAGTTCGGCCATGCGGCGATACGAGAAGAACACCGCGTCGGGCTCGAGCAAGAACTCGTGGAAGACCTCGTTGCCGAGCTCCGACATCACGACGCGGAGGTCGAGGTCCTTGAACGCACCGAGCTTGTTGAGCGCGAGGAAGAGCGGCGTCTCGTCTTCGGCCTGCTCCCGCTCAGCCTGGTGGATCATCTCCTCGGGGATCTCGCGGTAGTCCAGGTGCCCGGCGCCGGGCAGCATGCGGCGCACCATCCGGTGCGGATCCAGGAACGCGATGCGACCGCCGTTCAGGTAGATGTCGATCCGGTTGTCCGGCTTCTCGAATGTCAGGCATCCGATGTGCTTGCCGCTGCCGAGCAGCTGGAGCACCTCTTCGATGCTGATGAAGTCGGCCATTCCGGCGAAGCTGTATTCGCGCGGGGCCGACATCTCGAGGATCGCGCGATCGACGGCGGCCGAGAACTCGGCGAGGGTGCCGATGCTCAGCATCGACCCCATCACCCACTCGGCGCAGCGCAGCTCGCTCTTCGAATCCTGCGAGCTCAGGAAGCCGCGCATGCCGCGGCGCAGCCGCGAGAACACGATCTCGCCGAGCAGGTCGCGGGTCTCGTTCTTCGTGCCGGCCATCATCAGCTTGCGCTGCACGAGCTCACGCGCACGGTCGTACACGTGATTGAAGTCGCGGTTCGCGTCCTCGGCCTTCTGGGCTACCAGAGAGTCGAGGAACGCGCACACGCTCTGCTTCAGGTCCTCGATCGAACCGTGGCTGTCAGATGGCGGCTGCGAATCCATAAAGACGCGTCTTGCTTCCGGTTTCGACAGTCCGGGAGCCCTGCCTTGATGTGGCTGATGCAGAAGTCCACAGGCCCCTTGCCACCGCAGGATTGGACGCACACGATGATGGAGAAATCTGCTGGCGTCGCGCCCGTTTCCGGGCCGAAGAGATTCCTAGGCGCCCAGTTCGGCGAGCCACCCAGACCCAGACGACACCGTGAACTCCGAATCCCAGCAGATCACGAACTACACCGAGCAGGCCACCGCGGTGCTGGACATGCTCGATCTCAAGCTCGGCACCCAGCGCGTCCGGCCGGTTTCGGGCCACAACACATCGCTGCTGCTGCCGTGCCGCGGCACGGACGGACGCCCGTTCCTGCTCAAGTACTTCATCCCGCCGGCGGAGGGCAAGTTCTACCCGGCCGGGGTCAACATCGAGGACTACGCACGTCGCGAAGGCGCGTTCTATCGGTTCCTCGACTCGGTCGATCCAGAGCGGACGATGCTGCCCGCGCCGCGGACGATCCTCATCGATTCGACGGATCCGCCACGCTGGATCCTGCTCGAGTGGATCGAGCCCGCGATCGGTCCGGCCGAGGAGATCCTGGGCACCGAACACGTCTTCGACCTGATCGCGCGCATGCGCGAGGTGCAGCTCGACATGCTGCTCGGCCGGCGCTACTTCCCGCTCAACCACTGGGACGTCGTGTCCTACGTCGACCGCGTGCGGCTGATGTACGAGGACGTGATCGAGGGGATCGGTGACGAACGCTGGCGTCGCACGCTCGAATTCTTCACCGAGGCGACGCGCTGGACCGAAGCTCGACCGCAGACCCTCGTACACGGCGACTTCACCGAGCAGAACATCATGGTCGACAGCGAGGGACGCCCATTCCTCGTCGACTTCGAGCGGATCGGCATCGGCAACCTCGACCACGACTTCGCGTGGCTCTGGATCCACTCCGAGCGCTCGCAGTCGTTCAAGCGGACGCTGCTCGAGCGCTACTTTGGTGGACGCTTCGGGTCGGACCGGATCAAGGCCGAGTGGGGCATCCGGTCGGCGCTCGTCTACCTCGCGCTGCGACGATTGCGGTTCGGCGCGATGATGGAAGACCAGGCGGACATCAACTCCGCGTCGAACATCGCGCTCCTCGACGCGGCGTTGCGCGGTGGCGGCGACCTGTTCCCCGTGTGATCTCGCCGCGGGGTGCCGTACCGCGGAGGCACCCCTGCCGCATGCCGGGGGCACATCCGGCGAGATGCCCATCGGCGAACTATCACAAACTGCATCGAGAGAGCCACTTGCGGCAATCTGAAATTCTCGCAGCGGGGTGGTACGGCGATTGCCTGGGGTGGAGTCCATGGATGCAACCACCCACCCCCTCGCCCTCCACACCGACGACGACCTGATGCAGCTCGTCGAAGCGGGCGACGCCGAAGGCGCGGTCGCGGAGCTTCAGCGCCGCTACGGCAAGCGCATCCACAACTTCGTCCGCGGCCTGCTGCGCGACGACCACCTCGCCCAGGACGCGGTGCAAGAAGTCTTCGCGAAGGTCTTCCTGAAGAGCCACCTCTACGCGTCGGGCACGAACTTCCGCGCGTGGCTGTTCGAGATCGCCCGCAACCAGGCGCTCTCGACGCTCCGCTCGCGCCGCCGCAGCCCGCGCCCGGTCAGCTCACTCAACCAGCTCGAGCAGGAAAACGACCTGCTGGAATCGGTCGCGGACCCGAGCGAGAACCGCGGCCTCGAGGAGCAGGAGTTCATGGAAGCGTTCGCGACCGCCGTCGCGGACCTCCCGGACCACTACCGCGAGGTCTTCGAGATCTGCGTGCGGCAGGGCAAGCCCTACGACGCCGCCGCGAAGCAGCTCGGCATCCCGACCGGCACGGTCGCGATTCGGATCATGCGCGGCCGCAAGCGGCTGTTCCAGGCGCTGTCGCGCCACCTAGACCGCCTGCGCCGTCCGCCGGCGTGCTTCCAGTAGAACGCCTTACCTGGTCGCGTGGATGACCGCCGTGTAGTCGACCCCGCGGTCCCCGCCCGCACGCTGCGTGTCGAACTCGTCGACGATCTCGACGTCCTTCAGCCCGATCACTTCGTGCCAGCGTCGGAAGGTGCTGATCGCCGGCACCCACCAGGCCGGTCCGTCGACGAAACCGATCAGGTTTGCCGCGCTGGCCTCCCCGTACTCCTCCCGTAGCACCGGCGTCGCGATCACGGTCCGCCCGCCGGGCTTGAGAACCGCGCGGATCGCCTCCATCGCGCCGACGGGATCGCGGAGGTGCACGAGGACGTTGCTGCAGAACGCGATGTCGAACTTCGGCTCGAGCACGTCGGGCATGTCGTAGATCCGCGTCAGCACGCGCTCGTTCTTCGAGCCGAGCACGTGCGCCGCCACGAGATACCCACCGTGTAGCTCGTCCCAGTCGATCAGGGACAGCTCTTCCTTGCCGCGGCGACTCAGCTCGCGCTCGAGCACCCACTTCGGGTAGTCGTGTTCGGGATACGACGGCAGGTCCACCGACGTGACCTTCGCGCCGAGGCTCTCGAAGAGGAACGAGAAGTAGCCGTTCGACGCGCCGACATCGAGCACCTCGAGGCCTTCCAGGTCCGGCATGTGATATCGCTCGACGTACGGCCGCATGTCGTACACGCCGGGCGTGTCGATGCCTTGGAGCGAGATCGCGTGGTACCACACGCGCACCTCATCGATCATGGACTGCACGTCGCTCGTGTCGAGCATCGGCCACGCGGAGCAATCCACGCCGGGGAGGTCGAACTTCATGCGCGGGATCATACTCACGAACCCCGGGATCGAGTCGACGCCGAACCCGGGGTTCCGTACGCTCCTCGCGCCATGGTCAGCCCAGACACAACCACGACAGAGACGCTCAAGCTCGCGGGAACCGAAGTCACGTTCGAAACCGGCCGCATCGCGCGGCAGGCGTCGGGGTCGGTTCTGGTTCGCTCCGGTGACAACGTGCTCTTGGCGACGGTGGTGGTCAGCACGGAGGATCGCGGCCTCGACTTCTTTCCGTTGACCGTGGAGTACCGCGAGCGCGCGGCCGCGGTCGGCTCGATCCCCGGCAACGTCACGCGTCGAGAAGGCCGAATCACCGATCACGAGGTGCTGATCTGCCGCCTGATCGACCGAACGATCCGCTCGCTCTTCCCGAAGACCTACACGAGTGAAGTCCAGGTCCAGGTCAGCGTGCTGTCGGCCGACCCGCAGGCCGACCTGACCTCGCTCGCGCTGCTCGGCGCGTGCGCCGCGGTCCACATCAGCGAAGCGCCCGCCGCCGGACCGGTCGCGGGGCTGCGCATCGTGCGATCGAACGACTCTTGGTCCGCGTTCGCAACGCACGCGACGCGGGAGAGCTGCGAACTCGACTTCGTCGTCAGCGCGGGACCGGACGGTCTCGTGATGGTCGAAGGGGAAGCGGGCGAGGCCACACCCCAGCTCTGTCGCGAAGCGCTCGAGCAGGCACTCGACTGGCTGACTCGTGCGCAGAAAGTCTGTGACGAGTTGCGCGACGCCGCGGGGAAGCCGAAGGCCGAGGTGCCTCCCGCCCCGGAGCTACCCGAGATCCCCGAGAGCGCGGAGCAGGCACTGACGACGGCACTCCGAGTCGCCCGCAAGGCCGAGCGTCACGACGCCGTGGACGCGGCACGGGACGCGATGCTAGCGGCGGTCGAGGACGACGCGGACCACGAGCCGCTGCGCGCCGCGTTCGGCAAGCGCAAGGCGGCGCTCGTCCGCGACGAGATCCTGCGCGACGGCCGGCGGATCGACGGCCGCGGCCCGAAAGACATCCGCCCGATCTGGAGCGAAGTCGGGTGGCTCCCACGCGCGCACGGGTCGTCGATCTTCACGCGTGGCGAGACGCAGGCTTTGGTGACGTGCACGCTCGGCACGGCCGAAGACGGCCTGCGGGTGTTCGAACTCGGCGGCGAGCGGCGCGAACACTTCATCCTCCACTACAACTTCCCGCCCTACTCGGTCGGGGAGTGCCGCCCACTGCGCGGCCCGGGTCGCCGCGAGATCGGCCACGGCAACCTCGCACGGCGCGGCCTCGCCGCGGTCGTGCCCGCGTTCGACGCGTTCCCGTACACGCTGCGGGTCGAGTCCGAGATCTCCGAGAGCAACGGTTCCTCGTCGATGGCGACGGTCTGTGGCGGCTGCCTCGCGATGCTGCACGCGGGCGTGCCGCTCGCGCGCCCGGTCGCCGGCATCGCGATGGGCCTCGTCACCGATGGCGAGCGCACCGCGATCCTGTCCGACATCCTCGGCGACGAGGATCATCTCGGCGACATGGACTTCAAGGTCGTCGGGACAGCGGAAGGCATCACCGCGCTGCAGCTCGACAACAAGATCGGTGGACTCGACTTCGACATCCTCGGGCAAGCGCTCGACCAGGCGGTCGACGGGATCGAGCACATCCTCGCCGAGATGGCGAAGACTCTCGAAGGACCGGCCGAGGTGCTGCCGAAGTACGCCCCGCGCGCGATCCGCACCGCGATCACTCCCGATTCGATCAGCGTGCTGGTCGGCCCGCGCGGCTCGAACATCAAGGGTATCCAGGCCTCGACCGGCGCGCGCGTGAGCGTCGACGACGAGGGCGTCGTGCACATCTACGCGGCCGACGAAGCCACGGCCACGAAGGCGCTCAAGGCCGTCGGCAAGTCCGCCGGCATCGTCGAGAGCGGCAAGTACTACACAGGCCGCGTAACCGGTGCGAAGGACTTCGGCGTGTTCGTCCGCATCAACGACGTCGTCGAGGGACTGGTCCCGAACAACGAGCTGCGCGACAACCAGCGCGGCGGCAAGGCCGAGCCCGACGAATTCCCACAGGACAAGGAAGTGCGGGTGCGCGTGCTCGGAGTCGACGACAAAGGCAAGCTCAAGCTTTCGATCCGTGCCGCGCTCGGGGTGGACGAGGCCTTGGTCGAGTTCTGACGGATGCGTCGACTTCCGACATTCGCCGTGTTGACCCTGGCCACGTACGGCACGGCCCAGCCGTACGACGCAGCCGAGGTCCGCGGTATCGAGGAACTCGAGATCCCTGCATCGGCGCGCGCGAAGCTGCTGGAGGACGGATTCGTCGCGACCGACTCGCGATCGCTGAACGGCGGAGCGCCGTGGTTGCAAATCTACCAGGCGTATCGTCCGGGCGACCACCCGCACTTCTTGACCACGGATGCGTTGATCGACTGGTACACGTTCAACCTCGATCGAATGGTCGCCGACGCCTGGCGCTCTCGGCGCACGGTGTGGGTACGCTTGCTCTCACGCCTGCGCGAAGTCGCTTCCTCCACCGACGGAGCGTATGCGCTCGTCGAGATCGCGTCGGTCGCGCTCGCGGTTCTCGGCGAACCGATCCCGACCGGCGCCGGCTCGGAGCGCATCGCCCGAACCGCAGCCGCTCTGCTGCGCGGCGACGACGACGTCGTCGTCGTGCCCGGACAATCCGCGGTCCCGACCTGGATGGCACGCGACGCGCGTGGCGAAGTCGAGGCGCTGCGCGTCGTGCGTTCGATGCTGCAAGACGCGTCGTTCGACACCAGCGACGACGGACGACGCGCGCACCGGACGTGGCAAGCGTGCCGCCGCGATGCGGAGCTGTCGCGGCTCCTCGGCGCACTGTCCGCACCGTGGGACGCCCTGGTCGGACCGCGTGACGGAGAGCAACCGTCGCGCTCGGTCCTCTGCGCCCACGAGAACCCGTTCTCGACTTTGCTCGAACGAGCGAACGCGACCGGCCGCGACATGACCGGTCTGCACATCCTCGCGTCGGGCCCGCTTCGATCCGATTCGGGTCTGCGTGCGCTTCAACTGTCGCGACGTCCCCCGCTCGGCGAGACACTCGCCTCCTGGCCGTCCGTGCACGGCCGTTGGCTCGATGCGTTGCGGGAGCTCCAAGCGACCGATCCGCGGGCGGCCACAGTGTTCCACACGGAGAGCTTCGCGCTCAAGCAAGCGGCGACCCAACTCGCGGCGTGGGCGTGCACACGCCACGCGTTCCGCTCGCACGCCCTGCGAGTGACGCTTCTCCGCGCCGACCCTCCGGAGATGCGGGTCTCGCCGTACCCCGGATTCTTCCGTGCGCTCGCGCGCTGCTGCGAGGAGCTCTTGGCGTGGCGCGACACGGTGTCGGACGGAAGGACCGACACCGAGCGCGCCGCCGACGTGCGCCAGATGATCGATCTGGCTGGACGCCGTCGCCGGCTGCCCGAGATCCGAGGGCTGACCCAGGCACAGGTCCGCACACTCGGCGCCGAGCAGAACCGGCTGTTACGGATTTGCCTCGGCCGCGCCACGACACGACAGTCGTGGATGCGCCTCGTGGAGGTAGCAGCCGCGCCCGCCGACGCGAGCGACGCGGATCGCGAGGCCTGGGGGTGGTACCGTCGCGGGCTCGCCGGGATCCGCATCGAAGAACTCAGCAGCGTCTCGGCCCAGCTCGCCGAGATCGCCGACGCACAGCTCAGCGGCCGCCGGCTCAGCGAGGCACAACGCGAGCTGCTCCTCGCGATGCCGGCGATGCTGGCCATGGCTCGCGAGTACGGAAACGAGCACACCACGCCTGACGACGACCACGGTGTCGTCGCGCCCGTGGCGAGTGCTCCGGGCGTGGGCCATCTCCACGTCGGCGTCACCCGCCCTCTCGCGCTGCTCGTGATCCTGCCGATCGACGACGTGCCGACCGTGCACGTCGGAGCGATGCTGAACTATCGCGAGTTCGTGCGCCTGACGGAGGTGGGTACCAAGAGTTGGCGTGACGAGATCGCCGCGGAGCGCACGCCTCCGCCGCCGCGGTTCTTCAGCGAGTTCTACCGGTAGATCGGGGCCGCCGCGGTGCGGCGCCGACGAACTGCGGGTGCCGTCCCGCGGCGGCACCTCTCCCTCAACGCCCCCCGGCGACCGCGAATCCGTCCCCCATCGAGTCCATCTGATCGAGCCGCACCGTCGTCACCGTGCTCCCATCCGCCACGTCGATCGTCACCCACCGCGTCGACACCGCGGAGCCGTCCTCGAATACCCACCACGCCAGGCCGTCCTCGTCGGTCCACATGCCGACGACGTCCCCGAGCGGTGCCATGTACGCCTCTCGCCGCATCGCCGGGATCGGGTCGCCGGGTCGCACGCCGTTGAGCGGCGGCAGAAACGTGCCGTCAGGACACGGAATACCCGCGTCGACGCGCGCGACGCGCTGCTGCAGGAACGAACCCGGCGCCTCGGCGCGGTCGGCGAGCGGCACCGGTTCGATCTTCGACTCCGCTTCGACGACGACCGGCGCAGTCGCGACGCCGTCATCCTGCGAAGCCATGAATGCGATGGCACCCGCCGCGATCAGCACGATTCCGATCGCGCGCATCATTCGATCTTCACCCAGTGCGACTGCGTCGACGGACCGATGCCGGTCTGGGTCAGCACGACGAACTCCATCCCGAGATACCAGTGCAGGAACGCCGGATCGGTGACGGCCGAGAACGGGTAGCGCGCCCCGTCGTAGTCTCCAGCCGCGTCGAGCGTTCCCCAGTAGCCGATGACGGCCATCTGGCCGAGCAGCGGATTGTTGACGTCGACCTCGAGTTCGGTGCCGAGGAACGAGACCGAACTCGTCGGGATCGACGGCGAGTAATTGAAGAGCGGGACGACCGTGTCGCCGGCATGGCTCAGACCCGCGGACACGTTCCAGCCGATCGCGACTCCCCGCACGCTGAGATCCGACCGACCGGCGCCGTCGTTGCAGCCCGTGAACAGTGGCGGCTGCGGCGGATTGAGCCGCATGTGCGCGTAGTCGGACTCCGCGTTGAGCGACGGCTCGTCCTCGTAGTACGAACCCCATAGAGTCGAATACTGCCCGACCTCGACGAGCTGGTCGACGACGTGTGGCTGCCCACTCGGCTCGAGCCAGCCCCACGTCGGCACGAACCACGGGTTTTCGGTGGTCGTCCCGACGAGCCCCTGCGCGCCCTGCTGGAACCGGTGCTCGCCGCCCTGCCACGCGTAGCTGTAGCAGACCTCAGAGGCGTGCGGATACGCGGGCGGGTGCACGGCGGTCACGGGCGCGCCGAGGACGCTGCGCGCGCGATACGCGCCCTCGTTGAGGAACGGCGCGGACACGCCCGGCAACGCCAGCATCGGCGGCCGCGCCGGGTCCGGTTCGAACCCGCCGTCCGCGCGCTGCCGCACCGCGTGCATGAAGAAGTCCGGGATGTAGCCCGTCGACGGAAACGCCTGCGTCGAGGCCGTCGGTCGCAGCCACACGTAGTAGCCCGTGACTTCGCGCTCTTCCCAGCGGAGGTTGACCGGACTCGGGATCCACCGCCAAGTGACGGCGCCCGCAATGACCCCCGCGCCCGACCAGTAGCCCGGCGGCGCGTAGCCGGGATTGTTGTAGAGCCGCCAGGTGATCGGATCCGGCGTGCCCGACACGTAGAAGCACGGACCGTTGTTGCGTTTGACTTCGCAGTGGTTTGCCTGCGCGACGGCAACGCCGGCGCTCAGCGACGCGAAGAGGAAGACGCGGAACATGGGCTGGGGTGGGCGGCAGGGAGGCTGGCGGTGGCGAGACCGCCTCGCAAGTCTAGCCGATTCGGGCGAAGCCGGCAGCCCTCGCGCCACGTACGAAGCCGGCCAGGGCACACAACCCCGTCCGCAAGGGCACCTGCGGCCCCTTCGCAGGCGAGCGTCGCGGTTCGCTCAGAACTCGTCCGCGGACGGGCGCCCTTCGAATCGATCCGTTCGTAGCTTCTCGTAGACCGCGACGTCTTGATGCCGCATCCACCCGCCCTCGGTGAAACTCAACAGTCGAAGCCCGGAGAACGCCTCCATTCCGCGAACCACCCAGTGTGGACGAGAAAGCGAAATACCCCAATTCGCCCCGGGCATGTGTTCGTAGTCGTTGTAGGCAAACCCCTCCGATGCGGCTGCAGCGAGCATGTTCTCGAGTTGGTCTCTCATCGCGTAGTCCAGCCCATTGCGCATGAACGCCTCTGTCGTTCGGCCATGCGTCGTGAAGACCAGGAGACCTCCCGGCTCGAGCACGGACTCGAACAATCGCATGGCCTCGAGCCACTGAGGCGCGCCGAAATGCGTGACCAGCGAGCCACTGAAGATGAGATCGAACGTCCCGTCGATCTCTACCTTCGTCAGGTCCGGATCGGAGTAAATGGGAATCGCTCCGAAGGCCTTCGCGCAGTAGTCGGCGCCGTCACGTTCCAGCTCGCATCCGACGATCTCCGCGTCCGGAAACTCGGCTCGCAAGTAGCGCATGACACGACCGTGGCCACAGGGCAAGTCGAGGATGCGCCGGCTGCCCGTCCGTCCCGCGCAGATGAGCGCGAGTCGGATGACCCGCAACGCCGAGAGCCCGATCCCGTAGTACTGCTCTTCGGAGTCGACGAACATCTTGTCCCCCGGCGAGCGTGTCTTGTCCACGTCGGGTTCGCTGAGGATGAACTCTCGGATCTCGGACAAGTCCATGAACTCAGACTAGTCGAGAATGAGACTTACTGCAGCGCGCCCTCAGCCGACCACACGATTCGCTCGGGGAACACCGCGTGCACGCGACGCGCGTGCTCGGTCGGGATCAGCCCGTAGTCATGGGTGTGTTCGCTCCCCTTGCGCGCGACGCACAGCTGCCCGGAGCCGAGCTCGTGCTGCTCGGACGGCTGCAGCATGAGGAACGGCAGGTGCCCGCTCGGCGTCTCGAAGAACCAGCGGATGCGGCCACCGCGGCCGGGCGCCGCGACCTGCGTGCGGAGGATCTCGCGGCACGCGGCGACTTCTTGCTGCTCGAGACGCGCGGCCTCGAGCTCCTGCTGGCGCGCGCGGTCGCGTTCCCGCTCCGAGGCGCGCTGCTGCTCGATCTCCTGCTGGCGATCGGCCTGCTCCTTCTCGATCCCCTCGCGTCCGACGTCCTTGCGGTGGACGCGCTCTTCGTGCGCCAGCCGCTTCGCGTCCTTCTTGGACAGCAGCTTGGCCTTCTTGAGTTGGTCGCGCAGCGGGTTACCCATCCCTCGCGATCATAGCTCGATCCCGTCAGTCCGACGAGAAGCGCAGGGCGATGCCGACCTTACCGCCGCCCATCGACTCGATGCGCACGATCTCGCCGACGCGCTGGCCGTCTTCGCCGTCGATCTGAACCTTGACCGGGACCGACGCGTCGGCGATGAAGAACACGCCGTCCGTCGAGATGTTCTGGCCCGAGCCACGGAGCTCGGTCTGCTGAATCTCGACGACGACTTCACCATCCATCGGCTGTCGCACGGGCGCTCGCCGATCGGACGTGTAGGCTGAGTTACTGCTCATGAGAACGGATCCTGACGCTGCTGACGTTTTCGACGACGAGGACCGTCGTTCTTGAGCCCATGGCATCGGAACCGAGCACGCCACACGAATCGCCCTATGTCCGGGAGCTCGGCTACGCGGCGCGCTACCGCGACGTGCGGTTCCGAACCGGCACGGGAGCGGCAACTCACGGGCGCGAATCGAGCGCGATCTCGGAACTGTTGGAGATCGCGACGGTGCCGGCCGGGCCGTGGCTCGACGCGCCCTGTGGCGCCGGGCGACTCAGCGGACTGCTGCCCGAAACGCCTGTGCAGGTCGACCGGGATCCGGAGATGGTGGCGATCAGCGGCGCACCCGAGCGAGTCTGTGCGCGCGCGAGCGAGCTGCCGTTCCGCGACGACACGTTCGCCGGCGCGCTGACGATGCGACTCCTGCACCACGTGCGCACGAGTGACGAACGCGTGCGCATCCTGTCCGAGATTCGCCGCGTCACGCGCGGCCCCGTCGTCGCGTCGTTCTTCCACGCGGTGAGCCTCCAGCACGCGCGCCGCACGGTGCGGCGATGGTTCGGACGCCGCAACACCGGACGGTGCGCGGTGACCTGGCGCCAGTTCCGCGCCGACCTGGACGCTGCGGGCCTTCGTCCGGTCGCGTGGCGCGCGATGCGGCGCTTCGTCAGCGAGCAGTGGATCGTGCTCGCCGAACGGCGCTGACGGCGCGCCTCCTGCTTCACCGCGCCCCGTACTTCACCGCGCCCTCTACTTCACGACGGCGCGGACGAAACCTTCGATCGCGCGACTCGCGAGGGGAACCGCGATCGGCCACGGCCGAAGATCCGCGCCTTCCAACATCCCGGCGTTCGCACGTCCCTCGGCACGCTTTTGCAGGCTCTCGAGATGCACCTCGGACGGATGGCCGGCCGACGGCACGAGCATGAAGTGCTTGTCGCCGAGCTTCTCGAGGTCCGGATTGGAGAGGGCGCCGCCGTTGACCAACACCGCGCCACGCGCGAGGTCCGGATGCGCGACGAGCGCCCGACTCACGCAATAGGCGCCACCGCGGTCACCGACCAACACGACGCGATCCCCGTCGACGGGCAGAATCGTCTGCAAGTATTGCACGACCTTCGGCAGCGCGAGCAGCGGCGACTTCATCCGTCCCGGCGACTCCATGATCGCGGTGTGAAACTCCCCGGCCGCGTCGAACCCCATCCGCTCGAGCTCCGACCAGAGCCACGCGGGCGCCTCGGACTTCACGCCGGAAGGGCGGTCGGTACCGCCATCCCAGCTCGGTGCACTGGGCAAGAACAACACGAGCGGCCGCTCGCCGGAGTTCGACGCGAGGAGTTCGACCGAGACGCTCGCGTACTGCGTTTCGAGCAGCGACTTCGCGGTCTTGCCGACCGACTCACCGACCGGCACTCCGATCGTCAGGCGGCCGGTCATGCCGGCGTACGGATCTTCACCATCGCGCAGGTTGGCCGTGATCCGTTCGAGCCGAGCGAGATCGGCCAGCGCGCGCGTCGTCACGACGGGGGCCTCACCGCGGAACGGCCGGTAGACGCGCATCATCGCGTCCATCCATGCGGCGCGCCCCGCCGCGCCGGGAACACGCGCCGCTAGGCCGTCCAGCGCGGCGGTCACTTTCTCCGCACGGGCAGCCGCATCCGGGTGGAACGGATCCAGGTAGAGCGGCTGCTTCGCGATGCGTCCGGAGTACGAGCGATCGATGATCACCTCGGTCGCGAACTTCGGCTGCCCATCGATCGGCGATTCGTCCCCGAGCAGCGTCTCGACCTCGATCCGGTAACGACCGTCGTCGAGATCGCCGACCGGGATCGAGCCACGCGCGGCGACGCGAAGGAGCCCATCGATCGACGTGCCTTCGTCGATCTCGATCTGCCGCACCGAGTCCCCCGCGCCATCGAGGAGCCGAACCACGAACCGTACCGGCGCGACCTCGTCCCGCTTGCGGAACAGCCGCATCGTCACGTAGATCTCCTGGAACTTCGCCTGGTCGACGATCTCCGGCACGACGAACGCGACGAGGCCGCCGCGGAACCGCGCCGCGTCATCGACCTCGATACCCCGCGCGGCCATCAGCGCCGACGTGTACGAGACGAGCGGCGCGAGACGGCCGATCCCGCGGCACGCCTCGGTCACCTCGCGCAGGCGATCGGGCTTCGCGTCCATGCACGCCTCGAGCAGGGCACCGCGCAGCTCAAAGGTCCGCGCGATGACGCGCCGCTCCATCTTCGCCTGCTGGGTCGCCGCGAACGCGGGCATGACGAGCACCGCAAGCAGCGCGAGCGCGCGGCGCCATCGGCACTTCGAGAGTCGTCGCATCGGGTTCCTCGGGACGGGTTGCGGTCGACGGCCAGCTTCCGGATCGGCCGCGGTCGGATCAAGAACGGGTAGACGATCGAGAAGCTCCGGTAACCACCGCCGTCAATCGACACCGAGCACCGGGTGGATCTGCGGGATCACGCGGTAGTCGAACGCGCGTCGCTCCGCTTCGCGGGCGAACTCCCCCACACGGCCGCTCGATACGCGTTCGGTGACGTCGCCGAACGGCGTGACCGGCTGCAGCACGAGGAGGATCGACTCGCGGAACGGCACCAGCGCATCGAGCGCCGATGTGAACGGCGCGTCCGCGATCGCATCGGTCAACACGAGCTTGACGTCGACGGTCGCGCCGGCCGCAATCGCCGCCTCGATGCACGCGACGTGCGCCGACGCGTGATCGCCGTCGCGCAACGTCCCCGGCAGCTTGTAGTCCGCGCTCACGTGCTCGAACTCGGTCGCGACGAGCGCCATCGCGTCGGCGTCGAGCGCGGCCGTCTCGAGGTGTGCACGCCACCCGGCCGCCCGCACCGCCGCGCCGAGCTCGCACGCAAAGTCCGGATACACGAGCGGCTCGCCGCCGGTCAGGGACACCACCGACGCGGCGCCACCCGCGACCTCGGTGACGAGCTCGACGACGCGCTCCGCGTGCACCGGGTTCGACTCCATCCGCACGTCGTTCGCGCGCCGGACCTCGAAATCCGCGCCGGCCGAGTAGCTGTTCGGCGTGTCGCAGTAGACGCAGCGAATCGGGCAGGTCGCGACGCGCACGAACGTCATCGGCGCACCGACGAAGCGACCCTCACCCTGAATCGAGTGGAAGACCTCGATGAGCGCGGCGCGCGCGGCCATCGAACGCTACGCGAAGCGTTCCGCGAGTTCGTTCAGCACGGCGATGCCGCGCTCGAGCACCTCGTCCGTCGCGGCGAACGACAGGCGGAAGTGCGTGTCGCGCGCCGAGAACGCACTGCCCGGGACGACCAGGAGCTTCGACTCGATCGCGGCTTCCTGGAACGACGCCTGCTGCGCCTGTCCGGGGAACTTCGGGAACGCGTAGAACGAACCACCCGGCGGGACGAGTTCGTACGACGAGTGCAGTTCGGAGACGAGTCGGTCGCGCTTGTCACGGTAGACGTCGCGCCAGCCGGTCATGTCGAGATCGAACGCGACCTCGGCCATCGCCATCTGGAACGGCGCCGGTGCGCACACGAAGCTGAACTGCTGCAGCATGCGCATCTTGTCGATGAGATCCTCGGGACCCGTCGCATATCCCATGCGCCAGCCAGGGACGCCGTAGGTCTTGCTGAAGCCGCCGAGCTGCAGCACGCGGTCGTACATCCCGATCGGCGACGCGAACGTGTCGTCGTAGACGAAGCCGTCGTAGATCTCGTCGCTGAACACCCACGCGCCGACGCGCTCGGCGATCTGGCACACGCGTTCGAAGGTCTCCTTCGGGAACACGCCACCGGTCGGGTTGCCGGGCGAGTTCAGGAAGATGATCTTCGTCTTGTCCGTGACGAGAGACTCGATCTCGTCGGGATTGGCCTGCCAATCCGGATAGAGGTCGTAGCACTTCACGTCCGCTTCACAGATGTTCGCGAGGTGGCGATACATCGTGAAGTGCGGATCGGGCAGCAGGATCTCGTCGCCACGGTTCAGCAGCACGAGGAAGCCGAGCATGATCCCGCCGGAGACTCCGGACGTGATCAGGCTCATCGGCGGACGGAATCCGGAGCGCTCCTCGAGCGAGTCGAGGACCTTCTCGTTCAGCTCTGCGATGCCCTGCGTGACCGTGTAGCGGTTGTGTCCGTCGCGGATCGCGCGGCACGCCGCTTCGACAAGCTCCTCGGGCGGGTCGTAGTGCGCCTGTCCGATCGAGAAGTTGATCGGATCCTCCATGCTCGCCATGAGCTCGAACATGCGCCGGATGCCGCTCGGCTGAATTTGGCGCAGTCGATCCGCGAACATCGCAGGTGCTCCCGACGTCGTCGTGACGCGGCTCAGCTCGCCGGCGCCTCGTCGCCGCCGGAACCTGCTTCTTCCGCTTCAGCTTGCGCGGCAGCCGCGGCTTCCGCCTTCAGCTGCTTCTTCGTCTTGACCTTGAACGACGTGCGCACCTTCGGCAGACCGAGGACGGACTCGCCGTCGGCCCAGCGGCCTTCCTTGCGGAGGACGGCGATGCGCTCGGCACGGGTCCACACGCTGCGGGTGCCGGCCATCTTGCCGGAGATACGGAGACTGGAGTGGATGGACATGACAACAACGCGCGACCGCTGCGTCACCGCCGTCGGTCGCGTTTACTGGAACTCTTCGACTGCCGGGTGCTTGGCGATCCAAGCACCCGTCTGAGGGGCAAAGTCAGGCGAATCGAGTGACGACAATCGTTCGTATTCGACCGGCTCGTGGGCCGTGTCGACGTAGTCGACGACCACCCAGAAACTCCGCCGGGCGTTCTTCATACGTCGGATCCGGACGCTCGAAAACCCTTGGTCCCGGAACCAGAGAGCGAGGCGCTTCGCGTCGCCGAACGACTGCTGCGCACCACCCTCCTCGTCGGGGATGGGGAAGGGTAGCAGGGTGAATCCGAAGTTCGAGAGCCTTTCGCGCAGCTTTTCGTCACTCAGCGTCCCGAGGCCGATCCGACCCGGACTGACGAACCCTTCGCGACCTTCGCCAGAACCCTTTTTGGCCGAGGCGTTTAGGTCCGGCTGCGGGCCGCTGGTATCGACCGACCAGCGGCCGACCATGAAACCGACCAGCAGGCACGCGAACGCGACGGCGCCCAGCACGACTCCGGCCGTGCTCGGCAGCCCTGCGGCCGCGCCCTTCTTGCCGCGGGTCGCCGACTTCTTGCCGGCCTTGGACTTCCCGGCCTTCTTCGGCGGGGGCGCGACGAAGTCCTGGACGCGCTGCACGAGCCCGGCAGACCCCTTACGAGCGCCGAGGATCTCGAAGAGATCACGGTTCTTTCTGCCCATCGGCCCCTCCCGGCCATCGTTGAGCTGATCAGTGGTGGATTCCGCACGCCGCGACCGGCCTGACCGCCGACGCTGCGAGCCCGAACTCTATCCCGTCGCGATCAGGGGTTCAACGATCCAGCTTGCGCGCGACCGCGTCCCGCGCTTCGCGCAGGCGCATGACGTCGTTCTCCGCGGCCACCGGATCGGGCTTCGCGAGGAATGCATCGGCCACCTTCAGCGCGTCGTCCCAACGCTCGAGGCGCGTCAGCGTCAGCACGCTGTACAGGACACCGATCGTCGAGTCCTTGCCGCGCGCGCGCTGACCGTCCGCGTTCGCCCGGAACTCGAGGAGCGCCGCGTCGAGCCACTCGCCGCCGCGCTGGAACAGCACGAAGCCGAGCTGCAGTCGCGGCTGCGGTTCCTTCGGCCGTAGCTCGAGGCAGCGTCGCAGCGCCTGCTCGGCGTCGTCGAGCCGGTCGTCGATCAGCGCCTCCTGCCCCTTCGCGTAGAGCTTCAGCCACTCTTGTTCGAGCAGATTGGACACGGCCGTCGTCGGAACGTCGGTATCGCGCGCGCGATCGAGGAAGCGCCGGAAGTAGTCCATCGCGACGTCTCGACGTTCGTCCTGCAGCAGCAACTCGTAGCCGCGATCACGCAGCGTCTCGGCGAGGAAGCGCAAGACCTCCGGGTCGTCGCCAAGCGCTTCGTGCGCCTTCTCGAACACGACGAGCGCGGCCTGCATGTCACGCTGATGTCGGAGCGCGACGCCCTGGATGACGAACGCTTTCGGGTTGGTCGCGTCGAGCTCCTGGATCCGCTTCGCGGCGCGCTCGAGCTGTTCGGGTTGGGCGCGGTACAGATCGCGCATCGTCTGCCCAGCGATCACTCCCGCCAGCGCCTTGCGGGCGGCGCGATCGTGCGGGCGACCGACGAGATAGGCCTCGTAGTACTCGCGCGCATCGTCGAGCCGATTGAGGCCACCGAGCGCGAGTCCCAGCAAGTACTGCAGACGCGCGTCCTTGACCCCGTAGGCGAACGCCTCCCGAACCGCGCGTTCCGCGCCTTCGTAGAGCCCTCGCCCGAGGAATACTTGCGCCTTGCCGAGGTGTGCCTCGGGGCGCAGCGGATGAACCTGGATCGCTGCGTTGTAGTAGCGGTTGGCCGCCATGAGCTCGCCGGTCGCCGCCGCGAACTCCGCACGCACGAGCGGCACGGTGTACGAGCGAGGGAATACGCCTTCCGCGTACGTCGCCGCGCGCTCGAGCAAGCCGCGAATTTCGATGGCACGCGGATCGTCTTCCGCAATACGTCCTGATTCATTCAGAGACTCGCCGAGTCGCGCAGAGGCCGTGAACGCGAGCACGTCCGGATGCTCCGGACCGATCTCGCTCGCCGTCGCGAGCCATTGCTCGGCGCGGTCGTTCTTGCCCGCGAGGCGGGCCTGCCGCGCCGCCATCAACAGCACGTCGAGACGCACCTGCGCCGTCGCCACTCCGGTCGGCAGCTCGTCGAGGACACCCACCGCGTTCGCGGCGTGGAGCACCGACTCCTCGAGACGGCCATCGCGCTCGGTGAGTCCGACCAGCAGAGTCTCGGCGCGCAGCCGATGGACCGGATAGCGCGCGACCTCGGCCGCACGCTCGAACAGACGACCCGCTTCGTCGAGTTCCCCGGGCCGCCGCGCGAGCGTGTCGTTCGCGAGGTTGATGAGCGCGACCGCGTTGCGGTCGTTCTGCGCGAGACTGCTGCGCCACAGCGCGTCACTGGTCTCGAAGTCGGACGCGCGCGACGCGCCGAGTAGCGCGAGAGGAACGACCAACACGCCGGCCAAGATCGGACCGGATCGTTCCCCGACTCCGACGAGAGCGAGAGCGAGGCCCGGGATCGCGAGGTAGAGGTAGCGGTCCGCGGCCGCCGCGGCCGACGCCGGCAGCGCGGTGTTGAACGGCAGCAGCGCGAGCGCGAACGCGGCCAGTCCGGCCGCGACGAGCGGACGGCGACGGAACGCGAACACGATGACGCCGACGAAGACGAGCAGCACGACCGCGCCGAGGATGACGTTCGCCGCGAACGACTCGAGCGTCTGGACCTCGGGATACATGACGTTGAGGCCGGTCGGCCAGATCGCCGTCGTGAGGTAGTGGAGAAAGACGCCGGGAACCTGCACGACGCGCGCCCCCAATCCCGTCGTCACGAGCGTCCCCTCGCTCGAAGCGATCAGCGTGTGGTGCACGCCCGCGAGCAGCGTGACGCCGAACACCCCCGCGACGACACCGAGCCGGCGCGGCTTGTGGTGCCAGAGCAGAATCGGCAGCGCGAGGAGCGGCAACACGACCGCGGTCGCCTTGCTGTAGAGCGCGAGCAACGCCCAGACGATCGCGAGCCCCCGCTGCTTCGGTTCGGTCGACGCGCGGGCAACGGCACTCAGACACAGGAAGCCGAACAGTCCCGAGAGAACGTCCTTGCGACTCGAGACCCAGCTGACCGACTCCGCGAGCGCGGGATGGACGAGGAACACCGCAGCCCCAGCCAGCGCCGCCCAGCGATGCGCGCCGAGTCTTCCGAGCAGGCGGGCGAGCGCGAACGCGGCGAGGCAGTGCAGGAGCAACGAGTGCACGTGTGCCCCGACCGGATTGCTGCCGAACAGGAGATAGTCGACGTAGAGCGACGTGTGACTCACCGGTAGATACGCATTCGCAATCGTCCGCGTCGGGTCGAGCACGTGCGCGAGCCCACCGGTCGCGAACGCACTGCTGCGTCCGGCGAAGAAAAAGTCGTCGTCGAAGTTCAGGAACTCGGCGCGCAGCGCCACCGGTAGGAACACGGCGGCGCCGACCGCGAGCAGTACGAGGAGCTCGCGTGCGGCAGGAAGTCGGGGAGAAGGGGTCGTCATCCGGGCGGGGGAATATAGCGAGATCCGGCGGCAGGCGATGGGTAAGGTCGGCCGATCGTGCTGCCACACACCGCGGCGCCGCTTTTCCTGACCCGTTTCCCGATACCAGATGTTCCGAACCTCCATTCGCATCACCCTTGCGGCGTCGTTGACGCTGCCCGCTTTTGCTCAATCGCCCCAAGCCGACGGCCCGACGGCCGAGGTCCCGACCAAGACCGAGAGCGCGATCCAATTCGATCCGTCGACCGGCACCGCGTACTTCCAAGACGAGGACGCCACGGAAGGCGAGTCCGGCCCCACCTGGTCCGGCACCGTCAACGTCGGCGCGACCCTCGCCGAAGGCAACACCGACCGGCGCACGGCCCACGCGGCCGCGGAGGCCATCCGGCGCGGCGAGAAGGACCGCATCACCCTCTCGGCGCAGTGGAACTACGCCGACGAGCAGAACCCGACCACCAAGGTCAACCGCATCACGCAGCGCCGCACGCGGGGCGCCGGTAAGTACGACTACTTCTTGAGCGAGAAGCTCTACACTTTCGCGAGCATCTCGGCCGAAGCCGACAAGTTCGCGGATCTCGACCTGCGACTCATCACGAGCGTCGGTGCTGGTTACCAGTTCATCGAAGAAGAAGACCTGAAGCTCGGCGCCGAAGTCGGCCTCGCGTACTACCAGGAAAACCGTTCGACCGGCGCCGACGTCGAGTACCCGGCGGCGACCCTGAGCTACGCGCTCGAGTGGCAAGCGACCGAGACCGTCACGTTCCTTCAGGACGTCAACGCGGTCCCGAGCCTCGAGGACGGCGACGACATCTACCTGCGCAAGGACAGCCGCGCGCGCGTCACGCTGACCGAGAAGATGTTCGCGCAGCTGCAGTGGATCCTCGACTACGACAACACCCCGGCCCCGGGGTTGCGTCGCGTCGACAACCTCTTCCTGATCACCGTGGGCTGGGAATTCTGATGCAGCAGGCGGTCCTCTGGCACCTCCGTCAGGCCGCCGAGCGCTACGGCGGCGACCTGCCACTGCGCGTGACCGCGCAGCTGGCCGAGGCCGCCGCTGCACCCATCGCGTCGCCCGAGACGACGACGACCCCACGCCCCCCGGCCCCTCCGCGCAGGCCGTCGCCGCCTCCGAGCCACGACGAACCGGAACTCGCCTCCGAGTTCGCCACGCTCGACGAACTGCGCGAGACCACCGCGAACTGCACGCGATGCAAGCTCCACACGGGGCGCAAGAACCTGGTGTTCGGCGAAGGAAACCCGAACGCCGAGCTCATGTTCGTCGGCGAAGCGCCGGGTGCGCGGGAAGACGAACAGGGTCGTCCATTCGTCGGGCCCGCCGGCCAGCTGCTCGATCGCATCATCGAGAACGCGATCGGCATGCAGCGCGCCGACGTCTACATCGCGAACGTCAACAAGTGCCGCCCACCCGGCAACCGCAATCCGGAGCCGGATGAAGTGGCGGCCTGCCTACCGATCCTCAAGAACCAGATCGCATTGATCCGCCCGAAGCTGATCGTCGCCATGGGCCGCGTCGCCGCAGCGAACCTGCTGTCGACGACGCAGTCGGTGACGCGCCTGCGCGGGCAGACGCTGCGCGCGCATGGCGTGCCGGTCGTCGTGACCTGGCACCCGGCCTACCTGCTGCGGAATCCTGCCGCGAAGGTCGAGACCTGGGAGGACGTGAAGCGCGTGAATCGGATGCTGGGGCGGCCGGAAGTTCCGGGAAGATAGGGTCCCGAGTCCGCCCCGGCCCGAGCGCCCGCTCGGGCCCCCACGCCGAACCACGCGCCGTTGCCGGCGCCCGCGGGCCCGGGCGAACACGCCTTTCGCAAATCCGCTTCACCGCATGGAAGGTCCCGGAATCGCGCGCCGGCCCGCTCTCGCCACGGCGTTCTCGGCCGGGTCCCGGCCTCGAAACCCCGTCGTGGCGCGCGTTCCGCAAATCCCGTTGTCAACGAGGTTCGCCTTGACCGCCTATCCCGCCACCCCTACGTTTCGCCCCGCTCGTCCGAACGCCTGTCGGGCAAGACTACTTACCCTCGGTTGGGCACCCCTCCCCAACCGCCCCTGCATCTCGCATCTGGACTCGAGAATGAAGACGGCCCTCTCTCTCCCCGGACTCGTCCTCCCTGTCGTCCTACTGTGGGGTTGCTCCGGCACCCCCGACACCGACTCCACGGGCACCGTGGATCTGTCGTCCGGCTCTCCGACCGTCGAGTCGGTCACGGCCGGAACCCAGGACCCCCAAGGAATCGACGAGCAGCGCAAGGCAGCGTTGATCACGAGCACGCTCGAGAAGGCGCGCAAGGCGATTTCGCTCAAGCTGTGGAACGACGCACGCGCCGCTGCGGCACGCGTGCTGGAACTGGATCCGAACAACACCGAAGCGAGCAACCTGCTCAACACCGCAAACGCGATGATGCAGGATCCGAACGCTCGTTCGGTCGACTTCGTCTCGCAGGTGCAGTCCGCACTCGAACGGGACAAGTTCCGCGCGCGCCAGGAAATGTCGCTCGGCGACGCCCTCGCCGCGGAAGGTCAGTTCGGTGACGCGATCGAACACTACGAGCGCGCGTCGTTGATCATGAAGTTCAACCCGTTCGCCGCGCCGAACTCGCCGCTCGCGGCCGAGATCGACGCGAAGCTCGATATGGCGAAGCAGCAGCACGCTGCCGCGCTGCAGGATCGGGAAGCCGCCCGCCGCGCTGCGTCGCAGCAGGCGCTCGACGATCGTGAGCGTCGCCTGAAGATCGCGCGCCGCGAACGCGTGTCGCGTCTCTTCAAGCAGGCGAACACAGACTTCCAGCTCGGTCAGTTCGGCAACGCCGTCGACCTCCTCGACCAAGCCCTGATCGTCGAGCCGAGCAACGAGAACGCCCTCGCGCTACGCGACCTCGCGGAGCGGGCGCTGCACGAGAACCGCGTCGACGTCCTGCGCCAGAAGTGGAAGCAGGAGTGGTCGGCCACGTTCGACGACCTGCGCTCGGGCAACATCCCGCAGACGCGCTCGCTGAAGTTCGACATCGCCCGCTGGGCCGAGGTCGACAAGCGCACGCCGATCTCGTTCACGCCGCCGGAAGACCTCGACAACCCGGAAGAGCGCGCGATCCTCGCGAAGCTGCGCGACACGGTGCTCGAGCACAAGTTCTCGAGCGACACGATCCAGGACTGGTCGCGCCGCTACAGCACCGCGACGGACGTCATCTTCTTTGTGCATCCGGACATCGCGGACTCGGAAGAGACGACGCTCGAAGACTTCAGCCTCCCGGCGATGTCGGTCGAGAAGGCGCTCAACGTCATCTGCCGCCGCGGCGGCATCCAGTGGCGCGTCAACAACGGCCTCGTCGAGCTGATCAGCGGTGAGACGAAGACTGGCCGCACCTACCTCGTCCCCTACGGCGTCCACGACCTCGTGCTAGGCGTGAAGAACAAGAAGGGCCCGAACCTCAAGCTCCGCGTGCCGGGCGAAGAGGAAGAAGAGGGTGACGACGAAGACGAACCGGCACCGACGGTCGTCGACGAAGGTCGCCTCGAAGGCCTGATCACGAACAACATCGCCCCGGACACCTGGGACGAGCTCGGCGTGCTGCGCTACCAGAACGGCGTGCTGATGATCCGTCACACGAAGGAAGTGCACGAGCAGGTCTCGCAGCTGCTCGCCGACCTTCGTCAGGCCGTCGGCATCCAGGTCGACATCGAGGCTCGCTTCCTTCGCGTCGAAGACAGCTTCCTCGAGGACATCGGCATCGACTTCCGCGGTCTCGGCAACCAGGCCGCAGAAGGCCAGGCCGGTCGTGGCCTCGAGCAGAACAACCGCTCGAACGTTCGCTTCGACGACTTCGGTCGTCCGGAGACGATCAATGCCGCCGTGCCCGGCATCGTCGGTTCCGGCACCGAGCCGGGCATCTTCTACGACGACGGCCAGGACGGAGACATCCTCGGCCGCACCGAGAACCTCTTCGACACCACCCTCGGCGGAGGCGAAGAAGGCCTCAGCAACGCGGGCGGTCTCTCGCTCCAGGGCGCGTTCCTCGACGACGTCGAACTCGAGGTCGTCCTTCGCGCGGTCGAGAAGCAACAACGCAGCGAAGAGATCGTGGCCCCGCGCCTGTTGGTCTACAACAACACGCGCGCCCACATGTCGGCGCTGCGGCACACGTCCTACATCCGCGACTTCGAGGTCGAAATCGCGCAGGCAGCCGCCGTCGCGAACCCGATCGTCGACGTCGTCCGTGATGGCGTCGTCCTCGACGTCCGCCCGGTCGTGTCGGCCGACCGCCGCTTCATCACGATGGAGCTGCGTCCGACCGTCATGAACCTGCAGCTGCCGATCCCGACGTTCTCGACGACGCTCGGTGCGGGCCAGCCGGTCAACATCCAGCTCCCGTCCGTCACGCTCCAGAGCGTGCGCACGACCGTCACGGTCCCCGACGGCAGCACCCTGATGCTCGGCGGCATGCGCCTGACCGAGCGCCAGCGCAAGATCTCGGGCGTTCCGTTCCTCAAGGACCTGCCAGGACTGTCGTTCTTCTTCTCGCGCAAGGGCAACTACACCCTGAACATGAAGCTGCTGATCCTGATCCGGGCCAGCATCATCCTGACCGAGGAGCACGTCCCGCGGACGCTGCCGGACGACTTCGCGACCAACCTGCTCAGCGATTCCCGCTGAGCCGACGATCGCTCCGAACACGAGCCGCTCCCTCGGGGCGGCTCGTTTCGCGTACGGACCACTTCGAGGTCCCCCACTCCGCGATCCCCCACTTCGGGCGCGAACGCGCGTGGGGACCGCGCGTTCGCCGATCCGGCCTTTTCCGCACTGAACTCGTCGCTATACTCCCCCGTTCCCTGACCGGTGCGGCGCGCCAGCGCTCGCCCAACACGCTGAAAACGGTCCCCGTACGTCTCACGTAAACCCCCGGGGCTTCCCAGCTTACAGACCCAAGATGAGCAGCCGGTACATCATCATCCTGGCCGCAGCCGCAATCGCGCTCGTGGCATCTCCAACGGTCGCCCAGAAGTCCAAACTCGCGAAGGACGTCGATTTCGTCCGTCGCCTCGCGACCAAGCTTCGCTTCATCGACCTCGCGCAGGCCGAGGCCGCGACGCTGCAGAAGAACAACAAGGACAAGAGCGACTTCAAGCTGGTCAGCCAGCTCGACATCGAGATCTCGCTGATCGGCGCGCGCGCCCACCCCGTCCGGGAGCAGCGCCGCACGATGTTCAAGGAGGCGCTCGACAAGTCGACCGAGTTCATCGATCGCTACTCGGGCGAGGCGGTCGCCGACGATGCGCGCGTGACGATGGTACAGGCGTGCGTCCAATACGGCGAGTTCATGCTCGAGGAGATCGAGGTCGCGCGTGACGAAGCACCCGATACCGTCGGCGAGTTGGAGCAACGCGCCGCCGACATCTTCGAGCGCGGCATCGACGAGTGCGACAAGTTCATCAAGGCCAACGCCGGCAAGATCTCGGACGACCGCGAGCTCGAGGGCAAGTACTACTACTGCTGGCTCAACAAGGGCGTGCTGCAGCGCGAGAAGGCGCGCGCCGTCAAGCGCGACCGCAACGTGCTGTGCTCGTACGCCCGTGAGACCTTCGAGGAGCTGATCCTCGAAATCGGCGAAGAGAGCCTGCTCGGCCTGCGCGGCTACTTCGAGATGTCGCGCATCAACGAGGTCCAAGGCCAATACCGTGCGGCGGTCGGGGAATACACCGACACGATCGACGGCATCGTGACGGCGCTGTCGACCGACGAACTCGACCTGTCGCAGGGCACCCGCGACCGTCTGTTCGACTTGATGCAGGAAGCGTACGGCGCCGCGACCCAAGCCCTCCTCAAGGACGGCGCGGTCGACGACGTGCTCGCGATGTGCAAGAAGTTCCGCGAACACCTCAAGGAGTTCGGCGTCGGCGAGGATCCGTTCGAAATCGCAACGCCCAACAAGGGGCACCCGGTGTTCCTGACCGAAGCCAAGGCGATGGCCGAGAGCGGTGACCCCCAACAAGTCGCCGCCGCGCTCGCGCAGGTCAAGCTGATCAACGAGAAGCACCCGAACGACATCATCGGCATCCGCGCCAAGACCGTTCTGAAGGACGTCATGGCGGTCGCCGGCGGCGACGCGAGCATCGTGACCGGCTCCACGCTGTTCGAGATCGCCAAGGGTGAGTACCAGTCGCGGAACTACGAGACCGCGATCGGCGGCTTCAAGCGCGCCTATTCGGCGATGACCGACGCCGAGCGCAACGAGCTCGGCCTCGAACTGTGGCGCTTTACCGGCCGCTGCTACGGCGTGCAGAAGCGCTACGCCGAGGCGTCGCTCGCCTTCGCCCGTGGCCTCGAGGCGCACGGCGCCAGCGGCTTCGGCAAGGTCGACGCGACCGCCGACAGCCTCGAGAAGGCTTGGAACGGCTACCGCAACGCCTGCCGCAACGAAGACGACCGCGCACTGCGCGCGATGGGCACGCGCATCAACTCGCTGCTCAACCGCTACGGCGGTGAAATCGGCGCCGGCAAGCGCGCGTGGAAGGAGGCGAACAAGCTGCTCACGCGGAAGAAGTACACCGAGGCCCACGCGTCGTTCGCCCAGATCCCGACCGATTCGCCGTACTACGAGCCGGCGCAGGCGCGCCGCGTCATCTGCCTCCAGCAGCTCGACAAGGGTTCGGACGCGCGCAAGGTGATCGCCGAGTACGCGACCTACATCGCGAACCCGAAGCACGCGGTGCCCGCCGACGACAAGACCGGCCAGGCCGGCCGTCGCGGTCAGACGCAGGCGGCGATGGCCCACCTCGCGACCGTGCTCGATTACGAAGCCGCCAACCCGACCAAGGGCACGAAGGACCCGACCAAGTTCGGGGCGATCATCGAGGACATCTCGAACTTCCTCGTCGCGCACAAGCAGCTCGGCCAGGACTACTTCCCCCGCGCCTACGACATGCGCGCTCGCCTCTACTGCGAGCTCGGCGAGATCGTGAAGGCCGAGGAGAGCTATCGCCTCCTCAAGAAGGAGTTCCCGGCGAACATCTACATCCCGGGCATCGCGACGCGCATCTTCAGCGCGCACCGCGACCGCGTGAAGGCGCTCGAGACCGAGATGGACGCGCGCATCAAGGCCGGCAACGCATCGGACACACGCAAGACGCAAGAGGCGCTGACCAACGCGCGCCGCGACGCGCTCGCGATGGGTCTCGACTACTCGCAGGCGTCGACGCGCCCGAAGTACGCGATGCTGTCGAACACCCTCAACCTCGCCAAGGACGTGCAGGACTGGGCGACGGTCGAGAAGCTCGGCCTCCGGATCGACGAGCTGTTCGGGCAAGACCCGCGCAGCGGCGAGAAGGTCCGCAAGTTCGTGAAGCCCGCGATCGGCGAAGCGCTCCTGCGTCAGAAGCGCTTCCGCGACGCCGAGAAAATGCTCAAGGAGTCGATCGAAGCCAACCCGAAGAACTACACGCTGAAGCGCCTGCTCGCGCTGACGCTCGGTGGCTGGATCGACGTCGACGAGAACCTCAACGAGCAGATCGTCGCGGGTCTCGATCGCCCGGACGAAGCGTACTCGATCCTCCGGAACGACTACCGGAAGTACATCAAGGCGAAGGCCAAGAAGTACGACCTGCAGTGGTACCGGTTCCAGTGGGAGTGCTACTGGGCGGCCCTGAGCGCCAAGGACAAGGACTCGAAGTTCAAGGGCTACGCCAAGTCGATCTACAACAACACCGAGGCGCGCGAGGAGTTCGCGACCCTCAAGGGGCTGGGTCCGGAAGGTGAACGGATCTTCCAGCTTTTCATCAATCACCCGCCCTTCTGATTCGCGCACGCGAGCTGAACCGCAAACGCAAGAAACCAAAATGACGACCTTCAAGAACATGTCGATGGCCGCCATCGTGGCGAGCGTCCTGGTCGCCGCGGCCCACGCGCAGGACATCAAGGACAACATCCTGACGAAGAGCGGGAAGCGCATTCGCGGCGTCGAAGTGACCGAGTTCTCGGCATCCGCGATCAAGTTCAAGCGCGGTGACGACGTCGATGAACTGCCGACGACCTCGATCGCCGCGGTCGAATGGTTCGAACCGCCGGAGCCGCTGACGCTCGGCCACGCCGCCTACAAGAATGGCGAGTTCGACAACGCCGCGAACCTCTTCGAAGAGGCCGCCGGCAAGACCGAGCGCGCGGTGCTGAAGCTGGAAGCGCAGTTCTTCGCCGCGCGCGCGACCGTGCGCGCCGCCGGCGACGATGCCGCCAAGGCAGGCCCCGCGATCTCGAAGCTCGAGTCCTTCTTGTCCGACGCCGGCGACAACTACCGCAGCGCGGAAGCCCGCCTCGAACTCGGCCAGGCCCAGCTCCTCGCGGGCCAGGCGAGCGACGCCGAGCAGACTCTGTCGGGCCTGAGCTCGATGGTCGCGACGCAGGGTCTCGACCCGTCGTGGGACGTCCAGGCCAAGCTCGCGATCGCGAAGGCGCAGATGCTGCAGAGCAAGCTGCCCGCCGCCCGGTCGACGTTCCGCCGCGCGAAGAACGCGGCCGAGAGTGCGATCGCGACGGCGACGGGCCCCAAGACCAAGCTCGAGTCGTTCGTCGCGGCGTCCGTCGTCGGCGAAGGCGAGACGTTCATCGCCGAAAAGAAGTACGACGAGGCGCTACGCTACTTCGGCAAGTTCGAGAAGGACAAGAACCCGGTGATCGCCGCGGCCGCGAAGGCCGGCAAGGGCGAAGCGCTGTTCCTGCAGGCCGACGAAACGGGCAAGAAGGACGGCCTACGCGCCGCCCAGATCGCGCTCGCCGAAGCCAACCTGACCGATCCGCTCGGCGGCACGACGACCGCGAAGGCGTTGTACTACTCCGGCAAGGTCATCCTGGCCCTCGGTCCGGACCGCGAGTCCTCGGACTTCGCGGCTCGCGCGCGCGGGTACTTCGACACGGTCGTGAAGAACTACTCCGGCACGGCCTGGGCGGCGAAGGCGGCGGCCGAGCAGAAGTGATGACGCCGCAACGCAAAAACTGCGATTTTGCCCCGCCAAGGGGCTTTCCCACGGGTCGGGTGTCCCCGACACTCTCCGGCCCTGATCATCGCCCGTTGCGCCCGGCGGGTCAGATCGAATCACGTCGCGGTTCGGCCGCGGCACCAATCGATTTCCAGTCCCATCCCATCCCCTCTTAGAGACAGTAGTTCCGATGCGTTTTGACAAACTGATCAGCGTCGCGCTCCCCCTCGTGACTCCCCTGTTGATGACCACCGCCGCGGTCGCCCAAGAAGGCGACGCCCCGGCGGAAGCCGCGCCGAACCCGATCATCGAGGCGTTCCAGCACGCCGGTCCGATCGGTTGGATCATCGTCATCCTCTCGATCGTCTCGGTCGCGCTCATCATCGAGAACTTCGTCTCGATCAAGCGTGACAAGCTCGCGCCGCCCGACGTCATCAACGAACTCGAAGCGCTCTTCGACGAAGAGAACTTCCAAGAGGCGATGGATCTGTGCGAGCAAGAGCACATGTACCTCACGAACATCGTCCAGGCCGGACTCTCGAAGCTGGGTCACCCGTTCGAAACGATCCAGACCAGCGTTCGTGAAATGGAAGAAGAAGAGACCGTCAAGCTCTTCCAGAAGATCGGCTGGCTGTCGCTGATCGCCGCGTCGGCGCCGATGATGGGTCTGCTCGGCACGGTGACCGGCATGTTCGTCACGTTCGGTGAGATCGCCCGCGCCGGTGGCTCGGTGTCGCCGGCTCAGCTCGCGGGTGGTATCAAGCTCGCGCTCGTGACGACGATCTTCGGTCTGTGCGTGGCACTGCCGACTGGCGCGTTCTTCTTCGTGTTCCGCAACCGCGTGGTTCGGACGTCGATCGAGATCAACGCGATCGCCGAAGACCTCTTCGAGCGCTTCCGCGCGAAGTGATCGTGACGTTGGCTAGGTCCATTAACATCAACCAGGAGTGAGCCATGAGTCTGTTGGAAGACGAAGTCGAACGCGAAGCAGACATGGACATGACGCCGATGATCGATTGCGTCTTCCTGCTGATGATCTTCTTCGTGCTCGTCATCGACCTCAGTCAGAAGGATCTGGAAGACCTGATCCTTCCGATGGCCAAGTACGCGACGCCCGACGACTCTCCGCCCGAGGTGCGCCCGATCCTGAACATCACGCAGGACGGCCGCATGGTCTACCGCAAGAACGTGCGGTACGACCCGATTCAGCACGGCGACGACATGTCGACCGTGGGTGAACTGCTCATCGAGTGGAAGAACACGGTCGTCCAAGACATGGATGAAGAGACCATCGGTGGCAAGCTCGTCACGGTCGTCAACGACCCGATTCTGATCCGAGCCGACAAGTGGACCGAGTGGCACTGGGTCGGCAAGTTCATGACTGGCTGCAGTCAGCCCGAGGCTGCGTTCTGGAAGATCGAACTCGCGATGAGCGAGGAAGACAAAGAGGTTCGCCTCTACAGCAAGTAGGAGTCAGTCATGGCGAAGAAAAAGAAGAAGAGCCACCTCAAGGACGTCCAGGAAGACGCCGCGATGGACATGACGCCCATGATCGACGTCGTGTTCTTGCTGATCATTTTCTTCCTCTGCATCGACTTCAAAACCCTCGAGGCGAAGCTGCCCGCGTACCTCCCGAAGGACCGCGGTTCGCAGAGCAACCCCGAGGAACCGGTCGAGCAGCTGTCGATCAAGATCGTCAACTCGGAGTGGGGTCGCGAGATCGTGCGCAAGCCCGAACACCGCGGCAGCCCGCTGAACAAGGAAGGGCGCAAGCGCGCCTACAAGCTCGAAGGCCACCTCTGCCACTGGGAAGTCGGACCCAAGCGGTACGACGACATGGAAAAGCTGAAGGCGGCGCTCGAGAAGATCGCGACGGACCCGTCGCAACGCGTTCCGGACAAGGACAACCCCGGCCAGACCAAGGTCATGTCGGTGGTCATCGAACCGGCCGTCGGCGCCACCTACGGTGACGTCGCGAGCCTCGTCGACGTCGTGACCGTGTCGGGCTTCTCCGAAATCAACTTCGGTGGTGGTCTCGGCAAGCGCAAGCAGTAGCGAGCGCGACGCGCATCGAAGAAACCCGGCGGCGACGCCGGGTTTCTTCATGTAAGGGCCGCATCACGCGTGCCGCGGCATCTCACTCGCGACGTCGACGCCGTGCATTCCGAGCCGCTCGGGACGCACCCACTGCAAACACTCGACCCCCGCCCCCATCGCGAGCGCGACCTCGGCGACAAAGCGATTGGGGATCCAGGAAAGGTGCATCGCGCGGGTGCCATCGAGCGCGACGTCATCGTGCGTCACGCAGTCGATCCAGGCATCCCATCCCGGCGCGTCGCTCGCATCGAACATCGACGAACAGGCGTACGCGAACTCGCCACCCGTGCACGCCGCGAGGTCGTGGCCGAGCAGCCGGCCGTGGCGCAGCGCGACGCGCAGGGTCGGGAGTTCGGCACACCGCACGTCGAGCAGACGCGCGCGGCGTACGGAGAGCAGGTGTGTGCGCGCACGGATCGTCGGCACCTCGCGCCACGGCGGCACGGACGGATCGAGGTCGCGCGGGCGCAATTCGGGAGAGCGCAGCCAACGCGTGCGGTCGGGTCCACCCGGGTCGGTCGCACACCAGGCGGCGGCTTGGCGGGTGCGCACGACGAGACGTGGGAGCTGATCGATGCCGATTGCGAAGCGGTGACGGGACCAGGAGGGGGCGCAGGGGAGCACGGAAGGGGGAGGGTGCGGGTCTCGGTTGTGGTGTTCCATTGGGGTGCGGGGGGAGCTTGCTTTGTGGTGTAAAGCTTGTCAAGGGAGGGGGGCGGGAGAGGGGGCGGGGCGGGCGCGGCGCGGGCGCGGGAACGGGCGGGCACGGGCATGGGCATCGGCACGGGCAAGGGGTCTGGAAGGCACTTGTGGACGGCGACAGCCGTCCACAAGTGCCTTCCAGACATGCAGATCCAGCCCATGCCATCGCGCTCTCCCAATCGACAATCTCCGCAATTGGGACTGGCACGCCCCCCCACCCCCCGCTAGCTTTCAGCGCTCGACTTCGCGGGTGACCGTCCCCTCACAAGGTCACCTCGTCCCTCTCGCACAAATGCTGATCGCCTCCCTGAGCCCGTCCCCCGGCATCGCGTTCCAATGCGCGTTCGCATGGCGCGATCAGCAACCGCACTACCGTTGGAAGTGACACAAAGATGGTGCTGAACCCTCATCGTCTGCTGGCGGCTTCGCTCGCCACGTTCGCGTTTGTCGCGCTCTCCTGCTCCGTCCCTGAGCAAAGCCAACTGTCGGCTGTCGACTCCGTCGATGCCGAGACCGGCGCGCCGCAGGACCCGCAGGACATCGAGCGTCAGCGCACGCGCCTGCTCGTCGAGCACATGGTGTCGAACGCCGAGCGCATGGTCCGCAATGGCCAGCTCGACAACGCGCGCCTCGAACTGCTCAAGGCCCAGTCGCTCGACCCGAACAACGAGCGCGTCCTCGGCCTGCTTCGTTCGGTGCACGCGGAGCTGCAGCTGCCCGAGCCGAGCGGCAACTTCGGTGAGAACCAGCAGCGCCTCTACGAGATCCGTCAAGAGCGCGCGCGCTCCGAGGTGACCTCGCTCCTCGACGAAGCGAACTCCGCCGCGGAGGCGATGGACTTCGCCGCTGCGCTGCGCGCGCTGCGTCGCGCATCGCTCAACATCGAGATCGGCGCCGACATCGATTGGGGTGGCCTCGACGAGCGCGTCCGCGCCGCGACCACCGAAGTCGAAGAGATGCGGGACGAAGCCGACGCGAACGCGAGCGCCGCGATCCAGCGAGAGATCCAAGCGCGCAAGCGTGACCTCGCCAACGCGAAGCTCGCGCGCCAGCAGGCCAAGCGGGACGACCTGCTCGGCAAGGCCTCGCGCGCGTTCGAGAGCCGCAAGTTCAAGCTGTCGCAGAACCTCGCGTTCGAGGCGATGCGCGTCGATCCGAACAGCCAGATCGCACGCCAGCTGCACGACGCGTCGGTCAAGGCGCTGCGCGAGACGCGCCAGGACGACTACTACCACGACATGGCGAAGGCGATCCGTCGCATGATCGAAGAGGACGAGCGCCTCAAGATCCCGCAGACGGACATCCTCTCCATGGATCCCGAGATTCACGCGCGCGCGATGCGTCGCGAGCGCGGCTCGGGCCCGATCACCCAGGTCGATCCGGACAACGCCGCGATGCGCGTCCGCCTCGCGACCGAGACCCTGAGCGGCCTGTCGTTCACCGAAGAAGACGGCACGTTCGACGAGGTCAAGTCGCGCATCCAGACGATCCGCAACGTCCCGATCATCATCACGCCGGAAGCGCGCGAGGTCATCGACAGCGAAGGCCTGACGGTCATCATGGACATCGTCGCCCCGCTGACGATCGAAAACCTGCTCGACCACATGGTCAGCAAGAGCGAGACGCTGGCTTGGACGGTCAACAACGGCGTCGTCGAGCTCACGACCAAGGCGGTCGCGGGCGGCTCGAACTCGCAGGTCCTCCACGACGTGCGCGACCTCGTCTACCCCCGCTCGCAGTTCATCGCCCCGCAGATCAAGACGATCCCGACGGGCGATGGCGACAGCGACACGCCGCGCACCGGCGGTGAGGGAGAAGACCAGACGTTCTTCATCGAGATGGACCCGCTGGTCGCCGCGATCCGCGACGCCACCGACCCGACCTACTGGGACGCCGAAGGCGGCGGCACGATCGACCAGACCGAGACGGGCTACCTGCTCGTCGTCGCCAACCCGGAGATGCAGGAGCGCGTCCGCAGCGCCCTCGACGACCTCCGCGCGTTCGCCACGACCGTCGTCAAGGTCGACTCGAAGTTCCTGACCGTGACCCGCAACTTCCTCCAAGAGGTCGGCGTCGACTTCCGCGGCGTCGGCGGCTCGGGTGCGAAGGGCACCGTCGCGACGCTCGATGACGTCACGACCGGCCTCGACGACAACGCGTCGGCCGGCCTCGACAACGCCGGCACGGCCGACCCCGCTGCGAACCCGAGTGCGGGTGCGTTCTTCGACGACGGCGGCGACGGCGACTACCGCGGCCGTACCGAGAACTTCTTCCGCAACCCGCTCGGCAGCGCGCTGTCGCCGAACGGTGGCATCACGGCCGCGTTCACCTACCTCGACGACCTGCAGCTGCAGGCCGTCATGCGCGCGGTCGAGAAGCAGGAAGACGTCGAGGAGCTGAACGGCCAGACGGTCACGATCCAGAACAACGAGCGCGGCTACGTCGCGGTCATCAACCAGACGTCCTACATCCGCGACTTCGACGTGGAAGTCGCTCAGGCGGCGTTCATCGCCGACCCGAAGGTCGACGTCATCCAGGACGGCATCGTGCTGGACGTCAAGCCGACGATCCACCACGACCGCAAGAACATCACGCTCGACATGAACCCGACGGTCGCCGAGCTGATCCGCCCGATCCCGACGTTCTCGACGTCGCTCGCGGGCACGACGCAGCCGGTCACCCTGCAGCTGCCGCAGCTCACGGTTCGTTCGTTCGCGACGACCGCAACCGTCCCGGACGGTGGCTCGCTGCTCATCGGCGGCCTGCGCGAAGTGCTTTCGATCGAGCGTCGCGCCGAAGTCCCGGTGTTCGGCAAGATCCCGCTGCTGTCGTTCTTCTTCAAGCAGGAAGGAATCGTCGACGAGAACTCGTCGCTGATGGTCCTCGTGAAGGCGAGCATCACTGACGTCAAGGAATTCACCGAAGGCCTCTGATCGGGTGACGCTCGACGCGATCTTCTTCGACATCGACGACACGCTCTTTTCGACGTCGGTGTTCGCTGAGAAGGCTCGTCGAGCCGCAATCGACGCGATGATCGCGGCCGGACTGCGCGCCGACCGCGAGACCTGCCTGCGAGAGCTCCGCGAGGTCATCGCGGAGTTCTCGAGCAACTACGGCCACCACTTCGAGCGCCTGCTCCAGCGGTTGCCCGACGATGCGGTCGAAGGCCTCAACCGCAGCGTCCTCACCGCCGCCGGCGTGGTCGCCTACCACGAGACGAAGTGGCGCGAGTTCCAGGTCTACGACGACGTCTACGACGTCCTCCGCTGGCTCTCGGACCGCGACTTGCTCTGCGGCGTGATCTCGGCCGGCCTCGGCATCAAGCAGGCGGAGAAGCTCATCCGGCTCCGTCTCGTCGAGTTCCTGACGCCGTCGGCGATCTTCTTCACCGAAGACGTCGGCATCAACAAGCCGAACCCCAAGCTCTACCGCGACGCCCTGGCTCGCCTCGGCCTCGCCCCCGAGCGCACGATGTACGTCGGCGACAACCCGCTGCACGACATCGACCCGGCGAACGACTGCGGGATCATCACCGTGCGCTCACGTCGCTCCGGCAAGTACGCGGACGTGCAGGGCGTCACGGAGCCCAACTGGGAGATTCGCGACTTCTACGAACTCCGCATGCTGCTCGAGACCGAGTTCGGAATCGCGGGCTGACGCGCCCCCACCACCGAATCCTCGATCGCCGCCTCAGAACGACGCGTCGAGAATCGTCACCGCGGCTCCGCGTCCACCGTAGATCAACGCGGCGGGAGTCAGCGCGTACGGCTGCAGGAAGAACGTCCGTGTCTCCCCGCTCGGCCCGAGATCGGGCCCGACGGTCGGGATCGAGAGGAATCCGCTCGCGGGCACGACACCGATCGGGATCGACGTGAATGTCGGTCCGAGCAGCAGAGGCGACTGGATCATCGGGAAGTAGAGGAACTCCGGCGCGAGATCGAACCCGAGCAGAATCGAGTCGCCGGGCGAACCAAAGATCACAATTTCGCGGTTTTCGGCTTCGCGCAGAGGCAGTCCCAACGACAACTCGTCCCCGGGCATCGTGATCCGAACCCGAGGCGGACTCCCGGTCAGCGCCGTGAGCACGTTCTCGTCGGTGCCCGACACGGTGCAGCGACGCAACATGACCGAGCCGCTGTTCTCGATGCGAAGCCCCTCTCGCGGGAACGACGCGGTGCCGAACTTGCCGAGCGACGAGTACTGGATCCAGACCTCGCCGTCGCAGTCGGTCACGTGCACTCCGGAACGCTCGATCATGGCGCGACAAAGGTGGCCCGTTACGCAAAAGAGCGAGGCGCCGGCACATGCCCACACCTCGCCCTCACGGCAGAAGGGTCGCGAAGCCTACTTCAGCTTCTCCCAGTACTCTTCCGGCATGTCGTGCGCGATCTTCAGCGCGCCGTTGGCGCCGCCGTAGATCGGCTCCTCGCAGCGGATGACCTTGCCGCCACCGAGGTCACGGTTCATGGCCTCTTCGATCGCCGTGTCGAGTCCGTTGATCATCGAGCCACCACCGGCGAGCAGCACGCGGTCGCGCAGGTTCGCCTGGAACTCCGGATCGAACGAGGAGATCAGGCGGTTGAGGCCCTGAACGATCGGGTCGACGAGCACCGAGCAGGCATCCTTGACCTGGTCCGTGATGTCGAACTCGGTCGGCTTGCCCTCGACCGGCAGCGTCACCTTCACGCGCTTGGGCGGATCGCCGAGGAACGCGTTGCGCTCCTTGATCTCCTTGACCATCTGCAGGCTGAACTGCGCGCCCGGGCAGGTCTCCTTGATCAGACGCGACAGCTCGGCGTCGACGCTGTCACCCGCGAAGTCGAGCGTGATCTGGTCGGCTTCCTCGGGCATCGTGCCGTGCATGCGGCAGAGGTCCGTGGTGCCGGCACCGATATCGATCACGAGCACGTTCTCGAGCATCTCCAGGCCGTAGGCGACCGCGAACGGCTCGCTGCACAGCATCACCGAGTCGACCGACGCGCGGGCGGCCTCGATGATCGCTTCCTTGTTGTGCAGACTCGCCTGCGCCGGCGCACCGATCACGACGTAAACCAGCTCGTCCTTGCGCGGCTGCGCGATGCGGATCGCCTCGCTGATCAGGTCTTTGGCCGCCTGGACGATCTGCTTCGCCTCGACCGAGTTCGGGTCGGTGCTGTTCTTCAGAACTCCGTGTTCGAGAGGCTTGTAGATGTCCAGCGACAGTCGCTTCTCGAGCGCCTCCTTGCCGAACAGCACGTCCTTCTTGAGCAGCTTGCGGCTGACGACGTCCTTCGGGTATCCGACCATCGAGTAGACGGTCTCACGCACGCCATTGCTCGCCGACACGGACGTTCGGGACGTACCGAGGTCCATCCCAATGTAGAGAACGCCGTGGTTCTTGGCCGAGCCACCACCGCCGAGATCTTCCAATTCGTCTAGCTCTTCCGTCATGGTCAGTCCTTCCGATCAAGACCCTCCCTGCAGGGCGAGGTTGGCCTTGAAGATGTCGTCCATCAAACCCTTCTTTTTTTCCACGTTCTCCGTGCCGGCGTTGAGTCCTTGCACCTCACGGTAGAGCGACGCAATGCCGGTTTCGACGTCCTTCATCGCCGAGACTTCGACGAGCTTCTTCTCGGTGACGTCGAGGGAACGCTGCAGCTTCTTGATGCGACGCTGCATGTTCTCGAACTCTCGGCTTCGCGCCGATTCGATCTCTTCGCGCGCGGTCGCGCGTTCGCGGCTCACGAGCTGCGTGACGAGCGCGTGAACCTTCTCCTGCGTCTGGGCGTTCGAGCCGCCCGACGTGCCGAGTTCGCGGAACAGCATGTCGATGTCGCGGTTGATCGCGACGTCCTCGCTGTCGTAGCGAGCCTGCTCGCGCGTTTCGGCCTCCTCGAGGCGCTCTTCGAGCTTCTTCGAGAGCTGCTGCAGCTCGAGGCGCAGGCCATCGGCCTCGCCTTCGACCTGCTCCTTCTCGCGGAGCAGCTCATCCTGGCTGGCTTGGAGATCGCGGTTCGACTGGAGCAGCTTCATGAACTCCTCCTTCGTCGCGTCGACGACCTCCTCGCGTTCGGACGCGAGCAGCTTGTGGCGCAGGCTGCGGTTTACGGCCTCGTCGATCAGACCGACGATGCGGTCGATCCCGAGGACGTTGACCTTCTTGATGCCGCTCTTCTTGAGTTGGTCGACCGACGTGTTGTACGCCAGCTTCCGAACCGCATCGCGCAGACTGCGCCGCAACCCTCCCACTTACAGCTCCTCCTGCAGACGGTAGGAGAACCGCGGATCCGACTCGGGGTCCTTGCCCCGCACTTCGGTCACGAAAACACCGAGCACGTTCGCGCCGAGATCCTGCAGGTTGCGGATCGCGTCCTTGGACATGCCCTTGGTCGAATGCTCGAGCCGCACGGTCAACAGCGTGCCGTCGGCGCGCGCCCCGATCACGCTCGCATCGGTGGCGGGGAGCACCGGCGGCGTGTCGAAGATCACGTAGCGGAAGTCCTCTTTGAGGCGCGACATCATCGCGTCGATGCGCGGCGTGGTCAGCAGCTCGGACGGCGCCGCCAGTCGGGTGCCGGCGCCGATGATCGAGAGGTTGCGCACGCCCGAACTGCGAATCGCGTCGCTGATCGACACGCGGTCGAGCAGCACGTCGCCGAGGCCCGGATGCGGGTTGAGGTGCAGGTACTCCTCGACGGACGGGTTGCGGAGATCGGCATCGACGAGCAGGACGCTCTGCCGCTCGAGCTCGGCAAACGCGAGCGCGAGGTTGATCGAGACGACCGACTTGCCCTCGGACTTCATCGCGGAAGAAATGACGAGCGTCTTCGCCTCGCCGTCCGGGTTCATCGCGATGAGCTTGTTGCGAAGCCCTCGGATCTGCTCGGCGCGATAGCTCGACGGGTCGTGGAACATCACCAGGTACGGATTGACCGCCCGGTCGACGATGACCAGCAGCTCTTCGCTCGAGGCGAAGTCTTCGTCGTTGTTCTTCTTGCTCTTACGGAACATGCGAGGAGGTCCCGTCCACGGCCGGGGCCCCGGCGCAGACATACGGTGTATCGTGAATCGCCGGCTCGTCGCTGGAGGGCTGTTGCAAGCCGCTACAGACGAATGGGGCGAGAGACGACGCGTATCGGCCGGCCGGGCGCGGATGTGCCCGTGACGACGCGATTTCCGCCTCTGTCGTAGCCCTGGGGCCCGCCCCGCGCAACTGCTGCTGCCGCCGCGATTCCCGCCCCCGAATGGTCCGGCTAGGGACTCCGGGGTCCGCCCAGGTCGATCCCGCGCTGCGCGGCCACGTCCCGTGCCTCGTCGTAGCCGGCCGAGGCGTGCCGGGCGACGCCGATCCCCGGGTCGTTCGTCAGGACCTGGCGCAGGCGGGCCGCCGCCTCGTCCGTGCCGTCGGCCACGGTGACCTGGCCGCAGTGGATCGAGCGGCCGATGCCGACCCCGCCACCGTGGTGAATCGAGACCCAGGTCGCGCCACCGGCGGTCGCCAGCATCGCGTTCAAGAGCGGCCAGTCCGCGATCGCGTCCGAGCCATCCTTCATGCCCTCGGTCTCGCGGTACGGCGAGGCCACCGAGCCACAGTCGAGGTGGTCCCGGCCGAACACGATCGGCGCCGAGATCTCGCCGTTCCGCACGAGCTCGTTGATGCGAAGGGCGAAGTCCGCGCGCTCGCCGTAGCCAAGCCAGCAGATCCGCGCCGGCAATCCCTGGAACGCGATCTGCTCGCGCGCCTTCTTGATCCACGTCGTCAGCTGCGTGTTGTCCGGGAACATCTCGAGCACCAGGTCATCGGTGCGCCAGATGTCCTTGGGGTCGCCGCTGAGCGCGACCCAGCGATACGGGCCACGCCCCTCGCAGAACTGCGGGCGGATGTATTCCGGCACGAAACCGGGAATGTCGAACGCGTCGGCAACCCCGAAGTCTCGCGCCTCCGTGCGGATGTTGTTGCCGTAGTCGAACGTGACGGCGCCCCGCTTCTGCAGATCGAGCATCCGCTGCACGTGGCGTGCGGCGGTCGCTCGCGACTGCTGGACGTAGTCCTCGGGGTTCGACCCGCGCAACGCGAACGCCGACTCGAGCGTCATGCCGTCCGGCACGTAGCCGTGGAGCATGTCGTGCGCGCTCGTCTGGTCGGTGAGATAGTCCGGGGTGACGTCCCGATCGAGCAGTCGCTGCAGCAGCTCGGTGGCGTTGCAAACGACGCCGATCGACCAGGGTTCTCCGGCCGCCTTCTTCGCCAGCGCCTTGTCGATGCCCTCGTCGATGTCGGTGACCATCTCGTCGGTGTACTTCGACTCGAGGCGCTTCTGGATCCGGTCGGGATCGACGTCAGCCGCCAAGCAGACGCCGCCGCACAGCGTCACCGCGAGCGGCTGCGCGCCGCCCATGCCGCCGAGGCCCGCCGTGACCACCAGGTCTCCGGACAAGTCTTCCTTGCCGCGCCGACGCGCGGCGGCCGCAAACGTCTCGTACGTGCCCTGGATGATTCCCTGGCTCGCGATGTAGATCCACGACCCCGCGGTCATCTGGCCGTACATCGTCAGTCCGAGCTCCTCGAGCCGCCGGAACTCGTCCCAGTTCGCCCAGTCCCCGACGAGGTTGCTGTTGGCGATCAGCACGCGGGGCGCGTTCACGTTCGTGCGGAACACGCCGACGCATGCGCCGGACTGCACGAGCATCGTCTCGTCGGGCTGCAGTCGCTGCAGCGTCGCGAGGATCTTGTCGAGCTCCTCGTGGTTGCGTGCGGCCTTGCCGGAGCCGCCGTAGACGATCAGCTTGTCCGGCTCCTCCGCGACCTCGGGATCGAGGTTGTTCTGGAGCATCCGGTAGGCGGCTTCGATCTGCCAGTTCGCACAAGTCAGCTCGGTGCCGCGCGGGGCGCGAAAGACGGGCGCGCCGGTACGCGGGATAGTGGTCATGACGGGATTGTAGGGCGCCCGTCAGGGGATGCTACGTCAGCTCGCCGACCGCGGCCTCGACCGCCGCCACGAGCTCACCGCCGCGCACGGCCTCCGCGGCCGCGGCGATGTCCTGATGCAGTTCACGGTCCCGGTCGTGCTTCGGAACGTGTCGCCGCACGACCTCGTAGGCCGCGGCGACCCCCTTCCCCGGCCGGAGCGGTTCGCCGAAATCGAGCCCGCACGCCGCTGCACACAGCTCGATCCCGATCACGTGCGACGTGTTCGCGACGACCTTCGCCGCGTGACGCGCCGCGGTGACGCCCATCGAGACATGGTCTTCGCGGTTCGCGGAGGTCGGGATCGTGTCGACGCTGGCGGGGTGCGCGAGCGTCTTGTTCTCGGACGCGAGCGCGGCGGCCGCGACCTGGGCGATCATGAACCCGCTCTCGACGCCCGCGTCGTGCGCGAGGAACGCAGGCAGGCCGGAGATGTCCGGATTGACGAGGTTCTCGATGCGACGTTCACTGATGTTCGCGAGCGTCGCGGCGCCGATCGCGAGGATGTCGAGCGCCTGACTGACGGGCTGGCCGTGGAAGTTGCCGGCCGACACGACGTCGCCATTCTCGAACACGAGCGGGTTGTCGGTCACCGACGACGCTTCGATGAGCAACACGTCCTTCGCGTGGTCGAGAGAACGCTTCGAAGCGCCGTGGACCTGCGGCGCGCAGCGCATCGAATACGCGTCCTGCACCTTGTCGCAGTTCGCATGGCTCGGCTGGATCTCGGAGCCGTCGAGCAGCGCGCGGAGGTTCGCCGCCGTCGCGCGCTGGGTCGGATGCGGACGCACCGCGTGGACCGCGTCGATCATCGGACGCTCGGATCCCCGCAACGCCTCGATCGTCATCGCACACGCGATGTCCGCGGATTTGCTGCACTGCACCGCGCGGTGCACGCTCCACAGCCCGCCGGCGGTCATGATCTGCGTGCCGTTGATCAGCGCGAGGCCTTCCTTGGCGGCGAGCTCGAGCGGTTCACGACCGAGCCGCGAAAGCGCGTCGGCGCCCGACATCCGGCTCCCGTCGGCAGCGAACACTTCGCCCCGCCCGAGCAGCGGCAGGGCCATGTGCGCGAGCGGCGCTAGGTCGCCTGACGCCCCCACCGAACCCTGGGCCGGAATCACCGGCGACATGCCCGCGTTGAACATCGCGAGCATGTGGTCGATCAGCTCCTCGCGGACGCCCGAGCAGCCCTGCGACACCGCGTGGATGCGCAGCGCGAACGCGAGACGCGCGACCTCGATCGGCAGCGGCGAACCGACCCCCGTCGCGTGGCTGATCAGGAGGTTGTGCTGCAACAGCGCGAGTCGCGCCTCGTCGACGCGCACGTTCGCGAGCTTGCCGAAGCCCGTGTTGACGCCGTAGACCGTGTCCCCGCGCGAGATCGCACCCTCGACGACGGCGCGCGAAGCCCGCACGCGCTCGCGCGCGTCGGCTCCGATCTCGATCCGACTGGAGGGGTCCGCGAGCGCGATCCAGGTCGCGAGATCCGGGGCACCGTGTCCAAGGGCTGTCATCGCCGGAATCTTACGAACGCACTTCCAGGCCGCCAACGCGTGAATTCCGGGCCCGGCTCCCGCTACCCTCGCCCCGTGCGAAAGATCGAGCCCTACAAGACGATCTCGGGCGCGATGCGCTCCCTCGACAACGGCGGCCGGTTCTACAACCTCTTCACGGCCGCGGACGACCAGCAGATCACCGCCGCCGAGCTCAAGAAGGCGGCCGGGATCCTCGGCGGCAGTCAGACCGCGGCGCTGTTCCTCGCGCTCGCCACCTCGGACCTGAAGGACACGGAGCAAAGCCGCATCCGCTCGGCACTCGGCCCGAAGGCGCGCAAGTGGTTCGACCGCTACCAGCCGGAGTCCCTGACGCCCCGGGACTTCGCCGCGAAAGCAAAGGCGGGCAATTGCTACGTCGTCGAGGGGGAAGTGAGACTTTTCGACGACGTCGAGGTCACGGGGATGATCTTCATCCCGATCCAAACCGGGAAGGTCACGTCACTGATGCCGGTGCCGACGACGGACTACTACACGGTCTACGAGCTCGGCAAGGCGAAGCGCGGATCCGAGTGTCTCGTGCTCGCGCCGAAACAGGCGACCCAGTTCGAGGGGACGATCCGGTTTGCAGGGGTCGCAAAGGAGGCGGAGGTCGAGGGGAGTCGGGGCACGGTGAAGCGGCTACGGTTGGAACCGCAGTTCTACGCGGTGATCTGAGCAAACGCCGCTTCGTGAGTCCCGACTCGATGGGCAGGAGGTCATGACCTACACGCTTCCACCATTCGCGCGAGCTACCGCAAACCGAGCGCACGCGAGCATCGACCGCGAAGCGCTGCTCGCCCATGTTCCAACCAACGACGGCTACAGGTATCTGATCTCCGGGCCGTACGACCTCGCTGTGTATCTGAGACTGGTCGACGAGTTCCTGGCCACGAGCTCGAACGCTGTCGAAACGGATCTCTTCGTCTGGTCTCGCGGCATGCCCGAAGACCCGGCCATTACGCGGCTCGGTGGCTTGCCCTACTTGCCGGCCGATGAACCATGGCCGGTTCACATGGACTGTCCTGGCTCGTTCCTAGGTCAGATCGACTTTCGCGACTCTCGAGATCTGATCGGCGAGACCGCCGGCGACGTTCTCATGGTCTTCCAGTTCCTCGACCTCTACGACACGCTCGACTGCAAGCTTTGGGAACGGGAGTGCTTTCGAGGAGTGTGGACAACCGTGGATGATCGACCACGCGTCGACGCGGCCTCGCAATGCGCAGATCCGTTCAGCAACTCCATTCTTCACGGAGTCCGCTGTCGCACGCTCGATCGACTCGAGGCGATTGACGAAGACGGCAATGAGATCCCGATGGTTGCCCCGGCTACGAAGATCGGCGGACACGTGTACGACGCGCAAAGCGCCTGGGCGAAAGTCCCAGCTGGGCATCGGTTCCTGGGGCAGCTCTGCGCGATCTGGCCGAGACACGACACGCCCTACCCCTCTGTAGATTGCGCGGACCCCTTCCCGGGGAACGTGCCCGACGACAAGACCGAACGAGCGCACTGGCAGAAGCGCAGGGACGAGTTCAGTTCGTGGGGAGAGGGGTTCCTATCGATCTACATCGATGATGCCGGAGCGATTCGCTTCGCGCATTCCTTCACCTAGCTGACCCAACCGCGCGTTCTCGACCTCGGCAGCGAACGCCATGAGCGGCAAGAGCTACACGATCACAACCACAGTGAACACCACGTCGGTGAAGTCCATCGTCCGCACGTTGCCGCCACTGGATGAGTAGCGCCACCGGTTCGGCCCACGCGGGACCACCGCCGTCGCCGGTCCCCCTGTCCACGAATCGTCGCGATACCCCTGGGCCCAGACGTTGACTAGAAGTGCGACAAGCTGAAGAAGAACTGCCGCTGCTGGTCCGTGTCCTGATCCAGAACCGGCCAACCCAAATCCAACGCGATCGGCACCTCGAACACCGGCACGAAGATCCGTACGCCGATGCCGACACTCAATCGCGGCTTGCCGAGTTCGTCGTCCTCGATGTCCAGACCGAGCACGCCGAGATCCGAGAACACGACGCCGCGCAGCATCTCAGTCTCGCGTAGCCCGCGCTCGCGACGCGTCGACACGAGCGGGAACACGTACTCGACCGTCGCGAGTCCCCGCACTTCTCCACCGAGCGGCTCGCCGAACTGCGACGGACCCGCGCGGCGCTGGTCGAAGCCACGCAGCGTGCTGCCGCCCATGTAGAAGCGCTGCGTGAGGAACAGGTCCTCGTCCTCGTCGAACGCCTTGCCGTAGTCGAAGCGCGTGCGTAGGTGGAACACGTGCGCGCGGCCGCGCGCGTCGCGGTGCAGCGGCAGGTAGCGCTGATAGCTCGCGCCGAGGCGGTAGAAACTCGTGTCGCCGCCGAACGGGCCCCCGACGACTTCGCCGTAGCCGCGCATGCGATAGCCGTCGGTCGGCGTCAGGAAGTCGTCGACGTCCTGGTAGACGACGTTGAGACCGACGCCGCGCATCTCGGTGCTGCCCTCGGCGTCGAACACGATCGTCGGCGCGTTCGGGTCGACGCCACGCACCTCGACGGTTTCCTGACGCACGCTGATCCCGACGTCGAACTCCTCGGTGAAGGCGCGGTTGATCGAGATACCCGCACCCAACGCGTCCATGTCGAACGAGTCGAGGAACTGCAGGCGGCGGAAGCCATTGACGCGCATCCCGATCGTGTCGAAGTGGCGGCTGAAGATGTCCGGGTCGAAGAACGACACCTGGAACAGGCTGATCTCGGTGCCGGGCGCGAGCATCAGCTCGAGGTTTTGGCCGCCGCCGTGGAATGCCTCACCGCGCGCGATCTGGCGCACGGCCTCGATCGGGTTCGCGGATGTCGGCAGACGACCGATGTCGAAGTTGCGCTTGCTGAACACGAAGCGACCGACGACGCCGGACGCGGTGCTGACACCGGCGCCCCACAGGAACTGCCCGGTGTCGCCCTCCTGCACGTCGATCGCGAGATCGAGCGCATCCGGGTCGTCCTGGACCGGCAGCAGCTCGTAGCGCACGCCGACCGGATCGCTGACGTCCTGGAAGTAGCGCAGCGAGTTCAGCACGCGGATCGACTTGTCGATCTTCGTCGTGTCGAGGACCTCACCGGGAAACAGGAAGACCTTGCGTCTCACAACGAAGTCTTTGGTCTCCGTGTTGCCCCGAATGACCACGTCGCGCAGCTTCTTGGGCGATCCTTCGATCACTTGGAACACGATCTCGATCTCGGCCTTCTCGGTGTCGAAGACTTCGACCGGCTCGGGCAGGAAGAAGCCGTCGGTCACGCCCGTCGTGGTCGAGGGGTGGCCCCGCGAACCGTAGAACTCCTCGATCGCGATCTTGTCGAGGTCGACGCGGTCCTGGTCGAAGTAGTCCCCTACCTCGATCGACAGCGCCTCGAGCACCTCCTCACTCGGGTAGAGCGGATCGGGATCCTCGGAGCCGTCCTCGAGGATCGCCTCGACGGACACCTTGCCGATCCGATATCGACGCCCCTCGACGATGCGGATCGTCAGCTGGACCGAGTCGTGATGCCGGCTGAAGTCCACCGACGCGAGCTCGACGCGCGCGTCGCGGTAGCCCTGCTTGCGATAGAAGAACCGCAGGCGATCGAGATCCTCCTCTACGATCTCCTGCGAGTAGGGCGCGTTCGACAAGAAGCGGTCTCGGCTCTTCATGCCGGAGCTGCCCTTGAGGTTCTGCATGAGCCCCAAGAACGCCCACGACGGGAACGCTCGGTTGCCGCGGAACCACACCTGGTCGACGGTGACCTTCGGACCCTCGTCGACGTAGAGCGTCAGCACGCTGCGATCCGGATCCTCGTCGATCCGCCCGTTGACGAACGCGAACCCGTTGCGCTGATAGCGATCGCGCAACGTCAGCCAGTGCTTCTCGGCCGCAACGCGGTTGATGCGCTGCCCCTTCGAGATACCGAGCAGCGTCATCACCTCGCGCTCGGACATGTCGTCGAGCCCCCGGAACTCGAAGCGATCGAACGCGCGCTGCTCGTCGATGACGAAGATCACGACGACGCCGCCGTCGGCGTCGTCCAGCTCGACCGTCGCGCGGATCTGCCGCAGACGCCAGAGGTTGTTCAGGTCTTCGGCGATCGTCGCGCGCCGCAACGGCTCGTCGACGCGCGTGCGCAGGATGCGCACGAGGCTGTTCGCGTACTCGACGTCGGGCTCGATGCGGATCGCCCGAACGATCTTGCCCTCGTCGGGATGCTGGGTCGGACGGTCCGGATCCTGGGGTTCCGGATCCTGGCGGTCCGGATCCTGGCGTTCCGGGTCCTGCGCGGCCGGCGGTGGTTGCACCGCGGCCACGAGTCGGTCGTTCGACGCGCAGGCCCACGCGATCGCGCAGACGAACCACGCGAGCCACGCGCCGCCGCGTCTACGCGATCGGTTCGGCGCGGCGCGTGAAGTTCTCAAAGCGCATGTACTCACGGAAGAACCGCAGCGTCACCTGCCCGGTCGGGCCGTTTCGCTGCTTGGCGATGATCAACTGCGCGAGTCCTCGGTTCTCCTCGGTGGGTTTGAAGTACTCCTCACGGTGCAGAAGCATGATGACGTCGGCGTCCTGCTCGATCGCGCCCGATTCACGCAGGTCACTCATGCGAGGCTTGTGGTCTTCGCGAGACTCGACGTCGCGATTGAGCTGCGAGAGCGCGATGACCGGGATCGAAAGCTCGCGAGCCAGGCCCTTCATCGATCGTGAGATCGTCGAGATCTCCTGCTGACGGCTCTCCTCCCGACGCCCCGTGCTCATGAGCTGCAGGTAGTCGATGATCACCATCTGGATGTCGTGCTTCTGCTTCAGACGCCGACACTTCGCGCGCAGCGTCGTCGGCGTCAGGCCCGGCATGTCATCGACGAAGATCGGCGACTCGTAGAGTCGCGCCGCCTCGTCCTGCAGCCGCTTGTACTCCTGGTCGGTGAGTCGACCGGAACGCACCGACTGGCCGTCGACCTGCGACGCGCCGCACAGCATGTTCGAGATGACCTGCTGCGAGGCCATTTCGAGGCTGAAGATGACGACGGCCTTCTGCCGGCGACTGACGCGCTCGGCGAGGTTGAGCGCGAACGACGTCTTTCCCATCGAGGGGCGCGCCGCGAGGATCAACAGCTCGCCCTGCTGGAGGCCGCCGGTCATCTGGTCGAAGTCGTCGTAGCCCGTGATCAGGCCCGTCGGCTCACCGGCCTGCGAACGGAAGAAGTCGATGCGCTCGAACGTCTCCTGCAGGATCTGCTCGATGCCCGCGATCTCGGACGCGACGTTCATGCGCGCGATCTCGAAGATGCGGCGCTCGGCTTCGTCGAGCAGCTGCTTCGCGTCCGCGCTGTTCTCGGCGGCCATCTGGCTGACCTCGGCGCAGACCTCGAGGACTTTGCGCTGGATCGCCTTCTCGCGGACGATCTCCGCGTGGTAGATCGCGCTCGATCCCGACACGACGCACGCCGCGAAGTCGAGCAGGGCATCCCGGCCACCGGCCTCCTCGAGGAAGCCCTGCCGGGACAGCGCTTCCCCGACGCTGATCGGGTCCGCGTCCGCGGTCTTGTCGTAGATGTCGATGATCGCCTGGAACACCAGCTGGTGCTGCGGAACGTAGAAGTCTTCGGCCCGCACGGCCTGCGACACGTCGGAGATCACCTGCGGGTCGATGAGGCACGCACCGAGCACCGAACGTTCCGCCTCGCGGTTCTGCGGCAGGCTCCGCATGACGTCCTGCGCGACGAATTCATCCATCGATCATCACTCCCAATACCGCCACTGCAGTCCTGCACGCGCGACGCGCACCACTCCGCCGTCAACCAGCATCCGGACTGCGCAAGATGCACGGCGTACCCCCGACCACGGGGATCCCACATCGTAGCGCGAAACCACGACGAGGGAGGGATCTCGAGGCGCGACGACACGACGACACCACGCGGTCCCACGATCGGGCCCCTTGTCGTAGCCAACCAACGGAGACTTGCAAGGCGCAGGAATGTGGAGCGCTGTGGAGAGCCTGGGAGAGTTGTTCAACCAGCGGCCGTCGAGGCTCAGCCGCGGCTGGCCTCCCACGTCTCGAGATCCATGAGGACCCGCCCGTTGCCGGCGCCCGGCTCGCACTCGATCACGCCACGGCGTGACAGCTCCCCGAGGACCTCGGTCGCCTCGTCGATCGAAATGCGCAGTCGCCTCCGCAGGAAGTTCGCGCTCGCGCGCCGATACTCGAGCACCAGCCGAGCCGCGTCGTCGACGAGTTCGTCGTCCCCGGCGGCGCTGCCGAAGAGTCCGGACTGGCGATTCTCGGGCGCAACGGGAGGCACGGACGGCAGCTCGACGATCGGCTCGTCCACGGCGGCGACCTCTTCGGCCTCTCGGGAGTCCTCGACGAGCTCGGCCTCGTGTTCGGCCTCGGCCTGGACGGGTGTCCGTTCCGGCTCCGGGACGTCCGGTTCCGGAACCTCGGGCTCGGCAGCGGGCTGTTCGTCGACCGACTCCGCATCCGCGTGCGGCGGCAGCAGCTCGGCGAACAGCGGCGGGGTCACCGGTTCGCGAACCTCGTCCGGGACTTCGGCGTCCGCGTCTTCGGTTTCGAGTTCGACTTCTTCGACTTCGACCTCGGCGTCCTCGTAGTCGGCGTCGTCGGCGTCGTCGGCGTCAAGCACGACCTCTTCGTGCTCGATCTCCTCGTCGACCTCCTCGGCCTCGTCTTCGTCTTCGTCTTCGTCTTCCTCGTACTCGAATTCGTCGTCCTCGACTTCTTCTTCTTCGTCGACGTCTTCGTCTTCCTCCTCTTCCTCGTCTTCTTCTTCCTCGTCTTCCTCTTCGGCTTCGTACTCCTCGTCGACGTCGCCGTCTTCGTACTCCTCTTCCGCGTCGTCGACTTCGTGTTCCTCGACGTCTTCGTCGACCTCTTCCTCGACTTCGTGTTCGTCGTAGTCCTCTTCGTCCTCGACGTCGGACTCCTCGTCCTCGACTCCCTCGGTCTCTTCGAAGACCTGCTCGGCCGCCTCCAGCGCCGCGGCGACGGCGGCGCGGTCGTCGACGGCTTCGACGTCATCGTCTTCGACGGCCGCCGTCTCCTCGACTTCAGGCGCCTCTGCGACGACGGGCGCCGGCGCCTCGGCCTCGATCTCGACGTCGAAGTCTCGACGCACACGGGGCTCGGGTCCGAGCAGACGCACGCCGCCCCGTTCGATCGCGCGCGGTTTGGCCTCCGGCGAAGACAGGCGCAGCGACTGCAGCTCGTCGACCGCCTGCGTCTCGACGCCCGTCTGGTCGTTCGCGTCCCGGAATCGACCGAGTCCTTCGAAGTAGCGAAGGAAGAAGTTGTCGGTCGCCTTGAACAGCATCACGATCGCCGCGACGGAGACGACGAGCGTGCTCAGCACGAAACCGAAGACGGAGTGCAGGCGCGTCGCGAAGAACGCCCCGAGCTCACCACCGTGCAACGGCGTCGATCCGTCCGCGCGTAGGTTGACCAAAATCGCGAGACACAACGTCAGCGCGAACACACGGCCGATGCGCGCACCCGGCCGATCGACGCGTCCCGTGAGGAACCAGATCGAACTCCACGCGAGCACGAGCAAGCTGCACATGAACGCCGGTTCGAACCCGAACAGCTCGTAGAACCAGACCACCGGCGCAGCGAGGACACCGCTGTCCCCACTCACGCCGCCGCGCAAGCGGAAGGCCGTCAACGCCGCGAGGAGGAAGACGCTGATCGCGATCGGTGCGAGCGACCAGGCGTTTTGGGTACGAGACCCGACGCCCGTGCTGCCGCGCACCGCGCTCTCCATCGGAGAGTTCAAATTGGACCGCCCTGATACAAGATGTGGGGCCGCAAGGCCCCGTGACCACCCGCAACTGTATCGCGGGGGCCAAGGTGCAGGCAAGCGTGAGAAGTTCGCAACCCGCACCACTCGTGGAGTGTTCTCCACATCCGGCACGGGGCGCATCCTCGGCCGGAATTCCCGAGTCCGATTCGGGTCTCCACGGAACGGATCTTCGATGCCGCAGCCATCCGATCGAAACTCGACGTCGAGCGACATGCACGCCCAGGGGCGCGCGCTACGCGCGCTCGCGCGCTCGATCCTCGGTCGCAGCGAGGAGGCCGACGATGTCGTGCAGGACGCGTATGCCGCGGCTCTGGCGCGCGAGCCGGCCGAAGCGCCGTCGCCGAACTGGCTCCGAGGCGTCGTCCGCAACCTCGCCCGAAGGCGCCTGCGCGACCGCGCGACGCGGCGCCGCTACGAATCCGCGACCGAGCCCGATGCGAACGCCATCCCCACCGACGAGGTGGTCGCGACCGTCCACATGCACCGCGAGCTGGCGGACGCCGTGCTCGCGCTCGCCGATCCGTACCGCACGGCGATCGTCTTGCGCTTCTGGCACGACCTGCCGCCGCGCGCGATCAGCAAGCGCCTCGGCATGCCGGTCGCGACCGTGAAGACGCATCTGCAGCGCGGGCTCGCGACACTCGAAGCGAAGTTCGATCGCCGCTACGGCGATCGACGCTCGTGGCTCCTCGCGCTCGTGCCGATCGCGCGCCCGAGAAACTGGGCCGCATTCGGCACCGGCACTCCCATCGCGGTCACCGCCGCGCTCCTCACGATGAACACGAAACACCTCCTCGCCGCGGCAGGCGTTCTGATCTGCGCGACGTTCGGAATCTGGGCAGCATGGCCGCCTCCCGACACGACCGCGACACCCGCCACCGACGCGGAGTTGCCGGTCGCGCTCGACGCGACGGTCGGCGGAGAACCAGCCGCCGAAGACGCCGCGGCGAACGGTGACGACACCGCCGCGACGTCGACCGCGAGCGAGCGCAGCCGAGTCGCCGACGGTTCGCCGCGCTGCAAGGTCACGGGACGCATCGTGGACACCCTCAGCGGCGGCCCCGCGCTCGGCGCAACGCTGCGACTCGCCAACTTCACGCCGTTCGAGAAGTACCCCGACCGAGCAACGACGGCCGACGAAGACGGTCGCTTCGAGCTCGAAGTCCCCCTCGCCGCATCCGGCTGGATCTTCTACCGCTTCGCGCTCGCGAGCGCCCCCGAACGTGCGACCACAGAGGTCCGCATCGACAGCGACGTCCAGCAGACGATTACCGACGGCGTGCTCGATCTCGGCACGATCGAACTCGTGCGCGGCGTCGCGCTCAGCGGACGCGTGTTCGAGCATGACGGCCGCCCCCTCGACTCGGCCGCCGAGCTGATCGTGTGGGACCCATCGCGAATCGGCAGCTCGGTTTCGATGTATCAAGGTCGCGTGCTCGGATCGACCGAAGACGACGGTCGCATCGCGCTCGACGAACGCCTCGCGCCGAATCCACGCGGCGTCCTGATGCTCACCGCGATCGCCGAGAACGGTATCGGCTGGACGCGTCTCGGCGTCGCGCCGGAGCAGGAGGACCTGCCGCCCGTCGAGATCACGCTGCAACCGAGTGGCCGTGTCGCCGCGCGTATCGTCGACACTCAGGGTGAGCCGATCGCGGGCGCATCCGTGACGACGGTCCCGCACTTCCTGCCGATCGGCCTCGCGCCGATGTGGCCCGAGAAATGGGCTCGGTCCGCGACTCCGCCGCTACCGTCGATCGCCGCGTTGTTCCGCCGGTCGACGGACTCGGAAGGCCGCGTCGTGTTCCCGACCCTGCCCCTGCCGACGGGGCAGAGCGTGCGCGACGCCAACCGCCATCAGGGCCATGAGCGGAACTACATCGTCGCCGCGCACGCGAAGGGATACCTGCGCAACGAAGCCACGGTCCGCCCCTCCGAGGACGGGCCATCCGACGACGAAACCGCCGAAGTCGAGATCGTGCTCGACGTGCGGCGCGAGGTAGCGCTCTGCGGCCGAGTGACGACACCCGACGGCACGCCGGTTTCCGGGGTGGAAGTCCGCGGCAACGGCGTCGACATCTCGTGCGTCTCCGACGACGAGGGTCGGTACGAGCTGGAGTCCCACGCGCACCACCGCGCGGCACATCTGCTCGCGGAGGGCCCGAACCACCCGCGAGTGTTCGTGCGCATTCCGATCCCGGACACCGGCGACACCGTCGAACACGACATCGTCGTCGAACGCCGCGATCCGGTGACCGGCCGCGTCGTCGACGAAGACGGTCAGCCCCTCGAGGGAGTCCAGGTCATGCTGGGCATTCACAAGGGCGTGCACTACGAAAGCGAGCCCGAGCAGACCGGACCGGACGGCCGCTTCTCGTTCCCGAACGCCGTCGCGAGCCACGACGACCTCTGGGTCACGCCGCCCGCGCCGAGAACGCGATGGGCACCATTCACCGAGCGCACGGTCACGCAGCGCGACGGGCTCACGATCACACTGCGTCGCGTGAGTGGCGACCTCGCCGATCTTCGGGTCGAAGTCGTCGACGGCGCCACCGGCGCCCCCGCGCCGCCGGGCGAAGTCGAACTGTGGCCACTGCGAGGATCGGAACGCGACTTCTCGCAACCGTCACCGCGGCCCCAGATCGCCGTCGGCGAGATCACGGCTCCCGCGCTGCGTGAGGGACGGTACCGGCTTGTCGTGCGCGCGACCGATGGCCGGCGCGGCGAGCGCGAGATCGAAGTCGATGCGGACAACGACAAACCCATCCGACTCGAGCTGTGGGAGCCCGCCTCGGTCGTGTGCACGCTCGACACGAGCCACCTGTCGGCGGACGACATCGCATCCCTCGGCACGATGCTCGTCCTGCTGCGACCGTCGCACGAGCAGTCGTACGTCGTCGACAAGAACGGGGACCCCCTGCCGTTCACGCCGAACACGGGCATGCTCCGACTCGGCAAGACCGAGTCGTTCCGCCTGGTCCGCGTCACCCCGAACACGCCGCTGTCCCTCGAAGTCGCCGGGAGCGACTTCTTCGGCGAAGTGCGGTTCACCGCGAAGCCGCGCACCGAGACCCGCGTGACGATGCGACCGGTCCGCCCGGGCACGATCCGATTCGCGCCTCCATCGGGCCACGACGAGGGCCAGATGGAGATCGCGATCGAGGACGGATCCGGCACCTGGCGGACGATCTCGACGCACGGCCGCAAGATCCGCAGACCACCCGGCACGGTGCGCTGGCGGCTGCGCTTCTGGCCGAACGACGCGGACGAAGCCCTCGAGCATGCGGGCACGACCACGGTGGAGACTGGCGCTACGACGAAGGTCGCCTGGCCCCGCTGATTTCGGGACATCGACTCTTCAGCGGGCATCCCATTGCCATGAGGATTCCGGCCCGCGGCGGCGATCTCAGTGACCGCGGACGAGCTCGCGGACGACGACTTCGCCGAGGGCAGCGACCGCAAACCGCCCGGTCCGCGACGACACGGTTCCACCCTGCGTCTCGAAGGCCTCCGCCCCCTCCACGAGCTCGAGGGACGGCAAACTGTGCAACCGCCAACCGGAGAACGACACGGCGAGAGCCCGGTCTTCGCGCAGCTCGAACAGCCCACAGGATGCACCCGCGTCGTCGGGCAGCACGACCACGGTGGCGTCGTCCTCGAATCGCGGCGCGATCCTCGAGCGTGAGAGCACACGAACCATCGCGGAGAGATCGACGAGGCGCCGCCGCGCGCAGCCGAACACGCCGCCACTCAGCAACGCGTCCGGCGTCGCCACGAGCGAACTCGCTCCGGTCACCACCCGCTCACTCCGGATCAATCGCGGTTCGGGCAGCAGCGCGTACGCGTCGATCCGGGGCCAACCGCCTCCGGGCCCACCACCGTATTCCTCGACGCCGACCCACAGACGCTCGCCGTCCTGAGAGAACGCGAACGATCGGATGTCGGCCGGCTCATCGGGACTCGGAAGGCGAACCGGGGTACCGTTCGGCACCGCGACGACCCACGCCGACCACTTCGGCCCTCCGCACAACATCCTGGTTCCGTCGCCGTTCACGCCGATCGCTCGCAACGACTCCCCATCGACCATCGGTAGCGCATGGGAGTCGACGACCCGCTGGGTCGCGGCATCCACACGCAGCCAACCCGCCGCATGGACGATCACGAACTGCGCACCTGCACCGACCGCGAAGGCCCTGGATCGTCGCAGCCGGGGCACCGCATCGTCATCGCCGAGACTCCAGACCGAGCGATCGGCCGGCTCCCCGACCGGAACCAACTCCCGTGTGCCTCGCCCCACCTGCACGTAGAGCCAGGTGCCGTCCGCCGAGAGGTCGACTTCCCGCACCGGTCTCCGATGCTCGGACAGCACGCGAGACGACCATTCTCCACCCTGGCGTGACAGCAGGCACCGATCGCCGCCCCTCATGACGACGACCGCCCGATCGCCCTCGCTCGGCATCGCGAGGATCCGATCCACGTTCAGAACTCCGCACACCTCATTCGCGAACGCGGCGCGCCAGGGCGCTGGACGCTTCAGAGTCTTCGCGAGCTGACGGGTGGCGTTGGCCACATTCAGGCCGGTGTCGACGTTGAACACCCAGGAGGATCCGCGCGACTTCATCACGAACAGACGCGTACTCACGGAGATCTCGCGAACCTGCGGAAACAGCCGATGTTCGAACCGACGCTCCGCGCAGCGCACTCGCACCTCGCCGGTCACGCCGTCCCGGACGAAGACCTCGCCGGGCTCACTCGCCGTCACCAGCGACTTGCCGTCGCTCGAGAACGCAGCGACCGTGATCTTCGCGCTGCGGTAGTCGAAGCGCGCAACTTCACGGGTGTGTTGCGCCGGGCCCGTGATCGCAGCCACGCCCGCCAGCACCGCTCCAACGCACCGTCGCATGGGCCCGATCCTACCAAACCGCCCCGCAGTCCCGCCAAACCGCGCGAGATCCCGATCACACGGTAGACTTCCCAACCACACCTCGGGCACGATCCCCGCGCCCCGCTGCCTCCCACCCGATGACCCCGGACCCAGAACAGACGACCCCCGAGCATAGAGCCTCCGAACCAAGGCCCCCCGAGGCTGCGCCGATCTCCGCCGACGCCAAGCTCGCCCTGCTGCGTCAGAACCGCGAACGCCTCGACCAGGACCTGATGCTCGGTCGACTCCGGTTCGAGTCGAAGCCTCGCGTCTTCGAGTTCCAGCTCAGCAACTTCTGCAACATGTCGTGCACGATGTGCTACGACGGCAACAACCCGCCGATGAAGAAGTTCCCCGAGGACGTGGCCGAGCGTCTCGCGGCGGAGGTCTTCCCGACGGCATCGGTGCTGTCGCCGTTCGTCGGGAGCGAGCCGCTGATCGTCACCTGGGATCTCGCGCGGGGCCTGGCCGAGCAGTACGGCCTCGAACTCGACGTCATCACGAACGCGCAGTTCTTGGACGACGCGAAGTTCGCCGAACTCGAGCCCCACGTCAGCACGCTGACGTTCTCGATCGACAGCCATCTGCCGGACATCTACGAGCGCATCCGCCTGCGCAGCAAGCCCGACAAGGTGTTCGCGAACCTGCCGCGCGCCGCGAAGCTCTGCCTCGAGAAGGGCATCGAGCCGCAGGCCAACATCGTGTTCATGACGGAGAACGCGGCGTTCATCGACGAGACGGTCGGGTATCTCGCCGACCAAGGCTGCAAGACGATCCGCCTGCTCGCGTTCCTGTGCCCGCCCGGCCTCAGCGCCGATCGCGACTTCTCCGACGCTCTGAAGCACATGTCGCCCGAATGGGTGTCGTGGATGCTGAACCGCATCGAGAACATCGCCAAGGAGAAGCAGGTGCGCGTGCTGTTCGAAGGTCGCGAGCGGCACGTGTTCGACTACATGCCGGACGACCTCGAGTTCCGCGAGAACCGGAAGTCGCGCCTCTCGGTCTGGGACGAGATCCGCTACTTCTACCCCGGCTACTGCGTGCAGTCGGTCGACCACATCAAGATCCACGCAGACGGCGAAGCCTATCCGTGCTGCGTCGCCGAGTCGGGCAAGCTCAAGCTCGGCAACGTCATCGAGCAGAGCTTCGACGAAGTGTGGAACAGCAAGGAAGCTCAGGACCTGCGGCGCGGCATGCTGACCGGCGACCTGCCGGACATGTGCAAGGGCTGCGCGTTCCACACGGCCTGGATCCTGCCGGAGCAAGACCAGCTGCCGGTGATCGACTGGTATCACGACGTGCACTCACCCGAGCGCGCGCGCGTATCGGATGACAACCGCACGCTCGCGGCGCGCGAGCCTGCGCACATGACGCGCACCGAGGACGCGCCGACGTTCACGTGGGACGCGCCGGACCATGCGGTCTCCGGATACTCCGTCGTCTTTGGCGTCGGCGGCACCTACCACGAGAACAACGTCGTGTTCGAGATCCCCGCGGACGCGACCGAGTTCACGCTCCCGGAGGACGCGTGGCGCCAGTTCGGGCCGAACCTCGCAATGTGGTGGTTCCTCGTCGCGCACGACGATGGGGATGGCTCGCGGTCGACGCGGACCGCGAAGGTGCGCTGCTTGGTCCGGCATCAGCCGATCCCGCGCGTCGAGGGCAGCACGCTCTACGACTGAGCCACATTCTCTCGCCTGCTCGAGTCATTTCCCGTGCTGCGCGTGCGCTTGCGCCTGCGCAGCACGGGGGCGCACTTGCCTACTTGGCCGCGGGCTCCTCTTCGTCGTCGTCCTCGACGTACTCTTCGTCCGCGTCGCCGTCTTCGTCGACCTCTTCGACGTCCTCACCATCCTCGTCCTCGTACTCTTCGCCCTCCTCGAGAGCCTCGAGTTCCTCCTGGATCGCAGCCTCCCGCGCCTTCCACTCGTCGAGCGTCAGCATCACCTCGCGGGACTTCGAGCCGACGAACGGACCGACGACGCCGTCGGCCTCCATCATCTCGAGGAGTCGCGTCGCCCGCGTATAGCCGACGGACAGCGCGCGCTGCAGCAGAGTCGCCGAACCGCGCTGCTGCCCGAGGATGACCTCGACCGCCTCCTCGTAGAGGTCGTCGCGGTCCTTCGGGCTGCGGCGCTTGCCGGTCTCGGTCTGCACGAGATCCGGAATGAAGGCGGGCTTGGGGCCGTTCTCTTCGAGGTAGCCGACGACCGCGTGGATTTCCTCTTCACGGACGAACGTGCCTTGCGCACGCACGAGCTGCTGCGAAGACGTCGGCACGAAGAGCATGTCGCCATGGCCGAGCAGCTTCTCCGCGCCATTCGCGTCGAGGATGACGCGCGAGTCGATCTTGCGGTTGACCTTGAACGCGATCTGACATGGCAGGTTGGCCTTGATGATGCCCGTGATGACGTCGGAACTCGGACGCTGCGTCGCGAGGATGACGTGCAGACCGACCGCGCGCGACTTCTGCGCCAGTCGCTGGATCGACTCTTCGACCTCCTTCTGCGCGACAGTCATGAGGTCCGCGAGCTCGTCGATCACGAGCACCTGGTACGGCAGGTAGACGTCCGCGGGATCGATCGGCTTGCCGAGGCGCTTCTCGACTTCTTCCTGACCGAGCTTGTTGTAGCCGCGGATGTGATTGACGCCGACCTGCGACAGCAGCTCGTAGCGGCGCTCCATCTCCGCGACCGCCCACTCGAGCACACCGGGCGCCTTCTTCATGTTCGTGACGACGGAACACGCGAGGTGCGGCATGTTCTTGTAGGTCTGCAGCTCGACCATCTTCGGGTCGACGAGGATCAGGCGCACCTGCTGCGGCGTGCGCAGCATGAGGATCGAAAGCAGGATCGAGTTGATGCAGACCGACTTGCCGGATCCCGTCGTGCCCGCGATCAGCAGGTGCGGCATCTTCGCCAAGTCTTCGATGATCGGGACGCCAGCGACGTCTCGACCGAGCATCAGCGGGATCGCCGCATCCTCGTCGCTGCCGAACTCGTCGAGCAGCTCGCGCATGACGACGACCTGACGCTGCGCGTTCGGGACCTCGACACCGACCGTGCCCTTGCCGGGGATCGGCGCGACGACGCGGACGGACACGGCCTTGAGCGCGGCTGCGAGGTCGGCTTCGTACGACGTGAGCTTCGAGAGCTTGATGCCCTCGGCGAGCTCGAGCTCGTACTGCGTGACCGCCGGTCCGACCGACGCCGCGACCACCTTGGCGTCGATCTTGAACGACTTCAGGCGGCGCTCGATCGCGGCCTTGTTCTCGTCGAGCTTCGCCTCGGACTCGGAGTCCTCGGTCTCGGGCGGCTCCCGGAACAGGTCGATCGGCGGGAACGGATAGGGCTCCGCGAACGGCAGCTCTGGCTGCTTCGGCTTGAGGCGGCGCTTCTTGCGGCGCGGCTTGCGGCGCTTGACCGGCAGCGGGGACGGCGCGGGCTCGGCCGCGACCTCGGGGGCCTCGACCTCCGCGACCGGCTCGGCCGGCGGCTCCTCGACCCCACGCTCCTCCTCTTCGGCTTCAGCCTCTTCGTCTTCCTCTTCCTCGACCTCTTCGTCCTCCTCGACTTCTTCCTCGTCGTCGAGCTCTTCGTCTTCCTCTTCTTCCTCGCCTTCTTCCTCCTCCTCGAATTCCTCGTCTTCTTCGAGCCGGCTCTTCCACGGCAGACGAATGCGCTCGTACCAGCGCGGCCGCGTGACGGCCTCTTCTTCGTCGACGAGCTCGTCGAGGTCACCGGCCCCACCGGCCAGCGACGGCCGCGGCGCGAACACGTGCCGGAACGCGCGCTCGAGACGGACGAACGTGCGGTCGAGCAGCTCGGAGAACATCCACTCGGTCGCGAGCAGCAGGGACACGATCGCCCCAAACGCGAGCAGGAGGATGCGACCCGAGGAACCGAACGCCAGGCTGATCTTCGGGGACAGGTTCGCACCGAAGCGACCACCCGGTCCGTACGGCGTGAGGCGCGCGGCTTCGTGCACGCCACCGTCCGCTCCGGCGAACATCAACGACAGCATCGCGGTGAAGACGACGATGCCGAGCGCCTTGAACGCCGGCCGCTCGACGCGACGGCCGAGGAACATCGAGATTCCGAACGCGATGCCGAACAAGCACGGCACCCACGCCGCCCAGCCGAGCACGAACGTCAACCCGTGCGCGAAGTAGTACCCGACGGTGCCGCCCAGGTTGATCAGCGTGCCCCGCGGGATGTCCACGGCATCGGGACCGCGCGCCGCGAACGTCGCGAGCGCGAGGAGCAGATAGACGCAGAAACCGAGCACGCAGAACGCGATCAGCTCGCGGGAGCGCGCGGACAGCCCCGGTCCGGGAGCATCTTCGACAGGAACGAATCGCGGACCCTTACGAGTCATCGCCCACCTCGCCTCGGCTGGCGGTCACTCGGTCGACGAGCTCCGCACCCAGTTGTGACTTCGACATCGTCGGGAGCGGATCGGTGCGTCCGTCCGCCCAGACCAACGTGACTTGATTGGAGTCGGCGCCCATCGCCGACGCCGAGTTGAGCACGCAGAGATCGAGGTGCTTTCGCGCGAGCTTCGCGCGCGCCTTCTCGATCGCGCTCGCGTCGGCAGCGTCCGCCTCGAGCGCGAACCCGACGACGCAACGCTCGCCCTTGATCTCCCCGAGCGACGCGATGACGTCCGGGTTCGGCACGAGCTCGATCGTCGTCGCGACTTCGTGCTTCGCGGGCTTGCCGTCGACGCACGTCGACGGCCGGAAGTCCGCGACGGCGGCGACGCCGAAGGCGACGTCCGCGCCCTCGAAGGCTCGCAGGGCCGCGGCGTGCATGTCCCGGGCCGAGACGACGCGCTGCACATCGGCGCCCGCGGGAGGGTCGAGCTCGGTCGGACCGGCCACCAGCCGTACGGAGTGCCCCCGCGCGACCGCCGCAGCGGCGATCGCAAAGCCCATTCGCCCGCTACTGCCGTTGGCCAAATAGCGAACGCCGTCCAGGTGCTCCCTGGTCGGACCTGCAGTGACCAGAATGGTCGCCATAAAACCCTCGCCTAACGCATCCAGAGGATAGCGATCGGACGAAGGAGCCCGCAACCGCTTGTCCTGCGTTTCCTTACGGCTTTGTGACAGATCCATCGCCCACCGGAGCGCGCGGCGCGTTTCACTGGTTCCCACTGGTGCACGGTCTCGCCCGCCTCACCGCAACCGACCCGGTATGCGATCGACTCTTCTAGCTCTGCCCCTCGCCGCCTGCACGGCTGCCGATTACGTCGCCGAAGCCGACGTGCAGGTCTATGGGATCCTCGAGCGGGCCGCCGAGCAGGTGACCGGCGAGACCAAGGCCTTCGACGTCGTCCGCCCCGAGAACACTCTGCGGCGCCGACTCCTGGAGCAACCCGGGGAGATCCGTCTGGACCTCCAGACCGCGCTCGATGTCGCCGCCGAGAACAGCCGTGAGTTCCAGACCCGCAAGGAAGCTCTCTACCTCACGGCGCTGGACCTGACCCAACAGCAGCTGAACTTCTCCGTGATCTTCGGCGGCGGGGGCAACGCGGACGCCACCGGCGTCGCCGACCGGGAGCTCGCGGTCGCGCTGTCCGACGACCTGAGCGCGGCCGCCAACACGACGGCAGGCACGCGCATCGTCGCGAGCTTCGTGAACACGTTCCTGCGGTCCGTCGTCAACGGAGGCAATTTCGAGGGCAACTCGATCCTCGACCTGACGATCACGCAGCCGCTGCTGCGTGGCTTCGGCAGCCGCATCGCGCGCGAGCCGCTGACGCAGGCCGAGCGCAACGTCATCTACGAAGTGCGTGCGTTCGAGCGATTCCGCCGCACGTTCGCGGTCCGCGTAACCTCGAGCTACTACCTCGTCGCGCGGCAGTTTGCAGACCTCCAGAGCGAGAACGCGAACTACTCGAGCGTCAGCCAGTCCCGCGAACAGATCGAGGCTCTCTTCGAAGCCAGCCGCCGCACGATCAACGACGTCGACCAGGCGCGACAGAACGAGCTCAATGCCGAGAACCGACTCATCGAGGCGCAGAACCGGCTGCAGCTGTCGCTCGACAACTTCAAGCTGACGCTCGGCCTGCCGATCTCGACGCCGCTCGAAGTCGACGTCGACGAACTGAAGCGCCTCGCCGCCCTCGGCGTCCAGGCCGTCGACCTCGATGAGGAGACGTGCGTAGAAGTCGCGCTCGCGCGCCGCTACGACTACCAGACCGTGCTCGACCGGGTCGTCGACGCCGCTCGGGGCATCCGCATCACGAAGGACGCGCTGCGCAGCAGCCTGGACTTCTCGACGGTGTTCACGGTGCCGACGCATCCCGACGAGAGCCTCGACTTCGACTGGTCGCAGATGAGCTGGGCTGCCGGATTCGACCTCGACCTCGCGCTGAACCGAATCCCGGAGCGCAACGCATACCGAGCGGCACTGATCACGATCGACGTCCGGATCCGCGCTCGCGAGGAGCTCGAGGACACGATCCGCGCGGACCTGCGAACCTCGCTTCGCGATATCCAGACGCGCTTGCAGAGCTATGACATCCAACGCCGTGCGGTGACGCTCGCCGAACGCCGCGTGGACAGCACGACCGAACTCTACGACGCCGGCCTCGCCCAGGCTCGTGACATCCTCGAAGCCCAGGCCGCGCTCCTGAACGCGCGCCTCGGCCTGAACGGTGCGCTCGTCGACTACGCAATCGCCCGACTCGAGCTGATGCGCGACCTCGAAGCGATCGCGATCGAACCCAAGGGACTGCGCTACGACCGCTCCCTGCCACTGCCCCTGTTGCCGGACGCCGAACCGGCGGAGAATCCGGATCGATGATGATGCCCCGACTCAAACCTGGCGCGGTCCTACCGATCGCGTGCTTGCTCGCTCTCGGCGGGTGCAGTGGCGAAGCCACGACCGACGAGTTGGCGCAGCCGGACATCTACACGGTAGGACGCGGCGACCTGCGGATCACGGTGCGCGAACAGGGCGAGATCAAGGCGCTCCGCGAGAACCGCGTCCGCTCCGAGGTCGAGGGGCAGGCCACGATCATCTTCCTCGTGCCCGAAGGCTCCCGCGTCGACCAGGGCGACAAGCTCGTCGAGCTCGACGCGAGTTCGCTCGAAGACCGCGAGGCAACCCAGGCGATCACCGTCGAGCGCGCGCAGGCCGCTCTCGTCAACTCCGAACAGAACGTCGAGATTCTCGAGAAGGAACTCCAAGCCGAACAAGCCAGCGCGCGCAGCAAGCTCGAGATCGCGCAGATCGCGCTCGAGAAGTTCCTCGGCAAGGCCACGCCGACCCAGCCCGCTCAGGTGCAGGCGCCCAAAACGGACGACGGGGGCGGCAACGTCCAGGGGTCCGGCAGCAATCGCTCGATGCTGATCGCGCTCAACGAACTGGTCAAGGACACCGAGCACGCCGGGCTGACGAAGACGATCGTCGACCTGATCGGCGAAGACAACCTCGACCGCGACCTCGGCAACGGGGCACAGCAGGTCCTGAACCAGATCGACCAGATCCGCCTCGCGCGCGCGGATCTCAAGCTCAAGGAAGACACGCTCGGCCACAGCAAACGACTCGCGGCGAAGGACTACATCACCGGCAGTGAGCTCGACACCAACCAGCTCGCGTACGACCGCCAGGAATCGCAGGTCAGCCTGTCGTGGAACCAGCTCGAGCTGCTGATCAACTACGAGCTCAAGAGCGAGAAGATCGAGCTCGAACTCAACGTCGACAATGCCCAGCTCGAGGTCGACAAGGTCGTCGCCAGCGCCGAGGCGCGGCGCGCCCGCGTCGCCGCCGAACTCAAGAGCTCCCAGTCCGAGTTCGACCTCGCGGACGAACGCCTAGACAACCTGCGCAAGCAGATCAACAACGCGGTCATCTACGCCCCCAACCCGGGCCTGGTGGTCTACGCACAGGTCGGAGACGGCCGTCGCAGCCGCGAGGTCGTCGAAGAGGGCATGAGCGTCCGCGAACGCCAGTCGCTGATCATCCTGCCGGACGTCTCGACGATGATCGCCGAACTCAAGGTCCCCGAAGCCGACATCGACAAGGTCGTGCGGGGACAGAGCGCTCTGGTCGACGTCGACACGTTCCCGGAGCGACCGTTCCAGGCGCGCGTGACCCGCGTGTCGCCGCTCCCCGACTCGGGCTCGCGGTGGTCGAACAACAACAAGAAAGTCTACAAGACCGAGGTGACGCTCGAAGGCGAGAACACCGTGCTGCGCCCCGGCATGTCGGCCACGGTCGAGATCCTCGTCGGCCGCATCCGCGACGTCCTCAACGTGCCGCTCCAGGCGGTGCGCCGGCAGGGCGCCGTGCACTACGTCTGGAAGGTCGACCCCACGGCGGGACCGACCGCACAACTCGTCAAGGTCGGCCGCAACAACCTGACGCACGTCGAGATCCTCGAGGGGATCGGCGAGGGTGAGCGCGTCTACCTCAGCCCACCGACAATGGTGCAAGCGCCCGAATTCGAGCAGCCGGAATCGAACGAAGACGAGCCGGAGCCGCCGCCGATCGGGCAGAAGCCGAAGCGTCCCACCGAGCAGCCGCACGGCGACTCGCCTGGCGCGGGCCAGCGCGGCGACGGCGAACGACGCGGCCGGCGCCGTGGCGGCAGCAGCCCCGAGTTGAAAGCATTCCTGCAGAGGGTGAAGACCAAGCTGCCCCAGTTCGCGGACGCGTTGAACGGCGGCATGGGTGCGCTGTTCAGCAACCAAGAGCTGAAGGACGCGATCAGCGCCGATCCCGAGCTGTCGGCCGAACGCGACAAGCTGATGTCGAGTTTCCGACGTGGTGGCGGCGGCGGACGCGGGCGCTGATGTCCGAGACCGAAACGCGAACCGACGCGATCGCCGAACTCGTCGGCGTCGAGCGCCACTACGTCATGGGCGAGACCACGGTCCGCGCCCTCGACGGCGTGAACGTGCGCATCGAACGCGGCGAGTACATCACGATCATGGGGCGCAGTGGCTCCGGCAAGAGCACACTGCTCAACATCCTGGGCTGCCTCGATCGGCCGACGGCGGGCCGGTATTTCGTCGGCGGCCGTGACGTGTCCAAGCTCGACGACGACGCATTGTCCGACGTCCGCGGCCACGACATCGGCTTCATCTTCCAGTCGTTCAACCTGATCCCGCAGCTGACGGTGCTCGAGAACCTCGAGGTGCCGCTCTTCTATCAGGGCCGCGTGAATGCCGAGACTCGCGACAAGGCCGCCGCGCTCGCGGAACGCGTCGGCCTCGGCGGCCGCCTCGACCACCGCCCGAGCGAGCTCTCCGGCGGCCAGCAGCAGCGCGTCGCGATCGCCCGCTCGCTGATGAACGATCCGCTGTTCCTGCTGGCCGACGAAGCGACCGGCAACCTCGACAGCAACACCGAGCTCGAGATCCTCCAGCTGCTCGACGAGCTGCAGGCCGAGGGCAAGACGATCGTCCTCGTGACGCACAACGAGGACATCGCCGACCGCGGGGACCGCACGGTCTGGCTCGCGGACGGCCGCGTCGACCGGATCGAGATCCAGAACTCCAAGCACGAGAGCCTCGCATGAAGCTGACGACCCGCACGGTCCGGCTCGGCATCAAGAGCCTCCTGCTGCACAAGCTGCGCTCGGCGTTGACGACGCTCGGCATTCTCTTCGGCGTGTCGTCGGTCATCGCGATGCTCGCCGTCGGCGAAGGCGCGAGCGCCGAGGCACTCGAGCGCATCAAGGCGATGGGTTCGAACAACATCATGGTGCGCAGCCAGAAGCCGCCCGCCAGCGAACAGAGCAGCGAGCAGAGCGTCTGGACCGCGATCGTCTACGGCCTCGAGTACAAGCACGAAGACCGCATCCGCGCGACGCTGCAAACCGCGGAGCACGTCATCGGCGTGCGGCAGCACGACTCGACCCCGCTGCGCGTCCGCTCGATGTGGATGAACTCCACGGTCATCGGCACGACGCCCGCGTACCTCGACGTCGTCAACATGAAGGTGCGCGAGGGGCGGTGGATGACGCAGATCGACCAGGACCGGATGCGCAACGTCATGGTCCTCGGCGCCAACGTCGCGCAGAAGCTTTTTCCGCTCGAGGACCCGATCGGCCAGAGCGTCGAAGCCAACGACGAGCGGTACACGGTCGTCGGCGTGCTCGACTACCTGGGGCGTCAGAGCGGCAGCGTGGGCCCTTCGCTCGACAGCTGCACGTTCATTCCGCTCAACACGTCGCGCCGACGCTTCGGCGACGAGCTGACGACCCGCAGCGGCGGCAGCTTCTCCCGCGAGCGCGTCGAGCTGCACGAGATCAAGATCAAGCTCGACTCCGACCGTGACGTCGAACCCGCCGCGCGCGTGCTGCGGACGATGTTCGACATCAACGAAGACCTCAACGCCCGAGGCGACATCCAGATCGAGGTGCCGCTCGAACTGCTGCGCGAGGCCGAGGCGAGCAAGCAGATGTTCAACATCGTGCTCGGTTCGATCGCGGTGATCTCGCTGCTGGTCGGCGGCATCGGCATCATGAACGTGATGCTCGCGACCGTGACCGAGCGCACCCGCGAGATCGGTATCCGCCGCGCGCTCGGCGCGAAGCGCAAGCACATCGTGTCGCAGTTCCTCGTCGAGACGGTCGTGCTCAGCGCCGCCGGCGGCCTGCTGGGTGTCGGGCTGGGGCTTCTGATTCCCGAGCTCGTCACGCGGCTCGCCGAGCAGCGGACGATCATCCGCGTCGATCACGTCGTCCTGGCGTTCGGGATTTCTGCCGGGGTCGGGATCGTCTTCGGCCTCTATCCCGCGTGGCGCGCGGCCAACATGGATCCCGTCGAAGCGCTGCGGCACGAGTAGGCGGGAGATTCGCCCTACAGACCGTCGTTCCGATCCCCGAACGTTACGTGGACGGGACGCCGCGGCCCTTCCCGCTCCTGCCGTTCGGGCATTAAAAAAGCGAAGGCTCCCCACCTCGCCCCCGGAATCAACGGCACCGTGCCGGCAATTCCTTGGTGAAGAGCCTTTCGCGTGCGCCGTGGCGTCGATCAGATCGGCGCCGCGGCACACCGAATTAGGCCCGACCCCATCGCAGGTTTCTCTTCGACCTGCTTTTTTCTTTCCAAACCGTGGTTCGGGGTCGAGGGATCCGGGTCGAGCCGAGACACCGCGCCCGGTCCGTGGCTACCTTAATCGCCATGCGACAACGTCTCGGCGCGTGGATTCTGCTGGCGGCGGCGCTGGCCATCGCCGGCGTTTGCGGTGCGCAAGAAGTCCGCTTCGATCTCGCGATTCGCGGTGGCCACGTGATCGACGGGACGGGCGCACCCGCCGCGCCGCAGGACCTCGGCATCCGCGACGGTCGGATCGTCGTCGTCGGTGACCTGCCGAAGAACGCCGTGATCGAGCAGGAGATCGACGCCCGCGAGCTCGTCGTCGCGCCGGGCTTCATCGACGTGCACGCCCACGCCGACCGCACTGCAGCCCGTCGGGGCGACGCGAAGAACTACGTCCTGATGGGCGTCACGACGATCGTGACCGGCAACTGTGGCGGCTCGGTGCAGGACATCGCAGCTCACTTCGCGGAAGTCGAACGCCGCAAAATCAGCATCAACTACGCGAGCCTGGTCGGGCACGGCACGGTGCGCCGCCAGGTTCTCGGCACCGCGAACCGCGCGCCGACCGACGAAGAGCTCGGGCAGATGCGGGACATTCTCCGCGCTGGCATGGAAGCCGGGGCGTGCGGCATGTCGACCGGCCTGATCTACGTGCCGGGAACCTACGCGAAGACCGACGAACTCGTCGCGCTTTGCGAAGTCGTCGCCGAGTTCGGCGGCGTCTACGCCTCGCACATGCGCAACGAGGCCAACCGCGTGATCCCGTCGATCGAGGAGGCCCTCGAGATCGGCAGCCGCTCCGGCGTCCATGTGCACCTCTCCCACCTCAAGGCGAGCGGCAAGAACAACTGGGGCCGCGGCGCCGAGATCGTCGCCCGACTGCGCAAGGCCCGCAGCGAAGGCCTGCGCCTGACCGGCGATCAGTACGCCTACACGGCCAGCAGCACCGGTCTCGAGGTGCTGTTCCCGTCCGCGGAACTCGCGATCGGGCGCGGCGCTTTCTGCGAGAAGCTCGGCGACGACGAGGCATTCCGCAGCCGCATGGCGGACGCGCTCCGCAAGACCGCCGAACGCGTCGGATTCGGGGACTTCTCCTACGCGCAGATCGCGCGCGCCCCGCGCAACCAGAAGGTCAACGGCATGCGCATGGACGCGGCGGCCCGAACGCTGCGCGGCGCGGACTCGCTCGACGACCAGATCGAGACGATCCTGCGCCTGATGACCGAATCGAAGGGCAACCGCGTGCAGATGGTCTACCACAAGATGAGCGAGGAGGACGTCGCCTCGATCATGCGCGAGCCGTTCGTCGCCGTCGCCGCCGATGCCGGGATCCGGATGTACAAGACCGCCGACAAGCCGCATCCGCGCGGGGCCGGCAACAACCCGCGCGTGCTCGGACGCTACGTCCGCGAGCGCGAGGTGCTGTCGCTCGAGCTCGCGATCCACAAGATGACCGGGCTGCCGGCCGAAGTGTTCCAGCTCGAGCAGCGCGGCACGATTCGCGTCGGCCACTGGGCGGACCTCGTCGTGTTCGACCCGGACACGGTGCTCGACGGGGCCACGTATGCGGAGCCACTGAACCCGCCTGCCGGTATCGCGCGGGTGGTCGTCAACGGCTCGATCGTTGTCCAGGACGGAGAGCACACGCGGAAACGTCCAGGTGCCGTGCTGCGGCACCGGAGTCGCTGAGCGCGACGCTCAACTCTCGAGGTCGGAGACGCCGACGAATCGAACATGCTCGACGTCGATGCCGACCTCCGGACAGAGCCGCGCCCCGACTGGCGCAGGCTCGGACTCCTCGTCGCAGCGTGGTGCCTCGCGATCACCTGCGGCGTGTGGCAGCTCCTGACCTACGCCAACACCGAGGGCACCCGAGCGAGCCCGCCCGACAGCTGGCCGAAGAACGTGTCCATCTCGGCGGCGACCGACAAGGCGACGCTTCTGCTCTTCGCGCATCCGCACTGCCCGTGCACGAACGCGAGCGTCACCGAGCTCGGCCGCCTGCTCGCGCACTGGACGGATCGGCTCGACGCACACGTCGTGTTCTTCCAGCCGGACGCGGACGCGCGAGACTGGGAGGACACCCGATTGTGGACGCGCGCGGCGGCGCTCCCGGGCGTGCGGATCCACGCCGACCCGGATCAAGATCTCGTCGACGCCTTCGACGTCGCCACGTCGGGGCAAGTCGTGCTCTACGACTCGACGGGCAAGCTGCGCTTCTGTGGCGGAATCACGGGGTCACGCGGGCACGAGGGCGACAATGCCGGTGCGTCCATGATCCACGACCTACTCGGGGGGCACGCGAACGAGCACGCGACGTCTCCGGTGTTCGGCTGTCCCCTGCACGAGTCCGCGCCGATGCCGGCCGAGCCCGGTCGCTGAGCTACAGGTCGACCTGCTAGTGTCCATCGTCTGAAGTCCGTAGCGAAAGTAGCCGCGTCAGTCGATTCGCGCGCAAGGCGCTGCGACGACACGGCTTGTCAGTGGACAAGTCGAGGAGCAGCAAC
>JANQJF010000056.1 GCA_028281765.1 Planctomycetota bacterium | reverse complement strand
GCCATCTGGTAGAGGCCCGTCCCGTTTTCGGGCTCGGACCCGGGCCCGTTCACGTTCCGCGGGTCGGGACTCGGGACACGAGAGATCTCTGTCAGTGGGCGGTCTTCCGGTTGGTGCGGAGGATGCTTGCGGCAGAGCATTCGGTGGTTGGCCGGCGAGCCATCTGGTGTAGGCCCGTCCCGTTTTCGGGCTCGGACCCGGGCTCGTTCACGTTCCGCGGGTCGGGACTCGGGACACGGGAGATCCCTGTCAGCGGGATATTTTCGGGTCGGTGCGGAGGATGAGTTTCGTGATCATCGCTATGACTCGGTCCGAGAGAACGTCGGCCTCATCGAGTGGGAGGATGGCGACTAGTTCGTTGGCGCGCATGATGTCCATCGCGGCGGAGCACTCGGTCGCTGACCGCCGAGCAATCCGGTAGAAGCGAGCCTTCTCGCCTGGGCTGAATTCTCCGGCACCCTCCGCGAGATTCAGGACGACCGACATCGCGGCCCGACGAGCCTGATCCGCGAGTTCGTGATTCCCTCGAGGCAATGCGTTCGCCAGCCTCTCCACCAGGACGTTCAGCTCGAGCGCGGCCTGATACACATCAAGACGCCGATAACCCAATTCGTTCATGCCCAATACGTGGACACGAACCACCGCGGCGTTACCCCCAATCCGACTGCGTCCCGAGTCCCGACCCGCGAAACGTGAACGGGCCCGGGCCCGAAAACGGCCCTCGTCTCGCGCACGGACAAGCCGAACGCAACCGACCGTGCGCGATTCACGATTCCCCCCATCCCACCGCCCCTTCCCCCACCCCTGTCCACATCCGGGACACCCCCCTCAATTCCGTAGAGAAATGCGCCGAACTTCGTAGCGAGCCACGAGTACCGTGGCCTGAAGGAAGGGAGGAGCATCCATGAAGCTCGAGGAATTCGGAGCCCCGCTGCCGGCGGAGTCTCCTGAACGGAAATACGCGTCTCTTCATCGGACGATCGAAGCCGGATCGGCGGATGACCGCATCTGGGCCGAACTCGTTCATACCTGCCTCACGCTGCATCGACCCGAGGAGGCGCTGGCTGCCTTGGGTCATATCGATGATCCGATGCTGCGTGAGCGCTCGCAAAAGCTGATCGCCTCGGTGGGCGTTCAGGGCCAGCAGCGTGTCACGACCGCGGACACGATGACCCGGACCGCGACGGCTCGCGCGATGGCGTCGCAGCACGAGGAATCGATCGGTGAGAACATCGCCGACTCGTTCCGCTTCCTGTTCAACGATCAGATGCCGCTGATCGTGATCTTCGCGACGCTGACGTTCCCGCTGGTCGTCGGTCTCGGAGGATTCTTGACGCAGGATTCGCACGCGCTGGTGTTCCCGCTGATCGCGATGATCCCGGCGCTGTCGGTCGTCGGTCTCATCGGTGCGCTCGGTCGTCGCATCCTGCTCGACGCGAGCCGCGGTCTCGACGATCCGCCCGCGATCCCGAGCATCGGCACGCTGGTGCGGAACGCGGGTCGCTTCCTGCTCGACAGCTCGATCCTCGGCCTGATCTTCCTCGGGCCACCGATCCTGGTGTTCAACTTCGATGCGGTGAGCGTCTGGGCCGGCGCGGCCGCGCTCGGCCTCGGCATGTTCTTGCTGCCGATGGCCATGGCGATCCGTCAGGTCACGGACGACTTCCGCGCGCTGTCGCCGAACGTGCTGTTCACCGCGATCACCCGTGCGGGACTACGCTACGCGGCGTTCGCCGGCTGCACGGCCGTGCTGTTCGCCCCGGCCGGCATCTCGGCGTACTTCTCGGCGGGCTCGCAGATCTATCTGCAGGTCTCGGTCGTGGGTCCGCTGATGGTCGCGCCGATGTTCGTCGTCGCACGACTGCTCGGTCAGATGCTGTTCCTCGAGCGCAAGCAACTCGCGACATTGCTGCTGCCGCGTGAGGACGCGACGCCGACGGCGCCCGCTCCGCAGCCGAAGGCGCAGGCCGCCCAGGCCCGCGCGAAGGCGAAGGCGCAGCAGACCGCGCAGAAGCGTCGCGCTCCGCTCGCGGCTCCGCGTCATCCGGAGGCGCGTCGCAAGACGCCCCAGCCGAAGGCGCAGCCGCAGGCACAGCCGCCGAAGGCCCAACCGCAGAAGCCGAAGGCCCAAGCGAGGCCGCAGCCGAAGAGCCAGCCGGCGCCGGCGCCGGAGCAAGACCGGATGCGTCCGGACGCGCTCCCGAAGGCGCAGCCGCTCTCCGGATCGAGCAAGAAGGCCGGGGCGAAGCCTGCGCCGCAGAAGCAAGCGGCGAAGCCGCAGCCGAAGAAGCAGCCGGCACCCGCGCCGAAGAAGGCCACTCCTGTGGCGACCCGCGTCGACGTCGAGGAGGTCACGAGCCTTCCCGAACGCGGCAACGGGGATCTTCCTGCGGATCTCGCGCAGATCCCGGGTCTGTGTGTCGTGAGTGGCGACGACCGCGTGCGCGCGGGCGCGTCGAGCTCGCACCACTAGGGCATCGTCGGGCGGGGACAGAGTCCCCGCCCGCGCCCGATCACTGCCCCGCGGTGATCGCCATGGCGTTCGAGGTCGTCAGACCGAGACCGTTCGCGCCGGCATCCAAGTTCAACCATTGGAAGAACACGCGCTGCCCGATCGTGACGGACTGACTCGGCAGCACGATCGTGGCGCCCGAGCGACCGTCCGCGTCCGCGCCATGGACCGTCGAGAAGTCCACGGCACAGTTGACCAAACAGCCCGGCGCACCGATCAGCCCGAGGTCGAACGGCAACGGGATGCCGGACCAGGACACGTTGGCGTCGGGAGCCAAGCCCCATGCAAGGAACGTCGTCGTGTTCGGACGGCCACCGCTGAGGTCGACGATGAAGCTGTTGCCGATCTTCGGCTTGCCGATGACGTCGATGCGCGGCCGGTTGTTCGCGGACCCGTCGCACGGCGCGCCGTAGAACTTCGCCGAGCCGGTCCGCTTCGAGGTGCTCTCGAAGCGGATCGCCGCGCCGAAGCCCGCCGGCTTGCCGACGAGGACGTCCGCGATGCCGTCACGATTCAGGTCGCCGACCGCGACTTCGTGGCCGCGACGCCCCGGAGTCGGACCGCCCCAGAAGTGCATCTGGGCGCCGAGCTGGACGGAGTATGCGTTCGCAAACCCGCGGTTGCCGTTCCAGAACGGCGTGCCGGAGACGACGTCGCTGAAGCCGTCATGATCGAGATCGGCACACGCCAACGTGTAGCCCCAGAACGAGTTCGCCTCGGTCCAGAACAGCCCCGTCAGCTGCGCACCGGTCGCGCCGGAGAACACGCTGATCGCACCACCACTCGGAGCACCCCCACTGTCCCACGGAGCGCCGACCACCGTATCCGCGGCGCCATCGCCGTCGACGTCCCCGGACGCGACCGCGAAACCGAAACGATGGCCGATTCCGCCGCCGGCGTGAGTTCGGATCAGGGCGTTGGTCGCGGCGTCAAGCACGCGCACGTAGCCCGCACCGGTTCCGACTTGGCTCGCGCCGACGAACAGATCGGGAAGGTCATCACCGTTCACGTCACCCGCGGCGACCGACGCTCCGAACTGGTCCTGCGCGTTCGCGCCGCCGTGGATCACGATCGCGCCGCGCGGGTGCTCGGAATAGACGGTCACGTAGCCCGCTCCACCGTTGCCCGGCTGCGTGCCACCGACCGCGAAGTCCGGGAACCCGTCGCCGTTGAAGTCGCCCACGCCAGCGACGGACGCACCGAACTGGTCGCCGTTGGCCTGACCACCGTGGATCACGATCGCACCACCGAGACCCGAGTAGAGCACGGCGTAGCCGTTGCCGGTGCCCGGCTGCGTCGCACCCGCCAGGAAGTCCGGCACGCCATCACCGCTCACGTCACCGCACGCGGCCACCTGGATCCCGAGAAGGTCACCCGGCGCGAAGCCCGTCGTCGTGTAGAGCACGGCATCGTCCGCACCCGAGTAGAGCGTGACCGCACCCGCGTCGGTGCCACCCACGTCGTCGACCGGCGCGCCGATCACGTAGTCGTCGTGGCCGTCGTCGTTCACGTCACCGATGATCGCCACGCCCTGTCCGAACTCGGTGTTCGGCGGCCCGATCAGGGACGACGTTTCGGCGTGCGTGTCGACCGGCGGATACAGCACGACTTCGGCGAGCCCCTGCATGCTGTCGGATGACGGCCCGCCCACGATCAGGTCGAGCGTGCCGTCACAGTCCACGTCGGCCGCGGCCACCGCGTCGCCATACTCGAGCGCGTCGGGGTTGATCAACGTCAACAGCGCGGCGCCGGTCGCGCCGGAGTAGACCCGCGCGTATCCCGGGCCGAAGCTCGGCTGCGGCGCGCCGACCAGAAGATCGTCTCTCCCGTCACCATCGAGGTCGCCAGCCCGCGACAGGGCGCGACCGAGTCGGTCGTCGATCGCATCCCCGTCGAGGGTGAACAGGATCGTGCCGTCGGCCCCCGAACACACTCGGACCTGGCCGGACTGGGCTCCATTGTTGTCGTCGAACGGCGCGCCGATCGCGAAGTCCGGAGCCGTGTCGCCGTTCAGGTCGCCTGCACCGGTCAGCGCATGGCCGAGCTCGTCGTTCGGGCTGTCGCCGTCGTAGACGAACAGCGGCAGACTCGTGCGCCCGGAGATGATCGTCGCGCGACCGCGGCCACCGTTGCGTCCGGGAGCACCGAGGGCGTAGTCGTCGAACCCGTCGGCGTCGACGTCCCCGACGCCAGCGACGGCAAAGCCCAGCCGGTCGTCCCCGAGACCGCCGCCGTGCACGACCTGTGCGCCGCCGAAACCGGACACGATCCACGCGTATCCATTGCGGCCGGTGCCGAGCTCCGGCGCGCCTACCAACAGATCCGGCTTGCCATCCGCGTTGCGATCCCCGACCCAAGAAACCGAGTATCCGTAGCGATCCCCCGCCTGGACCCCACTGTCCATGCGAATCGTCGAGCCGTCGATGCCGGACACCAGTCGCGTGCTGCCGCTGTCGATGCCGTTGTTGTCATCGCGCGGCGCGCCGATCAGAAGATCGTCGTAGCCGTCCCCGTTCGTGTCGCCGACACCGGCGACGGAGAAGCCGAAGTGGTCGCCCGCCGAGTCCCCGAACAGGCTGTAGAGCGTCGTGCCGTCGCGGCCTGACATCACGAACGCGGCGCCGGCATCGAGCCCGCCGGTGTCGTCGGCGTGCGCGCCGACGATCCAGTCTTCGAAGCCGTCGGCGTTGACGTCACCGGCACTCGCGACGGAACCGCCGACGTTGTCGTTGCCGGTTCCGGTCAGGGTGTACAGCGTCTTCTGCGCGAAGACGGAGGAAGAGAGCAGCGTTCCGGCGGCTGTGAGCAGGGCCGCGGCGGATGAAGAAATCGGTCGCATCTTGCAAGGAAACTCCTGTCAATCCGCGCGCGCATCGCGCGGTCGAAGTCGGAGCGCATGCGCCGACACGACCCTGACACGAATTCGAGATTCCCCGAGCCAGCCGCCGGGCCAGAATGATCCGTGCGATGTCCGACCCCGAGACGCGACCCGACCCGTTCGACGCCTTCGTCGACGAATACTGGCGAAACCGGAACGACGGCGAGGTCGCCGACCTCTCCGAGTACCTCGCGCGGTTTCCCGGTGCGGAGCAGCGCATCGCCCGTGAGTTCCTCGAGCTCGAGGGGAACGGGGCCGCCGCGGAGACCTCCGACGCGACTCTGGGACCGTTTCGGCTGATCCGCGAACTGGGCAGGGGCGGCCAGGGCGTCGTCTACCTGGCGGAGGACACGCGCCTCGATCGCCAGGTCGCGCTCAAGGTGCTGCCGCAGCTCGGCCCCCAAGCGGCCGAGGTCGCGCTGCGTTTCGAACGCGAGAGTCGGGTGGCGTCGAGACTCGACCATCCGGGGATCTGCGCCGTCTTCGAGGCCGGGCACATCGACGACACGGCGTTCATCGCGATGCGTCACGTGCGCGGCGAGAGCCTGGGCGAACTGGTCGCGAAGGCGATCACGCACTCCGGCACGTCGCCGTTCCCGCTCGGCGAGGTGCTGCCGGATTCCGGCGAGACCGGCTCGACCTCGACAGAGGCGGCGCGCACGCCACTGCACAGAATCCTCGAGCTCGTCGAGCAGGTCGCGCGCGCTCTCGACGCCGCACACCGGGCCGGAGTCGTGCATCGCGACGTCAAGCCGGGAAACATCATGGTCGACGAACGCGGCCAACCGGTGATCCTCGACTTCGGCCTGTCCCACGACGACGCCAGCGAGATGTCGCTCACGGAGACCGGCGCGGCCATGGGCACGCCGAACTACATGAGCCCCGAACAGGTCGTCGGCGATCGCCAGCGCATGGGGCCGACGACGGACGTGTACTCGCTCGCGATCATGCTGTTCGAATGCCTGACCTTGAAGCGTCCGTTCGAACGCGAGACGCCGGTCGCGATCCTGCACGCGATCCGCAACGAGACCGCCGAACGCGTGCGTCGCGTGAACCCGCACGTGCCGCGCGAGCTCGAGATCCTGCTCGAGATCGCCTTGGACAAGGAGCCGTCCCGCCGCTTCGCCTCCGCGGATCTGTTCGCGGACGAGCTACGCCGGGTTCGCATGCGAGAGCCGATCGCGACGCGAGCGATCAGCGCGGGGCGTCGCACGTGGTACTGGGCACAGCGCAATCCGAAGCTCGCCGCCGCGCTCGCCGGGATCTTCCTCTCACTCACCGCGGGCCTGATCGTGTCGCTGATCTTCCTGGACGGGATCCGGCAGGAGCGCGACGAAGCGGACCTCGTCGCGGACGTGTCGCGACTGCAGGAGCTGCGACGGCAGGCCCGAGACGAGTTGCTCTCTCCCGATCCCCGCAAGCTCCGCATGTTCGAGGATTGGTCGACACGGGCATCGCGCTTGGCCAATCGCCGCGAGTTGCATGAGCGCGCGGTTGCGCGGCCCCGCGACGAGGACGCCGAAGCTCTCGACGCTTGGAAGTCGGAAATGCAGCGCCGGTTTCTCGATGAGCTCGACGCGTTCGTGGCGAAGGGCGCCATCGCCGCGGACAGCCTCGCCATGGTCGAACGGCGGTTCGCCTTCGCGCGCTCGCTTCGACGCGAGACAGTCGACACGTATCAGAACGACTGGGATCGCATCCGTCGCGACGTAGCCGCCAATCCCGAGTACGCCGGTCTCGATGTCGCACCGCAGATCGGACTCGTCCCGCTGGGTCCCGATCCAGAATCGAAGCTCGAGGAGTTCGCGCTGTTCGTGTCCGGCGAGATCCCGGAGCGCGATGACGAAGGCAAACTGGGCATCGTCGAGAGTTCCGCGATCGTGCTCGTCCTCGTCCCACCCGGAGAGGCGCAGATCGGCACGTGGCCGGGCGCCGGAATCCACTACGGCGGCGAAACCACCAAGCCCGGTCACCGTGTCCGACTCGACGCGTTCCTGATTTCGAAGTTCGAGTGCACGCAAGCCCAGTGGCAATCCTGCATGGGCACGAAGCCGAGCACGTATCGACACTGGGATGGCGTGACCGAACCCATCGATGACGCACGTTCGGCACTCACGACACGCCTGCACCCCGTGGAGACCGTCACGTGGTTTGCGTGCGCCGAATGCGCAGCACGACTCGGATGCATGCTTCCGACCGAAGTACAGTGGGAATACGCATGCCGTGCAAATTCGGTGCGACCCTTCCTCCCGACCCCGGACTCGAAGCCGAAGCCGAGCGACGGCAACTTCGCGGATGAGGGTTCGCGCAAGTCCTTCAACAAGCAGTGGGCGCTCGATCCGCACGACGATGGTTGGTCGTATACCGCACCCGTAGGATCCTACGACGCCAATCGGTTCGGCCTCCACGACATGCGCGGCAACGTGGCGGAGTGGACGCGCGACTCACTCGTGAGCTACGAGGAAGAGCCGCGCGCCGGCGATGGACTGCGATCCGACGAGCCGAGCGGCTCACTCGGTCGCGCGATCCGCGGCAGCGCGTTCGAAAGACGCGCGTTCAACGCCGTTGCAAGCGTGCGGACGTCGGGCAGGCCCGGCACCGAGTACCACGCACGGGGGTTCCGCATCGCCCGCACGCTGACTATGCCCCGCTGATCGCGAGGAGTTCCGCGATCGTCGAGGGCGTCGCCATGACCGACGCATTGGGGAGACGTGGGTAGTACTCGGTCGTGGGCCCCGTCGTGTCCTCGACCCAAAACTCTCCCGACAGTCGAAGCTGCCAAATCTGTGCAGGCGACTCCACGTACTTGGTCACGAGCGGGAGGGCGACCAGCGTGTGCGGCGTCAGGCCCTTGTTCATGTCGGTGATCAAGTCGCGCAGCGCTTCGTCCGCGAGCTTGCCCTCTCGGTATACCGAGGATTGGCTCCCGGCAAACGTGAGCTCGACCGAGAACGAAGGGTCGCGCCCTTCGCCGGGAGGAATGATCCGCAGACCGTCCACGTCGCCTGTATCGGAGCGGATGTAGAACTGCACCTCCGGGTCCGCGCCGGTCCAGACGAGCGAAGAACCGCCGAGTTGAATCGAGGGAATGGCACTCATCGCGATCCCTCCGTGTTGGCGGCGTCGGATTCCGCGAGCAGTTTCTGCAAGGCATCGTTCTCCGTCTCGAACACGTGCGACGCGTCGATCAGCGCGTCCTCCGCGGGATTGCTCAATCGAACAGCGAACTTCGCTTCGAGGGCAAATCGCCAGATCTCACGCGACGCAACCCCTGGTGGATCGGACAACATCACTCGACTGAGGCTCTCGACATGCGGCGGGACGGACATCAGTTCGAGCAGGTCCCCGAGCTGCCCTTCTGTCGCCGCGCCAGAAAAGCCCAACACGTCGTCGTTCTTCGTCTTGTAGCTCAGAGACATCGAATACGAAGTCCGGTGTGGACCGGCGGTGAGAACCAGCTCCGGCTCTCGGGGATCGCCGCCGTCGAACACGGCTCGGATGCGACTCGACGAACTCCGTTCGGTCTCCTGCACGACCGTGACTTCCGTGTTGTCGATGTGAATTGCAGGGGGAGGGATGGCCATGAGATCTCCTGTTCGTTCTTCGAATGCGTGGGGTCCAGCTTCCGGCGGCTAGGTCATCGAGAGCATCTCGTCGATCACGAGCAGCGGTAGGTTCACGGTCGCGATCAGCGGTAGCTCGAACGGCGCTTCGTTTGGCACCGCGTTGTCGCGCACCCAGAACTTGCCGACGATCCGCAGTTGCCAAGCATTCTGGAAGAAGTAGTTGGGCTTGGTCGAATGGGCGAGTGTGAACGAGGCCTGGTACACGGCTCCGGTGTTGAGCTTGCTGACCAGGTTCGCGAGTTCGGTGTCGCCGAGTTCCCCGCGGCGACGCGAGTCCGAGAGGTCGCTCGCAAACGTGAGATCGGCGTGCACCGATGGATTCGTCGCGGGAGTTGCCGGGTCTGGCGCAATGAGGCTGAGGTCGAGTCCGCCGAAGTCGGCTGAGACGTCGCACTTGAGGGACGGGTCGCTCGAGCTCCACTCGAACACGGACCCGGAGAGTTGCAGATACGGGAGTGGGTTCATCGCGCTTCTCAGCTGCTGGCCTGGGTCTTGAGTTCCTGGAGCGAACCGTTGTCGATCGTGATGTCGTGGTTCGAGTCGATGAACCCGTACGAGTAGGGCCCCTTGGCGCCGAGCTGGAACACGATTCGACAGGTTTGCTCGACGGTCCACCTGCCTGGAGTCGGTGCGGATACCGCGCGCTTGGCCGGCGGCGAACCCGAGCTCGAAAGATCGACGCGAGCCACGCCTTCGGACTTCGTGTTGGCCTTCCGACGGAGCCCGTCAATGAGATCTCCGGTCTCCTCCCCTTCGATGGCGCCCGAGAGCGTGATGGCTGTCCCGCCGTCGGGCTGCCAGGTCATCGTGATCGAGTATCCGGATTGCCAATCTCCTCCGCTCGTGACCGGTTCCGGTTCACGGGGATCTTCGTCGCGGTAGACGGCCTCGACGATGCTGAGCCCGTGCTCGAGGTGACCGGTCGGAGGAGAGCCGCGCTCGATCTGCGTTTCGTTGACGTGAATGGTCGGCGGTGGAATAGCCATGAGTCTCGTTTCTGTTCGTCGGAATGGGCGTCGTGCCCCGGACGGTCTCGAAGCGATTCAGAGTCCCCGTGCTGACAGAAAATCCGGACTCTCCTCGAACGGGTGGAGTCTAATGCACGCCAATGCTCCCGCAGCCCTCAGCTCCGCACGATCCGCCCGACGGTTCCTCCGCGCCCCGCGTGCGCCGCGCGGTCGACGGCGAGGCGACGGAGCGCGACTGGGAGGAGCTCTTCGCACGGTATCGCCCGAAGCTCGTCGTCTACGCCACACGCCTCCTCGGCCCCCAACTGCACAAGAAGTGCGACCCCGACGACATCGTCCAGCAGGCGTGGCTCGAGGTTGTGCAGCGCATCGGCTCCTTCGAGTACCGCGGCCGCGGCAGCCTACTCGCGTGGCTGCGAATTCAGGTGCGCCGTCGCGTCACCGACATCGCGCGCCGGCCCAGCGTCGACGACGGAGACCCGGCGGCTTGCGTCGACGCCGTCGCTCCGGACCCCGGGGCCTCGAGCGTCATGGCCAGCTCGGAACTGCGCGAGCGACTCCTCGCCACGCTCGACTCCCTACCGAGCAGCTACCGCAACGTCGTCGAGGCGCGCTACATCCAAGGCCGGCCGGTCGTCGCGATCGCGCGCGCCAAGGGGATGAAGCCCGACACGGTCTCCCAGCAGATCCGTCGCGGCTTGGCGCTCTGGCAGCGCGCGTTCGGATCCGACCCGAGCACCCTCTTGTCGGCGTAGCGGCCGTCAGTCCTGGTGTGCCGGCGCCGCGGGAATCCCCGCCCGCTTCATCGCCCCGATGATCGCGTACGCGAACGGCGTGTCCGCCGCCGCGCAGAGGGTCTTGAAGAGCCAGCCGTCGAAGATCATTCCCCCGATCTCGCCCAGCGACTTCTCGCCGACGAAGATCACGCCGACGACCAGCGTCGTGTCGACGAGCTGCGAGACGATCGTCGACGCGTTGTTGCGCAGCCACAGGTGGCGCCCGTTCGTCAACCGCTTCCAAAAGTGAAACATGCGGATGTCGATGAACTGCGCCGAGAGATACGCGAGCATCGACGCGAGAATGGTTTCCCACGCCGGACCGAATACGTCGCGGTAGGTGTCGTCGCTGACCGGCGAAGTCGGGATCGCTGAGAAGTACTCACCCGCCGCGAGCGCGAGCAAGACGAACATGCTCGCCGCGAACCCGGTGAGAACGACCTGGTTCGCGCGCTTCCGGCCGTACATCTCGGACAAGACGTCCGTGACGAGAAACGTCAGCGGATACGGCAGGATGCCGGCCGACACGACGAAGGTGTGGAAGCCGAGATCGACCGTAACGAACTTGCGCGCGATCAGGTTGCAGCAGACCAGAGCCGCGACGAAGAGCGAGACCAGCAGGAGAAAACTGCGTTCGCCAGGTCTCTGAGGGGCCTCCATCGCCTCTTCTTAGCCCCTGCCGCCACCTGGCAGAACGCGAAATCCGGACGACCTCCCGCTATCCTCGCGGCCTTCCCCATCCCCGCGAATCCGCTACTTCCATGCGTGACAAGGTTCTCATCGCCAACGGCCAAGGCTTCTGGGGCGACTCGATCCTCGGCCCGATCCGACTGGTCCGCGAAGGCCCGCTCGACTACCTGGCGCTCGACTATCTCGCCGAAGTCACGATGAGCATCATGCAGAAGCTCAAGAGTCGGAATCCGGCGATGGGCTATGCAACCGACTTCGTCGCGATGCTCGACCGCATCCTGCCCGAGGTCGCGGACAAGGGCATCAAGATCATCGCGAACGCCGGTGGCGTGAACCCGCACGGCTGCCTCGAAGCGGTGCTCGAGCTCGCGCGCAAGAAGGGCGTGAAGGGTCTCAAGGTCGGCATCATCGAGGGTGACGACATCCTCGACCGGCTGCCCGAGCTGATCGAGTCCGGCGAAGAGATGCGCAACCTCGACGACGGGCGCCCGCTGTCCGACATCGACCCCGAGCGCATCTCGAGCGCGAACGTCTACATCGGCGCGCCCGCCGTCGCAGAGTGTCTTGCGCAAGGCGCCGACATCGTGATCGGCGGCCGCATCACTGACCCCGCGCTCGTCGCCGGCCCGCTGATGCACGAATTCGGCTGGGGTGAGGACCAGTTCGACCAGCTCGCGGCCGCAACGGTCGCCGGGCACATCGTCGAGTGCGGCGCGCAGTGCACGGGTGGCAACTTCACCGCGTGGCGCGACGTCGACGACTACGTGCGCATCGGCTACCCGGTGATCGAGGCACACAAGGACGGGACGTTCTTCGTCACGAAGCACGACGGCACGGGCGGCCTGATCGATCGCCGCACGGTCGTGCACCAGCTGCTCTACGAGATGGGCGATCCCGAGCGTTACCTCGGCCCGGACTGCACCGCGCAGTTCACGAGCGCCCAGATCGAAGAGGTCGGCGAGAACCGCGTGCAGGTCAGCGGCGTCAAGGGCACCGCGCCGACCGACACGTTCAAAGTCTCGATCAGCTATCACGACGGCTACAAGGCGAGCGGCCAGCTCACGGTGTCGGGACCCGACGCTCTCGCAAAGGCCAAACTGTGTGCCGACATCGTGTGGGGCCGTCTCGAGCTCGACGGCTGCACGTTCGAAGAGCACCAAAAGTGCGTCGAGTTCGTCGGCGCCGGCGTGTGCCACGAAGGCATCTCCGAGACCGAGAACCCGTCGGAGATCGTGCTCCGCATCGGCGTCAAGGACGCCGACAAGAAGAAGGTCAACCGCTTCGGCATGGAAATCGTGCCGCTCGTCACGAGCGGCCCGCCGGGCGTGACCGGCTTCGCGGGCGGTCGCCCGAAGGCGACCGACATCATCAGCTACTGGCCCGCGCTCATCGACAAGCGCAAGGTCGAGACCTCGGTTCGAGTGGAGACGGTCTGATGGCGAAGATCAAACTCGCGGACATCGCGCAGGCCCGTTCGGGCGACAAGGGCGACGGCAGCAACGTCGGCATCTTCGCGCACAACCAGGCGGACTACGAGTTCTTGAAAGAGGTGCTGACGCCGGAGCGCGTGAAGCAGCACTTCGCGAAGATCTGCAAGGGCGACGTCGTGCGCTACGAAGCCCCCAACTTGCTCGCGCTCAACTTCATCCTGCACGACAGTCTCGGCGGCGGCGGCAGCGAGAGCCTCAAGACGGACGCGCAGGGCAAGACACACGGGCTCGCGCTGCTCGAGATGGAAGTCGAGCGCGCGTGAGCGAACGCGTCGTCGAGCGGCTGCGTGATCGCGCACGCGCGCAGCGCAAGCGCGTCGCGCTCCCCGAGGTCGACGACCCGCGCACGGCCGAAGCGCGCGACGAACTCGAACGCGACGGACTGGCTGAGATCGTCTGGGTCGAAGACCCCGCGAGCGATCCGCGCTTCGGCGAAGTCACACGGCACATCCTCGCGAGACGAGCCAAGAAGGGCGTCGACGAAGCCCAGGCCCGCGAACTCGCGGCGGACCGACTCTACTTCGCCGCGTCGCTCGTCGCTCTCGGACACGCGGACGCGAGCGTCGCGGGCGCCGCACACTCGACGGCATCCGTGATTCGCGCCGGCATCCACTGCGTCGGCACGGCGGCGACGTCACCCCTCGTCTCGTCGATGTTCCTGTTCGTGAAGGGCGACGAGGCCCTGTCCTACGCCGACTGCGGCGTGGTCCCCGATCCCGACGCCGAGCAGCTCGCCGCGATCGCCAGCGCAACCGCAGACAACCACGCCCGCTTCACGGGTGACGCGCCGCGCGTCGCGTTCTTGTCGTTCTCGACCAAGGGCAGCGCGGACCATCCACGCGTGGACAAGATGCGGGACGCGCTCGCGCGCTTCCGCGAGGCCCGCCCCGAAATCGCCGCGGACGGCGAGCTGCAGTTCGACGCCGCCTACGTCGCGGCCGTCGCGGAGCGGAAGGCGCCGAAGTCCGACGTCGCCGGGCGCGCGAACGTGTTCGTCTTCCCCGACCTCGACGCCGGCAACATCAGCTACAAGATCACCGAACGGCTCGGCGGATACCGCGCGTTCGGACCGCTGATCCAAGGGCTCGCGCGTCCCTGCCTCGACCTGTCGCGCGGCTGCAGCGCTCATGACATCGCGGAGGTCGCGGTCATCGCGTCCGCGATGTGCGAGTAGCACCTCGCAGCTGCCCACATGCGGCGCGTGCGTCCGCACCCGACGAGTTGCGGATCGTCGCGACGACGCCTCGCTTGCGAAGCGCACGCACCATCGCGATCGCTCGCTCGCGTGACGGCCGCGCGAACGGCAGGCCATCGACCTCGTTCCACAGGATGAAGTTGACGTATCCCGCCCGCCCTTCCAGCAGCTCGATCAGGCGCTCGAGCTCATCGTCGCCGTCGTTGATGCCATCGAGCAGAGTCCACTCGTATTGCACCGGCATCCCCATGCGCTGGCCGTAGGCGTCGGCTCCGTCCACGAGCGATTCGATCGAATCGTCGTGATACGCGCGCGGTAGCAGCTCACGGCGCTTCTCCGCGCACGTCGTGTGCAGCGACAGGGCGAGGCACGGCTGCACGTCGGCCTCTCCGAGCCTGTCGAAGACGCGCGTCGCCCCCACCGTCGACAGCGTCTGGCGACGCGGCCCGATGTGCGCGTCCCGATGCATGCGCGCGACGGCATCCAGCACGGCCGTGAGGTTGTGCGTCGGCTCCCCCATTCCCATGTAGACGACCCGGTCGACGCGCCGTTCTCGGCGCGCGTGGATCAGCTGCTCGACGATCTCGGTCGCCGAGAGATTCCTCGCGAGTCCATCGAGACCACTCGCGCAGAAGCGGCAGCCGACCGCGCACCCGATCTGAGTCGAGACACACACCGCGCCGACCGGCATGACGACGGTCTCGACGCGATCGTCCCCAAGATCGACGAGCAGCCGCACGGTGCCATCGTCCGAGGAGTGCCGCTCGGCGACGCGCGACCGAGGCACCGAGTCGATCCAGTCCTCGATCGATCGCCATTCGAAGTCCGACAGCTCGTAGCCGCGCGATGCGAACCACTCCCGAGTCACCGGCTCCGCCGCGCACACGCGGCGCACCGCGATCCGCGCCTTCGCGGGCGCGATCGGGAGCTCGGGCCATCCGGTCGACGATCGGTTCACGACGCGGATCTTCCCGCAAGACCCGCCGCGAACGGTAGTCTATGCGTCATGAATCAGGCCCGCTCCGCGACGGTCGCATTCTTGGTGCTGATCGCCGGCACGAGTTCGCCCGCTCAAGAAGCCCTGGTCCCCGGGAAGGAGCTCCGCGCGCTCGACGGCGCCGCCAAGCGTCTGGCGAAATGCGGGCTCGAGCGGGACGCGGTGGCGGTGATCGACGTCCTGCAGGCGCTCGGCTATCCGGAGCGCTCGCTGAAGATGCTCGAGACGACGTGCAACAAGGAGTTCCGCAAGACCAAGCACGCGAAGTTCAAACCGGCTCCGATTCTCAAGGACCTCGGCACCGGTATCGAGAAGGTGCTCGCGTTCGCGACGACCGCGACCGGCGACAAGCAGAAGGCCATCGCGCGACAGGTCCTCGCGCTCGACGCTCGACTCGAACCGGCGCACGAGATGCTTGGTCACGTGCGGTCACACGGTCGGTGGATCGAACCGTGGATGCAGCCCCTGCTCGATCGCGAGGTCGAGATGCACCAGGCGCTCGCGAAGGCCCTCACGCTCGAGGTGGAACCCAGCCGGGTGACTCAGAGCGACGACGTCCTGCTCGAAAGCACGCTCGGCCGACTCGGGACACTCGCCGAGGGTTGGAACATCACGATCCACACATCGCTGAGTCGCGAAGCTGCGCGGCAGGTCATGATCGACTACGCGCGCGCGAGCGCGTTCGCGAACTTCCTTCTCCACGGGGAAGTCAAACCGCTGCGGCCGCGGCCGTTCCAGTTCCTGCTCGTGGAGAGTCGCGCGCAGTACGACAAGCTCATCGAAGTCCTGAGCACCAAGGGTCGGATGCCCGCCGACGAGGCGAGCTACCAGAAGACGGCGCGGTTCTTCTGGGACCCGCGCAACGAGTTCTTTGTCATGCACGCACGCGACAGTGAGCACATGTCGGCACTGCTCCTGTCGGAGAGCCTCGACCGAATGAGCTACCGCGGGCAGCAGTTCATCCGTGGCGGTCTCGCGAACTACGTCTGCCTCGCAGCGCTCGGTCGACGGCTGCCGTACTACACCAAGCCCGGGCAGCCTGCGAACGCGAGCATCGACGAGAAGCCGCCGCCGAAGCTGCTGCGCGCGCAGTCGGGCTTGATCGGACTGCAGGCGTATCTGGCCGACCAGGTGCAGCGCGGGACCGACCGCCCGTGGCGTAACTCGTTCGTCGGCAAGATCGGCGAGCTCGACCGTGACGACCTGTTCAAGTCGACGGGCATGATGTGGTTCGCGTGCACGCGGGGGCCGATCGACAGTGCGTTCAGCAAGTGCCCAGAGACGGACGCGACGGACCGTGACTCGCGAACTGCACAGTTCGAGGAGGCGTTCGGCGTTTCGGTCGACGAGCTCGAAAAGAACTTCCACACGTGGATTCGCGGCGCAACACCCTCGATCCTGGAGCGCGTCGAGGCGCGCGCGAACTCGGAGGTCGACAAGAACGTCCGAAAGATGCTGAGTCGCCTGAACAAGATGCGCGGCCAGGCCACCGAGTCGAAGGACCCGCCGAACCGCGTCGGCCTCAACTCGTGGCTCGATCGTGGCGCGTCCGACCACGCGCGCTACCTCGGCGCGATGGCCGCGCCGCCGAAGACCTGGCAGGAGGGCTGCGTCCAGGACCCGAAGCAGAAGGAATTCAGCGTCGGAGGTCTGCGCGCCGGCGTGCAGAGCCTGGTCGCGCTCGGAGCGGCATCACCGGACGCCGCGCTCGATCAGTGGTTCGCGACGTTCTACGACCGGATCGACCTCCTGCACCCGGGCTTGCTCGACGTCGGACTCGCCCAGTCGGACACGACGTGCGTGCTCGACTGCCGCTCGCTCGTCGCGCGCCCCGAGGGCGAGTTCGTCGTGCGCTGGCCGTACGACAAGATGAAGAACGTGCCCCTCGCGTACCAGCAGGAGCTCCGCGACCCGGTCCCAAAGGCGACGTCCCGCGAGTGGGGCTACCCGGTCACGCTGCAAATCCTGCGCGACGACGAGAGCCCGGCCGGCGAAATCGAGATGCAGCTCTTCCTCGGCAACCCGAGCAAGAAGCAGCAGATCGAGTGCTACGTCTCGACGCCCGACAGCCCCAGCAATCCGCAGCTATCGCCGCACAACACGTATGCGCTCATCCCCAAAGCTCCACTGAAGGCGCGCTCGACGTACACCGTCGTCGCGACGTACACGGCGACGAAGGCTCGCCTGATCTGGACGTTCAAGACGTGACGGAGCGGCACGACTGCGACTGCCTCGTGGTCGGCGGCGGGCCAGCCGGCGGCGCCCTGGCGACGATCCTGACCAGCTTCGGCCGCTCCGTGGTCCTCGTCGACGACGGCCGCGCGAAGCACGCGATCGCCGAGGAAACCCTCGTGCCCGGTGCGGCTCGTCGTATCGAGGCGTGCGGGCTGACGCAGGTGTTCGCGGAGCATCACTTCTTCGGCGTGCGGCGCCAGGGGGTGATCTGGAACTCGGACGAAACCGCGTGGCGAGACAACGCCGATCACGAACGTGGACTGAAGATCGAGCGTGGCGTCTTCGATCGCGCGTTGCGCGCGCACGTGCGCGAACTCGGAGCAACTGTTCTCGAGGGGTATCGCGCCCGCAAGCTCCCGGCGTGCGGTCACGGAACCGTGACCGTCGAGAGCGATAGCGGCGACCCTGTCGAAGTCGAAGCGCGCGCGATCGTCGTCGCCACCGGTCGAGGACGGCACAGCGCGCTGTTCCCAGCCGAGGTCGAGGCCAAGGGCGCGGCGACGATGACGTTCGCGTTCAACGGCAAAACCGAACCACCCCTCGACGACGCGACGCTGATCGAGGCGGTCCCCGCCGGCTGGCTCTGGTGGATCCCGAGGCGCGGCGGCGGCACGTGCGTCGCCGCGTTCGTCGACGCCGCGGAGCTCAAGGATTGCGGCCACGACGAGATCGTGCGACACGCGATCGCGAACTCACGCGGCGCGCGCTTCGAGGGCGACCTGGGCGCACCGGTCTACGGCGCCAACGGCACCCCACGGCTGCTCCGGCCGACCGGCGGGATCTTCGTGTGCGGCGACGCGGCGTCCATCGTCGATGCACTGTCGAGTCAGGGTGTCGAGAAGGCACTCGCATCCGCGGAGGACACGGCGCACGCGATCGACACCGTCCTGGATCATCCGGAGCTCAGGCCCGCACTACTCGCCCACCGTCACGTCTGGGAACGGCGACTCTGGCGCGCGCATCTGCGCCAAGCCACTAGCTGGTACACGAGCGAACGCCGGTTCGTCGAGCGCCCGTTCTGGCAAACTCGACAGCGACCGGATTGGCTCGCCTCGGTGCTCGGCCGGGACACGGTGCTGCAGGCCGCGGCGGTGGAATCGCGCACCGCGGTGCGACGAAGTGCGCGGGGGTTCCAGCCCGTCGATGGCATGGGGATCGTGGGAGAACTCACGTGCATCGCGACGATCGGGAGCGTGCCGGTGGATTCGTTGCTGCAGCTCGTCGAGCGGCCGACGACCGTCGAACAGGCCGTGAACCGGGCGCGTGAGCAAGCGGCGCTGTTCACGCTGACGCCAAAGGCGGTGGTCGATGCGCTGCAGATGTTGGTGGATGATGGTTTCGTGGGGGCGGAGGAGGGGTAAGGGGCGAACGCGGGCAAGGGCAACGGAGCCTTAGACGCGGGGCGTCTACGTCTGCGGGCGGCCCAGGCCCGCAGAGCCCCTACAGCACGATCATCTTCACGATCGCCCCGCCGTCCAACAGCGTCCCCGTCAGCGCATTCACGTCGAACAGTTCATAGCAGTACTGCCCGTCACACGTGCGCGGCCCCACGTTCACTTGTTCACCGCCCGTCGTCTCGAGCCCGAGCGGATTCGCCGGCGTCACCGGCACCTGGTAGATCCACTGGAAGCCGACCGACAGCTCGGGGGCCGTCCCGCCGATCGTCAGGCCGACTTGCGCGTTCCCGGCGCCGTCGACGATCGTCTGGATCGACTGCAGGTTGGGGTTGAGGATGAGTTCACATCCGAGTCCACCGCCGATGAAGCTCAAGTCGAGCGGCACCAAAAAGCCGCCGCCGAGATCGTTCATGTTGAACGACGGCAGCAACCAGGCGTTCGCGCCGGGCGTCGCACCGGTCAAAGTGACATCGAAGGTCGACGATGGGTTGAACGATCCACCGGTCGTCACCGTGTCGATCGCGCCGGTTCCGCAGCCCGCGCCGAACGCACCGGCATTGCCGTTCACTCCCGGGAAGCAACGATCAACGCGATACTGCGTCGCACCCGCGGTGTTGGTCGTCGAGTACACCAATACATCGACAAGCAGGTTGGGTGCGCCGTTCGTGCCGAACACGAACGGATTCTGCAGCGGGAACAGGTCGAAGCGACTCGTCGCGCGATTCGGCGGCGTCTGCGAGATGTTGAAGAACGCCCGCGGGACGACGGTCGACTCATCGGATCCGACGTTCGCCGAGAACGTCGTCGACATCGCGCCGGGCACGACGTTCGTGCTCGACATGCGGATCTCGACTTCGGCCGTGAACGCGGGAATCGTGACCGTGCCACGCTGCGCGCGGAAACCGAGGTCGACGACGACGTCGTTCGCGGAAAGCGCGCCGGGATACAGGTACTGCGCGCGGCTGTTGCCGGTCGTGCCGAGTCCGGTTCCGGTGCCGTTCAGCCGGCCCCAGATGTTGGTGAACTTGTCAGGAACGATCTGCTCGGACTGTGCAACGAGACCGGAAGCGAAGATCGACAGGGCCAGGACGTAACGCATGCGAGGTGGTCTCCGAGTGTCGAAGGGGTCACGACGCAGTCTACTCGATCAGCAGGGCACCTCGAGTAACCTGCGCCACCGCGTTGCGCTATCGCGAAACTTCACGATGGGGCCACCAGATTGCGCGGCCCGATCTGGCGTATCCCTACGCCAAAAAAGGCGCGCGCTGGGCGGCACCTCGTTCAGGGCGTAACTAAGATGCGTGAATGAGCGATAGCGAAGAGGGAGTGCAGCCGCGAACGAACGAAGAAACGCCGTTTGACGTGTTCCTGTGCCACAATAGCATCAACAAGCCAGCGGCCCAGGAGCTGAAGCGGCTACTCGGAGCGGAGGATCTTCGGGCATGGCTGGACTGTGACGAATTGAAGCCCGGTGACCGGTCGACCGAGGAGATCGGCGAAGCACTTGATGCTGCCGGAAGCGTCGCAGTGTTGCTGAGCGCAGATGGAATTGGTGCTTGGCAAGACCTGGAGTTGCACGCCGCGCTCCCCGATGCAGCCTCGGGTCGAATGCCGCTCATCCCTGTCCTACTCCCCGGGCATCCCGGCCCCAAGGAGTTACCCAAGTTGCTTCGCCCGTTCATCTACGTGGACGGACGCAATGGGTTCACCGAATCGGTCTTGGAGAGACTCGTGCGCGGTATCCGCGGACAGTCTCCAGAGCCAAGCGGAGAACCCATCGCAATCCACGACGGGCGACCCCGGCTTTCGCGCTACCGGATCATCCAAGAACTCGGCGAAGGCGGAATGGGCGTTGTGTACCGAGCCGAGCAGCACGACCCGGTGAATCGCTCCGTCGCGGTCAAGGTCGTCAAACCAGATCAGTGCACTCCCGAAGTGAAGGCTAGGTTCGAGCAAGAGATGCAGGTCCTGGCGGAGTTCGAGCATGACTACATCGCAAGAATGTACGACGGAGGGACGACGAAAGAGGGCCTCCCGTACTTCGCGATGGAGTTCGTACGAGGCAAGCCGATCACGGAGTACTGCGATTCCGTTTGCATGCCCTTACGGGAGCGTATCGACCTGTTCTCCAAGATCTGCTCGGCCGTCGACTACGCTCACCAGAAGGGCGTGATCCACTGCGATCTAAAGCCGGCGAACGTCTTGGTAGTAGAGCAAGACGATAAGCCCGTACCCAAGATCATCGACTTCGGTTTGGCGCACGAGGCGTACTCCGACGCCCTGAGCAACACGACATCTCCGCAGAAGGTCTGGGCTGTAGGCACGCCCGAGTACATGAGCCCGGAACAGATGACGATCGACACGAACGATGTCGACAGACGGGCTGATGTGTATTCCCTCGGCGTCCTGCTCTATGAGCTGATAGTCGGCAGTCTGCCCTTGACGTCCTGGCAGCTTCGGCGTGCCGGCATCGACGAAATGCGGCGGTGTGCATGGGAGGTGCTTCCACCTGCGCCGAGTTCACACATGGCGACCCGGAACGACAAGGCCATGGACGTCGCCACACTTCGGGGCACGACACCTCCCAAGCTCTACTCCCAAGTGCGCCGAGGGCTCGATCGCGTGGCACTGAGAGCACTCTCGAAGCGACGCACACATCGACAGGCGTCGGCCGCAGATCTGGCTAGAGAGGTCCGCAATTGCGTCAATAGTCAAGGAGCATGGATCCGCTGGGTGTCCGCGGCGGCAGTCGCCGTAGTGCTGCTCGTCGGCTGGCGCTACTTGCCGGACTTCGAAACTGACGCCGGGCCCTCGGTTGTCGCGATGGTGGCAAACGCTCAGACTGCCGCGAGAAGCTTGTTCCCTCCCACTCTCGACAACCTACAGGATTACGAAACGTGGAGACAAACCCATGGCGCTTCGTTGGAATCTGCGCGAACCCGTCTGATCGAGATCAGTGACGAGGCAAGGCGCGAAAGGCTCCGTCTGGTCATCGACGAAACCGAACTGTCTTTCGAGCGGCAGTACCGATTCGCACGCGACGTAGTCGTACCAGGTGCAAAGCAGCACCAGACCCGTTGGCGGGACGCTTTGAAGGACCAGACCGTCCGAAGCGTCTTCCCAGGCCCAGCAGATGGCATCGTGCCAATCGGCCTCAATCCCGATTCAGGGAAGTTCGAGTTCTATCACCTGGCATCCGCAGGCACGAACGACATTCCAATCCCCGGCGACGACGGCACGTACTCGATTGATCGCGACACCGGCTTGATCCTTGTTCTAGTTCCTGCATCTGAAGTTCTGATCGGCGCTCAATCACGAGACGACACAGCTCGCGGATACGATCGAATGGCGAAGCCATCGGAGGAGCCGGTACGCTTAGAGCAGATCGACGCATTCCTGTTGAGCCGCTACGAACTCACGCAGGGGCAAGCCGAGAGACTCTGCTTCGGTCGGTGGGACTGCTACTTCGAGCAGGATCGGGACTTTCTTGACAGCGAGGTCGCGGACGCAACGCATCCCGTGGAAAGCATGTCGTGGGCGTACGCTACCCAGATGCTCCGATATCACGGACTTCGTCTGCCGACGGAGATCGAATGGGAGTGCGCGGCGAGAGCAGGTGGAACGGCACCGTGGGGCAAGTTCCGAGAATCGGAGATAGAGCGACTCTCCGAGATCGCGAACCTTCACGACCACACGCGAGTCACCTACATTCAGAAAGCAGGTGAACCGGCCAGTGGCGAAACATGGGAAGACTACAAGATCATGCACGCACCGGTCGGGACGTATGATGCGAACCGATTCGGCTTTCATGACATGATTGGCAATGTGTGCGAGTGGTGCGATGGGTGGTATTCCCACAGGCGTCAAAGACGCGTGTTTCGTGGGGGCGGATTCGAGTCACGCGCCAAGGAGGGTCGAGTTTCGGCTCGAGGCGGATTCGATCCAAAGCGGACGAGCCGGGTCGTTGGAGTGAGGCCCGCGCTCGAACCCAATGCGTTCTTCCCTGAGAACAGATGAGTGCGATGAAGAGTGAAACGTGCGTGATCTCGAGGCGGAGTTGGCTCTGGACCGCCTCCGGGCTGTTGCTCCTTCCCACAGCCACGGGATGCCGCGGCTCGGCCGCGGCCGAGACAACTTCCGGCCCACCCGCGGGAGAGGTCGAGGTCAGCCCCGAAGGGCCCTGGCAACTCACACCAAGCTCTAGGCCCGGCGGAGTCAGACCACCGGCCGCGCGCGCCATCACGTTCGCCGAATTGATGGAGAACGACGTGCTTGTTATCACCGGCAACCCCCTGCAAGTCGCTTCCAGGGTTTCAGAATCGGGCACCCTTGGACTCGACAAGGATGGAATCGCCAGCGCAACGGAACTGGAGGTTCTGAACTACGAGAACTCAGCCGCGGTGGGCTCCGCAAGCCTTCGGTTCGACTTGCTGCAGCCGGATAGGACTGTGATCCGCTTCGAACTGAGAGGAGTGTTCACCGAGGAGTCATCGACTCTGGAGCAAGTGATCACCCTGCTCTCCGCGGAATCCGAACCGGAGTACACCGAGCTGAGCGTCTTCCTTCTCGTCAAGATCGACTAGTCTGCATCGGTTGGAGAGCCTCCTTCGGGCATGACCTTGGACATGTCCTCTACCCCAGCCAAGTCAGCAAGCGCAGAGGCATAGCGGGAGAGCGTGATCTGCAGTTCGGCCAACTCCGCGCGGAATACGCTTCGCTGCGCGTCGGCCTCGAATGCCCCCTCGACACGAAGCCGATGCCACTTGGCGGTAAACGGTCGAACGACCTGGTTCAGAACGACAACTGCCAATTGAGCAAAGCGAATCGCGCCCGGTCCCCGCACCTTGAGAATCTCTCGAGTGCTCGAGAACATGGACTGAACACTCTCCAACGCGACGGCCTCGTCTCCGTGGGTGTCATCGAGTGGCTGCGTGATCACCCGAGTCAGCATCTCGACGTAGAGATCCCAAGCCGCCAACCGATCCTGGTCGTCGGGCCTCCACTCGGTCTCGAGGAAACCGACGGATAACTTGAGCGACGAGAGATTCCAATTCGCGAGCCAGTCCCGAAACAACATGCTGTCCCAGTATTGGCCCACCCTGCTTGGGTGTCGAGCGCTCTAGGCGAACCGGCGTCTCCAATCGCAACCCGTCGTCGAAACCGACAGGACGAGGCACCCGTTAAGGACCCAGTGAACGTGCCAACGCTCCGGTCACGTTCGCCGTCGCGAAACTGATTCCCGACCAGTTCGCCTCGCGCGGCACGTCCTCGATCGCGCGCGGGTGCGGGGACGCGAACCAATAGCGACGTCCGTGGATCTCGCGCTCGACCGGAGCTTCGCGCGGGATGTTCGGGTCGACGATGACGGGCACCGTGCCCTCCAGGCTGCCGGGATAGCTCGGCAGGCCGCCGGCCGAAGCCGGCGCGACGAGGCACGCCCCCGCGTCTCGAGCCCGCTCGATCGACGCGACAAGCTGCGGGATGTACTCCGGCGACGTCGTGCCAAGGCTCAGGTTGATCCAGTCGGCACCCCACTCGAGCGCGACGTCGATCGCGTGCAGCACGTCCTCGAACGGACAGTCGAACGTGTCCACGAAGCAGCGCACGGAGTAGACCGTCGCCCGCGGCGCGAGGTCGAGAATCGCGGCCGTCACGGCCGTGCCGTGGCCGAGCTGGTCGACGCTCTCCAGGGCGGCTCCGTCTCCGTTGACCGTGGGGCCGGCGATCACGTCGCCAACACCACGGATGTGCGGGTGGTCCAGGTTGACGCCGCTGTCGATGACCGCGACGCGCGCCCCGTCACCCATCGATCACGATCGGACGCCCCATGATCTCGCCGTCGAGCCAGACCGTCTTGACGCGCTCGAGCTGCTGATCGAAGACCAAGAAGTCACTGCCGGCGCCGCCGACGTAGAGCTTCTTGCCGTCCGGCGAGATCGCGCTGAGACTGCGACGCGGACGGAACTTCTCGTAGGTGTCGCGGATCATCTTGCCGTTCGTCATGTCGAACAGCGCAACGCGCGATGTGCCGTTGCTTCCGCGCCCCTGCGCCGCTCCGAACTTCTTGTCGTCCGACATGTAGAACGACCAGAAGTCAGGACTCGGACCCCACTCCTCGATGTCGAGGATCTTCTTGTCCTTCAGACTGATCTCGACGATCCCGAACACCCTCCGCTTCGAGTTGATCGGGTCGGTCATCCGGTAGAGCATCTTGTACTTCTCCGGATTCTCGTAGTCGTAGAAGTCCGAGCCGTAGACGCGGATCGCACCCGTGCCGGTGTACTGCGGCGTCGTGAGGTCGATCTTCGCCTCTTCCTTCAGCGTCTTCGGATCGACGATCTTGATGTCACCGCTGATGACGTGCCACTTCTTGCCGTCCGGCGAGATCCGAGCGCCAGAACGAATCGCCTTCGGCAGCTCGTCCATGCGCTTCTCGACCTTCTTCTCCGCGACGTTGTAGAGCAGGTACTGCGGCGTCTTGATCACGAAGTGGTCGAGCTCACGCTTCACGCGATCGATGCGCACGTACCACTTGTCGTAGCCGGGCGTCTCCTTGACCGAGCTGACGCGCACGATCCAACCGTCCTCGTGGAAGTCGTGCACCTCGACGACCTCGCCCTTGACGATGTCGACGACCTCGACCTTGGTCTTCTGGTCGGTGACGACGAAGAACTTGGTCTTGTCGTGGCTGAGCGTCCGACCCCACTGCACGCCGTGGCGCAGCTTGATCTTCTGCACGACTTCGTCCTTGCGTGGGTCGAACTTGCCGAGGAAGTCCGGCCACATGCCGAACCAGAAGTACGGCTGCTTCTTCGCGGCCGGGACGGCGTCCGCGTCCTTGGCATCGGCCGCCCACTTGATCGGGATCGTCGTGTTCCACTTCGGCTTCTCGCGATCAGCTTTCGCATCCTGCGCGAATCCCGTGACGGGGAGCAGCGCCAGGCCGAGGATTCCTACGAGGTGCTTGGCCATTACGGGAACACCAGGTCGATCGACTTCCAGTCCTGCACCGGAGCGCCGCACGACAACGCCCAGTCGGGGTTGTTGGTGAGAGCGTCCGCCACCTGGACCGGCCAGTAGCAGGAGTGGTAGCAGTCGTAGAGGTCGCGCTCGATCGGCTGGCACAGCTTGTCAGTGCCGCCGCTCGAATCGACTTCCCAACCGGGGGCGAACATCGTCGTGCAGCCGAACGGGTAGTCCGTTGGCGGCGGCCACGGGTCGGTCATCGCCTTGGCCTTGTCCTTGGTCTGCTCGACCAAGGCCTCGAGCCTGCGAGCCTTCTTGTTGAGGGCTGTCAGATGCTTCATGCCGATTCGTACCTTTCGAAGAAAGCGGAGTTCCGGGCCATGATGCGGGCGTACGACGTCAGACCGAGGTCGGTCCATGCGCGCACCCACTCACAGTAGTGCATGTTCGCCTTCGTCGCGTCGCCGTGACGGACGTAGGCCTCGTGATAACAGCCGCCCGAGCAATGCGGGCGGGCGAAGCAAGTGTTGCAGTCAGTCTTGCTGTTGATGTGAGCCTGCTGCAGGAAGTCGGCGCGCTTCTCCTCGTCGATGCCGTCCTCGATCGTGCCGACCTCGTGCGTGCCGGACTCGACGAAGCGATGGCACAAGGCGAGGTTGCCCTCGGTCGAGACGCCCAGGAGACCCAGGCCGGCGCCACACGGGTGCGCCTTGTTGATGCCTTGGTGCAGCTCACGCAGCAGGTCGTTGAGGTTCGAGAAGCCGTGCGAGTCGCCACGGGCTGCCGCCTCGACGAAGTCGTCGGACAGGTCCGTGAAGTCCGCGATCAGCTTGTCGTAGTCGCCTTCGACGAGCGAGTAGTCGCGATCTTTCGCGCTCGTGACCGGCGCGAAACCGACTTCGGCGAACCCGAGTTCGCCGTGGAGGAAGTTGTAGATGTCGCGCACGCTCGCCGACCCACGGGTCAGCGTGACGCGAGCGCCGATCGGACGACCACCGGCCGCCTTGTTCGTCTCGATCAGTTTTTGAATGCGCGGCACAATGATGTCGAACGACCCCTGCCCGCTCTTGAAGGTCCGGTGCCGATCCTGATCGTCGATGTTGCCGTCGATCGAGACGTTGATGCCGAAGCGGTGCGCGACGAGGAACTTGATCAGCCCGTCGGTCAACAGCGTCGCGTTCGTCGTCAACGAGAAGCTGACGCTGCGCCCCTGCTCACCCGCAAGCTCGAGCGCGCGCTTCGCCGCGGCTTCGATCGCCTTGAAGTTGAGCAGCGTCTCGCCGCCGAAGAACGTGATGTTGAGGTGCTTGCGAGTGCCCGACGTCCTGAACAAGAACTCGACCGACTGACATGCCGTCTCCGGCGACATCATCGGTGCCTTGGCCCCACCTTCGGCCGGCCCGTCCGCGATGCGGTCCTCGCCGTACTCGTAGCAGTAGGTGCACGACAGGTTGCACTTGTTCGTGACGTTGAGCACGAGCGTGCCGAGCGGATACGGCATCGGCGGGAGTTCCGAAGCCGGAGGCGGCACCTCCGCCTCGGGCCGAATGATCCCGAGCCCGACCATGTCGCGGAAGGTCTCGCGCAGCTCGGCCGCGTCGTCACGCTCTGAGCGCTCGTCGAGCCAGGACTCGGCATCCGCGCCGCCGTTCTGGAACGCGGTCAGGATCTCGGTCGACGTCTCGTCGAGCCGCATGATCGACGCGGAAGTCGCAACGTAGAGGTACGGAGCCCCGTCGTCGTCTTGGAATCGGCGATGAACGACCGCGCGGTACTTCATTCGTCCTTCCAGTCGAGGACTTCGAAGCGCTTGTACTTCGGCACCGTGACGATCAGGTGCGCGCGCGCCTTGAACTTCTTGGTCTCCATGACGACCGGAGCGTTCTCGTCGACCTCGGTCTTCTTCGCAACGGTCTCGGCCTTCGCGTCGGCTTCCGCAGGCTTCTGCTCGCTCGTCTCCGTTGCCGCACGTCGACCGCGTCCGCTGCCGCCGCCGCCGCCGCTGCCCCGCCGCTCACGGAAACGGCGCCGCATCTCCTCGCGCTCCTCTTCGCTCATGTTCGCGAAGCGCTCGCGACGGCCACCACGGCGCCGCTCGCCGCTCGACTCGGTCGACACCGTGACCACATCCCCACCGCTAGTCGTGGCCTCGGCTGCCGAAGCGGTGATGTCCTTCTCGTCCGTGTCTTCCTTCTCCTTCTTCTTCTCCGGCAGCTTCTGCACCTCGAACTCGGTCTCGCAGACGACGTAGACATCACCGATGTTGTTCGCCATCCACTTGCGCTTCGGGTTCGGGCCGTCGATCGCCGGCGTGAAGAATCCCGTGCTCTCGTCGATCTTGCCGACGTACTGCAGATCGTCGTCGTCATCGCGCACGCGGAACTCGGCGAGCGACCACTTCACGTTCGGCACAACGCGCACCTGGTAGTCGTCGTCGGTGTAGCTCTTGTCATCGGGTCCGCGATTCATCGCGACAGCCTCGAAGCGCTCGAACTGCTTGGGCGACGCAACACCACCGATGCGGGCGAGACCCTGGACCGGCGTGATCGTCACGTAGTCGACCGTGTCGTAGAGCACGATCGACTTGCTACCGCGGAATAACCCCCACTCGAGAGTGCGCTCACCGCGCTTCGCCTTGCGCGATACGTCGACGCCGAGGCGCACGTGACGGTGCGAAACGAATTCGTAGGACTTGACCTCGATGTGGCGGCCGAGATGGAAGTCGCTCGGCTGCATCGCAGGCGTGAAGCCTTCGCCATGCACCTCGAGGACGTGCCCCTTGCTCGGGATCATCACGTCGCGATTGCGAATCGCGACAACGTTGGGCTCGCCGGTCTGGCGATGCAGTTCGACGTCGAGACCGATCTCGAAGTACTCACCTGTGAAGACGCGACCCTTGAAGTGCCGCCACTGCTCGTCGAGCAGCAGCACCTCGCGCCACTTCGTGCCCTCGTGAGTCGTGCTGCCCCGCCAGGAGTACCCGGCGTAGAGCAAACCCTTGCCGCTGCGTTCGACGTGATCGCCGTTCTCGAAGTCCAGCGACCAGTGCGTCTCGAACTCGTCGCCCGACACGCGCTTCATCACGACCGTGCCGAGCACGTCGCCACGACCGATCTCATGCCCCGTGACGGTCCAGCGGCCGGCGAGCGGCACTTCGCGACGATTGATCTCCCACGCCTTCCACTCCTTGGAGAACAGCGGTTGGTCCTTCGCGAGCTTGTCGAGGACGCGATCGCCACGGTCGCCTCGGCTGGAGCGACTGGGTCGCTCGCTGGATCCGCGGCCACGACTGCTGCTGCTGCTGCCACGCGAGCTGCTGAACTGCGCCGCCATCCACGGCGGCATCTCGCCGCTGCCACGGCTGCTGCTGGGGCGACGCGGCATCCCGCCGATCTGGCCCCGTGAAATCGGGTAGTAGGCGAGGTGCGTCGCGCGCAGGAGACGCCACTCCTCGGCGTCGCGCTGCTGCCCGAACACGCGCCCCAGCGTGTGGCACTGCGAGCAGGCCCGCTTGAGGTCGTCGTCGTGGTGTTCCTCCGACCAGTGCACGCGCCGCTCGCTCTCGTAGAGCGAGCGCTCGGCTTCGCTGCGCGTCAGGCCGTGATCGTTCGCGAGGTAGCGCACCATGTCCTTGGCCTCGGTCGGCGTGAGGGACACGCCGTAGAGTCGGATCATGCGCTTGATCGACTTCGACCAGCCCTCGGGCGACTTCCGCATGTAGGAGATGCGGCCCATGTGACCGCGATCGTCCTTTTGGTGGCACGCCGAGCAGCGCTGCTCGATGAGTTCGTGCGCCACCGCGAGGCCTTCCTTCTTTTTCTTCTTCTTCGGCTTCTTCTCGCCGCGCTTCCCGCGCTGCTCGCCTTCGGCCTCGGAGTCACCATCACTGGGTTGGGAAGCGGTCGCACGCGATGCCGGTCGAGACGTAGCGCGGGAGTCCTGCGCTATGAGCTCGGGGGGGCAGGCGAACGCCGTGAAAGTCGCGCCGAACAGCGCCACACGACGAAGCGAATCGAGCATGAGACGGGCGATCGTAGCGCGGGCTCGGCGGATCGTGGCCAGCCGCGTTCGAGGCTGGCCACGCCGACTACAGATCTAGACCCAAGAGCCTGCCAAGAAGTCACTTACGCGATTGTATCTTCGGTGTCAGCCGCCGGCGCCGAGAGCAGCGTCGCCGGATACTTGTCACCGGGGATGGACGGCCACTTCACGACGATCAGCTCGGTGTCTTCGAGCACGTCGACGTCGCACACCTCCTTGGGATGCACGAGGAAGATGTCACCCGTGGAGACTTCGTCCTCGTTCACGCGCAGACGTCCACGCACCACGACGTTCACCTCCGGCGCGAGCGCGTGGAAGTGCGGCTCGATCGGCTCACCCTTCGCGTGGCGATGAAAGCCGACCTCGAAGTCCTTCGTCTGCATCACCGCCGGCTCGAAGTCGCCGATGAACCAGCCGTTCTTCATTTGGTCGAGCTTGAACAGATGCATGACGTGATTCCCCCGGAGGTGTCATCGACCCCGTCTCGGACGCCGATTGAAGACGCGCTCACCAACCGATGACATCGCTGCTTTCGGGGTCCGCGAGATACGGACCAACGCCGCGAATCGAACGAATCGGAAGAAAACCTGTTGGACTCCGACACGAGCGCCGCTGTTCGGGATGCCCGCGAGCACATCGCTCCCGGATGGATCGAGTGAAGGAGAGCCCTTCGTGTCTTTGTCCGTACAACTGCAAAGTGAACTGGCCAATCTTCGGCCGCTCCTCGATGAGTCATATCGGGACTACCCGGACGAACAGCTCTGGGCAGAGTTCGTGGAAGAATGGGGAGAGCTGAAGGCAAAGGACATCGTCGGGTTTCTCGGTCGCATTCCGTGGGGAAGCGTGCTCGCGGGCGCACTCAGTGGTGGAACGGCCGGCGCGGGAATCGGCACGACGATCACACCGGGCTACGGCACCGCGATCGGCGCCGCACTCGGAGCGCTCGCCGGCGGAGTCGGGGGAGCACTGGGTGGTGGCGGCACCCCCCCGCCCACGCCGAATCGAAGACCACCGTTGGCGCGACCGCGTCCGGCTCGACCGCGACCAGTGCCGCGACAGCGACCTCCCGCGGCAGCCACGAGCGCGAACGGGTCGACGACGCCGAGCGTTGGCGCAACCGTGGCCGCGATCGCGTCGGATCCGGCGACGGTCAATGCCGCCACATCTCTGATCGGGTCGATCCTCAACCCCGCCGTGATCCAATCGCTCGGATCCACGATCATGGGCGTCTTCGGCAAGAAGGAGATCGCCGTTGGCGACTCCGGCGAAACCGTTCCTCGCAGCGCGCTGGTCGAGATGTTGGCCGTACTCACCGAAGGCGCAGCGTCGGAACTCGCGGACACGGATACCGATGAGTGGACCGACGAAACCGTAGCCGAACTCCGCCTGCCGACACGTGAAGAACGTGCATCGGAACTCCATCGGCGTCTCTCGGCGTGGAACACCGAGTCCACGAAACCCGCGGTCGAAGCCGCGTCCACGGACGTCCCGGTCACGCCCCGCGTCCCCTCGTCCCCACGCGTCGAGCGCGGTGAGGAAGCCGTGGATCTCCGCGAGAAGGTCATCCGCCGCCTCGACGGCGACAGGTCCGCGGTGAACCGCTTCCGCGCGGGCGTCGCGGACACGAAGACATTCCCCTTCTCGGCGATCTGCCAACTCCGCATCACGATGCCCCGCGGCACCGGAATCGGCACGGGGTTCTTCATCACACCCGACACGCTGCTCACCGCTGCGCACAACATCGTTCATCCGACCTACGGCTCGGCGTCACAGATCACGGTCCGTGTCGCCCGCAACGGATCGTTCGACCTGGGTTCGACGACCGTCCGCCCCGACAAGATGCGCGTGCATCCGGGGTGGGCCAGAACCCGCATGCGTTCGGCGGACTTCGATCTCGCACTCATCAAGGTGGGGATCCGACCGCGCGGCGACGCGCACTTCGTGATGCGCGCCCTCGACTTCAACCCGCTGTCGGGAATCCTCGTCGCGGGATACGCAGCGGATAGATCTTCGGGCGTCGATCCCGATCAGATGAACGTCGACCGCGACTCGATCCGTGAGCTGACCGCGGACTCGTTCGACTACAGCCTGCACACCACCGGCGGTACGAGCGGCTCACCGGTCTACTACGAAGACCACGGTGTCGCCTTCGCGGTCGGAGTGCACAGCCGGGGAGCGGGGGCGAAGCACAACCGCGGCTGCCGGCTCACCGAGAACAAGATCCGCTGGATCCAGTCGGCATTCGAATCCTCGCTCGTTCCGGAGTACGGCGAACGAGCAGCCCTGCACGAGCTCGAGGAGCTCGGCGCTTTCCCGAGTTGATCACGATGGACGCCACCCAACTGCAGGCGTTGCTGGCCAGCGACCAGCCGCCGAAACAGATCCGCGCACAACTGCTGCAGAGCCTCGTCGAACAGCAGAACCGACGCGCGAAGTCGGAATCTCGCGACAGCGAAGAGCTCGAGCGCTGTCGCGCGCAGCTCGACGCCGCGCGGCGACGCAACCGCGAGATTGCCGCCGCCCTCGGCGCCTGCCCATGCTTCGGCGCTCCGCGCTGCCGCCACTGCGGTGGAGCGGGCGCACCCGGCACGTACCCCCCGGACTCCCGAGCGTTTGCAGCGTACGTCGAACCGGTGCTGCGCCAACTCGGACTACTCGTGGACGACGAACCCGTCCCCAACCAAGAAGGATGAAGACATGACCGCAGACCTCGATCTCGGCGTCGACTACGAAGTCGATGCCCAAACCAACGGCAACGTCGAGTTCGCCGCACCGGACTTCTACGACGAGGACGACGAGGAAGTCGACTTCTACGAAGAGGACGACGACGAAGCCGACTTCTTCGACGACGACGATGACGAAGTCGATTTCTACGACGACGACGAGGAGTTCCTCGGCGGCCTCGTCGGATCGGCGCTGTCGCCGATCGTGTCCGCGGTCGCGCCCCACGTGATCTCGTCCGGCGCCAGCGCGGTCAAGAACTTGGTCAACACCGCGACCAAGCCGTTCATTCGCAAGAAGCGCGTGCGTCCGAGCAACTACGCTCGTCGCGTACGCGGTACGCGACGCGGCTCGATCATGACCTCGCGCGGTCCGATCCGCGCGCAGTTCAGCAAGTCGTTCGTGACGTCGAGCCAGCTCAAGTCGGCGCTCGCGGCCGTTCGCCGCGACGTCGGCAAGGTCAGCTCGCGCATCTCGTCGACCCACTCGCAGCTCGGCAAGCAGATCCGGAAGGTGAGCAAGAGCTCCGCGACCGGTATCGCCGCCGAAGTGCGGTCCCGAACGAAGGCGATCAAGAAGGCAAAGGCCGAGTTCGCGAAGAAGATCGACTCGACCAAGGAGCAGCTCGAGCAGCAGATCAGCGAGAGTCAGACGATGGCCATGATGATGAGCCTGCTCAACGACGGCTCGACGATGGACTCGACGACGATGATGGTGATGGCGATGTCGATGTCGGGGAGCGGCGACAGCAGCTCCGACTTGTCGTCGAACCCACTCCTTCTCCTGGCCCTGAGTGACGCCTTCAGCTAACGAGAAAGGAGCGCAACCAATGACTACTCTCAACATCACGAGCGCCCTGATGGCGCGAAGCGCGGCCGGCTCCGAGGCTTCGGACGAGGCCAAGAAAAAAGCCATGCTCGTCGGCATGATGACGTCGTCCCCGATGATGGCCTTCGTGCTCGGCAAGAGCATCGGCGATGCATCGGCCACCGACGAAACCGACGCGACGGGCACGGAAGCGAAGGACACGGACTCGACCGACTCGGGCTCCACCGACTCGGACTCGACGGACACCGGCTCGACCGACACCGGAGACACCTCCGGATCGACCAGCGACGATGGCGAGGCGTGCAGCACGATCGACGCGGAGTCGATGGTCTTCCAGGTCAACGAGTTCGTGCGCCAGCGCGAGATCTCGGAACGCCGCGTCGCGCTGGAGAACGCGTTGATCGAAGCCGTGCAGGGCATCGAGCTCGACGTCGAGAACGAAGAGATCAACGAATCCGCGACCGCGTGGGTGCAGGGCGTCGCGACGGCTCTGGAGGACCCCGACGTGCGGCGCGCCATCTCGTCGGTGTTCACGACGCGAGACGAGCCGGAACCCGCCTCGCCTGCGCGGCAGTCGGCTGCGACGAAGACGAAGTCCTGACCCGCATTCCGGGTGTCCAAGCGCGGACGGCGACGTCCGCGCAATCACACACGAACGAGGTCACTCGGAGTGGACCCGGCCCTGCGACAAGTCCTGAGCACGCAACCGGCGCACGCGGCCGTGCCCGTGCTCGCGCGCCTGCGCGAGCGCGGGCGTGCCCCGGCGCAGCTCGAAGTCGTCAGCCGGTTCGGCAACATCGTCTCGGGCCGCGTGGCCGCCGGAGAGATCCGCTCGACGCACGCCGCGGACGAGATCGTGAGCCTCAAGGCCACCCGCCCCATCGAGTCGACGAACGCATCGGCCACGCCGGTCCCGGAACCGAACCGCCCCGAAGGCTGGCGTCCGACTTCGCTCGGTGCTTCCGCCGGGTCCGGCAGCCTGTTCGCCGTGCTCGACTTCGACTGCCACTTCGCGCACCCCGCTTTTCGCGACGAGGATGGACGCACTCGCCTCATCGCGATCTGGGACCAACGTGCGGATCACGACGGAAGCGCGCGGCACGGATACGGCGCGGTGCACCGGCGCGCCGACATCGATCGCGCACTGACGCAGCCGAATCCCTACGAAGCCCTCGGCTATGCACCGGGCCCGACGTTCCACGGTTCGTCCGTGCTCGACATCGGCGCGGGTCGGGGTCATGACGATCTGCCGCCGGGGATCGCCCCCGGCGCGGAGCTCGCATTCGTACACCTGAGTGCGAGCGACACGCACGGCCCCGCCACGCTCGGTGACTCGGTTCGCGTCGCCGAAGCGCTCGACTTCGTGCGAGAACTCGCGAACGGCCGTCCCTGGGTCGCGAACCTCAGCATCGGGAGCAACGGAGGTCCGAGAGACGGCACGACCCTCCTCGAGCGAGCGATCGACGCATTGCACCTCGAGGATCCACACGCGTGCATCGTGTGCAGCGGCGGTAACTACGGCGAGGCGGGACTCCACACGTTCGGTGTGGTCTCACCCGGAAGCGACGAGCTCCTGGAGCTCGAGGTCGATCGGCCTGCCCCGGGATCCGAGATCGAGGTCTGGTACGGCGGCGACGACCACTTCGTCGCCGAGCTCGCGCATCCTGCCACCGGGATCCACACGCGCGTCGAGCTCGGCGAGCACGCCACGATCGAGCACGACGGCGAAGAGGTCGGACGGATCTACCACCGGCGCTCCGACCCGAACAACGGAGACCATCACGTCGACGCGTTCTTGGGGGCGAACGCGCCGCCCGGCGGCTGGACGCTCCGCCTCCGAGACGTCGAATCGACGGACGGCCGATTCCACGCGTCGATCGAGCGCTGCGGCCATCAGTGTGCACGCTTCATCGGCGCGGCGACACCGGAGACCGCGACACTCGGCACGATCGCCGCGAGCCGTAGCGCGGTCACGGTCGGCGCCATCGACGGCATCGAGCTGCACGCGAAGCGCTCGAGCTGGGCGAGTACCGGGCCGTCCCGTGACGGCCGCGCCAAACCCGAGTTCGCCGCGCGCGCGAACGGGGTCCTCACGGTCGCGACCGATACGCCTGTCGTCGACGGCGCGAGCTTCGCGACACCACAGGTGAGCGGCGCGATCGCCGCACTGATGTCGATCGGACTCGACCGCGAGGAGGCGCAGCGCGCCCTCCGTCGCACGGGCCTACCGATCGAAGGTTCTACCGCCGTTCGCATCCGCCCCGAGGTCGCGATGCGTGCCGCAGCCAGACCGGAGTCCAACCGCATGGAATCACACGAAGCACCGGAGCCCGCCCGCCTGTGGGCCGAGCTTTCTCGACGAGACAGATTCGACAACCTGGAAGTCGCGGCAAGAGCCGGGACGCGGCCACCCGAACTCGGCGCCGCCTCGACGTGGATCGTCGAACGTGGTCCGGGACCGAGCAACCTCGCGAGTTGCTATCGAGCGACCGAACTCTCCGGCAGAACCGCGACAGCCGAGCTGACCGACGGCGAGCATCGATCCGTCGCACTGCTCGACGGCGAAGGGCGCGTGCTACCCGGGCGGATGCTCGTGCGGGAAGTCGAGAGTGAGGTCGACTGCGAAGTCGAAGCCCTCGACGAGCAACCGGAGGCTCTCGGGACGATCCGCGCCGACTCGATCCGCTACCTCGCGTTCGAGGGCGGTGGAGGCAAAGGGCTGATCTACGAGGGTGCTCTGCGCGGTCTCGAGGCTCGCGGCGTGCTGCGCTACGACCGCAACGGCGGCTTCCACCGAGACTCCGAGCTGAAGGGCGTCGCCGGCGCGTCGGCCGGTGCGATCACCGCGATGTTGGTCGCGCTCGGCATGACGCCGGCAGCAATCAAACACGAGATGGATCGCGTCGACTTCGGCAGCTTCTACGACGGCCCCAACCCGGAGCATTGGATTCGCTGCAAGCGCGGACCCGGGCCGATCGACGGCACGCTCCTCAAGTTGTTCGCGAAGACGAGCGGCCTCGCCAAGGTGTTCGACCCGATGAGTGGACTCGGCGACTCGCTCGGCACGCTGTTCAAGACGTTGCTCGGCTCGGCCGGCCAGCCCTTGCGCACGCTGGCACTCGAACCGACCGACAGCATTCGATGCCTGCTGACGACCTACGGTCTCTTCGACGGTTGGGAAGCCCGCAAGGTGTTCGCGCGGATCCTCGGCGAGAACCTGTCTCGAATCGGGGGCGGCGCAGCCGAGCAATACCACGACGTGAACTTCACGAAGTTCGAAGAGCTCACCGGAGTGGCACTCGCGATGTCCGGCAGCAACCTGAGCACCGGACGCAGCGAGATCTTCTCGGCGAAGACGACGCCGGCGTTTCCCGTGGCCGACGCCGTCCGCATCTCGATGGGCTTCCCGATCGCGTTCAAGCCGGTCGTGATCAGTGATGCTCGGCGCGAGGGACTCACCGATCCGAGCAAGGGCCTGCAGTCTCGAGACCTGAACGGGTTCTGGATCGACGGAGGGATGTTCGACAACATCCCCGCCGCCGCGTTCGGCGCGGACGCGAACTCGATGTTCGGGCTCCGACTCGCCCGGAGCGAGCGGAAGGAGATCGACCACGCGTTCGACTACGTATTCGCGTTGGTCGAGGCACTGTTGAACGCCGGCGAAGCCAGGGTCAGCCCCTCGCGCCCCCACTTCGAGCGCTACCTGACGCTCGACACAGGTGACCTGTCGACGCTGGACTTCACGCCGCCCAAGGCCGACCTCGAGAGGTTCGCGGAGAAAGCGCGAAGTGATGTGCTCTCCAAAGTCGTCTAGTGGCCGACGGCTACTCGCCGGTATCGGCCGCGGCTTCTTCGATGCAAGCACCGGCGCCCCCACCATCGATGCGCTCGATCAGCGTCTGCAGCTTGCGAGCGGCACGCCGGAAGCGAGTGTCCGCGGCGCCACTCGTGATGCCCAGTATCTCCCCGATCTGCACGAAGGTCTTGCCCTCCCGTGTGCGTAGCAACACCACCTCCCGGTCTTCGGGCGACAGGATCTCCATCGCCAAGCGGAGCACAGCGTGTCGCTCCGCTTGCTCGAGTGCCCCGGTCGGCGATTCTGCCTCGCCGCCGCGCCTATCGAGGTCGATCTCGACCATCTCGGAGAGCGGCTGATCCCGCGCCAGGTCTCGGCGATGCCGGCGGAAGAAGTCGTTCTTGTCCCGAATCGTGTTCTCGACGATCACGGTCAGGAGCGCTCGCAACTGCGCATCACGCGTCACGCGGATCCTCGGTCCGTCGGAGCAGAATCTCAGTAACGCCTCCTGCACGATATCGCTGCTCTCGAGGCGCTCGCGGAGTCGGTCCCCCAAACGACGCCTCACGCGCTCCCGAATCCACGGTTCGTGGCGCCGTATCAACTCGTCGACCGCGGCTCGTTCGCCGTCATACCACCGCTGCAATAGGCGGGTACTCGACAGGTCTCTGTTTGGCGACGGAGGTCTGTCCATCGGATCCGGAGCAGGATATCATAGCTTTGCTCGTTCCGTTGGAGAGAAGAAGGGTCGGCAAGTCGCAGTGAGCTGCCACGACGACATACTCGAGGAGTTCATCGGACTGTATGAGTCCGGGGCGATCCAGGACGTCGATTCGTTCGTGGCTCGTTATCCGATCGCCGACCGAGCATCCATCGAGCAGCGCTGCCGCGACTACCTGAGAACGCGAGCGGAGCTGTCAGCGGGTCCGACCCCATCGCAGCTTCCACTCACGATCGGCCGCTACGAGATCGTTCGGCTCCTCGGCGTCGGCGGCATGGCCACGGTGTACGAGGGACGGGACGAACAGGGCACGCGCGTCGCGATCAAGGCCCTACACCCACACGTCGGACTCAGCGACGTCCAGCGCAAACGGCTCCGACTCGAGCACGTGATCGGATCCGATCTCCGTCACCCCCACCTCGTCGAGATCGAGGAGTTCGGCGAAGATCACGCGTGCACGTTCCTCGTGATGCGCCAGGTCATGCACGAGTCGCTGGCCGACGAGATCCAGCGGTTTCGTAACCGCGGCGAACGCATTCCGTCATCTCGCGTCGTCGACGTCGGAATCGCGATCGGCCAGGCGCTCGCGTGCCTGCACTCGAACGACGTGATCCATCGAGACGTCAAACCTCACAACATCTTGTTGGACGAGGACGGTGCTCCCCGCCTGTCGGACTACGGGCTCGCACGGCTTCGCGACGACCTGCACTCCCATCTGACGGCGAGCGGGCAGGCGGTCGGCACCGTGTCGTACATGAGTCCCGAACAAGCGATCGCCAACGCCACGGGAATCGACAGCCGCAGCGACATCTACTCGCTCGGCGTGGTGATGTACGAGATGCTCGCCCTGCGCTTGCCGTTCGACAGCCAGGACTCCGGACAGCTCCAGCGCCTGATCGCACTGTCCGAAGTGCCGCCCCCGTCGACGCATCGCGGGGACATCCCCGTCGATCTCGAAACGATCTGCCTGAAGGCACTCGAGCGCACACCACGGCGCCGCTACCAGACCGTCGAAGCGCTCATCGACGACCTACGACGGTTCCGAGACTCCGCGCGAATCCGGGCGCGAAGGGCCAGTCCGCTCAGGCGAGGACTGCAGCGACACCGCCGCAAGCTCACCGTGGCGGGCCTGCTCTCCGCTCTGGCGTTGACGATGTGGATCGGCGCCGAAGTGGCCTTGGCGGGCGGAGACGCGTTCTCCGTGACCGTGACGACCGACTCGCCGGGGGCAGAGGTCCACGCCCGTTTCATGGAGCCTCTGTCGGGACAGTTCCGGTCTCCCGAGCTCCTCGGGACGACTCCGCTCACCACGTCGCTGCCGGTCGGTGTCGTGCGCTTCATCGTGGTCGCTGCGAACGGCGACTTCGCGGAGCTGACACGACGTCCGGTCAAGGACGAGGAGCTGACACTGACACCGACCCTCGTCCCGTCGACGCACGCACGCGAGGACATGGTCCTCATCACCGGCGGCATGCCTCCGCCGATCACGGTCGGCCCGTATCGCGGCTCCGAACGTCACGAGGTCGCGGACTTCCTGATGGACCGGGCGGAAGTCACGAACGGCGAGTACCTGACGTTCCTTGAGGCCACCGGACGACCACGACCGGATTGGTGGCCGAACGTGCTTCCGGAGGGCTGGCGGAAGCTACCCGTCTGCCGCATCAGCATGATCGAAGCCATGGAGTACGCCGAGTGGGCCGGCAAGCGACTGCCGACGCGCCGCGAGTGGCAGCTTGCGGCCGCGGGCACCGAAGGCCGTACGTACCCGTGGCCGCCACCGGCCGGAGACGCCAACGCGAAGGCGAACACGAACAAGATCCCCACCGGGTCACTCGCGCGCGACCTCGCGAAATGGCGGGACGCGTACGCGAACGCCAGCCCGGTCATGTCCCACCCGGGCGACCGCACCGCCGCGGGAGTCTTCGACTTACTCGGCAACGTGAAGGAGTGGTCGGACTCGATCGCGCTGCGCACCGGCCCGGGCACTCCCGAACCCGACTTGATCTTCGGCTGCGTTCACGGGTCCAGTTTCGCGACCGCGGCCGAACCCGTCTTGACGATCCTCAACTGGCACGCGCACTCCCCGATGGGCCGTACCGACGTGGGCTTCCGCTGCGCCAAGAGCATCCGAGTTCCGTAGTTCCCCAACCCACGAATCCCCATGGCACACACGATCAGCGACTTCACGTTCAAGCACGGCATCTCGATCCGCGGCATCTCGAAGGTCGCGCGCCGCTTCGAGTCCCTCCACGAGTTCAAGGTTCACGCGATCACCGAGTCGAACGCGATGTTCGACAAACCAGGGTGGGAAGACGCGACGGCAGCCCCCCTCGACCACGGCCTGGTCTGCGACGATGCCACCTGCTACATCGACGATGGCGACCTCCAGAACTGGCTCAACCTGATGTTCGACAGGTGCGGAATTCCATTGACCGCCACGGAGATGGAGGACAAGGGCTGTTTCTACGACCGTCGTGGCTGCTGGTGGAAGGTCCGCACGTTCTTGTTGGCTCACGAAGATTCCGAGCCGTGGACGACGCGCGAGGCGGCACTCGCGTTCACCACCGAGCAGAACGCGCGCGCGCGATCAGGACGACCGACGAGCGCACTCGACACGAAAGTGGCCCCGGCGACGCAGAGAGAACTCGAGCGCATCCCGTATCGGATGACCGTCGAGTGGAGAGTCTGCCCCGGGGACGCCCCGCCGGACAGCGGAGGCGATTCGCCCCAGACGTAGTGCTGCTAGTTCTGCCGCGGTTTTCGTCGTCAGCCACGCGGCGTCGCGAATCGCCTCGACGTGTTAGCCTCACGTCATGGGCACGGACCTGAGCAAGCTCACGAAACCCACGCTCGAGGAACTCGACTCGATCTGGTTGCCCGTAGCCGGGAAGTCCCACCGAGACTCCGACGCGATCAAGCTGAAGGTGCACACCGCCGTGAACTTCATGCTCTCCTGCGGCTTCGGCACGTCCGCGGTGAAGAACGCGCTGCGGGGCATCGACTTCAGCAAGGCCGTCAAGCGCAGCAAGATCCCGGCCGGCAAGATCTTGGTGCGGTGGGGTCCGCTCAAGTCCAAGCACGCCTGGTTCACCGTGTCCGGCGTCCGCCCGGACGACGTGGGGATCTACGCCGAGGCGGGCGATCGCGGGCTGTACGTCGCGAAGTCCGCCGTCGCCGCATTGGAGTCGCGAGCGCGCGCGATCAAGGTCACGTGGGACGCACGCGCCGCGGTCCGAACGTTCGACCTCATGGCGACACAGATCGCGCGGGACGAGGAAGAGGGCCGCTTGCGCAGAGCAGGCGCGTCCGAGGCCCAGATCAAGAAGGCGAGGCGCGCGATCTTGAAGATCGGACAGGCGACGCGCGGAGGCGCGACCCAGTTCCTCGTCAAGGACAGCAGCGCGATCCAGAAACTCAAGTGACGCGCAGCGTCGCCGATCGGCTACTTCTGCCGCTCGGCAATCCACGTCATCGTGTGGACCATCTCGCCACCGATCGAGTCCCACATCTCGAACACCATCTTGTCGTCGCCTTCCCAGCGGCTGTGCGCCTTCGAGGGGCGTCCCTCGGGCGTCACGGTGTCGTAGTGGATTCCGGCGTATTCGATCACGCCGTCCGCGTTCTTCTTGCCGCGAAGCTCACCGCTCCACGTCGACATCGAGCTGTAGTAGCTCGACGTCCACTCGTTCCGCAGGCGATCGTAGCCCATGATCATCATGGACTCGTGCGGGAACTGCTGGCCTTCCATGTCGAAGACGCCGCGGTCTCGACCGATGACGAAGCGGCCATCGAACATCGCCTCGTAGCTCGCGCTGCCGGACATCTCCTGCCAGTCTTCGCTGGCGTCGTTGCGGTAGCGCATCGTGGTCTTCCAGTTGCCGACGGACTTGGCGAGCTCTTGGTGCTCTTCGCCCGGCATGCCGAGCATCATGTATTCCTGCATGACTGCAGGCATGTCGATCTCCACCGGGCGGGTCGACAGCGAGTTGCAGGAGGCGAGGAGAGAAGTGGTGAGGAGTAGGGTCAGGGGTCTCATGAGGGTTCCTTTCTGGCGCGGAAAGGCTCGCGGTTCGACCGCACGAGATCCAGCGCGAGCCCGCGCCCGACTTGCTTTTGTGTCGATCGCCCCGAGACTGACCCCTACTCGATTCCCGCCATCACGCCCTGAAAAACCTCGTGGAAACCCTGCCTGACAGCAGCGACACCCCCCGCCGGGGCTATCTCGTCGCCGCGCTCGCGATCGTCGCGGCGCACGTCGTGCTGCTGCTGACGCTGGCATCCCGGCTCGATTGGACCGCGGACGAGCGCGGCTACATCCTCGCCGGGCACGCGATCGTGCAGGACTTCCAGTGGGACTCGCTGCAGGAACGGCTGCAGGGCGCGGCCGGGCTGATCGCGAACCAGACGTTCGTGTCGGACTTCGACGCCGCGCGGATCGACGACTTCAAGTTCGCGGCGCGCGCCGGCCTCGTGCCGTTCACCGTGCTGCTGCTGCTGAGCGTGTTCGCGTGGGCCGCGGAAGCGTGGGGACTGCGCGGCGGGCTGCTGGCGCTGTTTCTGACGGCGACGAGCCCGACGCTGATCGGCTACGGATGCCTGACGGCGACCGATACCGCGCTCGCCGCGACGACGGTCGCGACTTTCTGGCTGTTCTGGCGGTGGCTGCGCGCACCGAGCGTTCTGCGGCTGTGCGCTTGGGGCGCGGCTCTCGGCCTGATGATGTCGACGAAGTACACGTCGCTGCTGATCGCAGTCGCCCTTCCCATGCTCGCCGTGGCGACCGTCGCGCAACGACCGGAGCGTCGCGCGCGAGCACTGGCAACGACGATCGGGTGGCTCGCGGCCGGTGGCGCCGTCGCTCTCCTGGTGCTGCACGCGACGTATCTGTTCCGCGCGGGTTTCTTCGATCCCGAAGTGACGCCCCTCCGCTCGCCGACACTACAACGCGTCGACTCGCTGCCGGTCGCCGGATGGCTGCTCCGGCTGCTTCCCGCACCACTCGTCATCGGCGCCGACTATCAGGCTGCCGTCTCGGTCGGCTTCTCGGGTCGCTTCCTCGACTACGACCGCGCGCATTGGGCCTACTACCTGACCCTTCTCTTCACGAAGACCGCGCTGCCCAACCTGATACTCGTGCTCGCCGGCGTCATCGGCGCGCTGCGCGTCGGTGTTCGTTACGTCGTGCCGTGCATCGTCGCGCCGTGCGCACTCCTGTTCGTCTACGTCACGTTCCTCAGCGATCTGCACATCGGCGTGCGCTACATCTTGCCGATGTTCCCGCTGCTGCTCGTGCTGAGCGGGGCATGGCTGCGAGATGCGGTGATCACGCCGGGAGCCCTGCGCGTTCCCGCGACCGTCCTGCTGTGCGGCTGGATGGTCAGCATCGTGATCGTCACCGCGCCGCACTACCTCGGGTACTTCAATCCGATCGTCGGCGGGCCTGCCGGCGCGTATCGGATCTACACCGACTCGAACGTCGACTGGGGCGAGAACAACGTCCCCGGTCGTCTCGCCTTGCGCGAACGCCATCCGGACATCACGTTCTTGAAGCCGACCGATGGGCCTAGGTTCGGCAAGCTGGCGATCCTCGCAACGGCCCTCGGACGGCCCGATCCCGAGCGCACGGGCCGGACCTACCACTGGATTCGCCGCTTCACGCCGACCGACAACTACGGCGCGGCCCTGCTCGTCTTCGACATCGACCCCGGCTCGTTCGAGAACGCGGCGCGCGACGGTGCCGAGCGCGCCGCGCGCGATCTCTGCCTCGCCTGGATTCGTGAGGACGACCTCGTCAAGGCTCGGTCCGCCCTGGCGCTCGCCACCAGCGGAGCGGGCAAAGACCGTCTCGTGAGCCTGCTCGATCTGCTCGAGCAGCTCCGCGAGGACCCCGCGGCCAAGGCCACGCGCCGCCTCGCCGTGACGACTCTCTACGAACTCGGCCGCGCGGACTTGGCATTCGCCCTGATCCAAGAAGCCGGTGAGGCCGAACGATCCGAGCTCTTCCTCGCGCTCTGGACCGCCGGCGATCCAGTTGGCGCCGTCGAATTGCTGCGCGAGAAGGCCGATCAGGGTTTACTTCTGCCGACCGAGACCCTGCTGCTCGCTGCGGGGCTCGACGCTCTGGGCCAGTTCGCCGAGGCGATGGCCGTGCTCGAGAATCATCCGACTCCGTCCGAACAGGATCCGCTGTATCCACCGTTCCAACAGTTCCGCACCGAACTCGAAAAGAAGCACCTCGCGATGAAACGACTGCAGGAACTCGGCCAGGGCAAATGAAGGAGCAGATCGACAACCCGAAGGTCGCGGTCGTCATGCCGGCGTACAACGCCGAGCAGACGCTCGAGGACACGCTCAACGACATTCCCGAGGGCAGCTACGACATGCTGATCGTCGGGGACGACTGCAGCAAGGACGGCACGGTCGAACTCGCGGAGAAGCTCGGACTCGACGTGCTCGTCACACCGCAGAACCTCGGCTACGGCGGCAACCAGAAGATGCTCTACCTCGCAGCGCTCGAGCGCGGGGCGGACATCGTCGTGATGCTGCACCCGGACAACCAGTACGACGCGCGACTCGTCCCGCACTTCGTCGGCTTCCTCGCCGACGGCACGACCGACGTGATCCTCGGCAGCCGCATCCGCTCGCGCCGCGAATGCCTGAAGGGCGGGATGCCGGTGTGGAAGTACCTGAGCAACCGCGTCCTCACGATCTTCCTGAACCTCACGTTCGGCATGAACATCGGCGAGTACCACTCGGGCTTCCGCGCTTACACGCGTAAGGTTCTCGAGAACGTCTCGTTCGAGAACAACACGAACGACTTCGGGTTCGACGCGCAGTTCTTGGCGCAGTCGATCTACGCGGGCTTTACGGTCGCAACCGCGCCGATGCCCGTCCGCTACTTCAAGGAAGCGTCGTCGATCGCGTTCTGGCCCTCGGTCCGTTACGGCCTCGTGAACCTGAAGGTCGCCTCGCAGTTCTTGCTGCGAAAGGTCGGCATCAAGTTCCGCCTGTTCGACAAGCCACAGCGATAGCGAAGGCGCTACACTCGTCCGCGCACAATGGCCGCTGGCGACCCTCCGATTCCCGAACGCTATCAAGTCCGCGAGGAACTACTCCGGACCGAACAGCTCGTTCGATTGCGCGCGTTCGATACGACGCTCGAGCAGGAGGTCATACTCGAGTTCCCCGGCATCGAAGCGCGCCAGGTCTTGGCGTCCGCGGGAGAGCGCACGCGCATGCTGCGTGACGCGCGCGCGCGCGCGAAGGTCAGCCACGTCGGCATCCAGAACCTCAAGACGGTCATCGAGAACCCCGAGTGCCCCATCCTCGTCCTCGATGCGCGCACGGGGGAGCCGCTGTCCGAGTTGCTCGAGCGCCGCGGCCGACTGACTCCCGAAGAGACACTGTGCCTCGGTGCACAGCTCGCCGACGCGACGCACGCCGTGCACTGCTGCGACATCGTGCACCGCGGCATCGCGGCCGGGAACATCCTCCTGGACTCCGAAGGTGGCAGCGCCGTGCTGACGGGCTTCGTGTTCGCCAAGCCGATCGACCTGCTGAACCAGTCGTCGATCATGTACAAGAGCGAAGAACCGACCGTCGCGCGGGCGCTGCCCAACCACCCCGCGCCGGAGCAGATCGCCGGACAACCCGCCGACGCGCGCGCCGACGTCTACGCGCTCGGCTGCGTGCTCTACGAGTGCCTCACCGGTCGACCGGCATTCGAGTCCCACGAAGCGGAGTGGTCCGAGCCGCAGGACCCCCGGCACCTCGCAGACATGCCCGCGAAGCTCGGCGAGATCGTGCTCAAGTGCGTGCGACGCAGCCCGACGATGCGCTATCCGACGATGCTGGACGTCAAGGAAGCGCTCGAAGGCGTCGACATGAACGCGCCGGCGAACACGCGAGGCTGGGTCAAGCCGGTCACGGCCGCGGCGATCGCTCTCGTTGTGGCGGGCATCGCCTGGGCGAAGTGGCCCGAGCCGACGACGCGCATACGCACGCCCGGCCCTGCGAAGCCTCCCGAGAACGCGAAGTATCACGCTCGGTACGACAGCGCCCACGCCGTTCTGATCGGAATCGACGAGTACCGATCGAACGACTTCGATGATCTCGAAACTCCGGTGAGCGACATCCGACGGATTCGAAGTGCGTTGGTCGATCTCGGTTGGCACGACGACGACGATCACATGACCGTGCTGACGAACGAGCAGGCTGACGAAGACAGCATCGATCGTGCGTTGCACGCGCTCAAGCGCGCCGGCCCCAACGACCAAGTGCTCGTCTTCTTCTCCGGTCACGGACTCGACCCCAAGAACAGGGGCGGCTTCGTGGCGGCATGGGACGCGGTACTCGACGAGGACCGCGAACCCGAGCAGAACTGCATCGGGTTCGAACGCCTGACTCGCGTCTTCCAGGACTGCGAAGCCAAGCACATCATGATCGCCCTCGACTGCTGTCAGGCAGGCGCTGCCGGGGTCTCCCAGCCGACTCGCATTCCCAATTCAAGTGGGAAGAGCAACCTCGAGGGTCCGGCATACGTGGTCCTCGCGGCATCGACATCCCTGCAGAACGCTCAAGACCGATCTCGATTCGCCGATGTGTTTGTCGCGAAACTGAGAGAAGCCGCGTCCGCCGCGAAGACGTCGGACGAGATCCATACAGCGATGAAACAGGCGATGGGCCCCGCGTCCTTGCAGCGAGCGATCCGAAGAAACGTTGCCGGCGATCAGCACGACTTCGTGTTCATGTCCCTGAAGTAACATGCGCTGCCATGCGCTGGCAGCTGCACATAGTTCTCGCGTACGCCCTCGCCGTCACGATCGCGCTCGTGGTAGTGCTCGCAAACGGCAGCCGACTCGAGCTCGACGAGCTCACCGTCCGTCGCCTGAACGTCGTCGGCGAGGACGGCGCGCTCAAACTCCTGATCGCGAACGAAACGCGCTTTCCCGGGCCGATCCTCAACGGCGTCGAGAGCAAGCGCAGCTCGAGCCACCCCGGGATGCTGTTCTTCAACGACGAAGGTGACGAGTGCGGCGGCCTCGTGTTTCGCGGCGAAGACGGCGACGCGAGCGCGTCGCTGTTGTTCGACCAGCACAAACAGGACCAGGTCGTCGGTCTGACCTACGGCGAACGGAAGGGAAACGACGGAGCGAAACGGATCGCCGGGCTGCGAGTCTGGGACCGGCCGGAGCTCCCGCTGGACGAGGTGCTCGGAGAGCGAACCCGGATCAACGGGATCGAGGACGGCGAAGCGAAGACCCGGGAGATCGAGTCGTTCCTAGGCAAGATCGGTTTCCGCGATCCGTTCGGCGCGCAGCGACTGTTCGTCGGACGCGACGAGAGCGGCCGTGCCGGAGTGTTCCTGCGCGACCGCGCGGCACGAATTCGGGCTCGGCTCTGCGTCGGGGCGGACGGAGCAGCGGCCCTCGAGTTCTTGGACGAAAACGGCACCATCGTGTCGCGCGTCGGGCCCTGACCGGTTTCTCTCAGATTATCGCTTCGCTGGGGGCAGGCCCGGTCCCTGCCCCCAGCGAAGCGCTATGGCACTCTCCCGCCATGTGACACACTGGACCTCCAGATGACCGACCCGACGCGTCCCCTCGACGACTCCTCCGACGACTCGCTGCTCGACCGCCTGGCGTCCGAGTTCTTCGTCGCCAAGGAGTCGGGTGAGTCGCCAGATCTCGAGGACTACCTACGGCAGCTCGCGACGGACTCGGATCGCGACCTGTTCCGTCGACTCGTGGCGACCGGTGACAACGAGATCCACCAGTTCATCCACAAGGTGGAGCCCGGGCTCGTGCTCGCCGATCGGTACCGGCTGGAGCGGAAGATCGGCGAAGGAGGCATGGGTGAAGTCTGGGCGGCACACGACGCCCACCTCGAGCGCACCGTCGCCGTCAAGATCCTGAACAGCAACGCGTGCGCGTCCCTCGACTCCGTCGAGAACATCCGCCGCGAAACCCAGCTGATGCAGCGCATCGATCATCCCGGCATCGCGGCGGTTCACGACTTCTGTGCCGACGGCAACATGACGTTCTTCGCCATGCAGCTCGTCGACGGGATTCCGCTGTCGGACGTGATCGGCAAGGCCTCGGAGCTCGGCGCGAAGCCGACGGCACGCGACATCCTGCGGATCATCGATCGGGAGCCGACGCACGAAGAGGACCAGATCCTCGGTAACGAGGACTGGTACCGATCCGTCGCCCGCATCACGGCCGCGATCCTACGCATCCTCGAAGCCGCGCACCAGAAGGGCGTCGTCCACCGCGACCTCAAACCGAACAACATCATGCTGTGCGGCGGCGGCAAACCGATGCTGCTCGACTTCGGTCTCGGACGCACGCTCGATACGAAGTCCGGCGATATCACCCAGGGACTCTTCGGCACGCTGTTCTACGTCGCGCCAGAGCAGGTCGAGACGCAGCAGTCCGGCATCAACCCCCGCTCGGACGTCTACCAGATGGGCGCGGTGCTCTACGAGTTCCTGACGCTCAAACGCGCGATCAAGGGCGACTCGATCTCGGAGGTCCTGACGCACATCTCACGTGGCGATGTCGAGATGCCGCGCAAACTCGACGAGCACGTACCGCGTGAGCTCCAGGACATCTGCCTCAAGGCGATGGAGCACAACGTCGAACGGCGCTACGCGAGCGCGCGCGCGTTTCGCGAGGACCTCGAGCGCTACCTCGGCGGCACCGAGATACCGACGGCGTGCAGAGGCTCGATGGCGCGTCGCGCGCGCTACTTCGTGCGACGGAATCGAACGGCGTCGCTCGTCGCGGCGACGATCGCGATCACGATGACGGCGACGTGGCTCCTGATGCCGAGCCCCAGCGTGAAGCTGGTCGCGGGGTTCGCTCACGCCGGCCAGGCCGGCATGGCAAGGCCCGCCGCCGGCGGCGTCGAGCTCGAAGCCAAGAGCACGACAGCGGTCTTCGCGATCGCGAAACTGAAGTCGACATCGGGCGAGGAGTCCTTCATACCCGTCCGCGCGAAGAACCCCGCCGACGAGAGCCCGTTCAAATCCGTCGTGGAGTCCGGACGACACGTGGTCGAGTTCGCGTCTCGCGAGGCAATCGTCGCGCCGGGCTGCAAAGGCGAGCTCATGTTCTATACCGTGACTGAGGCCGCGAGCATCGACATCCTCCAAGAGGTCGTCGACGGGCTGAACACGTACGCCGGGAATCGCGGGGTCCAAACCGTCCCGACCGATCACGCACAGGACCTCTTGGAACGCCTCGATGGACCTCTGCGCGGAACAGGTGGAAGCGCCCGATCCGTCTTCGACATCTTCGATTCGGAACGAATCGAAGAGAACCACTTCGCGAAGCTAACCGTCTCGCTCTGACCCATGACCGATTTCGAAAAGAGCCTCGAGCTCGTCGGCGCCGCGCAATCCGGCGACCAAGACGCCCTGAGTCAGCTGTTTTCGCGCTACTACGATCGCGTCCGCGCCGTCGTCCGCGCCCGCATGGGTGCGCGCCTCCGGCTCGCGTTCGACTCGGCCGACCTGTCGCAAGAGACGTTCATCACGGCCGCACGCATCATCGAGCGCCTCGAGATCCGCTCCGAGGCGAGCCTGATCAACTGGCTCGCGAAAATCGCGGAGAATCAGATCTCGGACGCCGCGAAGAGCATCCGCTCCGGCGGCAAGCGCGACGTCGACAAGCAGCGCGAGGTCGACCCGAACCCGGACCTGCACCCCGAGGACGGCAAGACCAAGCCACTCGACAAGGTCGACAAGGCCGAACGTCACGAGATCCTGCTGTCCGCTCTCGAGAACATGCCAGCGGACATCCGCGAACTGATCGTGCAGCGGCACTTCGCGGGCGCGTCGTGGGCCGAGATCGCCGAGCAGCTGGACAAGCCGACCGCGGACGCCGCGCGCATGGCGTACGGCAAAGCGCGGACCGCTCTCGCGAAGGCCCTGTTGGCCGCGGGCTACGAGCAAAGCGGTGTCCTCTTCGAAGACTGAACCTCCCACAAGGTAGAGAACCTCGCTTCGGTCACGAGGTTTTCGGCCCTCTTCGAGGCGTCCAGCACGAGAAGGAGGACACCATGAAGATTACGTATCGCAGAAAGCCGATCTCCGATCGGCTCGCCGTCACGGTGACGGCATGCCTGTCGGTGGCGCTGTACACGTCCGGGATCATCTTGCTCCCGTAGTGTTCGCTTCACCCGACCAGCATCTAGCGAACACATCGCCACCTGCCGGTGATTCCCGGGCCTCCCCGGCCCGGGACGCGCCGGCTGCCCCAGCGTTGGTGACTTGCGTACCCGTGCGCGACCGATCCAATAGCCGTGTGCTACGCATCCTGATTCTCTTGCTGCTGTGCGGGTGCGCGACGGACGTCGCCGCAACCCAGCGTCCGCCGAACATCGTCTTCTTCCTGATCGACGACCTGGGATGGCGCGACCTCGGCTTCATGGGAAGCCGCTACTACGAGACGCCGCGCATCGACCGGCTCGCGATGGAAGGGCTCGTCTTCAGCAACGCGTACGCCAACGCGCCGAACTGCGCACCGAGCCGTGCCTGCCTGATGTCCGGACTCTACACACCGCGGCACGGCGTCTACACCGTCGGCTCCCCGGCCCGCGGCAAGGCGAAGCACCGCAAGTTGGTTCCGACGCAGAACCGCACCGACCTCGACGGCAACTTCGTGACGATCGCGGAGCTGCTGCAGCAGCAGGGATACGCGACGGCGCACGTCGGCAAGTGGCACTTGGGAGACGATCCGACGACGCAAGGGTTCGACGTCAACATCGGGGGGAACAAATCGGGGTCCCCGCGCGGCGGCTACTTCGCTCCGTACAAGAACCCCCAGCTTCCAAACGGTCCGAAGGGCGAGCATCTGACCGCGCGCCTCACCGACGAAGCGATCGACTTCGTGCGGAAGAACCGTGAGACGCCGTTCTTTCTGCACCTGGCCCACTACGCGGTGCACACGCCGATCCAGGCCGTCGAGGAGCGCACCGAGAAGTACCGCAACAAGTCGGGAGACGGGCACCACAACAACCCGAAGTACGCCGCGATGGTCGAGAGCGTCGACATCAGCGTCGGCCGCATTCTGGATGTGCTCGATGAACTCGACCTACGCGACAACACGCTCGTCGTGTTCTTCTCCGACAACGGCGGCCACGGCAACGTCACGGGCATGCACCCGCTGCGAGGCGCCAAGGGCATGCTCTACGAGGGTGGAATCCGCGTGCCGATGATCATGGCGTGGCCGGGTCGGATCCGGGGCGGCAGCTGCGAGACCCCGGTACTCGGGATCGATCTGTTCCAGACGTTCGCAGAACTCGGCGGTGCCAAGCCCGAACGCGCGGACGGCGTCAGTCTGACTCCGCTGCTCGACGGCGAAGAACTGCCCGCTCGGAGTCTGCACTGGCACTTCCCCGCATACCTGCAGGCGACGAAGCGCAGCAAGAACCCGTGGCGCACGACGCCCGCGGCCGCCATTCGGCAGGGCGACTGGAAGTTGATCGAGTTCTTCGAGGACGGACGCCTCGAGCTCTACGACCTCGGCAGCGACATCGGGGAGACGCGAAACCTCGCCGAGCAGCACCCCGATCGGGTCGCCGCCATGCACGACCAGATGAAGGCGTGGCGCGAATCGGTCGCGGCGCCGGTCCCACGCGAGCTCAACCCGAAGTTCGATCCGGACGCGGGGCGCTGAACAGGCGCGCGAACGGCCCACCCTGTCGCGCGAGCTCCGCGGGTGCGCCGTCTTCTACGAGGTGAGCGCGATCGAGGACCAAGACGCGCTGCGCGAACGCGAGCGTCGGCGGCCGGTGGGTGACGAAGAGTAGCGTGCGGTCCCCGGCCGCGGCCTGCAGCCTGTCGAAGATCGCGACCTCATTGCGCGGATCGAGGCTCGCGGACGGCTCGTCGAGCACGAGCAGAGGCGCCTGCCGATGCAGCACGCGCGCGAGCAGCAGCATGCGCCGCTCCCCGATGCTCAACTCGGATCCGCCTGCGAATCGACGGCTGACGATCGTGTCGTAGCCATTCGGCAAGGCGGCGAGGCGATCGTGGATCCCCGCGAGAACGGCGGCCTCTTCGACCGGGTGATCGGAGCCCAGGGCGCCGAACGCGATGTTGTCACGCGCGCTCAGCTCGAACGGCACAGCGTCCTGGAAGAGCACGCCGAGGCGTGAGCGCCACTTGGTCGGGTCGAAGCGACGAATGTCGATCCCGTTGCAGGTGATCACACCGACCTGCGGATCGTAGAGCCGACACAGCAGCTTGATCAGCGTCGACTTGCCCGCGCCGTTCTGCCCGACGATCGCGACTCGCTCGCCGTGCTGGATCGTGAGATCGATTCCCGCCAGCGCAGGCTCCGGGCGGCCAGGATAGGTGAAGCCGACGCTCTCGAATCGGAGCGACTCGATCCGCTCCGGAACCGGACTCACGGGATCGTGCGCACAGATGCGAGGCTGTCGATCCAAGAACGCGAAGTAGTGCTCGAGGAACATCCCGTCCTCGAGCAAACGAGCACCGCTCCGCAGCAACTCGCCCACCGAACCCTGCAGCCTCTGGATCGCCTGTGTGTGCAGCACGAGGGCGCCGAGCGTGAGCACGCCCGTGATCGCGCTCCAGCCGAGCCAGAGATACGAACCGAACACGACGGAGAGTGACAGCAGCTGCGCGAAGAGCTCGGCACGCCCCAGGCGCCACGACAGCGCGATGCGTTCTCCGCGTAGCTGCAGGCGTAGATCGATGTAGCGCTGCGAGAGCCACGAGCCGAGGCCGAAGACGCGCACGTCCTTGGCGGCCTGCGGCGACGTCAGCACGGCATTGAAGTAACCGGTCGATCGCTGATCCGGAGTCCGCTGCATCTGCCACTCGTAGAGCCGTCGCGCGTGACGCAGCCGCACGACCACCGCCGGCACGGCAGCAATCGTCACCACAAAGGGCACCGCCCAGTGCAGCGTGCCCAGCACCACCGCCATGCCGAGTAGCGTGACCGACGACTGCAACAGTCCGCCGAGGACGGCGACGATCGCGACCGGCCGCGTCGGGCCCTCGGAATGTGCCCGCTGGAGCGCATCGTGAAACGTCGGGTCCTCGAAATCGCCGAGGTCCAGGGCGTTCGCGTGCGCGTGGATCTCGGCGGCAACACGATCGCCGACGCGCTGGCCGTAGAGCTCCGACACCAGGCTGGCCACCGTGCGGAAGACCTGGCCGAGCAGCATGACGCCAGCCGCGATCAGGACGACCGTCAGCAAGTCGTCGAAGGCCGCATCCGGATCGTCCGTTCCGATGCCTGCCGTGATCGCGTCGACGACGAGCTTCATCAACCAGATCGAGACCACCGGGACGACGCCCTGCACGAGCGCGAGCGTGAAGTTCGCAACCAGGAGTCCCCGTCCGCCGAGCGCCGCGAGCCGCATCGCCCGGCCGAGCGGCGGCAGGCGGAGCTTCGAGGAGTCGGCGGTCATCTCTGGATCGGAAGCAGTCAGCGGCCGAGTTGCAACGCGACCGCGACGATAACGGACGCCACCACGAGCGCGCTCACCGTCAGGCAGAACATCGTGTAGGTGTGCACACGCGGACTCGGCGGTGCCTGCTTCGCGGCGGCGAAGTAGACCGGCGCGAGCAGCAGGGCAAACGGCAAGCCGACGCCAGTGGCGAAAAGGAAGCAGATCCGGCGACCGATCGCGTCCACTTCGGCGACGTTCGGATCGACGAGCGGACCGCGCTCCTCCTCGAGCAGAGTCGCCGTCAGCTTGTCGACGAGCGGCCGCACCTGATCGTGCATCGCCTCCGGAACTCGCAGCTCGGCAGCCTCGGCATCGTCGTCTTCCAGCACGAGCTCGACGTCGATGCCGAGCGCGCCGAACTCGACCTGCAGCGCGAGCGCATCGTCGTAGTCGCCGCGGTAGACCGTCGCACTCGCCGGGGACGACTCGCCGCCCTCTCGAACTTCTCGCTGCTCGTCGAACACCGCGTGGATTCTACCGCTCGATGACCCGCAGGTTGCGGAACTCGACGTGCAGGTCTTGCCCGCCGTGCAGCTGCAGCGCGAAGTGCCCTTCACGACGGCCCGGATCGTCGGTCAGTTCGGCCGTGACGACGCCATTGAGCTCGACGCGCACGTCGTCCTCGATCGCGGTAACCGTCATGCGCGCCCACTCGCCGGGCGTGTAGACACTCTCGACGAGGTTCGGGTCCGCCTTGACGACCCACGCGCGGCCACCGGTCTCGTAGAGCCCGCCGGCTTCGAAGTTCGGCTCGACCTCGGCCTGGAACCCCTTCACGCCGGTGTGCTTGTCGCTCTCGTCGACGCGGAAGTAGAAGCCGCTACACCCGTTCACCGCGCGAAACTCGATCGACGCCACGAAGTCGCGATAGCGCTTGTCGCTGATCAAGAGCCCGTGCCGCTTCTCCGACTTCGGACTCTCGCCGATCAGCACGTCGCCGTCCCAGCGCCAGGAGCCACCGGGCGCGGTGTGCCACCCATCGAAGGAACCGGGCGTGATCAACGACACGGAGCCGTCGTCGGGCATCGCGGCGCAACCGGCGAGGAGGGCGAAGCAGAGGACGATGGGACGCATACCTTGGAGAGTCGCGCATTGGGGTGAGTGTCGCAATCGTCTCCGTGCAAAACGCGACACTGAACGTTACGCCTGCGTAACACTCGTGCCGCGCGCGCGGCGGGTGAGCGTTACGCAGCCGTAACACTGACTGTCGCGTTTTGCACGTAGACAGTTTTGTCAGTCAGGGGCGGCCTTGATCGCGGATGCGGCCCAACGCCGCGACCAGCTCCTTCGTGATGCCGGGCTCATACGACGAATGGCCCGCATCCGGAACGGCGACGAACGACAGCTCCGGCCAGACCTGCCGCAGGTCGTCCGCGGTCTTGATCGGGCACACGATGTCGTAGCGGCCGTGCACGAGGAACGCGGGGATGTGCCGCACGCGATCCACGCGTCGGAAGAGCAGGTCGTCCGGCTCGAACGGTGCGCGGAAGTAGTGCGCTTCGAGGCGCGCGAGGTTCCACGCCATCTCCGGCTCCGCGAAGTGGGACGCGAACTCGTCGTTCGGCATCAGCGTGCAGCACGAACCCTCGTAGATGCTCCACGCCTTCGCCGCGGCGAGCGCGACCTCTCGATCGTCACCCGTCAGCCGCTTCCAATACGCCTCGAGCAAGTCTCCGCGCTCTTCCTCCGGAATCAGCTCCGCGAACGGACGCCACAGCTCCGGCTGGATGAAGCGCATCTTGTAGAGCCACCAGTCGAGTTCCTCGCGCCGCAGCGTCCACATGCCGCGCAGCACGAGGCTGCGGCAGCGGTCGGGATGCTCCTGCGCGTAGTAGAGCGCGAGCGTGCTGCCCCACGAGCCGCCGAACACATGCCAGCTCTCGATACCCCGCGCCTCGCGCAGCGCCTCGATGTCCGCGACGAGGTGGTCGATCGTATTCGCTTCGATGCACCCGAGCGGTTTCGACCGGCCGCAGCCGCGCTGGTCGAAGAGCACGACCCGGAAAAACTCGGGATCGAAGAACTGCCGGTCCGTCTCGAGGCAGCCCGCACCAGGTCCACCGTGCAAGAACACGATCGGCTCGCCGCCCGGCTTGCCGACCTCTTCCCAGTAGATCGTGTGCAGATCGTCGACCGCGAGCGTCCCGTGCTCGAACGGCTCGATCGCCGGCAGAAAGTGCTCGTTGACCATTCGCGAAGCCTAACGCCGCCGGCGCGCGGCTACACTTCGCGCCCCATGCGAATCACGAGGATCAGCGCGTTCCAGGTCGACCTGCCGTTGCACGAAGGCAGCTACAAGTGGTCCGGCGGCAAGTCGGTCGACGTGTTCGACAGCACGATCGTCCGCGTCGAGACGGACGCCGGCGTCACGGGTCATGGCGAAGTATGTCCGCTCGGTCCGTTCTATCTGCCGGCGTATGCCAAGGGCGCGCGCGAGGGCATTCGCGAACTCGGCCCGCACCTGCTCGGCGAAGACCCCACCGCGCTCTGGCCGCTGAACCGACGCATGGACGCCGCACTGAAGGGGCACGCCTACGTGAAGTCCGCGATCGACATCGCGTGCTGGGACATCCTGGGTCAGGTTTCGAATCAGCCGGTGTGCACCCTTCTCGGCGGACGCTACGGCGACGACTTCGTGCTCTATCGCGCGATCTCCCAGGAATCTCCGAAGGCGATGGCAGCCAAAGTCGCGGGCTACCGCGACGAAGGCTATCGCCGATTCCAGCTCAAGGTCGGCGCCGACGTCGAGACCGACATCGCGCGCATCCACGCCGTCGCGGCGGAGCTGCAGTCCGGTGACGTGCTCGTCGCGGACGCGAACACCGGCTGGCTCATGCACGACGCAGCCCGCGTCGTCCGCGGCGTGCGCGACGTCGACGTCTACATCGAGCAGCCATGCGACAGCTACGAGGAGTGCCTGTCGATCCGCCGGCGCACCGACCATCCGTTCGTGCTCGACGAGTCGATCGACGGGATGCCCGAGCTCCTGCGCGCCAACGCCGACCAAGCGATGGACGTGGTCAACATCAAGATCAGCAAGTTCGGTGGCCTGACCAAGGCGAAGCAAGCCCGCGACATGTGCGTTTCGCTCGGCGTCGCGATGACGATCGAAGACAGCTGGGGCGGCGACGTCACGACCGCGGCGATCGCACACCTCGCCCACAGCACGCCGACCGAGCTGCTGTTCACCTCGACAGACTTCAACAGCTACGTGACGGTCAGCACAGCAGAAGGCGCACCGCAGCGACAGAACGGTCGCATGGCCGCGTCCACGTCGCCGGGCCTCGGGGTCGCGCCGCGCATGAACGTGCTCGGCGATCCGGTGCTGACGATCGGGTAGCATGCGAACGGGCCCTCGGCCCGACCGCATGAATCCGGACAGCTCCTTTCCCGACGAGATCGACGAGGACGCACGCCGGCGCTTCGAGCGCGCCTGGCGCGACGGCGCCCCCGTGCCGATCGAGGAGGTGCTGCCGCCCGCGAACGACGCTCGCCACCTCGGCACGCTCGAAGAGCTGATCGCGATCGAGCTCGAGTTCGCATGGCGCGACCAGGACCGCGGCCCGCGGCTCGAGGACTACCGCGCGCGATTCGAAACGCTCGTCGATCCGGCGCTCCTGCTTCGATTGCTTCGAGAAGAGTACCGGGTCCGCCATCTGCACGGCGACGCACCCTCGGTCACCGAGTACGAGCGCCGATTCCCCGAACTCGTGCCGACCGGGCGCGAGATCGGGGAGCCCGTCGCGATCCACGATCCCGACGCCGGGCGACTTCCAACGATTCCCGGCTACGACATCGAGTCGGTGCTCGGCCGCGGCGGCATGGGCGTCGTCTACGGAGCGATCGACGCGAGCCTCAACCGGCGTGTCGCGCTGAAGATGTTGCTCGCGGGCCGCGACGCGAACGAGAACGAGCTCGCGCGCTTCCATCGTGAAGCCGAGGCCGTCGCGCTTCTCCAGCACCCGAACATCGTCGAGATCCACAGCGTCGGCGAGCACGAAGGGCGACCGTACTTCGCGCTCGAATACGTCGACGGCGGCAACCTCGCGCAACGACTCGACGCTAAGCCTCCGACGTCCGAGGAGTGCGCGCGCATGATCGAGATGCTCGCCCGCGCCCTGCAGTGCGCACACGACGCCGGCGTCGTGCATCGAGACCTCAAGCCGGCCAACGTGCTCCTGACCCGCGACGGCACGCCCAAGATCAGTGACTTCGGCGTCGCGAAGTCGCTCGAGTCGACCGATGACCTGCGAACGCGCACCGGCGACGTGATCGGCACGCCGGCCTACATGGCACCCGAGCAGGCCGCCGGTCACGGCAAGGACGTAGGGCCCGCTGCCGACGTCTACGCACTCGGTGCCATCCTCTACCGCGCTCTCACGGGCCGACCACCGTTCCACGCGGACACGCACTGGAACACCGTGCAGCAGGTCGTGGCGGACGAACCGATCGCTCCTGGCCGACTCCGGGCGCGGCTCCCGCGCGACCTCGAGACGATCACACTCAAGTGCCTGGAGAAGGACCCGTCGCGCCGCTACGCGTCGTGCACCGAACTCGCAGCCGACCTCGCACGGTACGTAGCTGGGCAGCCGATCCATGCCCGCCCCGCGTCGGTCTGGTATCGCGCGGCCAAGTGGGTCCGCCGCAAGCCGATGACCGCGGCCCTCGTCCTCGTCAGCTCGATCGGCACGGCGACGCTGCTCGGCGGCAGCCTGTACTACAACCAGCAGCTCGAAGACTCGCTCGACCTCGCGAATCTCAATCTCCAAGACGCGCGCGAAGCCGTCGACCGCATGCTGTCGCGCGTGGCGCAGACCAAGCTCGCGCAGCTCCCGCAGAGCGAACGCGTCGTCGAACTGCTCCTCGCGGACGCCCTCGCGTTCTACGAGCGGTTCCTCGCGCGCCACCCGAACGATCCCGTCGTGCGACGCGAGACCGCGCGGGCCCATCGCCGCCTCGGCGACATCCGCAAACAGCTCGGCAAGACCGAGGCCAGCGAAGAGGACTACCAGACCGCACTCGCCGCGCTCGAGTCTCTGACGAGCGAACGCCCCGAGGACTACGAAGCCTGGCTCGAGCTCGCCGCGACCTGCAACAACCATGGACACCTGCTCCGCGCGGTGCAGAAGCGCGACGCGGCCGAGACCGCCTACCGTCGCGCGGTCTCGATCGCGGAGCGGATCGAAGAGAAACTGCCCACCGACCCGCGCGTGCTCCGCGCCCTCGCGGAACACCGCCACAACCTCGCGAGCTTCCTGATCCAGGATGTCGCCGAGGCCGAACGCCTGTTCGTGGCGTCGATCGCAACCGCGGACGAGCTGGTCACTGCGCACCCCGAAGAGTTGGTCTACCGACAGCAGCTGAAGCGTTCGCTCCACGACCTCGGCTTGATGCTGCGCAACGACAAGCGTCCAGCCGAGGCCGTCGCGCCACTCACGCGCGCCGTCAAACTCGAGCAACAGATCGCCCAGGCGGCGCCCCACGACCCGCGCGTGCGCGCAGGGCTCGCCGAAACCTACAACACTCTCGGCATCCTCCATTGGGATCTCGACGACCTCGAAGCGGCGCAGCGTCACTACGACATCGCACTCGACGTCCGCCGCGCCCTCGCGCGGGACTTTCCCTCGACCCCCGACTACCAGTCCGGCCTCGCCGCGACGCTCCACAACAGTGGCGAGCTGCTGCTCGAACGCGAGCAGCTCCAGGCCGCGGCCGAGAAGTTCGACGAAGCGATCCGCCATCAGGTCACCGCGTATCGCGCGAACCCGCGCGAGCCGCAGTACATCCACCAGCTCTACAACCACCACTGGGCGCTCGGCGAGACGCTCGTCGAGCTCGGGCAACACGGCCGCGCGTCGAAGGTGATCACGCAGCTGCCGAAGATCAAGTCGCGCTCGTGGAACGCGAATCACCTGGCCAGCAAGATGCTCTGCCACTGCATGCGAGCCGCGGGCCGCGACGAAACCCTCGACGAGGCCACGCGCGACAACACACTGCGCCGCTACGCCGACCTCGCACTCGCCGAGCTGGACGCCGCAGTGGGCAAGGGCCTGAAGGATCGCGCGCAGATCGACAACGAGGAGTTCGATCCGCTTCGCCCACGCGCCGAGTTCGACGCGCTTCTCGCGCGGCTCGAGTAGCCGGCCGTCAGGCCTGCACGAGAGTCGCTGCGTGAATGCGCTTCAAGGACTCCTCGAGCCCGTCCATGTGGCCCTTTTTCGTGTACTGCGCCGCGACGCGAAGACCGTTCGCGCGCAGCTCCGCACGGAGTTCTGGATTCTGCGCAACCGAGATCAACGCGTCGGCGAGCGATTCCGGGTCCTGCGGGGGCGCGAACTGCGCGTACCGACTCGTGCCGTGTCCACGGAAGCACGGGATGTCGGTGAGCACACACGGAACGCCACACGCCATCGCTTCCACCGCGGGCAAATGGAAACCCTCTTCGTGCCCCTTCGACGACCCGAGCATGATGTCGAGCGTGCGATAGACCTCGCCCATCTGCGCGGGGTCGAGCTTGACGTGCCACTCCATCGGCAGCGGCAGCTCGCGCTCTTCGGCGTCGGGAACCGTGTTGCTGACGCGCACGATCTCCAGATCGAGGCCTCGTCGCAGCGCGGCGGCGCAGGTCTCGAGTCCGGTTTGGATGTCCTTCCACCCGACGCTCATCGGCCCGACCAGGCCGACGCGGATCGGGCGTCCCAAAGGCCTTGGAGGCTCGACCGGATACATCGTCTGGTGGTCGACCATGTTCGGGATGTATGCCACCGACTGCTGGAACTGGTCTTGAAGGCTGCGCTGCAGGTGCTGCGAGATCGCGATCTTCGGCACCGGTAGCCGGTAGACCTCTTCGATGAAGTCACGGTGTGCACGGTTCGACTCGAAGCATCCCTCGTAGCCTTGCACGAGGTGCACGGGCTGACCCTTCTCGGCGTGAACTGCGGGCGGCACCGTCACCCAGTCCGTGCAGACGATCAGATCCGAATCTGGGATCGCGTCCGGAGTGAAGTCCTCGACCTGGAGGAACTCGCACGCCAGCTCGAACCAGTTCGGCGGCCTCGACATGCTGACGACGCGGACGTCATGCCCTCGAGCGACCAGGGCATTCGCTTGCGCCAGGGCGATCTTGACTCCGCCCCAAAGGCCCGCCGCGTCCGCAAGAAGGTAGGTGACTCTCATGGCATCCTCGACTGTTCGCTCGCCCCTTGCTATCGGGGCGTCGAGAACGGTCACTTGAGAAGACAGGTCCGGAACGGACCGATACGGCTCAGAACACGAACGATCCGGAGTCTGTAATTCGGCCCGCAACCGAACCGTCGAATCCCACGGCACCGTAGTACAGCGTCACGCCGAGTGGCGGGGTTCCCGCGAACGGATTGGGCAGGGCCAGGCTCGAGCCGACACCACCGAACAACGTCACGGTGAACAACGGATCACCGATGAACCCGCTGAAATCGGCATTCAGATCGATCAGGCGACCGCTGCCGAGAGGAGTGGGTCCGGATCCTCCAGAGAGCAGCACGAAGGCGAAGAAGTCCGATCCGAACCCGTCGATGTTCCATTGCAGGGTCGTGCTGGCCGGGTTGTGGATGTCGTTCCAACCGATCGCGTTCACCGACTGCGGGCGGAAACCACCGACGTTGAGCTCGAGCGTCGACTGTGGTCGCGTGCTCCACGCGTGCACGAAGTTGGCATAGAGCGCGCTATAGCTAGCCGTGACGAAGTCGACGGTGCCCGGGTTGTCGCTCACGGTGACGATGCTCGGCTCCCAGCCGTTGCCCGAAGTCGTCGACAACCGTGTCTCGACCACTCGTGGGAACGTCGCCGTGCTCTCCCAGGTGATGATCGCGTCGTGATGCGCGGCGTCGGACACCACGATCCACGGGTCCTCCGCGCCATTTGTCGAAATCGCCGTCTCGACAAAGGCGGCACCGGAACCGAAGAACGTCGCCGAATAGGCTTGGTCCGTGCCCGTGCGGTTGTCTTCCCAAGTGGCGATGATCGCCAAGTTCTGCGGATGAATCGCGATGTGACCGAAGTCGGTGTCGTGCGTTCCGGGCGTGTAGTTGCCGATCGTCGTCGCGCCGTTGAACGTCGCGCCGCCGTCGAAGGACACGTTGACCTCGATCACCTCGTTGCCGCTGCCGGACGGCTCCTCGTTCCACAGCACGGCAACGATCGACTGCTCGACCGCGATGTGGGCGGGGTCCTGCGAGTCCTCGACGCCGACGTTGTCACCGAGCGAGACGTCCGCACCCGGGAACGTCGCCCCTCCGTCGACGCTCTTCTTGTAGTACATCGTGTCTCGCCCGCTACGGTTGTCGTCCCAGACGACGTGCACATCGAGGCCGTCACACGCGACTGCCAACGCGTCGACATCACCCGTGGTCACCGACTCGACCGACACTGCGCCGGAGAACGTCGCGCCCGAATCGTGCGACGACACGACGAACAGGTCTTCGTTGCTGATCGCCGTCGACATCGCGACGTAGATATGATCCCCGGCCGGATCCTTGCTGACCGCGACTCGCCAGTCACGCAGCGTGAAGCCACCCCCCGTCGGCAGCACGGTGGGCACCCCAAAGGTTGCACCCCCGTCCGTGGATCGCCCGAAGCAGAGCGCGCCACCGGCCTCCCACACGATGTACACGTTGTTGCCCGAGCAGTGCACGCTGTCCCGCTGCATGAACTTCGTTAGCGAGTCCGTGTCGACGCGGACCTGCGACGAGAAGTCGAGGGCACGGCCATCGGACACCGCGACGAACACCTGGTCGGTCGATCCCCCCTCCACCCAGCCGACCGCGACCAGGTCGCCGTCACTTCCGACCGAGCTGTAGACGGCGTCGTCCGTCGGGTTCGAGTTGACGTGCACGGACGGCCGTGGGTTCTGTGCAAGAGCCCATGACGTCACGAGGGAGAGAGCCAGGCACGTGCGAGTCAGCATCGCGTGAGTGTAGGCATCGTGACCCACGCGTGCAGAGATCCTGCATCCGGCGGTATCATTTGCGCATTGATGACGGACAACGAGAACTTCCTCGAGATCGTGGAGCGCCTCCGCGCGGGCGACGAGATCGCCTCGAGTGAGTTCTACGCGCGCTACGGCCCGCTGCTGGAGAAGGTTGCGTCGGGCCACCTCGAGTCGGTGATGCGTCGCAGGGTCGGCCCGGACGACGTCGCCCACTCGGTCTGCCGCACGTTCCTGCGCCGCGTCCAAGGCGGCAACTTCGAGCTCGAGGCCCGCGACAGCCTGTGGCGACTGCTCTGCGCGATCACGGTCGCGAAGGCGCGAAAGAAGGCTCGCTTCCATCTGGCCGAGAAGCGCGGCATCCGCAGCGAGCAACAGCCGAGCGACGAAACCGTGGACCGAACCGCGCTCGGCATGGCCGATCGGGGCCCGACCCCCGCGGAATCCGCCGAGTTCGTGGATACGTTCGAGCACTTCCTCGACCAACTCGACGAGGAGGAGCGCAAGATCGTCTGGCTGAAGCTCGAGCAGCGCTCGCAGGCCGAGATCGCGCAGGAGTGCGGCTGCTCGGAGCGCACCGTGCGGCGCATCGTCCAGCGCGTCGAGTCGCGGGTCGTCGAGTCGTTCGAGGAGGACTGACACTCTCGACGGTGAGACCCGGACTCGCAGCACAGCGAGCGCCTCGCGGCTCACATCATCGCCTACCAAGCGTTTACGCCCGTCTCCGACCGATTCCGCAGCCGGGCATGGGACTTGTATGGCAGTCCGTCATGATCCGGCACGTCGAAGGCGACATCCTCCTCTCGAACGCTCAGTACATCGCGCATGGAGTCGCCCCGAACGACGACTTCAAGCAGGGTCTCGCACTCGCGCTGCGCGAGCGGTGGCCGTCGATGTACAACGACTTCCGCCACCATTGCCACCAGTCCCACCCGAAGTCCGGTGAGATGTGGGTGTGGGGCGGCGCCGGTGGCGTCCGGATCGCCAACCTCATGACCCAGGAAGCGGCCTACGACCACGGCTCCAAGCCTGGCCGCGCCACCGCATCCAACCTCAACAAGTGCCTGCGCGCTTTGCGGAAGTACTGCGACGACGAGAGCGTCGAGAGTCTCGCGCTGCCCCGCATCGCGACGGGAGTCGGCGGCATGGACTGGGACGACGTCGAACCGCTCATCAAGAAGCACTTCGGCGACGCCAAGACCGACGTCCGCGTCTACGTGACCTACCACTCAGGGCAGCAAGCGGCCGAGTGAGTCGGCCGCGCGGCGCTATTCGTCGCGATACTGCTCTTCGCGCGCGCGGTCCAATTCGGTCCGCTTCTCGAGGTATTCCTCGACGGAGGTGATGTAGGCCTCCATCTCGCCCATGACCTGGGCATTCAAGTCACTCGCGTGCGCGCGCAGCACGTCCTGCCAAGGACGGTCCCACTTGGTCCACGAATGCGGGTGGATCAGCGTGTGTAGCTGCGGGCGCTTCTCGCGATCGAGCTTCGTGCAGATGCACCCTTCGCGCCAGTGGAAGCCACTGTCTCCGAAGTACGGGATCTCCCGCACGAGAGCGGCCTGATAGGCACACGGATGATCGGGACTGATGTCGCCGAGCAGCGGCCCCTGTGCCGGCTGGTGCTGCGCGATCGTTCGCGTCTTGAAGCCGACGAGATCCTCGAAGATTCGAATGTCGCGACGCGTGCCTTCGACCGGATCCTCGCCACGCTCGAGGAAATACCCCGGCTCGTAGTGCAGTCCGACTTCGTGACCGAGTTCGTGGATCTTGCGCACGTTCTCGGCGGTCGCGCCGTCGAGCAGGTTGTGGAAGGGCGCGTGCAGGCGGAAGTAGTACGTCGTCTCGACGCCCTCGTCCTTTTCGACCTGTGCCATCTCGAGCGCAGCCCACGGGGTGATGTCGACGTCGTGTCGAATCAGGAAGAAGTCGCGATCCGGCAGGCCGAAGGCGACGTCGCGCACCTTCGGCATCCAGTAGCCGAGTTCCTTCGCCTTGCGCAGGATAAAGCGGTAGTGCGGGAGGCTGTAGCTGCAGTTCGGGTCGACGGAACTCACAGCCAGCCCCCCTTGTAGGCCCAGGACCGGGGGCGCAGGCGGACGCCCCGCTTGCGCAAGAACTCGCGGAACGCGCTCGCGAGCGGGCCAGCCAGACCCTGGATACGTGGCGTGGCCAGATCGATCGTGACGACATCCGAGGGCGCAGCGTCCCACGCAGCGTCGTCGAGGTTCGTGATCGCGCGGACTTCCTCCGCCACCGCGTCGCTGTAGTCGGCCAGCGCAGTCATGCCGAACCGCAGGACGTGGCGTTGGCCGTCGTTCGCGACCGTCTGGACGATCTCGTTCTCGCTCTCCGCCGTCGTGACTTCGCGACCGCGCAGGCGCAGCTGGCGCCCGAACTCCCACACGAGCTCCCGCGCGATCCCCGCGAACGCCTCGTCCGAGAGCGCCTGCGCCGCCGACTTCATGTCGACCGCCGGCACGCCGCCGAACATCCGCCCCGCGGGCATCGAGCTCACGAGCGACGAGCCGGAGAGCAGGATCGACCCCTCTCCCATCTCGACGCCGGGGAATAGCGTCGCGAGGATACCAACCTGCGAGAAGCTGCCGATGCGCACACCGCTGAAGCGGTTGGGATAGCCCTTGAGGATGCTGCCGCCGAACGAGTGCGTCATGACGACGGCGTTGCGCGAGATCACGACCTCGTCGCCGATCTCGAGTCGTCGGCACGGGTTGAGGTGCACGTGCTCACCGACGAACCCATGGCTGCCGACGATCAGCTCCGCCTCGGGCTCGAGCGCGCCGCCGCCACCGATCTCGATGTCGTCCGTGAAGAACGCGTTGTCGCCACACACGATCTTCGTGCAGCGCACCGCGCAGTTGCGACCGAAGTGCAGCAGATCCCCGGCCTGCAGACTGCGCGCTTCGACCGACGTATCGGGGCCGAAGAAGGCGTCGTCACCCGTCACGAGCTTGTCGACGAGGAGCATTGCACCGGGCGCGATGTGCGTGCCGTTGCCGAGTATCGCACCATGCTTGCGGTACAGCGCGACCTTGAAGTCCGAAGCGAGCGCCGCGAAGGCCGCGCGGTCGGCACGGATGTGATCGAGGAACGCCGGGTCGACGTTGCCGTCGACGACGGTCGCGCCCGCGCCGCCTCCGGCCGCAGCAGCCTCGACGTCCTCGACGCGGACTAGCCCGTTTGGCCCGGTCCCGCGGACCGTGGACAAGTCGACGCCGAGCTCCGATGCGACTCGGCGCGCAGCCGGAGCCACGGGAGCATCCGATCCCCCGGACGCGGACACGGTAGACGCCTGCGCGGGCTCAGCCGGCTCGATGTCTTCGACGACCTCCTGGCTGGCCGCGGCTTCCACCATCAGCGCTTCGATCGCCGCGTCGTCCGCAGCTTCACCGGGCGCACCGATCACACCGAGCGCCGCCTGCAGCGGCACGCGCGTGCCTTCCTCGACGATCTGGCGATGCAGCACGCCGTCGGCCTCGGCCTCGACTTCGAACGTCGCCTTGAGCGTCTCGACGACTGCGATCGCCTCGCCCTTTCGAAACGCATCGCCCTCGCCGACGAACCACTCCGCGAGCAGCACGTCGTCCTCGGCCGTGCCGAGATACGGGACCTTGAGAAGGCTGGTCATGAGTACCGGGAACTTAGTGGGGTAGCAGCGAAGTTCCTAGGCGTCGACCCCACCGGGTCGATCGGGGAACTCCGCGGTTGCGCCGAGCCCGTGTCACCGTCGCTTCGGCCGGATCCACCAGGCCGGGCTCGACCCGCGCGCACGAGCGGATAGGGTGCTGCGCAGTCACGCCACCTTCGCTACATCCCCCGCATGGACTTCGTCTCGACGACCCCGCTCTTCACCAACGACGCCGTCGTGTTCGGAATCCTGATGACGGTGCTCGCGGCGATCTTCAAGACCACCGCGATGCCGTCGTGCGCGGGGTTCTACAAGGTCGTGCCGTCTCTGCTGCTGTGCTACTTCGTGCCGTCGTTGCTGCACACGGCCGGCCTCATCTCGCCTCACTGGATCGACCTCGAAGCCGCGCTCGCGCACTTGCGCACGCTCGGTCACGACGTGTCCTCCGTGCAGGGCGTCTCGACGCTCAAAGACCTGGTCGCCGACCAGGGCATCGACCCGGGCGTGCTGAAGCCGTTCACCGGCAAGTCCCAGCTCTACTACGTCGCATCGCGCTACCTTCTGCCGGCGAGCCTCGTGCTGCTGACGCTGAGCATCGACCTTCGCGAGGTCCTGCGCCTCGGACCGAAGGCGCTGATCATGTTCGGCACCGCGACCGTGGGAGTCATCCTCGGCGGCCCGCTCGCGATCTTGATCGCCAACCAAATCGCGCCCGACGTAATTCACCCCGAGGGCGGCGAGCAGGTCTGGCGCGGTATGACGACGGTCGCGGGGAGCTGGATCGGCGGCGGCGCCAATCAAGCCGCGATGTTCGAGATGTGGAGCACCGAGACGAACCCGATCAGCGCCAAGATGTTCGGCATCATGATCACGCTCGACGTGCTGGTCGCCGAGGTGTGGATGGTGTTCTTGCTGCTCGGCGTCGGTCGCCACGAGGCGCTCGACCGCTGGCTCAAGGCCGACGCGTCGGCAGTCACGCGGCTCAAGGACCACATGCACGAGTTCTCGCAGCGGATCGCGCGGATCCCGAGCTTCCCGGACGTGATGGTCATCTGCGGCTTCGCGTTCGGTGTCACCGCACTGTCTCACGTCGCGGCCGACATCATCGCCCCCTGGATCGAAGCCAACGCGCCCGCGCTCGATCGCTTCAGCCTGACCTCGGGGTTCTTTTGGCTCATCGTCACGGCGACGACGGTCGGCGTGCTCCTGTCGTTCACTCGCGCGCGCAACCTCGAAGGCGCCGGTGCCTCCCGCATCGGCAGCGTCTTCATCTACATCCTCGTCGCCTCGATCGGCATGAAGATGGACGTGCTCCACGTGCTCGACCATCCGGGCCTGTTCTTGGTCGGACTGTTGTGGATGGCGTTCCACGTCGGTTTGCTGTTCCTCGTCGCGAAGTGGATCCGCGCGCCGTACTTCTTCCTCGCCGTCGGCTCGAAGGCGAACATCGGCGGCGCCGCGTCGGCACCGGTCGTCGCGGCCGCGTTCCACCCGAGCCTCGCGCCGGTCGGGGTGCTGCTGGCGGTGCTCGGGTATGCGCTGGGGACGTATGGCGCGTGGCTCTGCGGCGTGCTGATGCAGGCCGTGTACTGAAGATCACGCGTCGTCGCGGATCCAGCTACTTGCCCGGGTTCGCCGCCTTGCGCTTCTGGATCTCGTTCAGCGCCGCCTGGACGGACTTCTGATCAATCGCCACCCGCACCGTCTGTGGCCGAATTGGATCGAGCGCGACCTGGATGCGGCCGATCGTCCGTGACACCGGGCTTCGAAGGCCGCCCTCGTAGAGCCGCGCGACGACCCGGTACTCGCCGTCCCGCATCAACGGCATCTGGACCGTGTCGGACTCACCGAGCCAAGCGCCACCGCTCTTGCTGAGCGCCGCGCGGCTGTAACCACGGGACGAGCCCCGACGCTGGTCGTACGCACGCATGCCCTCCGGCAGTCCGGTGTCCGAGATCAAAACTGCCGAGATGCGCACACGACGCCCCTCGCCGCATGCAGCGCGAATGCCCGGCATCTCGAGCACGAGCGGCTGGAGCTTCTCGAACATGAGCCGCGACTCACCGTAGGAGAGCACCGCCTCCTTCGGCCGATAGCCGGTGCCGAGTTGCACGACCTCGAGACGCGGACTCGCGCTGTAGATCTCGAGCTTGTTGCCTCGCCACTGGAACGCCTTGGGCTCGACCTCTCCGTTCGGCCGCGCGACCTTCGCGACGAGCGGCGACCCGAGGTTCCCGATCGGCCGTCCGTCACTCGAGACCGCCTCGAGCTGGAATCGGAAGATGGAATCCGCGAGGTCGATGGCGCCGACCTTGTCCTTCACGTCGTTGAGTCCCGGCTCGATTCGCAGTCCGTCGCGTCGGAACACTTCGTCCGGGAACCCCCGCAAGCGCAGCGAAAGGTCGTAGAGGCCCGGTTCGAGATTCGGGAACCAAAACGACACGCGTCCCATCCGACTGCGTGGTCGCGTCGACACCGTCCGCTGAGGGTCCTCGGCACTGATCAGCTTCGCGTCGATCACGCGGTCGGGCAGCCACTTCGGAGCGAGGATGTTGCCACGCAGGGTGCCAGTCCGCTGCAGCGTCACGTCGATGCGGCTGCCGACGACGATCTCCTCCGACCGGAAGATCATGTGGTTCCGCGCACGGACCTCGATCCGTAGACGGCTCGGCGGCGGGTCGCCGCGCAGCTCGTACTCACCCTGCTCGCCCGCGCGCGTGTCGACGAAAGCCTCGTCGCGCCACTCGGTGCGCGGCGGCGTGCCGCCGAGATCTCTGAGGCGCTCCAGTCGCACCTGCGCCTCGACCGGCTCGCCGCGGTCGTTCACGATCGTACCGAACGCGATCGTGCCGAGCCCTTCGAGCACGACGTCGCCGAGATCGGTTCGCTTGCCGACATTCAGCGACGGGAGGCTCAGCTGCGCACCGACGTACTCCCCGTCGTCTTCGTCCCGGATCTCGAGCGCGAACGGCGGCGAAACCTTGCGGATCCGGAACGGCAGTTCGAAGCGCCCGTCGTCATCGGTCTCGAGCCGCTCGCCCTCGATCCGCCCGGCGCGACCGGTCACGAGCAGCGTCGGCTTCCGTCGCGCGAACGGTTCGCCATCGGCATCGACCAAGCGACCGGCGAGCAACCCGATCCAGTCGGGCAGCGACACGTCGAGCTCGACGCGCTCGCCGGCCCGCATCGGGCCGGTCGTCGCTTCTCCGTCCCAGGTGAAGTCGTCGTCGTCGAGCCGCACGCGCGGCACGAGTTGCATGTCGAGCCCCACGAACGGAAACACGATCTGCTGCGTGCTCAGCCCGCGACGCTGACTGCGAATGTCGTAACTGCGCCCGAGCACGGACCAGTCCTTCGGCCGACCGGACACCTGCAGGGTCACGCGTGCCGGATTGGGGAACGGCTCGCCGTCCGGGTCGAGGATGCGCACCGCAACGCTACCGGTAGCCGGCATCCGCAGCTCGATCGGCTCCTTCGGCAGCGGCTCGGCCGCGAACTCCTTCAGCACCGGCTCGGGAAGCGGCACGTGCAGCGCCGCGACGAACTGACTCGCGCGCTCGATGCGGTCCCGGAACAGCTGGAAGTGCGGCACCGTGACACGACCGTCCGCATCGCTGTCGACTCGCGTGCGCCGATCCCAGCCGCGCCGCTCCTTCTCGTGCAGACCGACCGGCACCCCTTCGACGCCGTTCCCTGCGTCGTCGCGGACGACGACGACGAGCGTCTGGTCGAGATACATCGGCAGGGTCTCGACCCTGCCGTTCCGCCGGAGCGACCGCGTGCCGAACAGCCCGCCCTTCCGCGCCGTGACGATGAGCCGGTCGCGAATGCTCGGCAGCTGCACGTAGCCTTCGTCATCGGTCTTCGCGCGCGCGCCGTACCGGAGCGCGAGCTGGGCCTGATGCAGGTACGGCTTGCCTTCGTTCTTCTCGTAGGCGTCGCGGCGCTCGATCCAAAACACCTGGGCACCGCCCATCGGTTTGCGCGGCGACACCGTCGCATCGACGACACGCACGCGCGGTCCCGGACGTTCGCCGCGCTCCGATTCGACCTCGACTCGATTCGACGAATCCTCGGCGCCGTCGTCGACCTCCGTGAGACCCGATGACGACGCACTGCCGACGTCGTCGTCCTCGATGGTCGCTGCCGACTCCACGGCCACCGGCGGCGCCTCCGCGGGGCTCGCGAAGACGAACCACGCAAGGCCACCGAGCAAGAGCAGCAGGATCGGAACGGCGATCTTCACGGCCGCGGATTATGCACGATCGGCCCCACCCGCGGACGCGTTGGCATCGGCAGAGGACATCACTGGTACGACTTCGAACTCCACGAGGTCGTCCCAGTTGGCGATCCACTCGTCGAGGAGTGCGCGGTCGTCCGCACGCATCAGCTGGAAACAGCGCGTGAGTCCGTCGTCGACCCAACTGTCGACGTATTCGACCCCTTGCGGCATCATTCGCCCGCGCTCTCGATAGCGCTCGTAGACCGGAGCGGCGTCGCCACCGCGAAAGCGTTCAAGGACCATGTAGAGACGAGTCACGACGAAGCCTCCTGGGTTTCGACACCAAAACGGGACATCACGAAGCGGTCGATCGCCTCGGTGACCGACCTGGGATGCACGTGCATCATCATGTGCGCCGCGTCAATCTCCACCATCGTGACGTCACTGAGTCCGGACTCGAACGCGCGACGCGAGCGAGGGCCGACGAGCTTGTCTCTACGTCCGACCAAGCAGAGTACGGGGCACTCGATCTCGGGCAGTCTGCTGCGCACGTCGATCGCGAACACCTGCCGCATGCGATCCTGGAGCACCGCGCCGTCCACGTCGCCCTGAACCGTGCGGGACTCTTCGACGAGCTCGTCCGTCGCCTCGGGTCCCGTCATGTACCGCCGCACGAAGAACGCCGGCGGCTGCATCCGCATCAGCCGCGTGAACAACCTCAGCCATCGCAGCGCCAGGGGCAGCGGATTGCACGGGAACGTCACGCACAGGACCAGACCCACCAACCCTTCCGGTCGGTCCGCGGCGACGTCGATCGCGATCGGTCCCGAGAAGGACTCGGCGACCAACACGAACGGCGTCTCCTGCGGGAGCGACGCGACAACGAGTCGCACGAACTCGTCGTGATCGAGGACCCTGTCAGCCGGGTAGGTCACCACAACTGTCTCGCGCCGGCGCGCCAACTCACGTCGCGTTCGCTCGAGGAGCTTCCCCGTTCCGTCCAGTCCTGGCAGTAGAACGAGGGTTGGGCCCGTCATACCGACGCGAGTCTACCGCGACCGGTCGCGACGTGCCTGCACGAGCGCGAGACCCGCGAGCAGGATCGCGATTCCACCGACCTGATGCAGGGCGAGCCGCTCTCCGAGGATCGGTATCGCAAACAGCGCCGTGAAGACGACGGCGAGCGCGCCGAGCAGGCTCGCCTCGTAGGAGCGCAGCGTGCGAAGGATGTGATTCCACACCGTCATGCCGATCGCGATCGAGACGAGACCGTTCAGCGCGATCGTCCCCCACGACTCGAGATCGGGAACTTCGAGCGGCCGGTCGAAAGCGGCACCCCACATGACGAGCGGCGTGCCGCCGATCCAGATCGCGACCGTCGAGATGACGTTCGTCGACAGCTGCCCTTCCGTGGCGACCACGAGCTTGCGAGCGATGTTGTTGGTCGTGGCCAGACCGAGCACGCCGATCCCCAGATAGAGCACGCCGGTCATCTCGTCTGCTGCCGGGATCTCGTCGAAGAAGACGCGGATCCCGATCAAGGCGACGATCGCTCCGATCCACTGTCGCCCGTTCGGTCGCTCCCCGAGCATCACGATGCTGAGCAGCATCGTCGCAATCCCGACGTAGTTGACGAGATACGCGTTGGTCGTCGCGGGCAGCCGGTCGAGCGCGAGCAAGAACATCACACGCACGAGCGCGAAGTTCAGAAGCCCGAGGAGCGCGATGTAGATCCACACCTTGCGACCGAGCCCGCCCGGGATCCTCTCGCGGCGCCTTCCGAACGTGTACGCCGTGAGCAGCACGCCCCCGATCGCGACCTGGAGCCACGCGAACGTGAACGGATGCACCGCCCCGAGCGATCGCTTGGCCAGCACTCCCGCGAGCGAACCCGCCGCCACGACCGCGGTCGCCTGCAAGATCGCGACGGCCCGCGGGCTCATCGCCGCGCGGCCGCGACCTTACGGCGCCGTGCCAGGAACGGCGGGATCCCGAGCAGCAGCCCGAAGATCACGGTCGCCGGCACGAACAGCATGTACTGCGGGATCAGGATCAGCGTCTTCCACTGCTCGAAGCTCGGATCCTCGAGGCCCGAGAAGTCGCGGTGCCCGAGCAGCAAGTCGACCTGCTGAATCGCGCTGACGTCGAGGTGCGTACCCCAGTCGTTCACGTTCGCGAAGTAGGCGAAGGACACGACGAGCGTGCGCTGCGCGAGCCCGAGCAGCAGCAGCGAGATCGCGAGCGAACGAATCGAGCCGCCGCGCTCGGCAACCCACGCCCCCATGAAGGGGAACATCACCAGCATCGGGATCGTCACGCCGACGGCCCACGTCACCGGGGCGGGTGCCGCGCTGAGCTCGAGAGAAAGCCGCGTCGCGAACGTCCAGACGGTCAGCAAGAACGGATGCCACACGGGATGCGGCAGCCTGGTCTCGATCCGCCGCCGCAAGAACAGCAGCATCGCGGGCACAACCATCGCAATGCTCATCGTGAGCGGCCACAGCCAACCCGGCGCCTCGACGTTCGCGACGACGAACGGCTCGGGCTTCCACTGATTCGGGTCGAAGAAGGGGTTGATGACGTCGAGCTGGCGATTCGTCCCGAGGAAGTAGAGGGACAGGAGCGCGAGCATGCCGGCGTAGACCGCGAGAACCCCGGACACCGTCACTCGCGCCCGCGTCGCGAACCGCGGCACCGCGAGCATCAGGACGACGGGGCCCAACGTCAGCGGCAAGATCAGGAGCGTCGACAGGAGGTCTGGCATCGGCCGGTCGGCGACAGGTTAGCGTCAGGGAGGGGAGGCGTCAGCAGCTTGTTGGGGGGGCAGCGGGACGGCCGGGAAGACCGAACGCAACGGGGCAGTGGGCGGGTGCCGTGGGAATTGAACCACCGCGCCCGATCGTCCCAGGCGCCCCACTGCCTACCGTCAGTACTCCGTCAACAACGGCAGCGCCGCCTGCACGATCTTCCTCGTCGACGGCATCATCAACTCCTCGAGCTCCGGCGACGACGGGATCGGACAGTGTTCCGCACCGACCTTCAGTATCGGCGCGCGCAAGTATCCGAACACCTCGGGCAGAATCCCGCCGATCACCAAATCGCCGACGCCGCCGTTCGTGCTGCCTTCTTCGACGCAGATCGCGCGGCCGGTCTTCACGACGGACTTCACGCAGGCGTCACGGTCGAACGGCGAAAGGGACCGCAGGTCCAGGATCTCGACCGAGTGGCCGCGCGCCTCGAGAAGGCCGGCCGCCTCCTGGCAGAGATTGACGCACAGACCGTAGGTGATCAGCGTCAGGTCGGCACCTTCGCGATCGACGCGGGCGACACCGAGGTCGACGACGTGATCCGGAGCGGGCATCGGGCCACGCGCTGGGTAGAGCAGCTTGGGCTCGAGGAACAGCACCGGCGCATCCGTGCGGATCGCGCCGCGCAGCATTCCGACGGCGTCCGGCACGTTCGACGGGCACATGACCCGCAAGCCCGGCACGCTCAAATACATGCTCTCGAGGCTCTGCGAGTGCGTCGCGCCGTAACCCTTGCGGCGGCCGACGGGCATCCGCAGCGTGAACGGCACCTTCACCTGGCCGGCGTACATGTACTGCAGCTTGGCCGCGTGGTTGACGAGTGCGTCGGTGCAGCAGGTGATGAAGTCGCCGAACATCAGCTCGACCACCGGGCGCAGGCCGCCGCTCGCGGCGCCGACGCCGAGGCCGGTGAAGCCGTTCTCGCTGATCGGCGTCTCGCGCACGCGCTCGGGACCGAACTCGTCGTGCAGTCCGCGGCTGAGGCCGAACGCGCCGCCGTAGAGACCGATGTCCTCGCCGAGGAAGACGACGTCGTCGTCGCGCTCGAGCTCACCGCGCAGGGTCTCGCGGATCGCTTCGGTCATCGTCGTCTCGGTGCCTTCCGCGATCTTCTGCGGCGCGGGCTCGCGTGGCGCGGCGGGCACGGTGAGATCGCTCAGCGCGAGATCGAGATCACCGGGCGGTGACGCGAGCGCGAACTCGACGGCCGACTCGATCTCTTTCTCGACCTCGTCGACGACGGGCTGGAGATCCGAGTCGTCCAGGTCGGCACTCTTCTGCAGAACGACGAGCGGGTCGCGCGCTTTCCACTCCGCCTCCTCTTCCTTCGTGCGATAGATGCACGGGTCGCTCTTGCTGTGACCGCCGTGGCGATACGTGTCGGCCTGCAGGAAGGCCGGGCCTTCGCCGCGGCGCGCGCGCTCGAGCAGCGGCTCGATCGCGGCGGACACCGCGTAGATGTCGTTCCCGTCGACATAGTCGACGGCCATGCCCGAGTAGCGCTCCGCCCACTCGGTGAACTTGCCGCACGAGGCCGCCCGATCGATCGGAGTCGACATCGAGTAGAAGTTGTTCTCGAGCACAACGACGTATGGCAGCTTCCAAATCGCGGCGAGGTTCATGACCTCGTGGAAGTTGCCGGTCCCGGCGGCGCCGTCGCCGACGTACGCGACGACACAGCGACCGGGCTCACCACGGTCACGCGCGAACTTGCGCGCCAGCGCGAGCCCGGCGCCGATCGGCATGCCGCCGCCGGTGATGCCGTTGCTGCCCATGTGGCCGATCTCGGGCACCGCGACGTGCTGGCTGCCGCCCTTGCCGCCGCAGTAGCCATCGCGGCGACCGGCGATCTCCGCGAACGCGCGGTCGGCCCGCGCACCCTTCGCGAGTAGGTGCCCGTGACCACGATGCGTGCTGACGACCTGATCCTCGACGTGCAGGTGCTTCGACACGCCGACGGCGATCGCCTCCTGCCCCATGTAGAGGTGGGTCGTGCCACCGATCTTGCCGCCGCTCACGAGTCGGTAGAGCTCCTCTTCGAACCGACGGATCCGCAGCATTTCGCCGTAGAGGCGAAGGGCCTCGCTGCGATCAGGGCGCGGCGAAGCGGAGCCGGTCTCGGGTGCGGAAAGCGACATGGTGCGGGCCGCAGATTAGATCGGCGGCGGGTGTCTGAAGGATACACCTGATCGAAAAGAACCTGGGGCCCCCCGGGGTGGGCGCGAACCCGCGGCGGGCATGATTCCCGCGATGGCATGGCGCGATCGCCTTCCGGTCGACAGGCCTTGGGCCGCGCTCGCCGATCAAGTATCCAGTAGCCCCGCGACCATGACGAGCCCACTTCGGACCACGACCTGCCCGATCGACCGGTTCCTGGCCCGGGACCTGCCGCTGGCGGAGGCGCTGCAGCGCCTGGCTCACGATGCGTCGCCACTGCTCCCCGTCGCCGGCTCTCCGCTGGCGAGCGTCTCGACGGACACGATGCGCTTCGCCGCGCAGCGCGGTGCCGACGGCCAGGTCGCGGACTACGTTGACGACGAACTAATCGCGGAGAACGAGCAGGCCGCCCGCGCATGGATGGACGCCGACACGAGTCGTTCCGCGGTGATGATCGCGGGGCCGAACGACGCTGCCGCGACGTTCCTCGAACGCGCCACCCCGCAGATCGACACCGCGGTCGTGATGGCCGGTGGTCGCGGCACGCGACTGAAGCCCTTGACCGACAACACGCCGAAGCCGCTGCTCGAAGTCGGCGGCCGCGTGCTGCTCTATCGTATCCTCGATCACCTGCGCGCCCACGGCGTCAAACGACTGTTCGTCTCGATCCACCACCTCGGCGACCAGGTCAAGGAGGCGATCGGCGACGGCGCCGAGTGGGGCATGGACACGACCTTCCTCGAAGAGGATCGCCCACTCGACACCGGCGCCGGTCTCGTGCTTCTCGAAGACGTCGCCGACCCATTCTTCGTGGTCAACGGCGACATCCTGACGCAGCTCAACCTCACCTCGATGGGGCGCTGGCATCAGCGCAACGACAATCTCGCGACGATCGCGACCCATCGCTACGCGGCGCCATTGCCGTACGGCGTCGTGCACCGCGACCTCTCGCGCATCGTCGACATCGAAGAGAAGCCGGTTTACCGCTACGACATCAACGCCGGCATCTACGCGTTTTCGCCCGAAGTCCTCTCGCTCGTGACCAAAGGCGAGCCGCTCGCGATGGTGGACTTTCTGAACACGCACGCGCGCGGCGGTGATAGAGTCCACAGCTTCCCGATCGTCGAGTACTGGAACGACGTCGGCACGCACGCCGACTTCGAACGCGCCCAGTCCGAAGTGCACGAGCTGTGAACGTCCTGCATCTGAGCCACGGCTGCCGCCCCGACATGAGCGGCGGCGTCGAGGCCTACTTGGAGCGCCTCCTCGCGGAGCAGCGCCGGCAGGGCATGGAAGTCCACCTCCTCGCCGGCAGTCACGAGCTACGTCCCGAAACGACGATCGAAACGCAAACGATCGACGGGGCGACCGTCCATCGGCTCTACCGTGACGACTTCTACTTCGACCACTACGCGAAGGCCTACCACGCCAAGGCCGAGGAGAAGATCGAGGCGCTGATCGCCGAACTCCACCCCGACGTCGTCCACGTTCATCAGTGGATCCGACTGACAAGCAACCTCGTCGAGATCGCCACGCGGCAGGGCGTGCCCGCGGTGATCACGACACACGACGTCTACACCTCGTGTCCGCGATGCTTCCGCGTGCGTGCCGACGACGAGTCCTGCTATCGCTCGCTGTCCCCGGAAAGCTGCACCGACTGCGTCCCGCGCTTCGGCCACGAGAGCGAGCGCGAGCTCGAGTTCGGCATCCAGCTTCACCACGATCAGTACCGCAAGGAACTCGACATGGCGTCGCGCGTGCTCGTGTCGGACATGGCCACCGCGGAGCTGATCGCCGCCACGACGGACACGACGCTCGACCGGTTCCACGAGCTGCCGCTGCCGTACGACCGTATCTTCGCGGGGGCACCGGCACCCGCGCCGGTCGTCGACGATGAGCCGATCCGCTTCGCCTACTGGGGCGTGCTGACGTATCGGAAGGGCGCGCAGTTCATGGCGCGCGCGTTCGCGCAGCTGTGTGACGAGGGTCTACCGCGCCCGGCCGAGCTGCACCTGTTCGGCGGGATCGACACGACGATCCTCGAACAGGAGATGCATTCGATCACCAAGGGCCTGCCGGTCGTCTTCCACGGCCGTTACGAGTACGAGCAGCTGGCGAACGCGAAGCTGCACGCCGGGATCTTCCCGATGCTCTGCTTCGAGACGTGGGGCTTCGTGCTCGACGAGTGCTTCGAACTCGGGCTGCCATGCATCACGACCGAGAACGGTGCGCTGTCGCGACGCGCCGGCGAAGCGGCCGTCCGCGTGCCGCAGAAGAGCACCGAATCCCTCAAGGACGCGATGCGCAACATCCTGCGGCGCCCCGCGATGCTCGACGAGCTGCGCCGGAAGATCCCCCCGCTGCCGCCGACGACGGCCGAACACACGGAGCGGCTGCGCGACGTCTACGCCGACGCGATAGCCACCGGGCCGAGCACGGTCGCGCCGATCCCGGCGTGGCGCCGCGCGCGCTTCATCGAGCTCCAGCGCGAGTCGGCGCTGGGTCGGGTGATGCCGCCGGAAGGGCCGCGCTGAGAGGCTCCGCTACCTCAGAGTTCGAAGCGTGACCGGGCGCGTGTTGCCCCCGACCACCCTGCCCAGGCTCGCCCACGAATGAGGCATCGTCGCGCTGCGAATCGAGACTCCGAACTCTCCGAGAGGACACGGATACAGTGTCGCGATTCCCGATGAGTCGGTTCGCGCGGTGCGATATGACCCCGTGCCTCGTTCCTCGTCCACGCTGAGAACCGCGCCGGGCACGGGATCTCCCGACTCGTCGAGCAAGAGAAGCGAAACGCGATCGACAGAGACTCGTCTCGAGGTCGACGTCGTCGACCCGGCGACCACGTCCACGAGCCGAGCATCTCGAACGTCGACGACGTCTTCGCCGGCAGTCGCGACGATGCGCAAACCGTAACTCCCGCCCGGTGCCATGAGCTCGAACTTGCCATCGGGCTGGACCGAGGCAGCGATCTGCACTCCCGGCGCTGCAGCGACCACTCTGTGAATCCGCGTGTTCGCATCGTCCGACTCCAGCTGCCCGACCACGCGGCCCGGACGCAGGTGCGCCAGGTCAATTGCGGGAAGGTCTACCCGCTGCAGGTCACCGAGAGAGGGGCTTGCCACCAACTCGGCTCGAACTGCCGGACATCTCAGCCAGAGAAGCCACGCACCGGCAGGCACGTCCGAGAACTCCACGAGTCCGCGCTCGTCCACGAAGGCATGCAGCGTCGGTGGTTTGGCACCCCGCACGCGATGCTGGGGAATGAGCGCAAAGTCCCCCTCGAACCGAACCCCTGCTCGAGCCCCCTGCTCGCGATAGGCACGCAGCCACCCCACCGCTTCCAATGGCTCGACTCGAGCGGTCACGCGATGCGCCGGCTCCAGCGAAACCTCCACCGGGTCGAAGACTCCGTCCACCGCGCTCACCGTTGTTTCGAACGGACTGTATCCCGACCCGGATACGCGGACCCGGTAGCTCGAGTCCGGATCACACCCGAACTCGAAACGTCCCGCTTCGACGACTCGAGACACCCGTCGCGCGAACGCCCCTCCCAGGGACTCGAGCCTCAAACTCAGACCGGTCGCTCGGCGACTTGGAGAGTCTTGGATCGGCTCGACCGACGCGACGAACTCCACACCCGACAGCGGGCCCGCCACCGACCTCACGGTTCCTCGCAGAATCGCCGACCGGCGTGTCTCCAGGACAGCAGCACCCGATCCGTCTTGCGCAACGTTCACCTTTCCGGTGGCTGGCAGCCAACCGGCTCCAGGAACTACGAACGCATCTGCGAGGCCGGTGGGAACACCCGCGACCCATGCAACTCCGGACTCTGCCGGACCGTGACGAACGACTCGACCATGGCTCGTCTCGATGCTCAAATGCGCATCGAAGTCGGCGATCGGGATCCCCGAGGAATCCACGAGCTTCACCGACACGGACTTGCGAGGCGCCACCACGATCACGTGCTCGAGCCGGCCCCAGGCAAGCTCCACCGACAACCCGTCCTCGACATCGGCTTCGCCCAGCTCGTCCGAGACGACGACTCGGGCGACCGAGCTCGACGCGTCCGACCGCCGGCAGAATCGAAACCTCCCGGATCGATCCGTCACGCAGAACATCGAGCGCGCGGAATCGTCGACGACTCGCAGCACCGCTCGCGATACGCCCTCGCCAGAAGGCCGGCGTATCACCCCGCCCAGCAGTCCCTCGAGTGGCGCAATCACGACATCGATCGACAGCGACGCGCCACACACGGAAATGGTCTGCGCCGGATCCGGGACGAAGGGCACCCGGCAGTGTACTTCGTAGCCGCCGTCCAGGACATCGGAGCACGAGTAGACGCCCGCCGCGCCTTCGACCAAAGTCAACTCACCGTTACGCCGAGGTCCGCTACCCGGCGGCCGAAGCGATAGGCGACACCCCGGCAGCGGTACGCCGAGAGCCGTCATGGCCCGCACCGTCACGCAGGCGGAACGCGCCATCGCAGTCCGTGAATCGGATGAAGCCGTCGGAGGTTCCGACGCAGCCACCGTGCTGCGCTCCGCGGCGCAAGACTCCGAACGGGACGTGAGCGGCGCTTCGCCGTCGCTGTCGGTCGCTGCCGAGGGGGCGACCGTACGCGCCACATCCGCGTTCGACTCGGTCCAAGTGGCGAGTGCGAAGATGCTTCCCACGAGCACGAGGACTACCGCGATGACGATCCGACGCATGACGACCCCTTGTTCTCAAAGACGTCGAAACACCAAAGCTCGCGCAACCGCACCGCCGCGTCAAGCGGGGCCTGGGCCACCCAACCCACCGTCTCTCTCCGCTCGGTGACCTCGGCTCCGTCGTCGACTGGACACTCGGGAGGCTGTAACTCACCCTTTCGGGAGTTTCAGCTGCGCCGCTTCCGGTACGCCTTCCGAACCCACTTCGACCACGCCGCCTCGAGCGCCTCCGCGTCGTACGACAACGCGGCCTCCATCGCGCTCGCCTGATGGCGCAGGAGTTCTTCGGCCTTCACCTGGCGGGAACTCGAGTAGCCGTCGACCGGTGACTTGTAGCGGCCGAGGAACGCGGGGAAGTCCTTCGCCCGGCGCGTGAGCAGGTAGTCGACGAGTGACCACGACAGCATGTAGTCGCGGAACTGGAATTGCTCGCAGCCGACGCGGCCGACGAGCTCCGCGATGCGCGTCGCGCCGCCGTTCTTCACCAGCCGGAACACGCGGGGATGCCAATCGGTGACGCCGCGCATGTCCGGTTCGACGAGATCCGAGCGCTCGAAGATGCTGTGATCCGGCAGCACGTCACGCACGTACCACGACGCGATCCCGTAGCGAAGCCACGTCGGCGTCACGTGACGGAACTCCTTGAAGCCGTCGACGAGGTTGGACACGACGTTGTAGACGAGATGCGCCTGGAGCGCGTCGTCCGTCTCCCCCATCTCGGTCGTCAGCTCGAGCGCGGTTCCGAACCACATGCACTCGTCTCTGCCGACCTGCTTGCGACGCGAGTGATCCCACCGCTCACGAAGGAAGCGCTCGGTGTATCGCACGTAGCTCGCTTCCTTCTCGAAGATCATCACCAGGTACTTCCCCGGCTGGCCGAGATACGGCCCGCTCCCCATCTCGCGATCGATCAAGCGCATCGGGCGGCGCGCCGGGAAGTCGTCGTCGGTCACGCCGACGCGCTTCGCGAAGTCCGCGTAGAGGTCCTCGCAGCGCTGCGCGATCAGATGCGCGCGCAGCCACCGATCGAGCGTCTTGGTGCGCGGTTTCACGAGCGGGAGCTTCTTCTTCAGCTGCTTGAGCTCGCGTCCGATGCGCTTGCGCTCGTTCGAATCGCGCAGCTTGTAGGCCGGCGCAGTCGAACAGATCCGAAAGTGTTCGGTCTCGATCCAGCAGTACGGAAGCTTCCCGAGGACTCCCTCGATCTGCTCGGTGGTCTGGCCCGGGGCCCAGTCGAACTTGCCGATACTCGTGTATCCGGCTCGCTCGATGCGCTTGGACTCACCGCGGGTGTATGGATCCACGCCGGCGGTCGAACCCCGCGCTTGATCCTGCGCGGGAATCGACGCGATGGACGCCATCCAGACCAAGCCGATCCAGAATCGACCGCGGAACGTGCGCATCGTCAGTCCTTCTTCGGCTTCGTGTCGAGGACGCCGACGCCGCTCTTCAAGACGAGATCCGACAGCTTGCGCTCGCGCTTCTTCGCGACCGCGAGTGCCGCACGCTCCTTGTCGAGACGCTTCTTCGCCTTCTTGTAGCGCGACGACTTCGGGCCGTGATTCTCGAGCGCGCGGTCGAACTGCGCGAGCGCGTCTTTGACCTTCGCGTCGAGCTTGTCGTAGGTGTCGAGGTGCTTGACGAGCTTCGTGACCGCCGACTTCGAGTCCTTCCGGTATTCCGCGGCCAGGACCTTGCGCATGCCCTTCCAGAGCACGGACTGGGTTTGCACCCCGTTGAACGGAATCGACAGCTCGAGATCGCGCGTCGTCAAGAACAGGTGCGCGTCACCCATGCCGTCGAACACGTGGAAGAACGGATGCGTCGGATCCCACACGTGGTTCGGCAGACGCACGCAGTGGAACCAGCGCGTCATCAGCTGAATGCGCTCGTTGTTCTTGTGCGCGTTCAGCAGCGCACGCTCGGTGCCCTGGCACTTGTCGCACTCGCGAACGATCAGCAGCGGCCGCGGATCGGAGCCGATGATCTCCTCGAATGCCTTGTCGCGACTCAGCGCCTGGCCGGTCGCGTTCTTCGGAGTCGGGAACTTCCAATCGATCTCCAGCGCGTCCTCACTCGACTCGCCGCGCTCGAACACGATCGGCGCACCGGTCATCGGTCCGCCCCCGCCACCGGTCGGCGGGCCCGCGAGGCCGCCACCCGTCGGTCCACCGGTGCGCGGACCACCGCCGGGTCCTCCGGTCGAGGGTCCGCCGCCCGGAGCACGCGGGCCCGGCGCTCCTGGCGACGCGGGTCCACCGGGGTTCCTGGGCGTGGTGTCGCCCGGCCCGGGGTTCCGCTGGCCCCATCCCGGCGGGGTGATCGTCCCGGGCCCCGGTGCCGACTGGGGGCCCCCTCCCGAACACTGCGCCGCCCCGTCGGAACTCAGCGCCAAGAAACCGAGACAGAACGAGAGCGCAAAGCGATGACTCGCTGACACGAGAAACTCCTCGATGGTGCGGGACGAAGCGTGAGAGAGAGGCTTCGACGAACCGCTATGCCGTAAGCCGGGGGTGGGTAACCGCCAGGGGAGAATCTCCCGAGGCGGTCATCACATCACGCCGAGCAGAAGCCCTCGTAGTCGACGTACCCCGGGAACTCGACGCCGTCCCGGCAATAGGCGCACTTCGGATTGGGCCCGAGCTCGAGCTCGCTGAAGCGCTGCCGGAGCGCGTCGTAGTGCAACAGCCGGCCGACGAGCGGGTCCCCGATGCCGAGGATCAGCTTGATCGCTTCGATCGCCTCGAGGGTGCCGATGACTCCGGGCAACACGCCGAGCACGCCGGCCTCCGCGCACGACGGTGCGAGCTCCGGCGGCGGCGGTTCCGCGTAGAGGCACCGATAGCACGGGCCGCGGCGCCCCGGGTACTTCGGCCAGAACACCGACACCTGCCCCTCGAACCGGAAGATCGAGCCGTGCACGTTCGGCAGCCCCAGCTTGACGCACGCGTCGTTGACCAGGTAGCGCGTGGCGAAGTTGTCCGCGCCGTCGACGATGACGTCATAGCCGCGGAAGATCTCCTCGACGTTGTCGCGCACGAGCCGCACGCCGTGCTGCTCGACGTTCACGGTCGGGTTGAGCGCCTGGAGCGTCGCGCCGGCGGACTGGACCTTCGGCATGCCGACGCGGGCATCCGTATGCAGGATCTGCCGCTGCAGGTTCGAGCGGTCGACGACGTCGTCATCGACGATGCCGAGGCGACCAATGCCGGCCGCTGCGAGGTAGAGCGCGGCCGGCGAACCGAGTCCGCCCGCGCCGACGAGCAGCACGCTCGCGTCGAGCAGCTTCTGCTGCCCCTCTTCGCCGACCTCGGGCATCAGCAGGTGCCGGCCGAAGCGCTCGCGGTCCGCGTCGGACAGGACCTTCGGCACGTCGACCGGCAGGCCGTCCTGCTTCCACTTGTTGAAGCCACCGGCGACGGAGTGGACGTCGGTGTAGCCGAGCTGCCGCAAGCCTTCGGCCGCGAACAGCGAACGCACGCCGCCCGCGCACATCACGTGCACGGTCGCGTCCTTGTCCTCGACGGCCGCCTCGACGCGCAGCTCGAGGAAGCCACGCACGATCCGAAGCGCCTCGGGCGGGCTACCCTGCGCGACCTCGTCCGGCTCACGGACGTCGATCAACACCGCGCCGCGCTGCTGCGCCTCGAAGGCCTCCTTCGGCGAGACCTCGGGGATCTCGGCGCGGAGCTGGGCGATGCGTTGGTCCTTGGCGGCCATCCGGACATCGTCACCCAGAGCGTCGGTCTCGACCAGTGCCCAGATTCAGCGCTTCTTGGGCAGGTAGTCGATCTTGCCCTCGTTGGTCTGGTTCGGGCCCGGCGTGCTCCGCCCGCGTTCGACGTAATCGCCGAGCAGCGCAATCATCTGCTCGACCCGCTCTTCGTTCGTGGCCGCGACGTTGTCGCGCTCGCCGGGATCGGACTCGAGGTCGTAGAGCTGCATTCGCGGCAGGTCCTGCTTCCACGCCGGACCCGGCTTGGGCGCGCTCCACCCACCCGACCCCGGGCACAGGATGAGCTTCCACCGGCCCTGGCGAATCGCGAACGATCCGTTGACCGAGTGGTGCACCGTCGCTTCGCGCAGCGCGTCGTCCGCGGACCCGACGAGTGCGGGGAAGAAGCTGACGCTATCGACGCCGGCCGCCTCGGGCAGCTCCGCGCCGAGCGCGTCCGCGCACGTGCGCATCAGGTCCGTCAAGCAAATCGTCTGATCGCACTGCTTCCCCGCCTCGACGCGCGCGGGCCAGCGCACGACGAACGGCACGCGGTGTCCGCCTTCGAAGATGTCCGCCTTGTGCCCGCGGAACGGCCCACTCGGGTGATGACCGAACGTCGCGAGCTCGTCGAACTTGGCGCGCGGCGAACAGCCGTTGTCGCACGTCACGATGAAGATCGTGTTGTCGGCGACGCCGCCGTCCTCGACGGCTTTCATCAGCGCGCCGACCGTCGCGTCGACCTGCAGGACGAAGTCGCCGTACGGATTGGTCTTGCTGCGACCGCGATACTCCTCGGTCGGCAGGATCGGCGTGTGCGGCGCGGGTAGCGGCAGGTAGAGGAAGAACGGCTCGCCGGTCTTCGCCCGTTCTTCGACGTACGCGACACCACGCCGCGTGAAGTTCGGCAGCACGTCTTCGTGCACGAAGTCCGCGCCGGTCTGCCCCTTCCGCCAGAAGCCCTGGTAGTCCTTGTTGACCGTCGTGCGGTCGGGCGGCGCGGTGATGCGGCCGTCCTCGACGTAGACGTACGGCGCCATGTCGAGCGATCCGTTGTGGCAGTAGTAGTGGTCGAAGCCGAGCACGTCGGGGCCGTTCGTCACGGGTCCCTCGAAGTCGATCTTCTTCTTCGCCTCGGCCTGCTTCGTGAAGTCCATGCCGAGATGCCACTTGCCGATGCACGCCGAGTGGTAGCCGTGCTGCGCGAGGAACGACGCGACCGTCATCCGCTTCGGATCGATCAAGTGCGGCGATCCCCCGCCCAGCACGCCGCGCTTGAGACGCGAGCGCCAGGAGTAGCGACCCGTCAGGATCCCGTAGCGCGTCGGCGTGCAGACGCTCGAGCCCGAGTGCGCGTCGGTGAAGCGCATGCCCTGCGACGCGAGCCGGTCGATGTGCTCGGTCTTCCACGCGGAGTTCGGGTTGAAGCACGACACGTCCCCCACGCCCATGTCGTCGGCGAGGATGTAGACGACGTTCGGCGGGGTGTCTTCGGTCGACTGCGCAGGTCCGGCGCAGGCCACGAGCAAGCTGAGAGCGGTGAAGCGAAGCATCGCCCGGGATTCTAGTCGTGGATTTGGACGAAACCCGCACCGTCGCGGCGCCACGTGCGAATGTCGACCGACTCGCTTGCGAGCGACACGACCATGTGACACCAGTCGCGAGCCGCGTGCTCGCGGTCGCGCGCCGACAGCTCGGCCGGGGAGCGCGGGTGCGAATGCCAGATGCCGACGATCCCGCATCCATGGCGTCGAGACTCTCGGTCGACCGCCACGGTGTGCATCGGATCGAGCACGAAGGCGTCATCGATGCCCTCGGGCGCGAGGTTTCGACCGAGCGTGACCCGATCGACTCGGATCTCGCCGTCGCACGTGTCGCCGAGCAGCAACCCACACGCCTCGCGCGGCGCACACTCACGGGCCCAAGCTTCGAGCTGGCACCGCTGCGACTCCACGAGCCGCAGACGCATCACTCGATGCGCACGATCAGCGCGCCTTCGTCGACGTTGTCGCCAGGCGCGGCGCCGATCTCGGCGACCTCCCCCTCGATCTCCGCGACGAGCTTGTGCTCCATCTTCATCGCGGTGACGACCGCGACGGCGTCGCCGACCGCGACCTTCTGACCGACCTCGACCGCGACCGACAGGAGCGTCCCGGTCATCGGCGCGCGCAGCTCGCCGGACGCGGCGTCGCTGCCACCGCCACGACCGCCGCTGCGGGCCTTGAGCGACCAGGTCCGACCGTCGACGCGTACCTGCACCGACCCACCGCCGAGCGGCGCGGCCGCGGCGACGTGGCGTCGCCCGTCGAACTCGAGGCCGACTCGGCCACCGGTCAGCCGGGAGGCACGCACCTCGTAGCGCGTATCTCCGACGAGGACTTCGAACAGGTCACCCTCGATCCGACGACACGCGACGCGTCGCGAATCGTCACCGTGCACGAACTCACGATTCCAGCTCACGATGCACCTCCCCAGACGCGCAGTCCGGTCAAGCTCTGGAAGACACTCGGGCGCGGCCCCGAACCGTCGCCTCCGGCCGCGGTCGCAACGCCGCCTGCCGGATCGAGCGTGCGCGCGATCGCCGCCGCGACGTAGGCCAGGTCCGGCGTCTCGTCCTCGGGCCCGCGCGCGAGCTCCGGCGCCAGATCCAAGAAGTCCGTCCGCAGGTCGCCTTCGATGAACTTCGGGTCCTCGACGACGCGGCGCAGGAAGTCGACGTTCGTCGGGATCCCGAGATACTGACTGTCCTCGAGCGCCGTCACCATGCGCCGGCACGCGGACTCGCGGTCCGGCGCGAAGACGATCAGCTTCGCGAGCATCGGGTCGTAGTGCACCGTGACCTCGGTGCCGCTGACGACGCCCGAGTCGACGCGCACGCCCGGACCTTCCGGCTCGTGCACGTGGACCAGCTTGCCCGCGGCGGGCAGGTATCCCTGCTCCGGCACCTCGGCGTAGATCCGCGCCTCGATCGCGTGACCTCGGGGCGAGATGTCCCGACCGTCGAGGAGATCCGCGAGCTTCGCGCCGCCCGCGATCGCCACCTGGAGGTGCACGAGGTCGAGCCCCGTGATGCACTCGGTCACCGGGTGCTCGACCTGCAGGCGCGTGTTCACTTCGAGGAAGTAGAACTCGCCGTCGTCGTCGACCAGGAACTCGACGGTGCCCGCGTTGCGATAGCCGACGTGCTTGACCAGCCGCACGGCCGCCTCGCCCATCCGAGCGCGCAGCTCTTCCGACACGACCGGAGAAGGCGCCTCTTCGAGCACCTTCTGGTGGCGTCGCTGGACCGAGCACTCGCGCTCGTGCAGCGACACCGCGTCGCCGTGGTTGTCGGCGAGCACCTGAATCTCAATGTGGCGTGCCGGGAAGATGCGCTTCTCGCACAGCATCTTGCCGTCGCCGAACGCGGCTTCGGCCTCGCGGCGACTCGCGTTGAGCGCCTCGATGAACTCGCTCTCCTCGTCGACGAGTCGCATGCCCTTGCCGCCGCCGCCCGCGCTCGCCTTGACGAGCACCGGGAAGCCGATGCGGCGCGCGTGCTCGAGCAGCTCTTCGTCACTCGCCGCGTCTTCGACACCGGGCACGACGGGCACACCCGCCTCCTCGGCGACCACACGCGCCGCCTGCTTGCTCCCGAGCGTGCGCATCGCCTTGCCGTCAGGACCGATGAACGTGAGCCCGGCGGCCTCGACCGCATCGACAAACGCCGCGTTCTCGCTCAGGAAGCCGTAGCCCGGGTGGATCGCCTCGGCACCACTCCGCTTCGCGGCCTCGAGGATCTTCTCGATGCTCAGATACGACTCCGTCGCGGTCGCACCGCCCAGCGGCACGGCGATGTCGCCGGCATTTCGATGGACAGAATCGGCATCCGCGTCGCTGTAGACCACCACGGAAGTGATCCCGAGCTCGCGGAGCCCACGGCAGACCCGCACGGCGATCTCGCCGCGATTGGCCACCAACACGCGTTCGAACGGCTTCATGGGGAGGCAGACACTAGCGCCGAGCCGCCGAGGTCTCCACCCAGATGCGACGAGTCGTCGCGCGCGGCGCACCCACACGGAAATCGCTGGCAGGCCCGGGCGGCGAAATGCGCGAGGGGGGTTCGCCACGCACCGGAGCCATTTCGCACGGTGCAACACGGACCACTTCGGAACCCACGAATGACACCAACCACCATCCTCGCCGCGCTCGCGCTGCTCTCCACGCCGGATTCGATTCCCCTGCCGACGATCACCGCGTTCTTCTCTCCGTCGACGGGGACGCTGGTGGTCTCCGGTGACTCGCTCGACAACGTCATCGAGATCTCTCGGATCGGCACGACGATCGTCATCAACGGCGGAAGCGTCCCGATCGTCGGCGGCACGTCGACCGTCTCCAACACGCAGCTCATCAGCGTCATCGGCCTCGGCGGAAACGACTCCATCGTGCTCAACGAGGTGAACGGTACGCTGCCCCGGGCCAACCTGTTCGGGAGCAGCGGCAACGACACGTTGATCGGTGGCAGCGGCGCGGACACGCTCGCCGGCGGAAGCGGCCACGACTTCCTGCGCGGCGGCGACAACGAGGACCAGCTGAACGGCGACTCCGGAAACGACACGTTGCTCGGCGATCGCGGCAACGATCAGCTGTTCGGAGACGACGGAGACGACCTGATCGTCTGGAACAACGGCGACGGCAGCGATCTGACAGAGGGCGGTGACGGCGACGACACCGTTCAAGTCAACGGCGCGAACAGTGGCGGCGACGACTTCTCCATCGATCCCAACGGCCAACGTGTTCGCTTCCAACGGAACAATCTCGGTCTGTTCACGCTGGACGTCGGCACGATCGAGAGCATCGACGTCAACGGCCAGGGCGGTAGCGACGTGATCAGCGGCGCCACGGGGCTCGCCGGACTGATCCGGCTCGACCTGGACGGCGGCGAGGGACACGACTTGCTGATCGGCGGAGATGGCATCGATATCCTTCGCGGCGGCGCTGGCAACGACACGTTGATCGGCGGCCGTGGCAACGACATCGCTCTGGGCGAAGAAGGCCGCGACCTGTTCATCTGGAACAACGGCGATGGAAGCGACCTGCTGGAAGGTGGCTCACAGGACGACACGATCCAGGTCAATGGCGCTGACGGTGCCGGCGACGACTTCTCCATTGATCCCAACGGACAGCGCGTGCGTTTCCAGCGCAACAATCTCGGTCTGTTCCAGCTCGACATCGGCACGACCGAAAGCCTCGACGTCAACGGTCTGGGCGGCGACGACGTCATCGCCGGCTCCGTCGGCCTGTCGGGATTGATCGATCTCGATCTCGACGGCGGTGATGACAACGACCTCTTGATCGGAGGCGACGGAGTCGACGTCCTGCGAGGCGGTGACGGTAACGACACGATGATCGGCGGCCGCGGCAACGACATCGCTCTGGGCGAATCGGGCAACGACCTCATGGTCTGGAACGACGGCGACGGCAGCGATCTGCTGGAAGGCGGCGCGGACGAAGACGTAGTCCAGGTCAACGGCTCGGACGGCGCCGGCGACGACTTCTCGATCTCGCCGAACGGCCAGCGCGTCCGCTTCCAGCGAGCCAACCTCGCGATCTTCCAGCTCGACGTAGGGACGACCGAGAATCTCGACGTCAATGGCCAGGGCGGCAACGACGTCATCGCCGGTTCGGACGGACTCGCCGATCTCGTACGGCTCGACATCGACGGCGGCGAAGGCAACGACCTCCTGGTCGGAGGCGACGGCGACGAAGTCCTTCGCGGCGGCACGGGAAACGACACCCTGATCGGACGCCGGGGCGACGATATCGTGCTCGGAGAATTCGGCGACGACCTGATCGTGTGGAACGACGGTGACGGAGCCGACATCGTTCACGGCGGGGCGGATGCCGACACCGTGCAGATCAACGGCTCGAACTCGATCGGGGACATCATCGTCCTCGAGCCGGCGTCCGACCACGTGCGCATCACCCAATTGAGTTCGACTCCGACCGTACTCGACATCGCCACGGTCGAGAATTTCGACGTGAACGGCCAAGGCGGCAACGACATCTTGTTCAGCGTCCTCGGCGCGTTCGACGGCGACGTGGACTTCGACGGCGGTGACGGCAACGATATCGTGGCCGGCGGCGACGGGGCGGATGTTCTCCGCGGCGGTGCCGGCAACGACCTCATGGGTGGATTCGGGGGCGACGACGTCATACTCGGCGAGTCGGGCGACGACGCGTTGTTCGGCGGCCTCGGCGACGACTTGATGTTCGGCGGCTCCGGAAACGACACAGCCGACGGCGGCCCCGGATTTGACGAGGCCATCGACTGCGAAACGGTCGTCAACGTCCCATGACCAAGGCCTTGACGATCGCGCTCGCCGCCATGCTGATCACGGGCCCGTCACTGCTCGTCGGCGCGGGGGAGGCGACGCCGCCACCCGCCGCCGAACCCGTGACGAGGCACGAGACCGAACCCCAAATCACGTCCCAGCGCGGGACGACTGCGGGCGTCGGTGCCGACGCGGTCGAACGTGTCGCGCCGGGCTCCGTGCGGCGCATCGCACCCGGAGACGTTCACGTCGAGTCGCGACCGGCGGCGATGTCGCTGCTCGGCAGCGTGTGCGACACGACGGGCCGCGGCGTGGCGGGCGCGGAGATCACAGTGTGCGTGTGGTCCCGAATCCTCCCGCGCACCGTGACGGCGAACGCAGTCGGTGGCTACCCCGAGGGAGCGGTCACCCGCGCGATGTCCGACACGGACGGATCCTTCGCAGTGCGCGCAATCGGCAGCGACGGAAACACGTTCGAGGTCGTCGTAACGTGCCCGGGATTCGCGGCATGTTCGATGACGGTGCCGGTGGAACCCCTCCCCGAGATCATCCTGCCCGACATCACGCTGCGACGAGCCAACACGGTGCGCGGTCGCGTCGCCGATCCCCACGGCGCACCGATCGAAGGCGCGGTCGTGTGCTTCGACGTGGCCGGCGCCGCGCTCGCGACCGCGATGCGCGGGGCCCGACTTCACCGTGCGCCCACGACCTCTACCGACGAACACGGGCGGTTCGAGCTGACCGGCGCGCCGTCCGAGGCGTTCCGTCTGGCCGTGGAAGCCGCCGGCTACCTGCTGCTCCGTACCGAGGAGATCACGGCGAACGATTGCGACGACACCCTTGTCGGCGTGCTGACGATGCATCGCCGACTCCAGCTGGAGGGCGTGGTCGTCGACGAGCACACCGGCACGCCGATCGAACTGTTCGGGTTCCGCGTGCGACCTGCTGCGGCCGACTCCGCAGCTCCGTGCCACCATCGACGGTCGCGGCTCGGCGCGAGCGGCCTCACGACGTTCCGTACGCCGGAGCCGACCCACCACGACGCCGGCGCGTTCGTCGCGCCCGGGCTCGCTGCGGGCGATCACGTGCTCGAGTTCGACGCGCCGGGCTACGCGAGAACCGCGATCGGTCCGATCACGCTCGAACACGGCACGCGCTCCGCACCGCTCACGGTCGCGCTGCCGCGCGCACCCGCGGTCCGCGGGATCGTCGTGGGCCCCGACGGCGCACCGGTGCCCGGTGCCCGCGTCGAACTGTTCGTTCCAGCTGAGACGTCCAGCAAGGGCACCGACGACTTCCGCCGGCTCTTCGCGGGGGAACGCGGCATCGATCATGGCACCCGAGTCGCGACGGCGCGCACAGGTCTCGACGGTCGTTTCGATCTCGGCGGCCACCGCGCGGGTCGGTTTCGACTGGTTGCGGCGGCATTCGATCGCCCTCCGCACATCGACGACACCGTGATCCTCGACTCAACCGACCTAGACCTGCGCGTTCCGATGACAGATGGCAGTCGCCTCTTCGGGCACGTGGACGGGGTCGGAGGACGCCTGTCGCGCGTCACGGTCCTCGGCCCCGACGGCGCGCGGCGCAACGAGTCGGTCGACGCCGATGGCAACTACGAGTTTCGCGGACTCGCGGCCGGCACGTATCGCGTGTGGCTCGAAGCCGACGACATCCCCGGCTCACGCGGGGCGAACCAGCACGTGCGCGTCGCGGCGGGTGCTGGCGTACGACACGACCTGGACGGCGCGGCGCTCGCAGCGGCGTCGGTCCTTGGTGTGGTGCTCGAATCCGGGGTTCCGGCGCGCGGCCGCTACGTCCTGCTCACACCGCGAGCGAGCGACGCGAAGACACACCACTCGTCCGCCGACGTGCTCGCGATGCGCACTCGCCGCGCGAGCGTGGACCCGATGCGGATCGAAACCGACGACACCGGCTCGTTCGAGTTCGGCGCCGTGCCGCCCGGCGCCTACACCCTCGAGGTGCGGCACCGCGACGGCACGCATCCCGACAGCACGCACACCGAGCGCATCGAGCTGACCCCGGGGCAGCGGTGGCGTGGGACGATCGGCGTGGCCGCGCGACGCCGGATCGATGATTGATGCCCCCCTCGCGCGGCCTTTCGATGGACAGAATCCGCCCCCGTGACGGCCGTGCGACGGGGCGAGAGTCATACGCCTCGACGTGCTACGCTCTCCACCCAGATGCTCAGAGCGATCCACGTCCGCCTGACGAGCTGGCTCCAGCGACTCGATGCGCGCAATGCGCGCACGCGCGCCCTGTATCTGGCGGCCGCGCTCGGGATCGTCGTGGGCGTCGAGACCGTCGGCCGATGGGCACGGACGGAATGGCTCGATCTCGCCGCCGTAATCGCCCTCGTCGTCGCGTTCGTGCTCGTGCTCCGCGCGCACCGGATTCGCCGGATTCAGACGCTCCGTGGCTCCCGCCGGCTCGCCCAGCGGCTCGTCCGCTGGCTGCGCGGGCAACGCCTGGAGATCGGCATCGACCTCCGCCAGTCGCCACGACTGCCGAGCGGCGTGCCGGGGCTGCACCGCGGCATCGCGACCGCGCTCGCGCTGCTGCTCGCGTTCTGCACGCTGTTCCGCATGGCGGAGCTACCGTTCCGCACGGTGGCGCAATACACGCTCTACACGCCGCTCGCCCTCGGCCTCACGGCGATCTGGCTCGCGTGCCTTGGCGTCGTCGTGCTCAGCGTCGTGGTGATCGCGTTCTGCGCGCACGACTTCGTGCAAGCACACTATCCGGACCTCGGCCGGCGCGTCTGGCGCTGGACCGCGTGGTCGACCCTGGGCATGAGCGCGCTCGCCGTCATCTGCGCCGCGGCGTTGCCCAACTGGATCCCGATCGTCTTCGCGGCGACCAGCAGCTTCGTGCTCATCGTCGCGCTCTTGCTACGGCGCCTGCCCGACTTCCACATCGTGTGGCGCGACGACAACCGGGCCGTGCGGTCGATGCAGTTCCGTGACTACGTGCCTCTCGAAGTCGGCGTGCTGACGCTCGCATGGTCGATCCCCCTCGTGCTCACGCTCGGGTGTGACGGCGTAGTCAGCGGCGCGCTCGGCAACATGGCGGCGTGGTTCGGCGGCATCGCGCTCACGGGCGCGACGTTCGGCGCGCATCTCTGGCTCTACCTGTGCCAGCGGCGCAACCCGGCGCGACCGAGCCCGATGACCGTGCGTGTCGATGGCGCGATCGCGAACCGCGACCAGCTCGAGCGCGCGATGGAAACCTACGGCGCTCGTATTCGCGATCTCGATTCGACGAGCGAACCGCTCGACGTCGCGGTCGAACTGCGAGCGCGTCCGCCGCGCGCGGACGAACGCCAGTGGCCGTGGCCCGTCACCGAACGCGAACTGCGCACCCCCGAGTTCCTCGAGTTCCTGCAGCGGCGCGACGCCGCGCAATGCCGCAACCTCATCGTCGATGTCATCGAGCGGCAGCTCGCGACCGCGCGCGCACGAAAGTTCAAGCGCGGCAACGGCTACTGGGTCGCGCCGCACCTCTGGTGCTTCCCCGGCCTGATGCGTGACGAGTCCGAGCGCGAGATCGACGAGCAGGAGTGGATGTTCTTCGACTCGATGATCGGTCGGCCCTGGCACACGATGCTGGATCGGCACGCGCTGCACCACCTACACCAAACGCTCGAGGATCTCGACGTCGACCTGATCTTCGTCGAGGACGCCGTCGAGCCGGACGTCATGCGCGCCGTGTTCGACCGGCTGTTCGAACGCCACGACTGGGCACCCAACCAGCGACTTGAAGAGCAGGACCTGCAGGCCGTGCTCGGCGCGCGCCTGATGCTGCACGAAGTCCACTCGGATCCGCCGCCGCGCCAACAGGGTTACCCCGAGCCGGGCTACGACGACATCGGCCGCGCGCGCGTGCTGCACGTGTTCAAGGATCGGGGTGGCGAGGACGCCGAGATCGACGTGCCGGACGACGGGATCCGTCTTCCGAAGCTCGGGCCGGTGCTGTCCGGTATCTGAGCCATCAACGCGGCTCGAACACGACGGCGCTCTCCTCGCGCGCTTTCGCCTCCAGCTTCCGACGGTCCACGACACCGCTCGCACGATGCTCGAGCACGCATTCGATCTCCCCCGGCGGAACCGCGAGCGTCGCGGACTCGCCCGGCCCAAGCAACCAGTCCAGGAACAGCATGCCGTCGTGCTCGATGTCGATGCGGAGCCGCCCCTCCTCCGCCTTGTGCTCGATCGTCAGCTGCGCCGCGCGCTGCAGCGGCACCTCGATACCCGACAGCTCGCGCCCGGACTGTGCAGTGACATTGGACAAGAACCCGAACCACTCGCGGTCGTCCGACGTGAACGTGATGTGGTAGTTCGCGGGCTCGAGCGAATCGATGCGAAACGTGCCGCCGCCGTCCGGATCGCACACCGTCTGCATCGCGACGCCGGTGCGCGGGCTCGGCCCCGTGTCCGCCTGCTGGATGCGCACCCAACCCTTGACCGGCTTCCCCGCGGACGTGTCGACGATCGTGCCCGACATCATCCCGGCGCGACGCAACACGAGCTGGACGCCCTCGGTGCCCGCGGCGACGCGCACGCGCTGGAAGACACCCCAGCCTTCCGGCCCGTGGTTGTCGAAGATCGAATACGTGCCGGGCGGCATCGGGCCGAACCGAAAGCTCCCGTCCTGGCGTGAATCCGCGCGCAGCGAGCCACTCGTTCCACGGAGCGTCGCGAGCAGCAGCACATCGTCCGCCGGTCGACCGTCGGGGAATCGAATCGAGCCGCTGATGAACAGGTCGTTCCACACGCGCACTTCGATCTCGACCTCGGGTTCGTTCTTGGGGACGACGACCTCGACGAGGTACGGCGCCGGCGGGTTCGCGCGGCGCTTCATGTAGGCCAATCCCTCGATGCTGGCTTCCCGCGTGAACAGGTCACCGCGTGGGCCGACGACGTATCGGCCGGCTTCGACGCCGTCGAAGACGAACTGGCCGTACGCATCGGTCTTGGTGTCGGCGACGAGCCGCGACTTCGGCACCTTGCGCCCGAACTCGTTCTTGGCGGAGCGGGGCCGGGCGATGACGACGGTTTCACTGACGACCGGATTCCCGTCCCCGTCGACCAATCGACCGCGGACGCGCGCGTCGAGCGCGAGGCTCCACTCGACTGCACGCGACTCTTCGGCGACGACCTGGACCGACTCCTCGCGGCGCAACCAAACCTCGCCGTCGAGCTCGATCTCGGCGCGCAGCTCGCCCGCCGGCAACGCGTCAAAGGCGCACACGCCGTCCTCATCGACCGCGCAATACCAAGACGGCGCATCCTCCGGCGCGCCCTCTCGACGCAAGCGCACCCCCGCGTTCGAGAGCGGGGCCGAAGAACGCGCATCGACGAGCCGCACCGCGAACGTGCCCTTCCCGGCAACTGCTGCAGCAGCGTTCGAGACTTCGACAGTCTCGCGCATCGCATCGTCTGCCCCCGCAACCGGCGCATCACCCGACGGAGCGTCGTCTTCGAGCACCAGCGGCGTCACGGTTCGTGGCGGAAGCTCGGGCGTCGGTGCGCGAAACCACCAGAAACTGAGCGCGGCCGCGACGGCAACCGCGACGGCCGCCACGGCCTTCATCGAAAACAACACAGTCGCCGCCGCAGCCGAACTCGAGACGCTCGCGCGTTCGGCCACGAGCGGCAAGACAGCTGCGCGCCAGTCACGGTCTTCGGCGCGCAGTCGCGTCCGCAGCGCCGCGTGCGCTCGCGTCAACCGATTGCTGATCGTGGAAACCGCACACTTCTCGAGACGCGCGATGTCGCGCGGCAGGAGCCCCTCGAAGTAGCGCTGCAGCAGCACCGTACGATGCGGGTCGCCGAGGTCGAGCACGATGGACACAAGATGACGATGCGTGTCAGCGCGTTCGACGAGCGAAGCCGCGCTCGCCGTCGCGTCGGACCGCGCGGCCGACACCTCTCGAGTCCGACGCCGCGCATCCGTCCGAACGCGGCGCCGCACGAGATTGCCGACGACGCGTCGCAGCCAGCTCCGCAGATCCCCGATCGACGTCCGGTCACGCCGCATCGCGACGAGCACCGCCTCCTGCGCGATGTCGTCCGCGGTGTGTGGGTCGCGCACGAGACTTCGCGCGAGCTCGCGAGTCCAGTCGAGATGTGTCAGGAGATGCTGCACGGAGATCGAGTCGCCCATCAGGGCCGAGAGCCCGGCGAACGACGACTCTACTCGGATTTCTCAGCCCGAATGTCGGAGAGCGAGCGACGCTGGATCCCGGTCTCGTCGAAGTTGCTTTCGTCGAGCCAGGCCTCGAACACGCGCTTCACGTCGGGCCAGTCCTTGTCGATCACCGCGAACCACGCGGTGTCGCGGTTCCGCTTCTTGTAGATCACGGCCTGCCGAAAGAGACCCTCGTAGACGAAACCGAGGCGTTCGGCGGCGCGCATCGACGCCTGGTTCAGCGCGTCGCACTTCCACTCGTAGCGGCGGTAGCCGAGATCGTCGAACGCGTAGCGCATCATGAGGTACATCGCTTCGGTCGCGCCGACGGTGCGCTGCAGGCGCGGCGCGTACGCGATGTGCCCGACTTCGATCGAACCGTGCTCCGGTTGGATGCGCAGATACGACGTGAGGCCGACGGCGTCACCGGCGGCGCGCTCGCAGATCGCGTAGTAGAGCGGATCCTCTCGCGCGACGACCTGTTCGAGCCAGCGATCGAACTCGATCACGTTCGCGAACGGGCCGACAGGCAGATAGGTCCACAGCGCGCCGTCCGCGTCGGCCGCGAACGCGTCGAACAAAGCGCGTGCATGGCGCGCGACGTCGAGGCGTTCTACGCGGCACGTGCGACCATCGAGTGCGGCGCCGCTCGGGCGTCGCGCACTAGACCACTCGGGCAGAGCCTCACCGATCGTTTGGCCGAGCTCGTTGCGGCGGGGAGCGTCTGGTTCGTGCACCCGGCCATTAGAGCGCCCTACCAACCGATCGTCATGTCGAGTCCGAGCTCCGTCACTCGAAGCCAACGGAATCGTGGACGCCGATCAACGCCCGTCGATGACCCGCAGCGTCGCGCGGCCGGACCCTCGGTCCGCGCGCACGCCCACCGTGTAGCGGCCGTCGCGCGGCAAGCGCAGCGCGACGAGACCGTCACCGCCGACTCCGCCATCGCGATCCCGACCGACCACGACACCGAACGGATCCATGATCTCGATCGCGGCGTCGAACTCCCTCGAACGCGCGCTGAACAGCAGCTCCTGGTTCTGCTTCCCCTCGAGGTGCCAGTAGACGATGGAGCCCTCGGCGACTCGCGCCTCGGCTCGCCCCCCGACTTCGATCGCGGGGATCGCGACGTCGCGTACCGACGCTTCGTAATCGCCGCCACCACCGTCACCCGACGACGCAATCTGCAATCGGAACGGACCCGCGCGACGCACGAGCCACGTCACGGAGCTCGCGAGGTGCTCACCCCCGTCGTCGTCGGCCGCGATCTGCTGACCGTCCAGATCCGTGAGCCGTAGCCGCGGATCGAAGTCTTCGGATCCGACGTCGATGCGAACCTGCTGCCCGGGCTCCGCGTCGAACAGGAAGAACTCGGCGCCCCCGATCGGCAGTCGCGACGTCAGCTCGGCATCCACTTCGAGACGACGCGACGGATCGTGCCAGCGGATCACGCTGTCGCCGTCGTGATCGGCGAGAGACAGGACCTGCACCTGGTAGCGTTCATCATCGAGGAACGTCACCGCGGTCCGGGTGAGCTTGCCCTTGTTCGGCAATGGATACGCGACGGGATCGCGTCGCTGCTCGGTGAGGAGTTCGCCGCCGTCCACCGGCTCGATTCGCAACACACGCGTCGCAATCGCCCGCTCGTGCAAGACTCGCAGTTCGCGAAACATCTTCGCCTCGCTGCGGAACTCGAAGTACGCCAGCTCGCCGGCGCGGAGCCGAGATTTGTTCGCACCGTCGTCGTCGAGCTCGATCTGGAGGGCCGGCGCGAACTCGAGATGAACTCGCGCTCGTCGAGCGCCGCGGAGTCGTGCGAAGTACTCCCCGTCTTCGGGGAGAGACACCGTGTTGTACCAAGGCGAGAGGTCGTGCCCGTCCGGCCCGATCAGCTGCACACTACTGACACCCGCTGCGCGATAGGACAACAGCGCGCCGACGCGTCCCTCGAACCACACGGCGCCCTGGCCGGTCCGGTCGAGCGTCATCTTCGCGCCCTCACCGATGCGTGCCGGCGCGACGTCGAAGCGCTCGACCTGCAGCTGATAGTTGCCCCCACCGCGGTGTTCGAAGCCGCGCACGAGAATCTCGAACGGTCCGGACTCCTGCACCCGCCAAACGAACCTACTCGTGCTGCCTTCGTCGTCCCGTTCGAGCAAGACGGACTTCTCGTCGCCTTCGCCAGGTCGAACGAAGAGGAGGGTCGGGTCGAACTCACGCGTCGTGACGATCGCTCGCACGACCGTCCCGGCCTCGGCCGCGAGCCGCCACGTATCGGTCGTCCCGGGCGTCAGGAACTTGTGCTGGACGCCGTCTGCTTCGACGTCCCGCTGGGTCTCTTGGGCGACCGGAGACAGGCACAGGAGCGTGCAGGTCACGAACTGGAAGAATCTGCTCATGACCGGGCGGATTCCGGACAGGGCGGACACTTACGGGAATTCGCGAGAAGTTCCCCGTCAGGCCCTGGCGCCTGGCGCCACCGGCAGCTGCAGCAACAGCTCGAAGTGCTGCATCCCGTGTGCGAACGGCCGCCCCAGCCAAGCCTCGAACCCAGGCTGATCCGTCGGCACGTAGCCGCTGCTCGGCAGCCACGTCTTGAACAGCCAGTCGAGCGCGCGCATCTCGAGATCGATCGCGCCGCGGATCTCGAGCTCGGCGACGGTCATCTCCGGAAACTCGATCCGTCCGATCTCGCCATCGGGCTCGACGTGATCGACGACGAGCCCGACGTCGTAGCGACACTGCTCGTGCGGGACGATCTCGGGGTCATCCCACATGTAACCGAGCCACTGGCCGTCGGCGAGGCCACGCAGCTCGGCCCATTCGACCAGCCGGTGACATGCGTCGACGACGCCCGAGCCGGTGTATGAATTCAGGACGCGGATGTACGCGACGACACGCCGTGGGATGCGGACGAAGCGCACCTCGAACCCGTCCGGGTTCTCACCCGGCTGCAGACCGTCGAGGAGATGGCGGTGCGCCGGATCCGCGATCGCCTCCTGCCAATCCCGGCGCCGCTCCTTGCGGAACGTCTCGAGGTCGAACCCGCTCGGCGACACGCCGTAGCGTTGTTTGAAGCTGCGGGAGAAGTCCGACGAGGAGCCGAAGCCGCACGCGAGCGCAATGTCGGTCACCGACCGGCTCGGCTCGTGCGTCATCGCAGCGAGCGCGCGCTCGAGGCGCACGCGCTTCACGAACTGATTCAGCGTCTCGCCGACGAGGCCGCGGAACACACGATGAAAGTGGCACGGCGAGAAGCACGCGACGGACGCGATGTCCTCGAGCTGCATCGGCCGCTCGAGGTTCTGCAGGATGAAGTCGATCGCACGATTCACGCGCTCGACGTAGTCGAGCGCCGTCGCCGTTCGTGAGCTGTCCGAGTCGATTCGCAAGATATGTCAAGCAGCATACCGGGCTCCCGGATAACCAGGATGCCCATGAAGTGCCTCGGAGCCGTTTTGGCGACTCTCACCCTGATCTCGTGCCAGTCGACTCGCGACGACGGCGCGTTTCCCTCCCCCCTACACGAAGGAGCCCCCGCGATGACCACCTCCACGATGCCCTTGGGCGCATTCTCGATCAGCCTCGCCGTCAAGGATCTCGCCGCCTCCCGCGCGTTCTACGAGAAGCTCGGCTTCACGCAGTTCCACGGCGAGCAGTCGCAGAACTGGCTCATCATGCGCAACGGCGACACGGTCGTCGGGCTGTTCCAGGGGATGTTCGAGAACAACATCATGACCTTCAACCCGGGCTGGAACGGCGAGGCGCAACCGCTCGACGAATACACGGACGTGCGCGTGCTCCAGAAGCGATTCGAGGAGCAAGGCCTCGAGATCATCAACCCGGCGGATGAGTCGACGTCCGGACCGGCGAGCTTTGTGCTCACCGATCCGGACGGCAACACGATCTTGTTCGATCAGCACGTCTGAGCGGCGCGTGTCAAAACAGACCATGGATGACACGCTCTGAGAGGGCTGTGTCGAGGTGTTGAGGACTTGACGTCCGAGTCTTCCATTCACCGAAGCGAATCAGAGACTTGGTGTCGGCGGAGCCCCGTTTGGTTTACGAAATCGCCCGAACGGGCGATTTTTTTCTCCGGTCCGGCCAGGTCACCCCGGTTCGGCCGCTCAGAGGATCGTCGCGAACAGCAGGTCGCTGGTCGTGACGTTCCCCGGATTGGCCCCGAAGTCGATGACCGCGCCCTGCAGGAACAGCTCGGTCCCGATCAGGCCGAGGCTGTTTGCGATCGAAACGGAGGTCGACGTGCAGCCGTTCGGATCCGCGACGAAGTTGATCGGCAGCACCGAATTGGTGTGCAGGAAGCAGTCCGTGAAGTTGAGGATCGTCAGATCGATCGGCGGATAGAACTGCGAGAAGCCGAACAGGAAGGCCCCGGCGGCCCCGGCCGGAGCGCCGTGGAGTGAGACGTCGAGGTCTTGGCCGAGCAACGCGTGGTTCGACGTGATCTTGGTCCGACCGGCGGTTCCCGGGCAGCCCTTGCCAAACGTCCCCGGGCTCTCGGCGACCGCCAGCTGGCCACGGATCTCGCCACCCGGGAACGCCGCGCTGTGCACGTTGACGTACCAGAGTCCGTTGATCGCGTCCTGGATCTGGGCCGGCGTCAGCGGCGCGCTCGTGCCACTCCAGATCGTCGGGCCGCCGGACAGTCCCACGACGATCGGTCCATTGACCCCGAACGGCGCACGGTGGATGTGCGCCGCGACACCGACGACTCCCGTGACGACGATGTCGTAGTTGATCGAGTTGTCGGGGTTCAGACTGACCGACGCGTGGCCGATCGCGGCCGACCCGCTCGGCGGGACCTCCTGGCCGCCGTCGATGCGCGCGTTCATGCACGCAGCACGACCGAGCGGTCGGAGCTGGCCACGGATCTCTCCGCCCGGGAACGCCGCGGAGTGGACGTTGATGTACTGGTCGCCCGCGTTGAGCGCCGCGATCTGCGCGGGGGTCCACTTGCCAGTCACGCCGCAGTACGCGCCACCGGCACCACCGTTGAGCGGGAATGCAATTGGCCCGTTCGAACCCACCGGCGCCGTGTGGATGTGCGCCGCTACGGGCGCCATCCCGGTCGTCGTGACCTCGTACGTCATGACGTTCGACGGCCGGTGGAAGCGCAGCGTCGCCGTGCCGGTCGCCGACGAGCCGTTCGGCGGAACCTCCTGCGAACCGTCGAGTCTGGTCGTCCAGGTTTCGATGATCGACGGGCCGATCTGCCCGCGGATCTCGCCACCCGGGTTCGCCGTCGAGTGCACGTTGATGTACATCTGACCCGAGAGCAGCGCGGCGTGGTCGGCCGGAGACAGCGCCGCGGCTCCCGACCACGAGTTGTTCGGGCCCGCGGTCAAGCCGACGATGACCGGGCCGTTCGAGCCTGAGGGCGCACGGTGCATGTGCGCGGCCACGGCGGGCACGCCGCTCGTGTGCACGAAGATCTCGGTCAAGAACGAGGTCGTGTTGGTGCGGATCATGCACCAGCCCTGGGCCGAAGTCGTGACGGGCGGCACTTCCTGGCCGCCGTCGAGGTCAGCAGCGAGCCATTCGACCTGCGCGTTCGCGGTGCCGAAAACCGAGGTCGTAGCGAGAAGGAGCGAAGCGAGTGTGCGGATCATGATGGGTATGGTTCGAGTGGCGAGGTCGGAGAGTCCGGCGCCGCGGACCTCTGACAGGACGTTCCCCGCAGAAGCGTGACACGAACTCCACGGTTATACGGCTTCGTGCGCAGAATCGGGGGGAACGGCGCCCTGCGCCTTCGGATCGGACGGCTCAGAAGCCCGGCCAGACCTCGATCGCGCCGATCATCGCAACCAGCGTTTCGACCACCGGAGCGTCCTTGCGATAGCGAATCGACATGCGGGATTCGCCGGACACCGCGACGTCGAGCTCTCCGAAGCCTTCGTCTTCGAGCCAGTCCGCGATGAGCTGCACGTTCGCGCGCACGCCCTCGAGCTCCGCCGCCGCGACATCCCCGACCAGTCGAAGGTCGATCCCGTCGTCGAGCGCCACACGCACCGTGCACGATTCGAAACCGCGCAACCACGCGAGCACGTCGTTGCGGGACAAGCACTCCGGCCACGGTACGCCGGACCGACGGTGGATCCACAGCACGTCGTCGTCACGCACGCCTGCGGCATCCAGCGCGTCCGCGAGGTCACGGCCGCCTGGCGAGGCCACGCGAGGCTTCGAATTCCACAACCGCATGCGGTCGTGTTCGACTTTCCACTCGTACTCGTCGGGAAGGTCGACGATCACCGCGCCGCCTTTGCCTCGCTGGAATGCCACACGAGGAGTCTCGCGGTCGCATCCAGCCGCGACCGCATCCGGATCGAAGTCACCGAACAGCCGGACGTCGAAGTGCGTTCCGATCGCGGTCACGGAGCGATGGACGCGCCAGCTCCCGAACCGTCGCGCGAGCTCGTGGCCGAGCAGACACGGCCAGTCGGCGATGAACTGCCCGCCGGCCAACATCGGAGGAGTCGCCGGTCCGCCTCCGGCTTGTCGGATCCAATACCGGGTAGTCCGCAGCGAGAGCGCCCGGAACGCCGTGGCCAGCCGATCCATCGGAGGCAGACGCAACGACTCGATGCGAATCACGACCGCACTGTCGGACGGCAGGTCGACGAGCCGTTCCTTCGAAACGGGAGGCAGGTGCGGCGGTTCGTCGAGAGGACGCCCACCGAGATCTGCCAGCGCCTCCTTCGCCGCTCGTCGGAGCCCATCGGCGAGTCCGTCGCGGGACGCGAACCGCTGGATCGGCTCACGCACCGTACGAACGCCACTGCGGCTCGCAGCACGGATCGCGAGCAGTTGCAGGAACTCACCATCGCCGTGCGGGCGCTCGGCGATCACTCCGTCCAACAGCGCGATCCGTGCCGCCGCATCAGCGAAGCCTCGCGCCGCGAGATCGAGCTCGGCCCACGTCGTGGATGCGACATCGCGCGCCCCCGGCGCGAGGAGCACGAGCCAGGTGTACGGATCCCTTTGCAGCGAGAAGCGAATTCGACCCCAGAGGCTCGGGTCCGCGTGTAGGCCGCGAAACAGCGGATCGATCACCCCGGGCGCCCCCCCGCTCGAGGGGCTCGGCGTGATCCCGAGACTGCCGTCCTCGAGAACGTGCCACTCCACGTCGAAGAGCGGGTCGGACTCCTCCTGCGCCGTGCACGGCAAGAGCGAGAACGCGACCAGCACAGGAGTCAGAATCGACGGCATCCGCACGGTGGCAGGATAGCGCCTTCCCATCGGCCCTACCGTGACCTCGCGAGCCCTGGCCGCTACGCTGGCGGGTATCTCCATCCAGAGAGATCCCTACCGATGAAGAAACTGCTCCTCGCTCTCTCCCTGCTCCTCATGGCCAGCTGCGGCACGATGACCGCCGACGCGGCGCCGATCAACGACGCCTGCCCGTTCGCGGGCGAAGCGGTGGACGCGAACTCGCCGTCCGTGATGGTCGGCGATCACAAGGTCGCGTTCTGCTGCAAGAAGTGCTCTTCGAAGTTCGCGAAGATGAGCGCGGAGGAGCAACAGCAGCACGTCGACAAGATCCTCGCCAAGAACTAGCGAGAATCGCCGGACGACCTATTTCTGGTCGCCCTTGTCGTCGTTCTTGTCCGCATTGTCGCCGCCGTCCTCGAACTTCGCGGCGGCGGGCACCGGCTCCTCCTTCTTCGGAGCGGGCTTGGCCTTCGGGACGCCGTTCGTCGCCGTGTTCGACTCGCCTTCCGGCGCGTCGTTTCCGGCTTGCTCCTCGACCGCGTCCTTCCACTCGTTCCACTCGCTCAGGACCGAGGCCGCCAGCTGCACGGAGTTCGCGTCTTCGTCGTAGACGCGCGTGCTGTTGAGCAGCAGCTGGTTGATGTCGAGGTCGACCTGGTAGGCCAGCTGCACGTTGAGGCCTTCCTGGAACCGGAAGACCGCATCGCGCGTGTTGATGAGCCGCGAGAACAGCTGCGAGACTTGGTTCGTCAGAGCCTCGTGCAGCTCGACGTCGCTGATCAGTCCGTTCTCGAGGAGCATCTCGCCGGAGACCGCGACGCCATCGCCCTGCGCGTTCAGGAAGCGCTCGAGCTGACGACGCGTCAGGTAGCCGAGGCCGACCAGCACTTCGCCGAGACGCAGGCCCTCGGGCGTGTGGTCGCTGCTCGCGTGCATCAGGCGACCGTCGACGACACCGACGAGGAAGTTCTCGGTCGGGCTGTCCACCCACAGGATGCCGGTCTTGTACGAGAACGCGAGGAAGCCGAGCAGCTCGGGGATCGCGACCGTCCAGGAGTTGCCCTGCAGGCCGAGCGACGACACCTCGAAGCTCGGCGTCTCCGGCTGATCGCCCGACTCCGAGTCAGAATTCGTGCTGCCGCCGAACATCCGACGCAGGAAGTTCTGCCGGTCGCCTCCGGTCTGACCCGACGACTCGCCGAGCACGCGCAGGATGACCTCGAGCTGCTGGAGCGCGCCGTCGAGGCTGTCGGACAAGAACGCGGCGCGCTCGGTCGACAGGCCGTCGACCGCCTTCTCGGCGGTCTGGCACAGTTCGGTGCAGCGCTGGATCAGCTGCGCGAGGTTCTCTTTCTTCGTGGTCGTGTCTTCGGTGCTGGTGGTGGTCATGACGGCACTATCGCTGCATCTTCGGTTCCGACCCGGGTATCGGCCGCCCACTCGCAGAAGCTTGGGAGATCCGGGAACCGTCCTTCGCGAGGGCACGTCGGGACCACGCTCCCTCATGATTGTCCGCCACCTATCCGCCGAACCCGTGCAGAATCGCAGCATGGTCGGCATCTCCGCTCGAGTCGCGCTTCTCGTATCGCTCGTCGCCACGGCGGCCGCGACCGCCGCGCCGCAGCGCCTGTGCCGCGAGCTCGAGACCATCGAAGCACCAGAAGCGCACCAAGCCGTCGCCGTCGATGGGCAGCACGTCTACGCGATCAGCAGCCGCGCGATCGCCAAGTACGGCAAGCGAGACGGCAAACTCGCGCGGCGCTGGGAATCGAGCGAGGCACAGCCGCTGCTCCACCTGAACAGCGGCGTCGTGGTCGACGGCGAGCTCTTCTGCGCACACTCCAATTGGCCCGTTCAGCCGTACGACAACACCGTGCAGGTGTGGAACGCCGAGACCCTCGAACACGATCGCGAAATCGATCTCGACGGGCTGGACGACGGCGCGATCACCTGGATCGATCGATTCGACGGCGCATGGTGGATCGTCTTCGCGCACTACGGCAAGGGCAACGTCGCGAAGACCACTCTGATGCGCCTCGACGACAAGTGGCGACGCAAACGCACGTGGTCGTTTCCCGACGAGATCGTCGCGCGGTTTTCGCCGATGAGCAATTCGGGCGGCTCATTCGGGCCAGACGGTTTGCTCTACGCAACCGGCCACGACCTTGGCGAGTGCTACGCATTGGCCGCGCCGAAGAAGGGCTCCACGATGCGACTCCTCGACGTCGTACCGGCACCAGTGCAGGGCCAGGGCATCGCGTGGGACCGCACGCAGCACGGCACACTGTTCGGCATTCGACGCCGGGACCGTGTCGTGGTCAAGACGCGGCTCTCGCATCGAGGGGAGTACGCGCCGCTGAAGCACGCGATGTCCTGGAAGCGAAGTGACGGCCCCACCATAGACGCGCCGCCGACGCGCTTCCGGACGGACAGGAGTTACAGCGACGTGCATTCCGAAATGCCGAAGCGAAGCGTGATCATCGATCAGTTCGGCCAGAAGCACTCGCTCGCCGCGTTCGGCGTCTCCCGCGCCTGCTTCCTCCGCCGGGTCGGCAGGGGCAAGCGCCACGGATTCTGCTCGCTCTACTTCACGCGCGCGAATCACGGCGTGATCGAACTCGCGACGTCCAGAGCGGGAATCACTTGGCACCACCGCGGGCCCGTGCTGTTCCCGGACTCGGAACGCGACTACGAAGACGAGTCGGTCCGCGACCCGTTCGTCATCTGGTCGGAGGCCCACGGCTTCCGGATGTGGTACACCGCCGTCGGCTCGGCGCGAGACGCGTCTTCGATCTGCTGCGCGGAGTCCGACGACGGCGTGCACTGGCGACGCGGCGACCGCCCTGGCGCGAACCTTCAGCTCACGGCCCCGGCCGACGGATGGGAACGCGGCAACGTCGATCGACCGGTCGTGACGACGGACGAGCGGGATCGGCTGCGCCTTCACTACCGCGGCGATCTCGCTGGAAGCCGAGGTACCGGGGTCGCCGTGCTCGACTGATCAGAGCTCTGTCCGTTCTGGCTGACCAAGCTCGCGCCGTAGCGCCGACACCATCGCGACATGCGCACCGGCGTTCGTTTTCTCGGCGACCGGACGCGGGGATTGCCGATGTATGTCGCATCCAGCAACAGAGAAGCCACAACGTGACGGATTCCGCGACAACCATCGACGTCCGCCAGCTCAACGCCCAGGTGCGCCAACAGGTGCGCAGCGTTGTTGCCGTCGACGACTCGGTGCTCGACCCCATCCTGATCTCGCTGTTCAGCCGAGGTCATGTCCTCATCGAGGGCATCCCCGGTACCGGCAAGACCCTCCTCGCCCGCACCGTCTCGCGGTGCCTCGACGTAGCGTTCAACCGCGTGCAGTTCACGAACGACCTGATGCCGTCGGACATCGTCGGCTCGATGGTGTGGCGCCGCGACGCGGAGAAGTTCCAGTTCATCCGCGGCCCGCTCTTCGCCAACCTCGTTCTGGCCGACGAAATCAACCGCACGAGCCCGCGCACGCTTTCGTGCCTGCTCGAAGCGATGGAGAACGGCCGGGTGTCGATCGAGGGACGCACCGTCGAACTCGCGGATCCCTTCATCGTTCTCGCGACTCGCAACCCCGTCGAGTTCCACGGCACGTATCCCGTGCCGGAGGCCGCGCTGGACCGCTTCCTGGTGCGCGTCCGACTCGGCTACCCGGACGCCGATCGCGAACTCGACCTGTATCGCGGCCATGAGCCGGAACGCGAGCTCGAGAAACTCGAACCCGTGATCGACCGCGAGACCCTGGCCGGACTGATCGATCGTGTGCGCACGGTCGCTATCAGCGATCCGGTCGCGCAGTACTGCTACGACATCGTCTCGGCGACTCGTCGACACGATGCGGTCGTCCTCGGCGCGAGTCCTCGCGCCGCGATGACGTGGCTGTCCGCCTGCCGGGCGCGCGCGTTCCTCGACGGGCGTGACTACGTGCTACCCGACGACGTCAAGGCGCTGGCGGTGCCGGTTCTCGGTCATCGCGTGTTCCTCCACGGCGGCGGCGACGCAGACGCCCTGGTTCGTGAAGTCGTCGACTCGGTCGACGTCGCGCTCTGAGCGGACGCATGCGGCCCACGGCGTTCGGCCTGAAGGCGATCGCGTTCTACGCGCTCGTGGCAGTGGCGTACTTCGCCAGTCCGTACACCAACCTGTTCTTCCTGTTGGTGTCGTTCTTGACGGTCGTCTTCCTGCTCAACCTCTTGTGGACACTGACGAACCTCCGCGGCGTCACCGGACACGTCGACGACGTCGCCGCCATGCCGGCCGACACGGTGACCGAATGCGAAGTCGAGCTCGACGGTGGCGCCATGAAACGGCTCTACATCCACGTCGAACTCGCGATCGGCCGGAAGGACCACGTGCTGTGCCGCGCGATCCTGCTCGACGGCCAAGTCAAACTCACCGGCCGAATGCCGCGGCTGCCGCGGGGAATCCACGAGGTTCGCGCCTGCCGGATCGCGTCTGCCTATCCGCTGGGGCTCGCGCTCGTCACCCGCAAGATCGACGGCCCGAAGTACCTGACCGTCTACCCCACGCCGTCGTCCGAGCAGCTGCTCGAGCAGGGCTCGGTGATCCGTGGCGATGACGATCCCAGCCAAGCGCTCGCGCCCTCGGGCGGTGACGCCGAGACCGCCGCGCTCCGAGAGTACCGAGTCGGCGACCCGATCCGTCACGTGCACTGGAAGGCCAGCGCGCGCAACCCGCGCTCCCTGATCGTGCGGGAGTTCGAGCCGCGCGGCGACGCCGCGATCGAAGTCGAGTTCGATGCACGCTGTGACGACGAGGACTTCGAGCGTTCGCTGCAGGCGATCAGCCGGCTCGCGCTGACCGCGCAAGAACTCGACCAGCCGCTCGTTCTGTACACGCAGGGACTCCAAGAGTCCTTCGGGAGCGGCGGGCGCCCGCTACTCGAGCTGTGGAAATGGCTCGCGATCGCCAGTCGAGACGAAAGCGACAAGGCGCCGCCGCGAGCTACGAGCGGCGCGGCGATCGCTCTCCCGGGCGCTCTGCACCGACTCGACGAGCTCGGCGAAGGAGCGTCACGATGACGTCGGCGTTCCAGTTCCACCTGATGCTCATCGTGTTGATGAACATCATGTTCGTCCACATCACCGGCGCGGTCGGCATGAACTGGCTCGTGCCGATGTACGCGATGACCCTGGTCTCGCCACTGCTGGTCCGGCTGCAGGAGAACCTGCTCTACCGCATCGCCTGGAACGTCGGCGTCTGCGCGATCTTCGCAGTCCTGCTGATCGACGCGATGACCACCGGTATCACGTTCTTGCTCGAGGACGGTCTGATTCTCGCCGCGTTCTGTCAGGTGCACCTGCTGAACGTCATCCGCCGGCACGCCGGCGCCGACCTGCTGTTCTTCAACTCGTTCCTGATCGCGCTCGTCACGAGCCTGTTCTGCCAGGACCTCGTGTTCTCGGCGGTCTTCGCGATCTACGCCGTGGTCCTGCTGATCGCGCTCCACATGGGCACGATCGCATCGACGCAGCATCGGATCGATTCCGACGCGCTCCGTGTCGTGATGCGGCACAGCTTCGGTCGCGCCGTCGCGGCGCTCGTGCTGACCGGGCTCGTGTTCGCGTTGATGCCACGCGACTTCCGGCGTCAGGGTTTCGTCGGCGACGACATCCTGCCCACCGACTACTCGGCGAGCGTCGGCTTCACGGAAGAGATTCGGTTGGGCCAGACGTCCGCGACGACGGTCCGGCAGCGCATCGTCATGCGCGTTCGCGTCCTGGAAGGAGACCGCGCCGTCGTGCCGGAACTCTGGCGTGGGGCAACCCTCAGCGACTACGACACGCGCGGCTGGCGCAGCACCCCGCTGCCGCAGAAGACGACCCTGCTGCCGACCGACGGTGACTGGGAGGACTTCGACAGCCGCATCTGGACTCGGAAGTACACCGGCAAGAGCACGGCGCGTATCCACGTCTACTGTCCGCCGCCGGTGCCGAGCCGCGTGTTCATGCCGATCGCGGCACACGAAGTCCGATTCCCACGTCCGACGTACGCGGATCCGTTCACCGACGGCACGTTCCGTTACGACGGAGAGGGCCCGCTCGAGTACGAGCTCGAACTCGGGAACGCGAAGCTCGGCGCGGATACCGGCAACCGGCTCGTGCAGTATCAGCGTGTCGACAGACTCCAGGTCCCCGAGGAGCTGCGCTACCGCGTCTACGACGCGCTCGAGAAGCTCGACCGCGAAGCCTCTCGCCGCGAGATCGTCGAAGCGTGCACGGACTACCTGTCGCGCACCTACAAGTACCTGCTTCCCGGAGAGCGCGGAGCCGCGCGCGATCTCGAAGAGTTCGTCTCGGGGACTGGCGGCGGCCACTGCGAGTACTTCGCCACGGCTCTCGCCCTGATGCTGCGCATCAAGCAGATTCCCTGCCGCGTGGTCACCGGCTACCGCGTCAGTGAGTGGGACGAGTCCGCCCGCGAGTTCCTCGTCCGGGACGCGCATGCACACGCTTGGGTCGAGGCATGGGATCCCGAGCACGGATGGATCAGCGCCGACGCGACGCCCGCGGCCGAGATGACGATCGAGGAGTCGGGCTGGGCCGCGTTCGTGACGTCCCTCGAGGACATGTGGCGTAGCCTGATCCAGTTCGATGCAGACGCGCACACCGCCGTGCTGCGGTGGCTGATCGCGCTTCCGTCGATGCTCGTCTCGATCGCGCTGGAATCACCGATCGGCACGGGCACCGGACTCCTCGTGTTCGTCGGGCTGGTGCTCTCCCGTCGCCGACTCCGCACACGCCGCCGCGATCCGGATCCCGCGCGAGAGTACCGAGACGCGCTCGCACGGAACGGTCTGGTCCTCGAGCCGGCGGAGACGCCGAGGGAGCTGCTCCTCCGGGTCGAACTGGAGCCGGACGCTTTTGCGGAGCTCGAACACGCGACCGTCGCCCACGAGGCGGTCCGGTACCGGAGCTGAGTCGCTCCTGCTGAATCGACCCTCGGCAACGCCGCTCGGACAGCCCCACGGTTCTCGGATTCGCAAACCGACGGGAAGGTCGTAGGCTGTCTGCCCGACTCCTCATGCTGGCTGACCTCCTCTCGCACCGCGGCGTTATCGCCGTGCTCTACACCGTGACCGTACTCAGTGGCCTCGCCTGGCTGGGGCTACAGATCCGGGCGAGCATGCGCACGACCGAGGAGGCGCCGAGTGCGACCGCGCAACGAGACGACTGGTGGTGGCTCCGCTGGCTCGCCATGGTCGCATTCGTGGGCGCGTGGGCGATCGTCACGGTGCGAAGCGCACGCGGCGTGCCGTTCCGCGTTCCGTCGATGACGCTGCTCGTGACCGGAGTCGGGGTGGCGTCCATCCAATGGTTCAACGTGTGGTTCGTCGTGTGGCCGGGACTGCGCTTCGGCGCCGCGCGCGCGCGCGCCCGTTCCGTGGCGACTCTGCGGCTGAACGCCGCGATGACGGTGCCGGTCATCTTCTTCTTTTTCGCGTCGGAGTTCGCGACGAAGTTCGGCGGCGAAGGACGATGGATTCCGGCCAGCTATTGGGTCGCGACCGTCGCGGCCTACGGCGCCATGCACGGCGTCGCGCTGATCGCACCCAAGACTACCGGCGTGTGCCTCCGCAGCTTGCCCGTTCGATTGCTCGTGGGTCTCGGGCTCCTCGGCACGCTCGCCGCGATGTGAATCAGCTCGAGCGCGCGAGCTGAGCCGCCACGCACGCAAGCAGCGCCGCGCCACGCTCGAGCACCTGCGGTGCTACGGAATCGAAGCGATCGAGTGTGCAACGACACAGAGAGAGCGACTGTTCCTCCCGGGATCGCAGCGCCAGCGTGGACACTCCGGATTCCCGCAACACGCGCAGGCGATCCTCGAGCCGATCATCCACGAGCCGGATCACGTCGAGTCGCGCCAGCGCTCCGATCGCGCCGTCGACCGTCGCGTCGTCTCCCGCGGTCGTGAACGCGACCGGCGAGAAACCGAGCGTATCGGACGACACCACGGCGAAGTGCTGGCTGAGCTCAGTCCAGTGATCACGCGCGTAGCTGCCGAGTCCCCGGCCAGGCAAGTCGCCATCGACGTACAGAACCACTCGGACCGTGCGGTCCAATCGCGCACCGCTCGCAATCAGCAAGCGCATCGCTTCGAGACACTGCACCACGTCCGCGCCGTGTTCGTGCGCACCCTGGCCAACATCCCATCCGTCGAGTCGCGCCGCGAGGAGGATGATCTCGTCGGGTCGCGTCGCGCCACGCCATTCGCCGACGACGTTGCTCACAATGGCCGGTTCGACGTCACGCGAGCACGGCAGCACGTACCGCGCACGCAGCAATTCGCCGCGCGCCAGCTCGGCCTCCAAGAGCTGCGCAGAACGCGGACTCAGGACACCGACGGGGATCTTGCCGGTATCGATGGACAGGAGACGCGGATGGTCGTCCATCTCCGACGTCGGAGACCGAACGAGGACCACGGCAGCCCGGCGACGCGTCGCCTCACGAATCCCTCGTTCGATGGCCGCGCACGCGGCGTGGTAGGCGGACCGCGCCAGGGCGTCAGACGCCGGCAGCGGCGGGTCCCAGAACACGATCGAACCCTTCGCGTTGCGCCCGGCTTCCGCGAACTGCTTCAGGTCCACGAATCGCTCCACGCGACGTCGGTATCCGCGCCTCGCTGTCCCGTTGCTGCCCGGGACCGCGAGCATCGTCAACGGGACGGCGCCGCTCTTCGGCTCCATCACCAGAGTCGGAGCGGCCCCGCGCTTCCACCGAGTCACGACGACGGGCTCACGGTGCACATCCGTCAAGCCGAGCTCGCGCATCATCCCGGTCGCCCAGTCCTCGGCCCGCTGCAGAGCAGGCGAACCGACGGCGCGCGCCGGCGCACCCCGCGTCAGCTCACGGAGAGCCTCGTGCGCCTGACCGTCGTCACTCGCGAGTTCGGACAGCCGGAGGGCGATCGGCGGAAGGTCTGGTCTGGTATCGGCTTCGACGACCGGATCACGCTGCTCGGCATCCCGCCCGGGATCCGACGGCGGCGCCGGATCGACCGGCGGCGCGCCTCCGCACGCGGCCAATCCCCACAACGTGATCGCGAGCCCGAGGACTCTCATCACATCCAATCTGGTTTGCGCTTGTCGAGAAACGCGGACATACCCTCGTTGGCTTCGGGAGTCGCTCGCAAGTCGGCGATCCACTTCGAAGTCACCGGAATCGCGTCTTCCAGCGACAGCGGCTCGACCGCGCGGATCAGCTCCTTCGCGCTCGCCACCGCGCACGGGCCGGAGCTCAGCAGATCCGCGACGACCGCGTCGATTCGGGCATCGAGCTGATCCGCGGGCACGGCCTCGCTGACGAGACCGATGCGCTCCGCTTCTCGACCGTCGAATCGTTCTCCGGTCAAGAACAAGCGACGCGCCCGACCGGCGCCGATCTTCTGCATGACGAACGGCGAGATGACGGCCGGCACGATCCCGAGCTTCACCTCCGTGAGCCCGAACATCGTGTCCTCGGTCGCAATCGCGATATCCGCGCTCGCGGTCAGTCCCGATCCCCCACCGAGAGCATGACCGTGAATCCGCGCGACGACGGGCTTCGCGCACCGTGCGATCGACAAGAACATGTTGGCCATGTGGGCGGCGCCGCTCTCGTTGGCCGCGGCGTCGAGCGTGGCCTGCTCCTTCATCCACGACAGGTCCGCACCCGCGGAGAAGCTCTTGCCTTCGCCGGACAAGACGACGACCCGTGCCTGCTCGTCGTCACTCGCGATACGGAACGCCGTCTGCAGCTCGTCCACGACCGCGCCGTTGAACGCGTTCCGGACGTCGGGGCGGTTGAGCTTGACGCGCAAGACGGCGCCGTCGCGGTCGACGGCCAGGGTCTCGAAGGCGGGGTAAGTCATGGGGCGAAGCAACCTACGGGTCCCGACGCGGTCACGCCAGGTAGTCGTCGGGGTTCATGCGAACCTCACCGATCTCAGCTCTCGGGGATTCGCTCCCCGCGCCACAAATCCTCGAACGGCTGCCGCTCGCGCACCACGTGCGCATGGCCACCGTCGAGCAGCACTTCCGCGACAAACCGCTTCGAGTTGTAGTTGGAACTCATCGAGAACGCGTATGCGCCCGCGCATTCGATCGTCAGGAAATCGCCGACCGCGGCGACCGGAAGCCGCCTCGTCTCGACGAACCCACCTTCCGCCTGAGTGAAGATGTCCCCCGACTCGCAGAGGGGACCGGCCACGACGACGTCCTGCAACGGCACGTCGGTGTCGACTGCGACGGAGATCGGATGGTACGACCCGTACATCACCGGACGCGCGAGCACGTTGAAGCCCGCGTCGACCAAGTAGTAGGTCTTCGATCCCATGCGCTTGACGGCGCGGATCTGAGTCACGAGGAACCCGGACTCCGCGACGAGGAACCGGCCCGGCTCGATCTCGAGAGAGACCGCATGGCCGAACTCTTGTTGCAGCGATTCGCGCTCCTCGTTCCAAATCGCGAAGTACGCCGACGGATCGACACGCGGATCACCATCGCGATACGGCACGGTCAAACCGCCGCCGGCGCTCACCGTCTCGACCTCGGACCCGACGCGCCGCGCGAACCCGCACACCGCGGCGGCCACGCGCCGCAGGTGCTCCATGTCGACACCCGAACCGATGTGCGAATGGACACCGGTGACCCGCAGGCCGTGCCGATGCGCAGCCTCGACGGCGGCCTCGAGCTCGTCGTGCCAGATGCCGTGCTTGGATCCTTCTCCGCCCGTGTTCACCTTCTGGCTGTGCCCGTGGCCGAAGCCGGGGTTGACCCGTAGCGTGGCCGCGCCGCCGGGTGCGCGGGCACCCAGCTGTTCGATCATGTCGACCGAGCCGCAGTTCACGTGGATCCCGTGCTCGAACACGACGTCGAGCGCCGCCTGATCGAGGATGTCCGCGGTGTAGACGATCCCGTGCGGTTTACCGTTCGGGGCGAACCCGGCGCGAAGCGCACGCAGGCACTCGCCGGCGCTCACGGCGTCGACGACCGCGCCTTCGCGGCGCACCAGATCGAGCACCCCGAGGTTCGAGTTCGCCTTCTGCGCGTACCGCACGACGTCGAACGCAGAAAGCTGTGCAATCCGTTCGCGGACCGTGGCCGCGTCGTAGACGTACAGCGGGGTGCCGAATTCCGTCGCGAGCGACGCGATCGGGCGACCGGCGATGTCAGCGCGCGCCGTCGGGAATCGAACTTCGTCGGTCATGTCGGGAGGATGCTAGCGCGAGACTCGAGGGCCGCCAGACCCACTACTTGCGGCGGAACACGAGCGTGCCACACGCACCGACGTAGTGCACGGCATCGCCGGTCCACGAGGCCGGGAGTTCGCGAACGTCACCGTTCTCGAGCTCCGCGCGAAGAACCAGGTCACCCGCCGGGCGAGTCCAACGCCCGGACAGTTCGATCGGCTTCGAATCCGCTCCGCTCGTTCGCACCGTGAATCGCAGACGGAACGCGCCACCCTTCCGAAGTCGCAGTTCGCCCGCGACCTCGGCCTTCTCGTCGTCCAACAGACCCGCGCACGGATACCGTCCGGGCTTCGGTGCCCCACCCTTGCCGACGCGGCACAGGTAGAACTCCTTCCGCGTGACGCCGGGCTTGCCGTCTCGCTCGAAGTACTCGACGCGCGTCCCGATGCCGTTCGTCGACTTCTGCGTCGACCAGTATTTCAAGCCGATGATCGATTCGTCGCGATCGCGAACCCAATCGAGGAACACGACCGAATGACCACTGCCCTTCGTCCGCCACAGCTGGACGAAGTCGCCCGGGCGCGCCCGCTCCAACCCCTCGACCTCTTCCCCGAGGTCGTTCTCGACGAGCGCGGTGCGGATGCACGTGCGGTCCCGCGCCGAACCGAACCACTGCGTCTGCAGTTTGCGCACGTCGGCGAGCTTCATGTCCGCGATGCGCCACGGCCGCTTCGTTCGCTCACACCAGAGCCGCCACGCGTCGAGGAACACTTCGAACGTCAATCCGCAGCAGTAGGCGCGCCTTTTCTCGTCGCCCGCACACAGCGTCTCGCCGGCGTACTCGAGATCCTTGGTGCAGCCGCGCCACTTCGAGCCCTTGCCGCGCGGCCAGTGGTAGGTGTGCGTGCCGTCGTCCGGATACGCACGGAGAACCTCGAGCACGTAGTCGTTGAGCTCGCCCGCCGCCGGCACGACGGCCTTCTGCGCGTGGATGGCGGTCGCGGCGAGCGACGACAGGAGGACGCATCGGAGCAGGTGCAGCACGCCCCGTTTGTACGCGACCTCCCGCCGCTCGGGAAGCGACCTCAGCGGACTCGGCTCGACACGCCTTCGGTCGTGGCGACTCCGAGCGGATTCCCCGACGGCGAGACGTGCGCCCACTGCAGGAACAGGTCGATCGTCACATTGAGGTGGATGAGCGTGACCAGTGCGTTCCCGCTCGCGTCGACCGTCGTCGGGAGCGACACGACCGGATTCGGGCCGACGAGCAGGTCACAGCCTGTCGCGCCGATCGGCGAGAGATCGATCGCCGTCGACTGGAATCCGACGAGGAGCGTGGCCGCGGCGCCGGGCACGCCGCCCGTCATCCGCACGCGGAAGAACTCGGTACCGACGAGCGGTGTCGACACGTTCCCGAAGCTGCCGCCGCACGAGGTGCCGTACGGCGTGTTCGTCGCGTCGGACGGGTAGGTCCACAATCGACCGAACACCGGCGAACCGACACCCGGCGTGCCGTAGGAGATCAGGAAACGCGACTCGGACAGGTCGTAGGCGAGTCCGGGCGCCGCCGCAGCCTCGGACGGGGCCGTCGCGGTTTGCGTCTCGACGACCGCGCCGTTCCAGCCGACGCGCGCGGCCGAGATCCGATCGGCGAGCAGGTCGGTCCTCTCGTAGGCGACGGCCCAGTGCCCGGCGTTCGCGTCGTAGATGACGCGTTGATCCTGCAGCGACTCGAGCAGCAAGGGCTGGGCGACGCCGATCGTCGAGTCCCACTGCGGCGTCGGCACGTCGGACGTCGGCGCCCAGGTGAAGCGCGTCGCGCCGAGGGCCGACCCAGTCGACGCGGAGAACGAGTTGTTCATCAGGTAGGTCACGGCGAAACGCGTGTTGCCACCGTCGACGGACGGTCGGAGACGGTGCACCGGCTGGCCGGCCAACGGCCCCACGAGCCGCGACTCCAGCGTCGCCCCACTCGTCGCCTGGATGCGCCGTCCCCAGATCTCCCAGTCACTCGTCGGGATGATCGTCCGGCGTTGGTAGCAGAGCATCCAGCCGAGCGGAGCACCATCGGCATTCTGACTCACCGCAGGACGCTCCCGATCACGGAACGGAACGCCGTCGTCAGCCTGCTCGACCGTTCCGAACAGGAACGCGTCGGCATCCACGCGCACGTAGTAGACGCGGCTCGTGTCCGAGAACGTGCCGCCGATGGACTCGTCGGTCTCGTATGCGAGCAGCGCGTTTGGGCCCACGTTGCTGCCGCCGATGTCCGGCCGGCGATCGCGCCAGCCGGTGACGGTCACAGGGAGGAACATCATCGACCCGCTACCGAATACGGTGTTCCCCGCGTCGTGCAGCCAGACGCGGATCTGCGAGAACGGGCCGGACGCGCGCTGGAGCGCGATCGTCCATCGCCCGGCGACACCGGCTTGCTTCACGAACGCGACGCGCGCGTTCGTGCTGTCGATCGTGCTCGCGTCGGAGAACACGAGCACCGGATTCCCGAAGTCCGGATCCGAGATCACCGCGTGCACGTCGCGATCGGTCGCGGAGACGGCCACCGTGTAGGTCGTCATGACGCGCTCCGTCGTCTGGCCGGCGAGGTGCACGCCGACGTCGCTCGATTCGATGACCGTCGACTGCGAACCGGTCGAGCCGAGCGGCTGCGCGCTCAGGATCGGGTCGACCACGACCGGATAGCTCGCGGACGCGAGCCAGCTCTCCGGCACGCGCAGTCGAATCCGTTCGCCATCGAGAAGCGTCTGCACGTCGGTGCGACGACCGGCCGCGTCGAACGCGATGGCGCCGCCATAGCGCACGACCTCCGTGCCGTCGTCATCGGAGAAGCGGATCTCCGAACGCATCGTGCCCGGCACCGGCACCAGAGCGGGCTCGAGCGCACTCGAACAGCTCCCGACGATGTCGAGGCTCCCGCCGGAGCGAAGCGGGCGAGCGATCACGAACGACTGCTCGACTCCATCCGCACGCACGTCGTACCGTTCGACGAAACCGGGATGCCGAAGCTCATAGCGCCAAGGCGTGTGTGAGCGCGACGCGCGGGCCGGATCGACGCCGACTCCCCCAAAGCTGGTCGTCCGCCATCCGACGGGTAGAGACCGCGGCGCATCCGCACCGAGCACGGGATGGAACGTCGCGCCATCATCGAATCCGACCTTGTAGTTCGCGCCGGCCGCCCAGAGTCCGAGATCTCCGAACGTCGGATCGGCAGGAAGACCATGAATCGGGACGCGCGACGGCAGCCCGTGCGGCGCGACAGAAGGCGTGGATTCGACTTGAGCTACGGCAGTGGTGACGAGGAATGCCAGCGCGCCGAGGGAGATGGGGATGCGTGCCATGTCCGAGCCAGCGACACGCCGTCCCGGAACCGCACACGAAATCTCGGTGAATCCTAGCGCTCAGTAGATCACGGTCGTCCGGCCGCCGCTCAGCGAGAACGCCGTCGTCGACGGCACGAATCCCCCGTTCGGATCCTGCACCGCCCATTGCGACACCAAACCGAGGCCGACGATCTCCACGACTCCCGGCAGCGGGAATTGCAGCGCCGCGTTGCCGACGGCGTCGGTGCCGACGATCCCGAACGGACCCGTCGGCAAGACCAGGCTCGCCGGATCGATCAGGAGCGTGCAGCCAGCCGACGAGGCACCCGGCGTCGTGGACATCAGCGCGAGGGCGACACTGCTCGGAGCCGCCCCGGAGAGACCGAACTCCATCGAGAGGTTGCCCGGCGACGCCGTCCCCGCAAAGCTCGCCGGAATCCCGAAGACACCGGCACACCCCTCGCCAAAACGCGTGCGGTTCTCGAGCAGGAACAGCTGCTGCGGATCCGTCGGGCTGTAGATGTCGTCCGCGAAGAAGATGTCCGCATCCCCGTCGAGGTCGAAGTCGGCGACCGCGCTCTGTTGCATGCGGACACCGTCCGCCTGCGTCGTCATCCAATCGAGGTGCTGGTGAGGGCTGAACATGCGATTGCCGAGACCGCGCTTCAGCAACATTCGGCTGGACGCGGGCGGGGGGAATCCCGAGTTCACCGACAACAGGATGTCCTTGTAGCCATCGCTGTCGAAGTCCGCGAGGTGCGCGCCACTCCAGTGCGCGTAGCCAGACGGAATGTCGATCGGCACGGGCACCGGCGGTTCCAGGACTGACACCGGGTGTCCATAGCAAACGACGTATTCGCCGTCGGCGGACCCGAACACGTCCATGCGCCCGTCGCCGTCCAAGTCGCCGTGCGCCATGAGGACCATCCCACCGACACCCCAACCGGAAGAGATCACCTGCGGAGCGCTGAACGTGCCGGTCGTCGAACCCGCCACGAACTCCACCGCGAACGGAAACGAGTTCATTCCACGGAAGAAGACCATGTCGTTCACGCCGTCGTCCGTGACGTCGCCGATCGCGATCCCCTGCTCGCCGGCTCCGTAGGTCTGGAAACCACTCCGGCTCCCGCCCCCGAAGGTGAAGGTCAGCGCGTGGTGGATCGGCGGGCCCGAGGGATTGTTCACGTAGATCTCACCCATGGTGCCCGTGAAGGGCACCGTGGCGACGCAGTTGCCCGAGGTCCCCACCATGTCCGGACGGCCGTCACCGGTGACGTCAGCCCACGCGGGGAGCGTCGATACCGTCAGGTTCTGCCAGACGGCGAACGCCTGAAACGTGCCGTCGCCGTTGCCGTACGCGACTTGGGCCGCGAGCGAACCACCCGCCGCGGCACGCACGACCAAATCCAAGTTGCCGTCGACGTCGAGGTCGACCAGAAACGGCGCGAGGGCGTTCGACGACGTCGACGCGATGAGCATCCGGTTCTGGAACTGCGCGGGTGACGCCAACCCCGGATCGAGCACGAGCCCGTTCCAGCGGTTCTCGTTGATCACGAGGTCCGGATACCCGTTGTTGTCGACGTCGCCGGCGAGCGAATTCGCGACGAGGACGAGGGGCACGCCCGGAAGCGGCGCAGGATTCACGACGACGCGGTCGACGAATTGGGTCGCCTGTGCAGGCAACTCACTCGCGAACGCAGCTGCGAGGCCAGCGCAAGAAAGGACGGCGGCGTACGGGGTGACTCTCATTAGGCAGTCTGACTTCGAGGCAAGCGAGAGTCGAAGTGTAGCTGCTGGCAACGCGACCGTGTGCGGCGTGACACGGGGCGAAGGCGATGTGATTTCGCGTAGACTTTTTGCGTACGCGCGGGACACGGATCGCGAGCCGCGCACGCGTCTCCACACGCACGACTACATCCGGAACACCGGGGCCCGATACTCCGGAATCGGCTGGTTCAGCGTCGCCGCAAACGCCAACCCGAGAACATCCCGCGTCTGCCGCGGATCGATCACACCATCGTCCCACAGCCGCGCCGTCGAATAGAACGGGCTGCCTTCCGCTTCGTACTTCGCGCGCACCGGGTCCTCGATCTTGGACTTCATCTCGTCGGTGAACGCTTCGCCTTTGGCCTCGAGCTGATCCTTCTTGACCGTGCTCAGCACGCTCGCGGCCTGCTCGCCGCCCATGACCGAGATGCGCGCATTCGGCCACATGAACAGGAATCGCGGCGCGTAGGCGCGACCGCACATGCCGTAGTTCCCGGCGCCGAACGAACCGCCGATCAGGACCGTGATCTTCGGGACCTGCGCGGTCGCGACGGCCTGTACGAGCTTGGCACCGTCCTTGGCGATGCCGCCGTTCTCGTACTGACGACCCACCATAAAGCCGGTGATGTTCTGCAGGAACAGCAGCGGGATCCTGCGCTGTGAGCACAGCTCGACGAAGTGCGCACCCTTGACCGAACTCTCCGAGAACAGGATTCCGTTATTCGCGATCACGCCGATCGGCATACCGTGGAGATGCGCGAAGCCGCAGACGAGCGTCGTGCCGTAGCGCTTCTTGAACTCGTGCAGGCGACTCCCGTCGACGAGGCGCGCGATGATCTCGCGCACGTCGTACGGCGTGCGCGTGTCCTGCGGCAGCACGCCGAGCAGTTCGTCGGCATCGTACGCCGGCGCCTCGCTCGCGACCTGGCTCAGCTGGTCGGGCTTCTGGGTGTTCAGGTGGCGCACGATCTCGCGCACCATGTCGAGTCCGTGCTCTTCGTCCTCGGCGAAGTGGTCGGCGACGCCAGACAGTCGCGTGTGGACGTCGGCTCCACCGAGATCCTCGGCAGACACGACCTCGCCGGTCGCGGCCTTCACCAGCGGAGGTCCACCGAGGAAGATCGTGCCGTTGCCTTTGACGATGATGCTCTCGTCACTCATTGCCGGCACGTAGGCGCCACCCGCCGTGCACGAGCCGAGCACGCACGCGACCTGCGGGATCCGCGCGGCCGACATCTGCGCCTGGTTGAAGAAGATGCGGCCAAAGTGATCGCGGTCCGGGAACACCTCGGCTTGCAGCGGCAAGAACGCACCACCGGAGTCGACGAGGTAAACGCACGGCAACCGGTTTTCGAGCGCGACCTCCTGCGCCCGCACGTGCTTCTTGACCGTCATCGGGAAGTAGGTCCCGCCCTTCACCGTCGCGTCGTTGGCGACGATCATCACCTCGCGCCCCTCGACGAGGCCGACGCCCGTGACAATGCCGGCGCCCGGCGCCGCATCGTCATACATGCCGTGCGCCGCGAGCGGCGACAGCTCGAGGAAGGCGCTGCCCGGATCGACGATGCGATCAATTCGTTCGCGCGCCAGGAGCTTGCCGCGCTTGCGGTGCCTCGCGACGGACTCCTCGGAGCTGCCCTGCCGAACGCGGTCGACCGCGGCCTGCACCTCGTTCGCAAGGCCTAGATTGTGCTCGTGGTTCTGACGGAAGTCGGCCGAACCGGTCTGGATCTTGGAAGCGAGAACTTCTGACATGGGACGGGAGACGGTAGGCGGAAGCCCGGCTCGGTCCAAGTCAAGCCGGGGCAAGGATGCGCCACGCACCTGTCCAGCGCCGCATCCATGCCGTATCACTCCCCTCATGAGCACGACCACGATCCATTCGACCGCACCGCCACCGCCTCGCGGCGGACCGGTCAAGAAGTCGCGACGCAGCTCGTGGCGCGCTGGCGTGCTCATCGCGGTCCACGTCGCGATCGTGCTTCATGTCGTGCAGTGGTGGATCACCGGCGAAACGATCACGCCGATCGAACCGTCCGAGTCGATGCAGACTCTCGAGAACGGTCTCGTGAATGCGGGCTTCGTGTTCTTCGCGATCGCGATCCTGTCGACCCTGGTCTTCGGGCGATTCATCTGCGGCTGGGCGTGCCACTTGGTGGCACTCCAAGACCTCGCGGCGTGGGCGCTGGGCAAGATCGGCCTGAAGCCGAAACCGGTGCGGGCGCGGCTGCTGACCTGGGCCCCCTTCCTGCTGGCCTTCTACATGTTCGTGTGGCCGCAGATCAAGTTCGCGTTCCTGCCGCCACTCGAGAACGACCCCGGCCTCCAAGCGCATTTCACGACGACGCAGTTCTGGGAGACGTTTGCCGGTCCGTGGATGGCAATCCTCACGCTGTGCGTGTGCGGGTTCGTGATCGTGTACTGGCTCGGCTCGAAGGGCTTCTGCACCTATGGCTGCCCGTACGGCGCGTTCTTCGGGCTCGCCGACAAGGTCTCGCCGGGACGGATCCGCGTCACCGATGCGTGCCGCGGCTGCCGACACTGCACGGACGCGTGCACAAGTAACGTGCTCGTGCACGAAGAGGTGCTCAAGTACGGCATGGTCGTCGATCAGGGGTGCATGAAGTGCCTGGACTGCATCGACGTGTGTCCGAAGGGTGCGCTCTACTTCGGCTTCGGCAAGCCGTCGCTCGGCGCAAAACCGAAGGGCAAGCCGAAGCTAGCCGCACCGCGTTATCTCGTCGATGCGCTCGTGTTTCTCGTAGTGTTTGGCGTCGGCTTCTGGTGGATGGACCACGAGGTCTGGTGGCACGAAAACGACTATCGCGTGCCGAGCTGGCTGCTCGCGGTGCTCGCGGCCGTCATCGCGGCCGGCATGACGTGGAGCGGTCGACGTAGCAAGAAGTTCGACTTCTCGATCGGCGAAGAACTCGTCATGGCCGGCGTCTTCCTCGTCACCTCACAATGGGTCTTCCGAACCCTGTACTCGGCGGTCCCGAACCTGCTCGCGATCGGGCTGGGAGCGATGACCGCGGTCCTCGTCATCGCCGTCTGGAGACTGATTCGCAACCGCGACTTCGCAGCCCAACACCACGCGCTTCGCGCCGAGGGCAAGCTGACGCGCGCCGGGGTCACCTTCGTCGCCATTGCCGCAGTCTGGTTCGCGTTCACGGGGCACAGCGCCGTGGTGCAGCACCACGTTCGCGCCGCCAAGGCCACAATCGCGACCGCGCGGAAGATGGAGGCGCCGCAGGAGCGAGAACCGCTGTTCGACAACGCAATGGAGCATCTCACGACCGCAGAGAGTCTCGGGCTGTTCCCGTCGAGCTTCGTCGAGTTTCAGATCGGAGAAATCGCTTACGCCCGCCAGGACCACACCAACGCGGCTCGACGGCTCGGACGCGCAGCCGCGCTCAATCCCAAGGATCGGCCGACGCGCCTGATGCTGGCGAACTCGCTGATGACCACCGGGCGAGAATCCGAAGCGATCCAGACGCTCGTCGATCTGCTCGAGGACTACCCCGACGTCGAGGAGGCGCACTTCAACCTCGGAGCCTTTTGGTTCCGCAAGAAGCAATTCCGGGACGCGGTGCCGCATCTGCGTCAGTCGATAGACCTCAATCCAGCGCGGCGAGACAACTGGGTCGTGCTTGCAGCCTCATTCGCAGCGTTGGGCGAAGATCGCGCCGCGGGCGAGACGCTCTATGCGATGCTGCGAGTTCACCCTGGCGATCCGGAAGCGGTAGACGCTCTGCGGCGACTCGGGTTCGATCCGAACAAGCGCCCGTAAACACGCGCGAGCCCGAAATCGAAGCGAGATCGAACCCTCACGGGTCCGACCTCGCAAACGACGACGTCAGGTCAGATCAGTTGCAACCGATCGGCACGCCGAGTCCGTTCGTCAGGTTGACGAGACCGAGCAGCTGCCCGCCGAACGAGTCGAGCACGTACGCCTGGAAGTACGCCGTGAACCCCGTCAGCGTCGTATCCGCCGCGATCGGGATCGCCAGGGTCGCCAACCCGTTGTTGTCCGCGACCAGGCTCGTCGCCAACGGCACCGAGTTGGTCAGCAAGAACTCGCAACCTTGGAACTGCAGGCTGCCTTGGTTGAACGACAGGTCGATCGCGACGAGGCTGCCGGCACCGGTGTTGCTGACCTGCAGCTCGAAGTTCGGGGCCGGAACCGAAGCAGGGCCGCTCGCACCCAGGATCGGTGCGCCCGCGAGGCCACAGCCGTTCCCATACGCAAACGGGGCATCCGGCGCCGTCGGGGTGCTCGTCACGATGTCGATCGTCGGGCTGACCCCGATCGGGTTCGCCTGGTAGAGCACCGTCGCGGAGTCCGCCGGCGCGCGGTCGGCTTCGAACCAGAAGTTGTAGATCGAGTTCCACGGCTGCTTGTTGTTGCCCGAGGTGTCGTCCCACGTCAGCACGCCGTTGTTGCTCGAGAACGTCCAGTCGTTCGCCGCATCACGATCGATGTCCTTGAAGCCCGCGTTCGTGATGGTCGCACTCGGGCACGCGGGGATCTCGAACTTGGTCAAGCCCGTACGGTTGTCGCGGTTGTGGATCGCGTACTCGTAACGCCACAGCTGCGGGCCGACGTTGACCACCTTGACCCCGACGTAGAAGCGACCGTCGACCAAGACGCCGTTGAGCTCGTTGAGCTCCGACTCGATGCGGGCACCGTTCCATCGCAGGAGTGGCGTACCAACCATCGGTCCGCCGACGTCGGTGGTCGACCCACTCTGGAAGATGTTGACCTGCTGCGAGCGCATGTTGTTCGTGCGGTCCGCTTCCGGCTCACGCGCCACCGCGTAGAACCCGGAGTAGAAGTATCGCGCCCCGGGCACGAACAGGTCGTTGCTCGAGACGATGATGCGGTGGACGAACGGACCGAGCGCGGCGGCCTGCTGGAAGTCGAGGCTGCGAGCACCGTCCGTGTTGAACGGAGAACCGACGTCGGGATCACCGCGGTCGAAGTAGGAGCCGTTGGCGTTCCAGCCTCCGAGCCACGGATCGATTTCATCCGGCGGTCCGAGGTCGTACGGGTTCGAATTGTTGCCGACCCCGTAGGTGTCGCCGCAGTTCGGGTGCAGCTGGTTGGACACCGGCTGCGAGCACGGCGCGCAGAAATTGGAGTTGACCGCCAACCAACCGTGCTTGACCCAGCTCCAGTCGCTGATCTGCTCGAACCGGTCGCCGTTTTCCCGCGTGATCATGAACGTGATGAACGGGTGCGACGGGCTCATCGGCGCGAACCAATCGACGATCGTCGAGCCCGGGTTGCACGCCGTCGTCTCGAACGAGAACGCTCGGTCCGTACCCTGCGTGGCCTGCTGCGTGAGGAAGGCGATGTCCGCCAGTTCGATGTCGAGCCCCGGCAGCTCGTTGATCTGTGCGGACGCAAGGGTGCCGAGTGTCAAAACACCCAGAGGAGACAGAAGGTTCTTCATGCGAGTCCTGAGGTAGCTGGAAAGACGGGCGCGAGCGGAATAGCGAGCAACTCGGACCCGGGGTCGCCCGGCAATGCTAGCAAGGAACCCGGGACGCGTTGTCGCAAAGGTGTGGTGAATTCCGGCCAGAGGGAATTCATACCCAGACCGCGTCACCTTCGCAGGATGCGGGGCACAGGGTTGTCGAAAACCCATGCGAATCGCCGGACCAGCCCATGCCATCTCGCTCGCATTCCTGCTCGCCACGGGCGTCGTCCCGGCCAGTCGGATCCACGGCCCCCGGCTCGAATGCGGTCGCTACGGCGGACCGAGCTGGATCTTGTTCACACCGCCGCATGCCGAGGGCTCGCGCCCGCTGCGCCAGCTGATTCGGTATCGATGTTCCGACCTCCTCCTGTCGAGCCCGCTCCCGAGCACACCGGAGTTCATCGGGTAGCCTGCTCAGAGTGGCCGAGTCGTTTCCCTGGACCGAGACTGCGGACCGCCTGCAGCGGTTCATGCGCGAGAAGCACGCACGCATCGAACGCGGTTGCGTAATCGCGGATGGAGCGCGATTCGAACCTCCGCTCGTGCAGGCGATTCCCGAACGCATGACGTCGGCCGACGACTACCTCTTCTCGCTCGACGCCTCGCTCGGACTCAATTGCGTTCTGCTGGTCCGCGCCGGCGCCACGGCGATCGGACTCTGGGACGACGACGAGCTCATCGCGCACAAGGTGATCAAGAAGTACGTCGTGCGCGGCAGCGGGCGCGCCCAGTCGACGCACCTCAAGACCAAGGGCAAGTCTCGCTACGGGTCGCGGCTTCGACTCCAGAACCACAAGCGGCACCTCGAGGAAACCTGCGAACGCGCGGTCGACTGGTGGGAGTCGCACGGCGCGTTCCAACGCGTGCTCTACAGCGCACCGGTACGGCTCTGGGCCGAGCTGCAAAGCGTGACCCCGGAGCTGCCTTTCGACCCCGACTCCGCGACCCGCATCCCGCTGCACGTACACGACCCGACCTTCGAGGAACTCAAGCGCGTGCGCAGGCTGCTCGCACGTGGCCGAATCGCGCCGATCGAGGAGTGATTCGGCGGGCCCGTTCGATCCCTTGACATGGGAGTGTCCCGGTCGGCAAACGCCTGTCCGTTGGGAATGTCCGATAGAAAGCGCATGTCCGACGCCCACGCCACCGGAACGGCCACTGCGAACTCGCAGATCGGAGGCTTTGCCGCCGAGCTCGAACGGCTCGCCGCGACACTCACCGGGATGCTGTCGCAGTTCCAGACCTTCTCGATCCCGATCGGTGACGACCGCCCGATCTTGGAATCGCTGAAGAAGACCTCGGAAGAGCTCGCCACGACGATCCAGGCGACGTTCGACGCGGAAACCGCGCCGAAGGAAGAGGTCGCTCAGCGAACGTCGGGAGCGCGCTTCATCGAGTGGAACACGCCGACGCCGCAGGCGGAAACGCACGAGCCGCCCGATCCGGCTCCGGACGCCAAGGCCGCCGCGCAAGCCGCGCCTCGGAAGCACAAGGCGCACGAAGACCCGACGGGTGGATCCTGGAACATGGCGCCGTCCTCGGCGCCGGGGATTTCGGTCCCGGCGACGCTCGATCCGATCGATGACCTTCCCGAAGAAGACTGCCCGCCGATGCATCGGTGCGCGGACCTTCTGATGGAAGACCTGTCGCGGGACTGCCCGCCGCGCACTTCGGACGGCGAGAACCTCGAGGTCACGTTGCAGGGCACCAACGAGAGCCTGCCGTTGCGCTCGGTGTTCCAGTTCATCGGCCAGAGCAACAAGACCGGCACGCTGCGCGTCAAGACCAACGAAGAAACGCTGATCTTCGAGATCGTCGACGGCCACCTCGTGTTCTCGTCGACGGACAAGCCGCCGCGCGGTCAGCGCCTCGGCGAAGTGCTCGTCGGCTTCGGCCTCGTCACGAGCCAAGAACTCGAGGAGTTCATGGCGAACCACGACGACTCGACCCGCCTCGGCCAAGCGATCGCGAACGAAGAGTTCGTGCCGCTCAGCGAGCTGCGCCGCGCGCTCGAATACCAGATTCGGCACCGCCTGCTGCGCGCGTTCCGCGCGACGGACTCGGCCTTCACGTTCGCCGAGGGCGGGTCGCCGACCGAGGACGACCGCGTCCATATGAACGTCACGGACCTGCTCTCGGAGTGAGTTCGAACCCGTCGAGCCGAGACTCGATCTCACCGCGCTGAATCTTGCCGGTGGTGCTGCGCGGCAACGCCGCAGGCGGCACGAACCCGATCGCCTGCGGCTGCTTGAAGCGCGCGAGCTGTGCTTCGCAACGGGCGAACAAGTCGTGTGCTGACAGCGACTCGTCGCGACGCACGACGAGCGCGACCGGGACTTCGCCCCAGCGATCGTCCTTGCGCTTCACGACGACCGCGTCTGCAACGCGATCGTCAGCCAGGAGCACGCGCTCGATCTCGGCCGGATACACGTTCTCCCCGCCGGACTTGATCAGATACTTGGCCCGATCGACGAAGTCGAGCGTGCCGTCGGCGTTGCGCACGAAGACGTCGCCGAGGTGGAACCAGCCGCCGCGGAAGTCTCGCGCGTTGACGTCGTCCGCGTTCCAGTAGCCGCTGAAGACGGTCGGGCCCCGGATCGTGAGCTCGCCCGGCTGTCCAGTTTCGACCTCTCGATCGTCCGAGCCGACGAGGCGAATCTCGCACTGCCCCGACTGCGTCTTCGAAAGGGACGTCGGCGCGACGCCCGGCGCGAAGACTCCGGCCGACGCCGGAGGCAGTCCCGTCTCAGTCGATCCGAACGTGTTGACGTAGGGCGCATCGAGGAGGCGCGACACCTCGGCGATCTGGTGCGCCGGGACGAGATCGGCCATCGCTCCGCACTGCGCGACGCCACGCGGCACGACGCCTCGTGCGCGCAGCTCGTCGATCATCGGCTGCACCATGCCCGGCATCAGCACGAGCCAGCCGAGCGGCTCGTTCGCGATGAGTTCGCACAGACGGGCCGGATCGAATCCGTCGACGACGACGACCTTGCCGCCACCGAGCAGCGTCGTGATCGTGAGGTCGGTGCCCGCCATGTGGTAGAGCGGAGGCCACGCGACGAACGTGTCCGACGGCCGGAGCACGTAGTCCGAACCGGCGACCGCCCCGCGCGCGAGCTCGGCGCGGTGGCTGATCGCGGCGCCCTTCGGCAACCCCGTCGTGCCACTCGTGTAGAGGATCAGCAGAGCGTCTTCGGGCTGCGCCTCGATCCCGAGTGGTGCCGCAGACGAACTCGCGGCGTCTTCGAACTCGTCTCCGAACGTCCACGAGGCCGCGCCGGACGGCGCGACGTTCGCCAGCATCTCCGCGTGTCGCTCGGAGGTCACGACAAGCTTCGGTTCGACGAGGCGGAGGCAGTGTTCGAGTTCGGGTGGCGCAAGCCGCCAGTTCTGGCACGCGAGCACCGCGCCGAGTTTCGCGGCCGCGAGGAGCAGCTCGACGTACTCGACGCGGTTCTCGGAGAGCACCGCGATGCGGTCTCCCCGCTCGAGACCGCGAGCTCGCAAGCCGACGGCGAGCGCGTCGGTGCGACGATCGAGCTCACGGTAGGTCCAGGCGCGCTGCACATCCGCGAGCGCCACCGAGTCCGGCGAGATACGCGCCCGCTCCCGAAACAGGGAACCGACCGTCAGCTCGCGCACACCGACTCCTCTCCGTCTTCGCGCCGCGCGACTCCGAGTTCGCCGCGCACCGAGTCGACGACCCGCACTTCGCTCCGGCCTCCGCCCAGCTTGACGACCTCGATCCGCGCGCCGACCCGTTCGGCCAACCCTTCGACGTGCGAGATCACGCCGACCTGGTACCCGGTCGCCTGCAGCGCGTCGAGCGCCGACAGCACCGTCTCCAGCGTGTCGGGATCCAGCGTACCGAGGCCCTCGTCGATGAAGAGCGTCTCGAACGCCACGTGACGCGCGGCCATCGACGCGAGCCCGAGTGCGAGCGCGAGTGACACGATGAAGCTCTCGCCGCCCGAGAGACTCTGAATCGATCGAACCTCGTCTCCCATTTCGCAGTCGACGACCTGCAGATCGAGATGCTCGCCCGCGACACGCTGCAGCCGGTATCGAGGCGTCAGTTCGTCGAGATGGCGGTTCGCGTGTGCGATGAGGTGCTCGAAACTCAGACCCTGCGCGAACGCCCGGAACTTGCGACCGTCCGCGGAGCCAATCAACTCGGCGAGCGCGAGACGTGGCCGCGCAGCGCCTCGCTGCGTCTCGATGCGCCGTGCGAGATCGCCACGCCGCGACCTGGCCTTGTCGTCGAGGCTGCGCTGCACCTCCAGGTCGGCTCGCGCCCGGCGCGTGCGCTCGCGCGCCTGCCGTACCGCATCGTCGTCGTTGTCGACGCCGGTCTCCCGGGCAGCCTCGGCGAACCGATCGCGATGCGCAGAGAGACGCTTCGCGAGTTCTGCGTGCCGCGTCACGGCACCGTCACGGGCCGTGGTAGCGGACGCCGCTCGCTTGACGACTGCGGCGTGCCCGTCGCGCGCTCGGTCGACGTCTTTCTCGAGCTGTTCTCGGCGCTCTCGCGCCTGTCGCTCCACGTCTTCGATCGACCGGCCTTCGAGCAACGCGCCACGCTCGCTCACCTTGACCGTCCGGTCGCCGCGAAGCGACTCCAGCTCGGCCCGCGCGACCTCCAACGACGCCGCGCGCGCGTCGAGGATCTCCCCGAGCGCGTGACGCACGTCCGCGTCGCGATCCGCTAGCTCGAGACGCGCGCTCTCGAAGTGCCCAATCGCCCGATCGCGTTCGCGGAGATCTCGCTCCCCCTCCTGCGCCTCGTTCAGCGCCGCGATCCACGCGTCCTTGCGCTGCTTGGAGAGCTGAGCTCGCGCGCGCTCGTCGCGCTCGTGCGACTTGATCTCCTTGAGTTCGCGATCGATGCGCGCCAGCCGCTCGCGACACTCCGGCTCGAGCTCGGCCGGCGCTTCGGGCAGTGTCTCGTCGGCGAAGGTCGCGCGCGCTTCATCCGCGAGGATGCGCACCTCCTCGACCGCCGCCTCGGCCCGCTCCCACTCGTTGCGAGCATGCGCGACGACGCCTGCCGCCTGCCGCGCGCGTTCGCGTGCCGCGGCGAGTGCGCTCACCTGCTCGGTGCAAAGCTCCTGCGCACGATCGTGGGCAGCCGCCAGATCTACGACCGACTCGTCCTCGGCATGCTCGCCGTGCGCGCGGGGATGTTCGGTCGCCCCGCACAACGGACACGCCTCGCCCTCGACTAGGTGGCCGCGATACTCGTCGAGCGCACGATCGCGCCGTGCCGACTCGAGCTTGCGACGCGCGGACTCCAGGCTCGTGCGACTGCGCGCGACGCTCTGCTCGCAATCCGCGACGAGAGCGTCCGCGCGGCCGCGCTCCACATAGGCTGCCTCGCGACTCTCCACGGCCGTGTCCCGCGCGACCGCTCGCTCGCTCCATCGGTGCAACACCTGGAGTCGCTCGCGCACGCCATCGAGAGCATCGCGCCGCGTCGCGAGCTCTTCGGAGCGGTCGACCGGGTCTCCGCCCACCGCGTCGAGTTCGGTCTGCGCCACGTCACGCCGCGCCGCGGCGCCGGCCAACGCCGCCGCGGCCTTCTCACGCGCGCCCCGCGCGCTCTCGAGCGCTTGCTCCGCATCGCGCAACTTGGACGCGACCTCCGCGAATCGTTTCACCTCGCGCTGGAAGTCCGCCCAGTCGGCGGGCAGCTCGGCCATCGAGGCATCCCCGCCCCGCCGTAGCGCGCGCCGCGCGACCGCGAGAACGCCCTCGTTCCGTTCGAGCTCGGTTCCACGCGCCTCGCAGCTCCGGGTCAGCTCGGCGATCGCGACGTCCAGGCGACGCGCCGTATCGATCTCGGGCTGCCGCGCCGCGACTTCCGCGTCGTGAATCCGGATAGCGTCACGCGACGCATCGACTACTCGAGAAGACTCCTGCTCCGCAGTCGCCGCGACCTCCGCCTCGCGCCTGGCGCTCTCGATCGCGGCCTCGAGCTCGGTGACCTCGCGTTCGAGCGCGACTCGATCCGCCAAGAGCTTGTCGAGCTGCTCGGCGCGGGTCGCGGCCGCGTCGGCCTCGGCGAAGCGAGCGTCGAGTTCCACCCGCGCCTCCTCGTCGAGCACGGCGATCGCGTCACGCTCGCGTTCGAGCAGGCCGATCTCCCGCGCGACGTCACTCGCACGCTCATGCGCACGACGAGACAGATCGCCGTAGATCGAAGTGTCGGTCATACGCTCGAGCAGCGCCGCTCGATCGGCGGACTTCGCGCGCAGGAACGTCGCGAACTCACCCTGCGCAAGCATGATCGAGCGGCGGAATTGCTCGAACGTCAGACCGAGCTCCTGCTCGATGCGTTGCAGCGTCTCCGTCTTCGATCCGCCGACCTCCTGCTCGCTCGCGACGTCGACGAGCGAGATGGTCTGCGGTTGGAAGCGTCCGTCCGACCGATTGCGCGCGCGCCGTACCGACCATCGCGCGCGCAGGCGCTTGCCGGTGTGGCCCTGGAACTCGACCTCGGCCCAGCCGCTCCCCGCGCCGCGTCGCAGGATCCCGCGCACGTCGTGCGACGAGATCCGCGTGACGTCGTCGACGTCGCCGATCATGACGCCGCCACGATCTGCGAGACGCGGCGTGCGATCGAACAGCGGCAGGCACAGCGCGTCGAGCAGCGTGCTCTTGCCCGCACCGACAGGACCCGTGATCGCGAACAGACCGGCGCGCGCGAGCGGCTCCGCCGAGAGATCGACCTCGAAACGTGTCGCGAGGCTCGCGAGGTTCTCACCGCGTATCGCGAAAACCCTCACGTCGCGTCCTCCCCACGGACGTCCTCGAGGAGCGCGGCGAACTCGTCGAGCAACTCGGTGTCGGGATCGCCGGAGTGCGCTCGCGCGTAGGCCTGACGGAACACGGCCTCGGGCTCGAGATCCCCGAGATCCCGGTCGGGCGGCGCCTGTTCGGCGAGGCTGCGCCCGTGGCCAGTGCGCTGCGTCGTCAGCTTCACGAGTCGAGGCGCGCGCCCGTCGAGCGCCTCGTCGATCCGGCGACGCAAGTCCGGCTCCGGCTTCTCGAGCGCGACCCGCACTTCCAGAAACGGGCGCAGGGCATCGGTCACACCCGGCTCGAGCTCCGCGAGTTCGGTGAGCTCCGCGCAGACCGCGTCGATCGTGCCGAAGCCGCGCTTGGGCACCCGCATGAACTCGACCGTGCGCGGCACGGTCACCGGTCGAATCTCGGTGCACTGCGGTCCATCGAACTCGGCGACGACGACCTGATGCCGATAGTCGATCTCCCCCATCGACAGCGGAATCGGCGAACCGCTGTAGCGGACGTGCTCCCGCGGACCGACCCGCTGCGCTTTGTGGAGGTGGCCGAGCGCCGCGTAGGACACGTCTCCGGGGAAGATGTCGACCGGCAGAGCGTGCTGGTTGCCGCCGAGGATACGCCGCTCGCTCAGCACCGACAGCTCAGTGCCCACCATGAAGCAGTGGCCGAGCGCGATCGTCGCCTGATCGTCGACTCGGCGCTGTCGCAAGACGTCGAACACGCGCGCGTACACGTCTCGCACGCCTTCGATCAACTCGTCTTGGTCGTCCGCGATCTCGCCCGGCCGCAGATCCGCCGCGCGGAGAAACGGAACGGCCGCACACATCGCGGCGACCTTGCCGTTCGCGTCGCGGAGCGGCACGCAGAGTCGGTCCGCGTCGAGCGAGCCATCCGCGAAGCGACGGACGTTGCCGATCGCCCGCACCCCGATCGCTTCGAGGAGCGGGGCCGCTGCTTCCAGCCGCGCGGCGGAATCGTGGTTGCCCGCGATCACGACGATGTCGAGCGCGGGGCGCCGCGCGCGCGCATCTGCGAGGAAACGGTAGAACGCCCCGAGCGCGGTAGCCGGCGGGTTGATCGTCTCGAACACGTCGCCGCAAATCAGCAGAGAGTCGACGTCGTGCTCTTCGATCGTGTCCCCGAGCCACGCGAGGAATCGCGCGTGCTCGAGGTCGCGCGGCAGCGAGTGCAGCGCGTGGCCGAGGTGCCAGTCAGCGGTGTGGAGAATGCGGAGCAACGGCTCCGCATTCTCGGGTGCGACGCGGCACGTCGCCAGAGACTTGATCAGCCGTTGTAGATCACGTCGACCTTGTCGATCCGGATGTCGTTCGCGAGCGTGCGATCGAGGATCAGGATGAATCGGAAGCCCGTGGGGCTGGTCTGGCCGAGATCGGTGACGTTGTCGACCCACGGGGCCGGCGGCGCCAGCGGCTGGAGCGTACCCGGATCGACGTCCGCACCCTGCAGGAAGATCTGCACCGGGTTGCCCGGGACGTTCGCGGGGTTCGGGCCGCTCGGGTTGTCGGTCAGGAGCTGGAACGCGCCATCGATGCGCGCGTGGATCTCGTAACGCAGCAACGTACGGGGCAGCGACGCCGGCATGAAGAACCAGTTCGAGCGCGCCATCGTGCGGGGGTCGCGGTCGAAGAGCATCCCGGTGTTCTCGCCATCGACGAGAGTCGGGGGACCCAACACCGTGCCGAGCTGGCTCACCGCCAGCGGGAAAGACCGCTCGAGACGGACGAAGCCATGGCTGCCGTCTCCACCACGCGATTCGGCGAACGCGGCGCCCGGCGCGGACGCGGTGTGCACACCACCGTCCCCACCGGACACGTCGATCGTGCCCAGCAGGTTCGAGTTGCCATCGACCTGGAGCAAGACCGAGCCACCCGAGCCACCGCCTGCGGCCGAAGTGCCGCGCGAGCTGAACGTGTTGTTCAGGCTCTCGGCGCCGTCGCCGCCGCGAGCGGAGATCGAGCCGCCAGGGGAGACCGTCAGCTGGCCTCCGACGCGCAGGGCGACGACGCCGCCGCCGCCACCACCGCCGAAGCCGTGGATCCACCGCATCCAGACCGGCGACAGGATCGCCGGGCGCACGAGCGTGGACACCGAGCCGCCGCCTCCACCGCCGGATCCGCCGACCGCGAAGTGATCCAGCGACTGCACGCCAGCTGGCGGCAACATGAACGGCACGGACGCACCGCCGAGCGCGGGCGGCGCGAGCAGACCGGGCTGCGTCGGCGTGACGAGCTGGACCGGGATCGTTCCGACGCCACCGGCGCCGCTGTAGCCACCGCCGCCACCGCCGGTGATCTGCTTCCCGCTGTAGAAGTTCGAGACGAGCGTGTCGACGTCCGTGTGGAGCCCCGACGCGGGCCAGAGCGGCGCGCCCTGACCACCGGTGCCACCGACCATGCCGGCGTAACCGGAACTGGCCGGCGCCATCGCGTCGTCGCCGTTGTCGCCGGAGTTCGCGGCGGTCGGCATGTTGACCGCCGGCGGAACCGCGGGCAAGAACGCATCGGCACCGCGGCCACCGGCACCACCGCCGGCACCACCAGCACCACCCGGGCCGCCGGTCGGGGAGACCGCGGGCGGCGAATCGCTGCCGCTCACGTCGATCTCACCAGCGACGACGATCTCGCCGCTGACGCGGATCACCGGCACCTTCGAACCGACGATCTTGAAAGTCGCGGTCGGCGGGAGCGAGAACTCGGAGAACTCGGCGTTGCCGTCGAAGATCGTGATGTTGCCCTGATCCAGCAGCGTGTTGCTGCTCGGAATCACGAGCGGCTGGTCGGTGTCCCAGACGCGCGCGCCTTCGGGATCGACCGGGAACAGCGAGAGATCGAACGCACCGTGGATCCCGGTGCCGCCGACATCGCCGAGGCCGAGGTACCCGCCGGTGGAGTCGAGGCCGAGGTCCGCGGACGACACCGCGGTATCGACATTGGCGTTGCTGTCGAACTCTTCGCTGACCGTCCGCGTCAAAGGCGCGGCGTTGATCGTCGTGATGAGCATGTCCGACGTGATCGCGCCGAACGGGTTGGGTTGCACGCCCGGCGGGAACGGACGGTCGAAGGCGAACGCCTGGAACTTCAGCGTCGAGCCGACGAACACCGGATCCTGCGAGACCTGGATCGTGAAGAGCGCCTGCGTGCCGAACTTGGGCACGGGCACGAACACGTTCGGCACATGCAGGAGCGTGCACCCCGGCATGCCGACTACGTTGAGGGGAACCGTCGCCTGCACCGAGTTCACCCCGACCATCATCAGGACGGCATCGGCGATGTTCGGCGGGAGGCCGTTCGCGGTCGCGGTCACGGTGGAACCGAGACCGATGGTCGCGGGACCGGACATGAACGGCGTCGTGCCGTTCGAGCCGGGGCAGCCGGCGCCGACCACTTGTGCGAAAGCGGGCGAGGCGAGCAGAGAAACGGTCAGCGCGTGCTGAGCAAGGGAGGTACACCGACCGAGAGTCGGGAGGGACATAAACACTCCGTTGTGTGGGACAGTCGAGGGGGCTTCACGGCGCAGTGTATCAAGAACGTCGCACGCGTTCGGGGCGAGTAACTCGTCGCAATCGCGCTGCAGCACGGCACATCCGCGCATCGCTTCGGAGGATTTCCCGGCCACGAGGAATCTCACCCGATCGTGTGACCGAAGAATGCGCGACAATCGCGTGGTCCCGGCATTCTTCGTTTCGCATGACGACTCCGACCCGACGCGCATCGTTCTTCCGCGCCGCTGCATGCGGCCTCGCCCCGCTCCTGTTCGGGCTCACTCCGCTCGTCGCACAGAAGGAGTGCCAGAAGGACCTGACGTTCGCGCTGCGCGAGCTCGAGAAGAAGTGCGGGCACTTCTTCAAGCTCAAAGGCATCCAGTGGAAGAAGGTCGGCAAGGAGCTCAAGAAGGACGCAAAGAAGGCGAAGACCGATCAACAGCACTACGAAGTGCTGCAGCGTCTCGTCGCACATCTGCGCGACGGCCACGCGCGCGTGACCCCGCTCGAGGGCACGAAGGTCGAGTGGCCCGAACCGAAGGACATGACCGGACCCGGCATGTTCTGGTGCCGCGTCGGCAAGAAGATCTACGTCAAGAACAGCTGGTCGACCGCAAAGGGCGCGGGCATCGAGCCCGGCATGGAAGTCGTCAAAGTCGACAAGCAACCGGCGTCCAAGTGGCTCGACGCGCGCATCGCGGACATCCGACGCTTCCGCAGCTTCTCGACGGATCATCAAGCGTTCTTCTACGCCTGCCACTGGGGCCTCGCCGCGCCGAAGGGCACGCGCATGAAGCTCGAACTCAGGACGGCGAAGAAGCAGAAGAAGAACCGCACGCTGACCTATTCAAAGGCCAACCCGGTTCCGAACGGCCCCGCGTTCTACCCGGAGGGCATGTCGTTCGGGAAAGACGTACACTGGGGCAAGACCACGCAGGGCTTCGGCTACGTCCACATCCGCCGCTGCAAGGGCAACCTGCCCGATCAGGTCGAAGCCGCGCTCGCAGGACTCGGCAACGTGCCAGGGATGATCCTCGACTTCCGTGGCAACTCCGGCGGCGGCTTCGATCACGACGACCTGTTCGGCCGGTTCGTGCCGAGCGGCAAGCAGGTCGCGTTCACCAAGCGCTACGAGAGCACGGGCAACACGCAGTACGGCGGACCGGTGGTCGTCATCATCGACGCGACCGCCCGCAGCGCCGGCGAGACCGCGAGCGGCATGTTCAAGGAAGACGGCCGCGCGTACATGATCGGCGAGAGCCCGACGGCGGGCATGTCCGCATCGAAGGAGACCCTCGAGCTGCCGTCGAAGAAGTTCTCGCTCTACTTCGCCGTGCACTCGAACAAGGCGCGCTTCCAAGGCGGCCGCGGCATCGAAGGAATCGGTATCGAACCACACGAGACCGTCGCATTCGATCCGGCCGATCTCGCGGCCGAGAAGGACACGCTGATTCTTCACGCCGAGAAGGTGCTGCAGAAGTTCCCGCAGAACGCGGTGCCTTACAAGCCGAGCAAGTTCGGCTGGTCGAGCGAGTAACCGCCGAGAATCTGCGACAATCCGGAGACCACGGCACTCTTCTCTCCGTGACCGGAACCCTCGACACGAGCAGACTCCTCGACCACAGCGAATCGCTGCAGCATCTCGCGTTCGAACTCGTGCGCGACCACGAGCTCGCGCAGGACGTCGTCCAGGAGACCTGGCTGACGGCGCTGACGCGCCCGCCGCGCGACACCTCGAGCGAAGCCGGCGTCCGCGCGTGGCTCGGCCGCGTCGCACACAACGTCGTGCGCATGCACATTCGCAGCGAGAGTCGCCGGCGCCGGCGCGAAGCCGCAGTCGCACGGCCGGAAAGCACCGACGATCGCGTCGAGCAGATCACCGTGCAGCGCAACCTCGCGGACAGCGTGCTCGCGCTCGATCCCCCGGACCGCGAGGTCGTGGTGATGCGCTTCTTCGACAACCTGCCCCCGCGTGAGATCGCGAAGCGACTCGGAACGACCGGGCCTGCCGTGCGCAGCCGACTCACGCGCGCGCTCGGCAAGCTCCGCGCACGACTCGACGAACGTCACGGTCGCGACGGCCGCGCGTGGGCCACGGCACTGGTCGGGATGTTGCCGCGTCGCATGACCGGTCGCGCGGTTCTCGCGACCGCCATGGGAGTCGCGGCACTACCGCTGCTCGGTATCGCCGCGGTGCTCGCGATCGGGTTCACGATCTGGAGCGGCAGCGCGGCGGACGCCCAGCCGTTGGACACGCCCCATACCGACGCGCCGGCCGCGATCGCGAGCCACGTCGAAACCGAGGACGCGTCCGACGCCCCCCACAGCGAGAACATTCCCACCGAGCGCGACGTCGTCGAGTCGAAAGACGAGCCGACGCATCCGGAGGCCGCGGCGCCGAAGATGATCGTGCTCGCACGCTGCTTGGATCATCGTGACCAGCCGATCCAAGGTGTCGCGATGGTCGCGCACGAGATCCAGGATGAGCCATCGGCAGAGACCGGACCCGACGGCCGCGCGCGCCTCGAACTCACGTGGCCGCCCAAGCGCACGTCCGGAAACAACCACTGGGTCGCCGTGGAGTTCCGCGGCGACGGCTGGTCGCGTACGAGTCGCCAGGAGAAGGTCGACGGCGTGACGACGATGCAGCTCGGGGACGTGCGACTGCAGCCGGGCGGCACGATCACCGGGCGCGTGCTCCTGCCGAGCGGCGCACCCGCGACCGGCGCCTGGATCTCCGCGATCCGAGGCACGACACGCGCGTCCGGCGAAGCCGAAGAACTGAGACGCGTGCTCGGACACGGTTTCCGCTACGGCATCCGCGGACCGGGCCGCACGAAGACCGACGACAACGGCGAGTATCGGCTCGAGGGCGTCGACGTGACGTCCGTCTCGATGCTGGCCCGCAAGTCGGGCCACTACATCGAGTACGGCGCGCCGTTCGACGTCCGCCACGCCGACGAAGTGCGAGCGCCCGACCTCATCCTCACGACGCTCAGTGACCGCAACAAGATCCGCGGTGTCGTCCTCGACGAGGACGGCAAGGGCGTCCAGACCGAGCTGAACGTCTGGGAAAACCGCGGCGCCCGCAACAGCAACCCGGTGACCATGAGCTTCAGCGGCGCGAGCGACGGCGCGTTCGAACTCGTCGTGCCGGCGGGCCGCCCCTACACGATCGAGGCTCGGCAGCGAAACGCGTCACGACTGATCCTGCGCCACGACGTCACCGCCGGCATGCACGACGTCGAGATGCGCTTCCCGGCGAAACGCTGGATGACGATCGACCCGCGCTCGACGAATGGGGATCGTATCCTCGCGACGCGCGTCAGCGTGGCAGACGCGGCGAGCTACATGATGCGCACGCCCGTGGAGGAGAACGACGACGGCACGCGCCGCATGCTGATGCCGGCGATTCCGTTCCAGCTGTGGGTCAACGCCGAAGGGCACCTCGCCCATCACGAAGGACCGCTCGATCCGAAGACTGCCCCCGAACAGCTCCGTCCCACGCTGCAACGCGCCGGCGCGATTCGCGGCCGCGTCCTCGCGGATGGCCAACCCGTCGCCGGCGCGCGCGTCCATCTCCATTTCCGCGCCCACAAGAAACGGATGGGCGTCTACGCGGCGAAGCTCTACACGCGGCTGCACGGCTACGTTCGATACAAGGGCGTGCTGACCGACGAAAACGGCCGCTTCGAGCACTTCGTGCGCAGTGCGGGAGAGTACTACGTGCACGCCGAGGCCGAAGGGTGGGCGCGCGGCGAGCACGGCCCGTTCCGCCTCGACAATGGAGAGTCCGCGAACGACCTGACCTTCGAACTCGTGCGTCCCGCGACGCTCGAAGGCCGGCTGCTCGTCGCGGAAGGAGTCGAGGTCGACGGCGCGCTCGTCGCGATCACGCACGGCGACGGGCACCTGCAGATGCAGTTCGTCGGCGCGGACGGACGCTATCGATTCGAAGGGCTCACGCCCGGCGACTGGCAGATCGCGCGGTGCGAACCCGACCAGCAGGAATGGCTGCGGACGTGCCGCACGTGGACCTACGACCAGGTCTACGAACTGCCCGTGCACTTCTCGGTCCGCGCCGGCGAGACCAAGACACACGACCTCGATCTCACCGCGGATCGTCCGACCGCGATCCGAGGCCGCGTCGTGATCGACGACGCGCCGAGGGAGGGCGTCCACGTGAACATCGCCTACACCAAGGTGCGCACGAAAACCGACGCCGACGGCGGATTCGAACTCGTCGCGCCGCGTCCCGGCGCGCTCGAACTCTACGTGTCGTACTCGCTACCTCACGGGGATGTCTCGGCGACGATCGAAGCGAAGGCACTCGAAGACGGCACTCCGATCGACATTCGCGTGAAGACGGGCGCCGTCGAGGTGCGCGACCTTCCACAACCGGCGCGGGCGGACGTCGAAGACGCGGCGATGCCGAGCTTCGCACTCGTACGCACGTCGGATGGCATCCAGTGGGCAGTTCGGTTCGATCCCGACGCGAGCGGGGTATTCCGAAGCAAGAGGATCCCACGCGGGGAGTACGAGATTCGCGCGCGGCAATCTCGGCGCAGCTATCGCTGGCGCAGCTGGGCCGTGATCGGAACCGCGAGAGTCGAGTAGTTCGTCACGCCCTCGACCGGGGCGGACTCCTCGCCACGACGCGCCGGCTGCGACCACGAGCGGGACCGATTCTGCTACCCTGATCGTGCTCAACCCCCGGAGGGCACGATGATCCGCCGCTCGCTCTTGTTGTTCGCTCTGTTCGGTTCCGCCGCATCCGCGCAGGACATGTTCGCCGTCTCGTGGAGCGGAACCGCGTACCAGCTGGACTCCTACACGGCGAGCGCGACTCCGATCGGCACCTCCCTGTGCTGCTCGAACGGACTTGACATCGCGGGCGGAGTCGTCTGGTCGACGCATCGGTCGGGCAACCCGTGGATCTACCACATGACCGCGGTCGATCCCGGGACCGGAACCGCGGCGATCGTCTTCAGCAACGTCCCCGACGTGCGCGCGATGGCGAGTGACGGCTCGGTGATCTGGTGCGTGCAGGACGGCGGAGACGTGCTCTCGATCTTCGACCCGGGGGCCGGCTCCTTCACGACCATCGGGCCGCTCAACTACAGCGCGGTCCAAGCCCTCGCGTGGCACCAGGGCAGTCTCTACGCGGCCGACAACGTCCACGGCCTCCTTCTCGTCGATCCGCTGACGGGCGCCGCGACGGACCTGGACCCGGTCGGCATCCCGAACGGCACGTGGCAGTTCCTCGCTTCGCGCGCCGACGGCAAGCTGATCGCGGGCAACAACCTGATCTGGGAAGTCGATCCTGCGGATGGCTCGGCCACCCTGATCGGCAACGCAGGATCGATCGACCTGCGCGGCGCGGTCGAAGTCTTCGGCAACGCCCAGCCGTTCGGCACGGGCTGCAACGGGACGTTCGGCCCGGTCGCCCTGACCGCGAACGGATCGATCTCTGCCGGCGGCACGCTCGACCTCGTGTCGAGCAACCACGCCGCGGGCACCAACGGTGCGTTGATCTTCGGACTCAGTCGACTCGCCGTGCCGATCGATCTGGATCCGCTGTTCGGCACCGCGGGTTGCTCGCTCCATCCCTCGCCAGAACTGTTCGTCGGCGGCGTCACCCTCGGCCCCGAACCCGCGAACCTGTTCTTCAGCCTGCCGCTCGGCATCGACAACGGCGGATTCGTGCTGCACATGCAGCACGTCGCGATCGAGTCGGCGGTCCCGGGATCCCTGTCCGCCTCGAACGGGCTCACGGTGCACATCGGATACTGATCCCGCGTCACCATCCGCGATTCCTCGTCACGAAGTAGGTGAGGCAGCGACTCCCGCTGCCCGTCACCTACCGACAAGGAGTTGAAGATGTTGCATGGAATCCTGGTGGCCACGGCTGCCGCGTTCTTGCTGCCGCTGAGCGGCAGCCACGATAACTGCCCGCACGACGTGGTCGATCCACAGGGCACGGATATCCAGACGGAGGGCGATCTCAACTGCGGCGGTATGGCCCAGGTCAGCGTCGCTGGCGTTCAGGTGAACATGCAGGCGACGTGCCCCGCGCTCGTGATCGTCACGCCGGCACGCGACGGCACGAAGGACAGTCCTGATTCCAACACGTACACGGTCCCGACCTCGACCGTCAACGTCGTCCAGACCAAGTTCACCTGCGCGACGACCTGGTTCTTGCTGTTCCCGGTCGGCAGCGTGTGCAAGGAGCGTTCGTCGGACACCGTCAACACGCTTCCGAGCTACTCCCAATTCCCCTGCTCGATGCTGCCGAAGTAATGAAGCACCTCGCGACCTGGGTATTCGTCGTCGGAACCGGCATCGCGCTCTGGTGCGCGCTTCCCGACACTTCGAAAGCGGTGCCGATCGACGTCGCTTCCGCCCCGCAGCCGAACGACATCGCGAGTCCGGAGTCAATCGACACGAGGGCGACGGAGCGCGTTTCGGCATCGGTGGCGGAGAGCCACGATCCCCGCACGTTCGACGAATGGATCGAACGGCTCGTCGCGCTGGCACTCGAAACTCGCGCGGCGGTCGAGGCCGATGACTTCGACGAGGCCCGCGAAGTCGACGAACGCGCCCGGGTCGCCATCGAACGGATGCGCGCCGAGCTTCCCGACACGGAGGAATCGGCTCTCCACGCACTCTGTGGACTGATGAGCGAAGACGAGACCGTCGCGGGAACGGCCCGCCGCCGAGTTCTCGGACTCGTTCTCGAACTCGGACTCCGTGTTCGCTGGCAGCGATTCGAGTACTCCGGGGACCGAGCACGCGTCGACCGACTCGTCGAGGCGATGCTCGTCTCCCTTCCCCAGGACGAGCCGCTCGCGGAGCTCCTAGGGCTCGGCCTGCTGGCCGACGAGCCGTTCCTCGGACCCTCTCACGAGCGCGCGGTTCTCGACCTCGTCGAGCTCTCGTTGCGCGAGCCGTTCCTGGCGCGCGTCGCCAAGGCGCTCCTGACCACTCTGTGGCAAAACCTCGAGGAGTCCGGGGCGCGCACGTCCGGCAATCTCGCGAGTCTCGCACTGGTCTACGCCGACGACAGCAACCCGACGCGCCGGATCTGTGCGCTGCGGCATCTGCTGACGTCGCGGGACGGACGCTACGAGCACTTCGTGATGGAGCGCGTGCGCCAATCACGCGACTCGGATCTCGCGGTCGCAGTCGGTATCACGGCCGCGCGGGAGCTCGAACCACGAGCCGCGCTGCGTGTGCTCGAGCAGCTCGAACCCGTCGCGGGCGCGAGCCGCCTGACCGCGTCGTTCCTGCTTCTCGGCAACCGTGCACCTGCGTCGATTCGCACGGCCTACGAACACAAGCTCGCCGACCAGGTCGCACCCCAGCTGCGCGCCGAGATGGTGACGGGATTCGGATTCGGCGACTCGGGTTTCGAACTCGCACGGGTCGCGTTCGAACAGGACCCGGACCTCGAAGTGAAAAAACGCGCCCTGTTCGTGCTCGCGTCACGATCCACGGTGGAAATCGGCGAGCACACCCTGCTCGCAGCGATCGACGACGACGCGTTCACGGCCGACCCGACGCGAGTCGGAGCGATCGTCTCCGCGCTCGACAATCTCGCGAATCACGGGGATGCCAACGCGGTCCATCGCGTCGGGCGACGTCTACGAGTCCATCCCAAGCTGATGGACGCGGACCGTCGCCGGCTCGACGATCTACTCGCCCAGCACACGCCTCCGGGTCTGGGCCAGTAACCCGGTACGGGGGAGGCCTGGACCCGGGACGGGGGAGGTAGTGGCTCGAGAGCCCTACTTCTTCTTCTCGTTGTGCAGAGTGTGCCGGCGCAGCCGCGGGCAGTACTTCTTCAGCTCGAGCTTCGGGGTGCCCGGCTTCTTGAGGATCGTGTAGTTCCGGTCGCCGGACTCCGTGCAGACCAGGTGGACGATCTCGCGCTTTTTCTTGGGCTTGGGCATGTCGATCTCCGGTGCGGATTTCGGGCGCGGCAGCTTAGCAGCCCCCCCGGCCCAATCAATACCCGAACTGGATGACCGGAGTCAGGCCGGAGAACGGGGACCAGCTCGACCAATCGTCGTCCTGGAGCCACATCTGGGTCGCGACTTTGTCGCCGACTTCGATCGAATCCATCCAGAGAACAACTCCATTGCTGGCAACGATTTGGGAGTCCTCGACCGGATCCGCCGCCTCCACGACGAGGGCCTGGACGCCGATCTGCATGCCCTGCAGCGAGTTCGTCGGCGGGAAGTCGAAGCTGTAGTTGTAGGTCCCCTGCTGGCCGGTGGATCCGGCGTCGATCACGAAGTCCAGCGGGGTCCAGAGCTGGCAACCCGTGGCAAACGGCTCGACCGCGATGTCCGTGCCGAACGGGACCGGCACCGCCATGTCGAGCGGGTCGAATCCGAACACCATGTGCACCGGCGCCTGGGCCTTGGCGCCCTCGAGTCGGAAGCTCGAGGACGACCCGAACGCCGGATGCGGGTTGCCGGTCGCGGTCAGCCGCATCGGGGTCGTGCCGGTGCCGCCGCAGCCGTGTTGCCCGACCGGAACGGCGAGCCCCTTGTCCTCTCCGTTCTGCATCCACACCGCGTCGACGAAGTTCAGCGGATCGATGGCGAGCGACGAGTCCAACGTGCGCCACTCGAGCAGCAGGTTGCCGCTAACAGGCACCGTGAACGGCTGCGTCAGCGGCACGTCGATGAACCACGGCCCGGTCACGTCGGTCTGGGAAGGCGCGGGCGTCGCCGGGATCGACACGCTCTGCGGCCCGAAGACCACGGGCATCGGGTTGTTGTCGTCGTTGTTCTGCGTGCGCTGGCCCGACAGGAATGCCGGGTCCGGCGTGAACGGTCCGAGCGAGATCTGAAACGTGCGTGTCACGGCGCCGTAGGCCGGCTCGTCGTGAAACGACGGTCGGCGCAGCCGCAGCCGCGTGATCGTCTGCCCCTGGAGGTCCGTCAGCAGGTCCTCGTGGAACGCGACCTGCACCGTACCCCAACTCCAACGACCGGGCATCGACACCGCGGCGTTGCCCGGCAGCTCGTCGAATCCGGCCGGGATCGTCACCCAGGTCTGGGCAGGAGCAAGAGCCGCGGAGAGCAGACAGGCAATCGGAAGCAGACGGCGCACGGATCCTCCAATGGGAAGGGCCAGTTGGAAACGGGACGTTCTCTTCCGTCTATCGGCCACCTCGCGCCCGCGTCTTCGCTCGAGAGGGTCTGGAATCCCGCCCGGTCGGGCGGAATCTCGCAGCCGCAGGTACAAAAGGAAAGCGGTCTGGCAGGGGGTGCCAGACCGCTTGGGGGTCACGCCAAGAACTTGACTCTTCTCCCTCCAGCGTTCCTAGGGACCTTTCGGAATCCCGCGTAACACGGGTTTAGCGGGGTTTCTGAAATCCCCGTTGCGACGGCATCATCCGCGCATGGTTCCGGCCCGAGATCTGACGCGAGCCCCGATCGCGACCGCACTCCGATTCTCGATCGCCTTCGTTCTCGCGAGCTGCGGCATCGCGCCGTCGGATCTGCCGGACGAACCCGACCTCGTGGTCGTGAAGGCCGTGCGCATCCCGGTGCGCTCGTGGTTGCCGTGGTACACCCGCTTCGCCGACCACTGTTGGGTCGACGTTCGGCGAGACGGCGCGTGGCAGCGTGTCGAATGGAACGGTCACATGGACGACACCGATCCGTCGGAGATGTCGGACGAGTGGGCGCAGTCGGACAGCCGCTGGGAACGCGAAGTGCGCGTGCTCGAGTGGTACGAAGGCCCGGAGGCGCGCGCGATCGGCGAGGACGTGCTGCGGCTCGCGACCGAGTTCCCCCATGTCGATTCGTACCAGGCTTGGCCGGGCCCGAACAGCAACACGCTCGTCGAATGGCTCGCCCGCGAAACCCCCGGGATGCACGTGCGACTCCCGACGACGGCCATCGGTAAGAACCACGCGTCGTGGGCACGCGCGTGGGTCACGACGAGTCGCACCGGCATAGAGCTGGAGACTTCGATCCTCGGCGCGCAGGTCGGCCTGGCCGAAGGTTTCGAAGCACACCTGTTCGGACTTCCGTTCGGCGTCGGGATTTGGCCGCCGGCGATCAAGGTGCCGTTCTTGCCGGACGTGCCGTTCGGACTCGGCCGCCGCGGCAGCGTGGAAGACTGACTCGATTGCGCCTTTCCCCCGGGGACTGAGGGGCACTAGCCTGAGGCGATGCCCACCCAAGTCGCCATCGTCACCGGCGGAAGCGGCGGCATCGGTCGCGCGATCGCCGAGGCGCTCGCCGCCGACGGATGCGACGTCGCGATCACCGGCCGTGACCAAGAGCGTCTCGCGGAGTGCCAGGCGGCCATCGAATCCCGAGGGGTCCGCGCGCTGTCACTCGCGGCCGACCTTCGCGACCCCGCGACCGCACAGGCCCTTCTGCGACTCGTCGAAGGCGAGCTCGGCGCCCCGACGGTCCTCGTGAACAACGCCGGCACGGCGCCTACCGCGAAGTTCGACGCGACGGACGATGCGATGCTCGACGAGGTGCTGGACCTCCACGTGCGCGTGCCGTTCCGACTGATTCGCGCCGTGCTCGCGCCGATGCGGGCATCCGGCGGCCCCGGCTGCATCGTGCAGCTCGCGTCGAGCGCCGGCCTGCGGGGATTCGCGTTCACGTCGGCGTACACCGCGGCCAAGCACGCGATGGTCGGCATGACGCGCACACTCGCACTCGAACTCGCGAAGACGCCGCTGCGCGCGTACGCGGTCTGCCCCGGCTTCGTCGACACCGATATCACCCGCCGGTCGGCGGAGAGCATCGCCGCACGCGGCAAGCAAACCGCCGAACAAGCCATGGACGCGATGGGCGCGATGAACAAGATCGGCCGCATGCACAGTGCCGCAGAAGTCGCCGAGGTCGTCACTCGACTCTGCCGCGAACTCCCCGACGGTTGCGTCTACGATCTCGACCGTGATCCGCCCGGATTCCTCCCGGACCAGCCATGACCCAAGACAAGTTCGACTTCCGCTTCGAGCGCCACGACGACGGCGTCGCCGTGCTGACGTTCGACCGCGAGGAGACTCTCAATTCGCTGACGTTCGACATCTACAGCCAGCTCGAGCACCTGTTCGCGGATCTGGAGCACGACGACTCCGTACGCGTCGTCGTGATGACCGGCAGCGGCCGCGGCTTCTGTAGCGGCGGCAACGTCGAGGACATCATCGCGGAGCTGTTCGAACGCGAGCCCGCGGAGACCCTGAAGTTCACGCGGATGACCGGGGCGGTCGTGCGGCACATGCGCCGGCTCAGCAAGCCGATCATCGGCGCCATCAACGGCGTCGCCGCCGGAGCCGGCTCGGTCCTCGGCCTCGCGTGCGACATGCGCATCCTCTCCAGCAAGGCGAAGTTCGCGTTTTTGTTCTGCAAGGTCGGGCTGACGGGCGCGGACATGGGCGCGGCGTACCTGCTGCCGCAGATCGTCGGCATGGGCAAGGCGGCGGAGCTCCTGATGCTCGGCGACAAGGTCGAAGCGGAGGAGTGCCTGCGGCTCGGCATCGCGAATCGCGTCGTCGATCCGGACCAGCTCATGGACGAAACGCTCGCGCTTGCGCGGCGCCTTGCAACCGGTCCGATGCTGGCCCACTCGATGACCAAGAAGATGCTCGTCAACGAAGCGTCGATGGATCTCGACTCCGCAATCGAGCAGGAAGCTCAGGCGCAGGCGATCCTCCTGCGCTGCCACGACCACCGCGAGTTCTACGAAGCCTGGAAGGAGAAGCGCGACCCGCGCTTCGAAGGCCGATGAACGAAAACCTGGTGCTGCCGGACAGCGACCTCGACCCGCAACACGCGGAGTTCGCGCAGCGCGTTCGCGCGTTCGCGCTGGACAAGCTTCAGCCGCACGCGCGGCGCATCGACGAAGAGTGCGAGTTCTATCGTCAGTCGGTGACCGACATGGCCGACGCCGGGATCCTGGGCGGAGCCATCGGCAAAGCGCACGGCGGCAGCGGCTGGTCCGCGCTCGAGCTCGCGATCGCACACGAAGAGATCGGCGCGGTCTGCGGAAACTCGCGCGGGTTCCTCGCCGTGCAGGGCGGCCTCGTCGCGACTTCGCTCGAACAACACGCGAACGATGCGCAGCGCGACGCCTGGCTCGGCCGCCTCTGCCGCGGCGAGGCAATCGGCTGCTTCGGCCTGACCGAACCGAACGCCGGCTCGGACGTCGCGTCGCTTGCCTGCCACGCGGCACCCACGCCGGACGGATACCGCCTCCGCGGCGAGAAGATCTGGATCACGAACGGCGGCATCGCGGACATCGCACTCGTGTTCGCGACAGTCGACCTCAATCAGGGCAAGGACGGAATCACGGCGTTCCTCGTCGAGACGGATCGCCCCGGATTTCGCCGCGAGCCGATGCCGGGCAAGGATCTCGGTCACCGTGGCTCGGATCATGCGCACCTGACTTTCGAAGGCGTCGAGATTCCGAGCAGCAACGTCGTCGGTAAGGTCGGCCAGGGCTTCGACATCGCGATGGGCGGACTGCACGCGGGACGCCTGTCGGTCGCGGCGGGTGCGGTGGGAATCCACCGCGCTGCGTTGCAGTGCAGCATCGAGTTCACGTCGGAACGAAAGCAGTTCGGCAAGCCGATCGCGAAGTTCCAGATGGTCCAAGAGCGCCTCGCCGACATGACGGTCGAGCTGCTCGCCTCACGCCAGCTCGTCCACCGCTGCGCCAAACGGCGCATCGCGGGCATCGAAGACGGCGGCGACCTCGCCGCGGCCAAGCTCTACTCGACCGAAGCCGCGGCGCGCGCGGCCGACCAAGCGGTCATGCTGCACGGCGGCCGCGGCTACAGTTCGGCGTATCCCGCCGAGCGCCTGCTGCGTGACATCATGGGTCTGCGCATCTACGAAGGCACGTCGATGATCCAGAAGGCGATCCTCGGTCGGAGCGTGTGCGCGCCCACTCCAAAATGAGGGAATCCGAAACGCCCCTGAGCGAAGGCTTGCAGGCCCATGACCGACCCCACGCACGCCTCTACCTTGAAGTGCCCTATCTGCGGCGCACCCCTCCGCCCCGCGACGAAGAACGGGGTCCACAGCCACGTCTGCGAAGAGCACGGCGCGTGGCTTCAACGGGACGAATTCGAGAAGGCGTTGCGCACCGCGCGACGCGGCTCACGCGCCCTACAGAGCAGCCTGGATCGGGCTCGACGCAAGGGCGTGATGAGCAGCCTGTTCTGGGGTCAGTGGTCGCTGCTCGATGACGGATCCGCACCGTCGCGACGCAATCGATCGCGGCGGCTGCCGAGTCGGCGCACCGATGCGGTCAACTCCGAACTCGTTCGGGAGGGCGCGCGCCAATGTCCGATGTGCGGCGAAACTATGGCCGTCGAGGCCCAGCACGACATCATCTTGGATGTCTGCGAGGAGCACGGCATCTGGTTCGATACCGACGAGCTCGAGGGCTTGATCGCTCGGAGGAAGAACCGCACCCGACTCCGCACCCGGCGTCAGCTCAAGGAAGCCGAGCGCCGGGGCAAGGTCGATGGGTTGTTCTGGGGGATCTTCGCGTTCCTGCGATGATTACAGGTCGAGCGGAACCAGGACGCGGTTGATGCCCTGAATCAGACCGTTCGAGGCTTCGAGGTTGCGCGGCGCGATGACGCGCGGGTTGCGGATGTCCGGGTCGTTGTCGATCAGCCAGAAGAAGAACGGACGGAATGTCGCGCCGTCGAGGAGCGTGGTGATGTCGCTGCCGAAGAACGTGCGCAGGATCAGGCCGAAGCGAGTGATGTTGCCCGGGGCGACGTGGTAGAGGAGGACGTTCGTGAGGACGGGGATCGGGTCGCCGTCTTCGGCGAGGTCGGTCAGCGCGGCGACGAGGAAGTTCCAAGCGCCTTCTTCGTCGTTGCCCTCGAAGCCGAGGTCACGAGCCAGGCGGATGAACGCGCGATCGGTCGGCGCGAACACGGTGACGCCCAGGTCCGGCGTCGCCAGCGTTCCGGCGAGATCCGCCGCGACGACCGCGGTGAGCAGAATGTCGAAGTCGTTGCGATCGTTGTCGAACTCGCCGCCGCTCGCCGAAACGATGTCGGTGATGGTTTGGGCGGAAGCGGTGTTCGGGGTGACGGCGAACGGAATCAGGGTCAGAACGGCAAAGCTGAGCTGCTTGAACATGGAGGGGTCGTTTGTTGGGAGAGCGCAGACCGGTTGCCTGCGGTTTTCGCCGGTTTCGATCCCGATTCCCGGCCGGATGCAGAGCGAAACAAAAAGTCCGCTACTTCGACGCGTCGTAGCGCTTCGCGAGTCGCACGCCGAGCTCGACGATCCCCTCGGTCGTAATTACCAATTCCTGGTCTCGACCCGGTAGATCGAAAACGCGCACGTGATGCAGGTGTGGATCCCCGTTCGCGGCGCGCACCAGATCGGCGGTGACGTCGACGCGATTCACACCTTCGTGATCGGTCGGCGGCTGCTGACTGACGAACCACGGCAGAGCTGGCATCTCGAGATCTTCGCGCAGCTTCGCGATCACGGAGACGAGTCGTTCGATCGCCTGCTTGCGGAACGGAACCCACGACATGTCGTTCTCGCCGAGGTGGTAGAAGACGCCGGCGACCTCGACTTCGTGCCCGCGCGATTCGAGCTGCTCGACCGACGTGCGCACGAACTCGAGGAAGCGCGGGTAGAGGTTGCGTGACTTCGCCACACTGCCCGCGGGAGTCCAGTCGATGATCTGCGAGCCGCTGTGCGTGAACTTGGCGATCGCGAAGTCGGACTCACCGGACTTCTTCAGACGCTTGGCGAAGCTCAGCTCCGGTCCGAACGTGTCGTACGGCCCGGCCGGCCCGAGCGGCTCCCACCCATCGGACACTTTGCAGCCACCAGCGACGTCGTATCGGTACGCGACGGTCACATCGTCCTTCCGAAGCGCCTTGTGCTTGCCCTTGCGGATATCCTGCACGAACGCGCGCTCCCCTTCCATGTTGCGGTGACCCGCGAGCACGAAGAGCCGCACCTTCGCGCCGTCGCGATACGGCCATTTCGAGAGCGGCCGCGGGTTGTCGCGATCCACGCCGACGCTGCGGAGGTAGGCGTCCGCGTAGTTTACGCCGTGCTCGAGCTGACCGAGCGTCCCGTAGTGATAGTGCAGCCCGACGGGCCTGCCGATCTCGACCCCGACGTGTGACGTCGGCACGTATTCCGCGAACGGGTCCGCATCGGCAACCTCACGCTGCCCAACGCTGATCGCGTACATCCGCGGCCGCAGGTCCATGCCCCAGATCGTCTTCGTGCAGAGTTCGCCCACGAAGAACCGCAGCTTCGGCACGCCGAGATCGCGACGCCAACACGCGAGAAAGCGCGCGAGGTTCTTGCCGTAGTTCTCCATGTAGCCGGCGTCGAACATGTCGTTCTCGCCCTGGTGCCACATGAACGCCTCGATGCGATGGCGTTTCTTGCGCCTGTCCAGGTCGGCGAGCGCCGAGCGCACCCACTCCAGCGCGAGTGGATACATCTCGAATCCCTTCGGCTCGTCGGGATTCCAGTCGCCACCGAGGTGCGTGCCGCCCGCAGCGACCTTGATGATCGCGATCTTCGCATCGATCGCGCCGGTGACCTCACGCGCGAAACTCAGCTCCGGCCCGACGACGTCGTTGACCGGTGCCAGCTCGACCCAGCCGTCCGACTTCCGCTTGTTTTCACGACCGATGCAGTACGAGAACAGCACCTTCTTCTGCGGCTCGCCCAGCCCCGAGAAGGGCGGGAATCTCTCGATGTCCCGCACCTTCGAGTCGGACCCGACCATGTTCGACTGGCCGGCGAAGATGAACACGCGCAGTGCGTCGTCGTCGGATTGCGCGCACAACGAGCTGCACAGCAGCACCGCGCACGCGACGAGAATCTCAGCGGTTCGCATCGAGGGCCTCCTGCTACACGACGGTAGCGGGATCACGCTCGACCGGGAACGCACAAACGCGCGCTACTTGTTCGAGAACGCCACGGACATCGTCCCCTTCTCCTCCCACGCCATCGACGTGGGCGGCAGGAACTGGAACTCCGTGACGACCTTCTCCGGATTCACCTTCGGCTGGCGCGCCATGAACTGGAGCATGTACTCGTTGCGCCGATGGCAGAGCTGGCTCGTGCGGTTCGCCGTCTGGTTGGGGTTGCGTGAGATCTGCACGTCGGGAGCTCGCAGGTTGATCCGCACGTTCGACGCGAAGGACGACGCACCGTTGATGAGATCGCTCAACCACTGCGCCATGTCCGGCTTGAGACCGACGCGTCCCTTCTCGAAATACGCCGACAGCGGTCCGGTGAACGCGATCGTGTCGTCGTTGATGACGATCTCGAGCGACTTGCCGGTCTTCTGCTCGAACTGCTCCGGCAGGGTCTCGAGCAGGTACTCCTTCATCGCGCCGGCCTGCGAGTTGATCAGCGGGATCGTCGACAGGAGCTCTCCACCGACCTCACCGCGATCGAACACGCCTTCCTTCTCGGTCTTTCCGCTGCCGTCGATGTGCAGCGCGAACGCGACACTCTTCTTGAGGTCCTTGAGCTTCCGCAGCTTGGTCTCGCCGATCGCGTACAAGACCACGAACAGCGCGAAGAGCAGCGTCATCATGTCTGCGAACGACACGAGCCATCGTTCGTGGTTGACGTGTTCTTCGTGATGTTTCTTGATGCCCACTGTGCTAGATGGCTACTGGCCGACTCGCTCCCGTCCGACTCGCTTCTGGCGCGGAGAACGTCAGTGCTCGGCGTAGACGGCCAGGCGGCTGCGCAGCGCGCCCGGTGCCATACCGGACTGGATACCGACGACTCCCTCCAGCACCATCGACTTGTAGAGCTGGTCGTGTTGAATCTGCCGCTTCAGCTTGAAGCTCAGCGGAAGACACCAAACGTTGGCAAATCCGACACCGTAGACCGTCGCGATGAACGCGACGGCAATACCCGGACCGATCTTCTCCGGCTGATCGAGCACGGACATGACGTGCATCAGACCCATGACCGCCCCGAGAACGCCGACCGTCGGAGCGAGCGCGCCCCAGCTCTCCCAGAACTTCATGCCGGCCGTCTGGTTCTCGTTCGCGATGTGCATCTCCGTCTCGACGGTTTCACGGATCGCCTCGGCGCTGCTGCCGTCGATCGCCAGTCCCAGACACTTCCGCAAGAACGCGTCGCCGCTCTCGTCGCTCGTGTAGGACTCGAGCGCGAGCAGGCCCTCGCGTCGCGCCAGGTTGGCGAGCTCCAGGACCTTTTCGAGCATGCCGTGGAAGTCGTGGGCCGGCGGCATGAACGACGAGATCAGCGACTGGATCGCGAACTTCATGTCGCCCATCGGGGTCGCGACCATCGTCGCCCCGAGCGAGCCGACGATGACGATCATGGCCGCCGGAATACCGATCAGGGACTCGACGTGACCACCTTCCATGATCATCCCGCCGATGATCCCGACGATCGCGATCACGATCCCTAGTGGTGTGCTGAGTTCCATGCCTGCGGTGCTTTCGGTTCGACGGCCAGAGCCGTTGTCGGATCCTCGGAACGCAGGTGGCGCGCTTTAGCACTTGTCGGGAAACGCGGCGGACGCGGTCGATCCGCTGTCCCGAGACGAGGCATCTCGCTATCGTCAGTGTTGATTCGCACGACACTGATGCCGGAGATCGCCCGTGGCCGACTGGAGCCGATACTGGAATCCCAAGAACGAGACGATGAGCCGGGACGAACTCCAGGCGCTGCAGCTGTTCAAGCTGCAGAAGCACGTGGAGCGCGCGTGGCACAAGAGCCCCTTCCACCGCCGCCTCTACGAGACCGCCGGTGTCACACCCGACCAGATCCAGAGCCTTGACGACATCCGGCGGCTGCCGTTCATGACGCGCGAGGACTGGATGGCGTGCCAAGCCGAGCAGCCGCTGTTCGGTGACCTGATCACGCGCCCCCGCGAAGAGGCCATTCGATACCACCTGACGTCCGGGACCAGTGGCCGCCAGCCGCTGCGCGTGCTCGACAGCCGCAAGGACTGGTCGTGGATCGCGGAGATGTGGTGCTACGGGTTCTGGGGCATCGGCGTGCGACCGACCGACACGGTGTTCTTCGCGTTCTCCTACGGGTCGTTCATCGGCTTCTGGGGCGCGCACTACTGCTGCGAGAAGATCGGCTCGCTCGTGATCCCGTCCGGCAACATGACGACCGAGCAACGGGTCAAGCAGATCGCGGAGATGAAACCGACCGTCGTCTGCGCGACCCCGACCTACGCCCTGCGCATGGGACAGTGCGCCGAGCAGATGGGCATCGACCTCAAGAAGGAGTGCAACGTCCGCCGCGTCGTGATCTCGGGCGAGCCCGCGAGCGACCCGGTAAAGCGCCTGATCGAGAACATGTGGGGCGGCAAAGCCTGCGACACGGCCGGGATGACGGAGATCGGCACGATCATGATCTTCGAGGCCGACAACCAGCCCGGCGGCACGCACATCATCGAGGACAACTTCATCGAGGAAGTGCTCGACCCGGAGACCAACGAGCCCGTGCCGTACGGCGAGAAGGGCGAACGCGTCGTCACGTCGTTCGGCCGTGGTTTCATCCCGCTGATTCGCTACCGCACGAAGGACCTCGTCTGCAAGGTGCCACACACGACGTCGGACTGTGGTCGCACGTGGGACCTCTACGAGGGAGGTATCCTCGGCCGCGTCGACGACATGAAGCTGATCCGCGGCACGAACGTCTATCCGCGTGCGGTCGAAGCGATCGTCCGCGAGTATCCGGAGGTCGAGGAGTTCCAAATCATCCTGACGCGCGAGGACAACATCCGCGACGAGATCACGGTGAAGGTCGAACTCGCTCCGGACAAGGAAGCGACCTGGAACGACCTGCACCCGAAGCTCGGCAAGGACCTCGCCGACAACCACGAGGGCCTGCGCTTCAACGTCGCGAAGGCCGACCAGGGCGAACTGCCGCGCTTCGAGCTCAAGGCGAAGCGCCTGCAAGACCTGCGCGACCAATGAGGATTCGACAATGACACAAATCGACCTAGACGTTCTCGGCCGACCGATCGACGCGACGGAGCAGGAGCTCCTGCGCATCTACGGCGATCTCAAATCGCTCTCCGAGCGGACCGATCTCGCGCCATGCGCACTCATGAACGTGCGCCAGGCGATGGTCATGCTCTGGAACGCGTGCTGCGACTTGGACCTCGTGTTCGAGGAACCGGAGCACGACTGAGATCGGGCGTGCGTGCGGGCCGGATCTCCGACCCGCGGGGTGAGTCTGCTACCAGCGACCGCCGCCGCCGCCACGGCCTCCGCCGTAACCGCCACGACCACCACCGCCGCCGCCGCGACCACCGCCGCCACCACGCTCTTCACGCGGACGCGCTTCATTGACGCGCAGCGCGCGCCCTTGCAGCTCTTGTCCGTCCATGGCTTCGATCGCGGCTTGCGCGTCATCGTCGGTTTCCATCTCGACGAATCCGAAGCCACGCGACCGACCGGTGTCGCGGTCGATCATGATGTGTGCGCTATTGACCTTGCGGCCAGTCGACGAAAACGCTTCCAACAAGTCGTCTTCCGTCGCGTCGTAGGAGAGATTCCCCACGTAGAGTCGATTGCCCATCGGGTTCTGTTTAGTCCTTAGCGAGAAAGTGCGAGTGGCTCGGGGCCGAGATCCGCCGAGGAGGTTCGGATCAAAGCACGGACAGCGAGCCAGTAACGGCGAAGTTACTGCGCAATAGGGGAATTCTCGACGAGATCCTGGCGGAATTCGGCCAATGCACACAGTTCCGGCCGCGCCGTTGAGTCTCCGCGGACCACGGCTACCCTCTCGGCCCCCATGGAACTGTCGCCGACCATCTGGATCACGGTCCCTCTGCTCGGAGCCGCCATCGGCTACCTGACCAACCGGATCGCCGTGAAGATGATCTTCCGGCCGATCCGCCCGTGGAACATCCTCGGCATCAAGGTGCAGGGTCTGATGCCACGCCGACAGCAGGACCTGGCGCAGAGCATCGGTCGCATCGTCGGCGGCCACCTCGTCCAGCACGACGACATCGTCCGCGGCCTGCAGAAGGTCGACCTCGAGGGGCTGCTCGAAGACGTACTCGACCGCGGGCTGTCACCGAAGATCGAGTCGCTCCGCAGCCTGCCCCTGATCGGTGGATTCCTGACGACCGAACGTGTCGAGGAACTCAAGGCGGCGCTCGTCGAGGGGATCCTCTCACAGCGCGAGGCGATCTTCGAGAAGCTCGAGGAAGCCGTCGAGCAGGGCCTCGACGTGCAGGAGCTGGTCACCGAGAAGGTCGCGAGCTTCCCGGTCCAGAAGCTCGAATCGCTGATCCTGGAGGTCGCCAGCCGGGAGCTCCGAGCCATCGAGATCCTGGGCGGAGTGCTGGGGTTCTTGATCGGAATCGGTCAAATCTTGATCGTGTGGGGCCTGGGCTAGTTACCCGCCGGCCCCTGTCTGCCTACACATTGCACCGATGAGAACCGCCTCGATCCTCCTCGTGTCGCTCCTGACCGCGCCGGTCGCGGCGCAGGAAGAAGGCGACTGGCGCCTTCCCTTCCGCAACCCGCAGGAAGCGATCGACCCGCCGACCAAGCTCTACGACCAGCTGCGCATCATGATCGCGCGCTCGCAGCGGCCCGACGTGCCGCGCGAACTCGACGAGCAGGGCATCGAAATCTGCGACGACGACGCCTGGCGTGCCGCACGCAAGAACATGCTCGAGCTGTCGCGGGCCGACGGCCTCGACGCCGGCTACCTGTCGCTGATCCTCCGCAAGAGCGGATCGCTCGAGGATCGGATGCTCGCGATGTACGGGATGTTCTACCTCCCGGACCCATCGCTCGTGTCGCAGATGATCAACCACATCCCGGGCGAGCCGTCGCCGAAGCTGCGGCAGGATTCGTACCAGCGTGCGATCGACTTCCTACGCGTGCAGCTGCCGAAGAAGAACGACGGCGACATCGAGGAGTGGAACAAGATCCGCGTCGGACCCGCCGGCGAGAAGCCGCCGAAGCCGGGTGAGTACAGCGTCGGTTTCGATCCCGTCCCGTTCTTCTACCTGCTGACCGTCGACAGTCCGATCGATCAGCGGCAGGCGATGTGGTTCTTGGGTGAAGTGGTCAACGCGCGCCCCGAACTCTGGAAGACATTCCTCGCGGCCACGGCGCTCACGATCAAAGAGCTCGTCGTGCACGACGACCGCGCCGTGCGTGAGAGCGCGCGAGACTTCGTCGTGAAGCTCGACCCCGAGAACCGGCCCGCTCCGTCGATCGACGACACCGCCGACCTCGCGGCGTGGCTCGATGCCGTCCTCTACGACGTCTTCCCGCCGATTCGCCCGATCAGCCCCGGCCTCGTCGAGCTGTATCGCAGCGACGACCTGAACAAGGTCATCGAGCTCGGCGGCAAGCTCTTGCGAGACCAGAGCATCGCCGACCCCGCGAACGGCAAGCTCAAGAACGGCAGCTTCTATCGCGGCCTGAAGATCCAACGCGCGCCCGAGCCGCTCGACAAGCTCGGCCTGAAGGTCGGCTGGGTCGTGACCGCGATCAACGGCACGCCGGTCGCGTCCTGCAAGGACGTGCTGAACGTGTTCGAGAAGACTTGGCGCCGGTCGTACCTCGTCGAGTACGTCGCCGGCGGCAAGCTGCAGGCCAAAGAGTTCCGCCGCGCCAACTGATCCGTGATTCAGGATCAGCTCGGCCGCACGCTCGAAGTCGAGCGACCCTCGCGAATCGTCTCGCTGTGCCCGTCGACAACGGAGACGCTGTGCGCTCTCGGTGCGGGGAAGCGCCTCGTCGGACGAACCGACTACTGCCGCCACCCCCACGAAGTCGTAACCGGCCTCGCCTCCGTCGGCGGCACGAAGCGCGTGAAGCCCGACGCGCTCGAGCGATTGCAGCCCGACCTCGTCGTGTCGGTCCGTGAAGAGAACGACCGCACGCAGGTCGAGGACATCGCCGCCCGCTGGCCGACCCTGATCCTCGACCCGGTTGACGTCGCGTCGGCCATCGCGGGCATCGAGCTGCTCGGCGCTGCCATCGACGCCCGGGACGCGGCCCGGGAGCTGGCGACTTCGGTGCGCACCTCCTTTGCGGATCTTCCGAACGTGAACGGAGCGCGCGTGGTCTACCTGATCTGGCGCAAGCCGTACATGGCAGTCGGCGCCGATACCTACCTGCACGACGTCCTGGAGCGCCTCGGCTTCGTCAACGTCGCGGCGTCGACGGACGCGCGCTACCCGGAGGTGTCGCAAGACGAGCTCGAAGCGCTCGACGCGGATCTCGTGCTCGCGTCGTCGGAGCCGTTCCCGTTCACGGAGAAGCACCTACCCGAACTCCGCGAGCTGGCCCCGCGCGCGACACCGGTGCTCGTCGACGGCGAGATGTTCAGCTGGCACGGCGTGCGCATGCTGGAGGCGACGCGCTATTTCCGCGATCTCATCGCGACGCTTCCATCGGGAAGCTGAGAGTCACTCGTCCACGACGACTCGCTCGAGTTCGGCCGCAATCGCGACGAACGGTTCGGCGGCGTCGAAGCGCTCGCCGACCGCACGCACCGCTGCGACGATCGCCGAAGCGTACTCCCGCTCGTCCGCTTGCGCCGTGACCTCGCGGACCGCGGCGCGGATCGCATCCACGACCTCGGCGACCGACCGTTCTTCGGCGAGCGTCTCCTCGCCCGCTGCCGTCCGCGCGAGGCCACCGAGCGCATCCCGTTCGAACGCGCGCAGCTTGGACTCGACGAGCTTGCGAACCCGCGAGCCGATCGACCGCGTCAGCGCGACGTCGATCCGACCCGCCTCGAGGTCGTCGTGCAGCTGACGCATGCGCACGAGCGCGCGGTCGTGGCGCTTGCGCGCGGCCACTTCGTTGACTCCGAGCGCCGCGCCGATGCGCGCAAACGGCAGGCCGTGGTCGTGACGCAGGCGCAGCGCGATGCGGTCCCGGTGTCCGAGCAGTTCGAGCGCGAGTTCCAAGCGGGACGAGTCCTCGCGCGCGACCGCGTCGCGACTGGGCGTCTCGCTCCCACCTGCGAGCGACCGCGGCACGCCGAGCTGCGAGTCCCCGACCTCCCGACGGACGTCCCGCATCTCCGCCGTGAGATGATGGAAACGGTCGTGCAGATGGTTCTCGACGATCTTCGCGACGATCGCCCGAAACTGCCGATCGTCGTCGACCGTCAACTCGGGTCCGTAGCGCAGCACCTTGCTCAGGGCTTCCTGCACGTAGTCCATCGTGTCGCCGTCGCGCCGGTGCACGCCACCGAGACGCCGACGCACGCACGCGCGCACCCACTCGAGATGGCGCGCGATCAGCGAGTCGAGAGCGCTGCCATCGCCCTGCTGGGCGCGACGCTGGAGCGCGGGCGAGTCGGCGGACGGATCGGACATGGGACCGAGACCGATTGTAAGATGCCCGCGGATGAGTCACGTCGACCGATTCCACCGCGCGTTCTCGCTGCTCCAGACGCACCGCCGAAGCGGTCGCCCGGACGCGGAATTGCTCGAGTCGGAGCCCCACCTCCGCGACATTCTCGAGCCGCTGATCGCGGGCGTCGAGACGCGGACCGTGCTGACGAGCCTGGATGCGACCGACACAGGCCAGGAGCTCCCGATCAACATGTCGCAGGCGCTTCCGGACGCGGTCGGCCCCTACCGCGTGCTCGGCGAACTCGGCGACGGCGGGATGGGCGTCGTGTACCTCGGCGAACAAACCGAGCCCGTGCGCCGCCTCGTCGCGCTCAAGCTGATCAAGCGCGGACTGGCATCCTCACGCGCGCGGGCCCGTTTCGACGCCGAACGCCAGGCTCTCGCCGTGATGAGCCACCCGAACGTCGGTCGGCTGTACGACGCGGGCGAAACCGAGGACGGCAGTCCCTACGTCGCGATGGAGTACGTGCCGGGCGAACCGATCACGCGCTTCTGCGCGGCGAGCAAGCTCGACGTGCCGGCACGGCTCGATCTGTTCTTGCGCGTCTGCGACGGTGTGCATCACGCTCATCAGAAGGCGATCATCCACCGCGACCTCAAGCCGTCGAACGTGCTCGTGACCGACCGGGACGGCGTGCCGACGCCCGTCGTGATCGACTTCGGCATCGCCAAGCCGATCGGCCACAAGCTCGTCGAGCAGACGTTCGCCGAAACCGGGCAGCTCGTCGGCACGCCGGAGTACATGAGCTCGGAGCAGATGGCGGGGCGCATCGAGGAGATCGACACGCGCACGGATGTCCATGCGCTGGGACTCCTGCTCTACGAGATGCTGACCGATCGTCACGCGTTCGAGAGCGCGACGACCGGCACGGCGAGCTTCGCCGAGCTGGAGGTCGCCGTGCGCGAGGAGGTGCCGCGCCGCCCGAGCGCTCTTCGGACGGAGCTCCGGAGCGATCTCGACTGGGTCACGCTCAAGGCGCTCGAGAAGGAGCGCGATCGACGCTACTCGAGCGTCGCCGAACTCGCCGACGACGTCCGGCGCGTGCTGCGCTTCGAACCGATCCGCGCGCGTCCGCCGACGACGGCGTACGTGCTGCGCCGCTTCCTGCGCCGCCGACGCGGCACCGTCGCCGCGTGCGCTGCCGTCCTCGCCTCGCTCGTCGCCGGCCTGATCGGGGTCGCGATCTTCGCACGCGGTGAGAACCAGGCGCGCGAGCGCTACGCGCAGCTTTCGAACCTCGTGTATCTCGAACGCGCCATCCTCGCCGAGCGAGACCTCTACCCCGCACACCCCGACAAGCTCGACGTGATGCGCGCGTGGCTTCGCGATCACGCGGACCCGTTGATCGCGCGCCTGCCGAAGCTCGAGGCCGCGCTCGCCGAGATCGAAGCCGAGCCGATAGCGCTCGGCGTCGCGCAGGCGGCAACGCAGCAAGCCGAAGACGCCGAGATCGCGTTCTTGCGCGCGAACCTGACGACGCTGATCGCCGACATCCGATCGTTCGAGTCCGGACTCGTGCGCCGCGTCCGCGAACGCGCGGAGTGGGCGACGACGATCGAGCAGCGCTCGATTCTCGATCACGCCGACCGCTGGGCCGCCGCGCGTCGCGCGATCGCCAGCGCCGACGGCGCGACCGCGAGCACCGAGTACGGACCCGCGGGGACGATCGATCTCCCGCCGCAGATCGGGCTCGTTCCGATCGGCATGAACCCGATGTCCAAGCTGTGGGAGTTCGTGCACCTGCGCTCGACCGCGCGCGACGCCGATCTGCCGACGATCGACGATTACGGCCGGCGCGGCGTGCTCCCGGTCGACGTCGGCTCTGGCATCGTCTTCGTGCTCGTGCCCGGCGGGACGTTCACGATGGGCTCGCAGGACGACGACCCGGACGATCCGAACTACGACGCCGCGTCCCAGGCAAACGAGCAGCCGGTCCACCCGGTCACGCTCGCGCCGTACTTCGTCGCTCGACACGAGCTGACGCAGGGACAGTGGCAGCGCCTCCATCTCGAAACGGATCCGGACACGGTCGACGCGGAGATGCCGATCGCGTTCCGTTTCCCGCAGACCAGCATGGGCTGGGCCGAAGCCGACGCGACGATGCGAGGCAACGGGCTCGCGCTGCCGACCGAAGCGCAGTGGGAGTACGCCTGCCGCGCCGGCACGACGACGCGCTGGTGGACCGGCCCGGAGCGCGAGTCCCTGATCGATGACGGTGTCGCCCTCAACATCGCCGACCGCCAGGCGCGCCGCGCGGGCGCTCGCTGGGTCGAACTCGAGGACTGGCGTGACCTCGACGACGGCTGGGCGATCATCGGTCCGGTCGACACCCTGCGCCCCAACCCGTGGGGCCTCCATCTCGTGTGCGGCAATGCGCAGGAGTGGTGCCTCGACGAGTTCTTGCCGTACGAGAACGACGTCGCGCCGGCGACGGGTCTACGACTGGGCACAGGCAACGGCCGCCGCATCTGTCGCGGCGGCTCGTTCCGCACGATCGCGGACAACGTGCGCAGCGCGAACCGGGACTTCAACCTCCCGACCAACGCGGTCAACCTGCTCGGCCTGCGTGCGGTTCGCGCGCTCGTTCTCGAGTGACGAGCGTGCGGTGGTGTCGAGACTTCCGACACATCTCAAGAACGCGCCGCGGAACTGTCGATCCACGCGACAGTCATGACCGCTACCACACTCGATCGTGAGCCGCGGACCGCGGCTCGTCCTCCGCAGCCCCAGCAGGCACAGACGACCTACAAGGTCGTGATCTACCAAGAAGGCATGCTCGCCTCGATGTTCCTGGGGGCCGCCAAGGTCGACCCGGTGAAGTTCAGCGAGTTCCTCAACGCGAACGCCCGCGAAGGCTGGCGCGTCGTCACGATGGAGAAGGACCTGCGCCGCATGCTGCTGTTCTGGAAGCGCGAGGCCTACCTCGTGATCATGGAGCGCACGAAATGAGACCCGGCATCATCACGTGCCTGGTCACGTTCGTCCTGGGCGGCGTGCTGTCGATGCTCCAGCTCTGGTTCGGGCTGCTGCCGACGCCGTTCTTCGTCAAGGCGATGGTCACGCTCAGCATCGTGTTCGTCGTGACGCTCGGCGTAACGCTCGTGCGCCGCGAGTTCCTCGAGGACCAGAAGCTGCGGCAGTCGGGCTACATCGACTAGCGATTCGGTCAGGACGCGGGCTTGCCGCGGCCGACAGGGGATGTGTGCCGCCAGCACGGGCGGCCGAGGGGGAACATGCCTTTTCGCATCCGAATGCTCGTCGGGGTCACCGTCGGTCTCGCGCTGTGGGTCACCGCGCTGAAGCTCGCGGGCGGTCACGTGGCATCCTTCGTCTTCGTGCCCAGCCTCATGATCGTCGCGAGCACGGCCGCGCTTATCCTGCTCGGCACCCACGGTTGGCGGCGGTCGTGTCGGTTGCTCCGCGTCGCCTTCGCCCGTGAGGTGATCGACGAACCGCAGCGGGCCAAGTTGACCTCCGCGCTCGACACGCTGGAGCGGTCGGTATTCGTCGGCGGCTACTTGGCCCTGATCGTCTCCGCAACCTATCTCGTTCGATACCTCGACGATGCCGAGCATTGGGGTCCGAACATCGCAGTCGCCTTGGTCGGCATCGCCCACACGTTCGCGATCCATGCGTGGCTCGTGCTTCCTCTGAAGCACGTCCTCGCTACACAGGCCGGATGCTCGACGGAAGTCCGTCGAGTCGCGACGATCCTGCCACTGGCGATCCTCATGGTGTGCGCCTGGCCGATCCTGCAAGGTGAAGGCTTCGGTCTGTCGATCCCGAGTGTCTTGATGATCGTGGCCGCGGTGGCGCCCGCCGCGATTGTCGCCGGTCGACCGATGCTGTCGGGTCCGGGCGCAACCGCGACACATCGCTGGCTTGCCGACGCAGTCGTGTCCGGCGCAATGCTCTCCTTCTGCGCCGGGATTGCGCACGTCTGCAGCGTTCTCGACAGGAAGTACGTCGTACCCGACGGAGTCAGCGCAGCGATGATTCCACTGGTCTACGGCGCCATCGGCGCAGCCGTCGTCCGTGCCCGAGGCGCCGCCAGTGCTTCGTGGAATGCCGCGGATCCGAATCGAGACACGTGCCTTCGGTTCGCGGTCTGTTCGACCGCCGCGTTGATGGCTGTCACCGGGCTGCTCTGGTGGGGGCTCGTCAACAACCTGTGGCTGACGAGTTCCGCACCGCCGAGGTGAGGCTCTGTCAACCTCGTCACTGATCACCCAACTTCACCGACGTCCCCTCTTTCCCTGGCAACCCGGCCCCGATCCGGCAAACTCCGGGCCGCATGATCGACCTGAAGACCCACCTCGAGAGCCGCGTCGCTGCGACCCTCGGCAGCCTGAGCGACGAAGAGCGCGGCGCCCTGCTCTTGATGCCGCCGAAGAACCGCGACCACGGCGACGTCGCGCTCGGGTGCTTCCAGCTCGCGAAGCTTCGCAAGGCCGCGCCCCCGCAGATCGCGAACGACCTCGCGGCCGCGTTCGAGCCCGACGAGGTCATCGAGTCGGCAACCGCAGCCGGCCCGTTCGTGAACTTCAAGTACCGCCGAAGCGCGCTCGCCGAAGCCGTCGTCGGTGGCATCCTGCACGAAGCCGCCCCGTTCGGTCCGGCCGACGCGACCGGCACGAGCATCGTCATCGACTTCTCGTCGCCGAACATTGCGAAGCCGTTCCACATGGGTCACCTGCGCTCGACCGTGATCGGCGCGGCGCTCGGTCGCATCCACCGGCACCTCGGCTCGACCGTGCACGGCGTCAACCATCTCGGCGACTGGGGCATGCCCTTCGCCAAGATGATGACCGCGTACATGAAGTGGGGTGAGCAGAGCGAGCTCGACGCGAACCCGATGCGCTACATGTTCTCGCTCTACGTGCGCTACGGCCAAGAGGCGAAGAACGACCCGAGCCTCGACGAAGAAGCGGCGCGCCACTTCAAGGCGCTCGAGTCCGGCGAAGACAACGAAGAGCGCCGCATGTGGCAGTTCCTGCGCGACGAGTCGCTCAAGGCGTTCCAGGGACCGTACGACCGGCTGCAGGTCTCGTTCGACCACATCACCGGCGAGAGCTTCTACGAAGACAAGATGGCGCCGGTGCTGAAGCGCTACGAAGACGCCGGCGTGTTGGTCGAGTCGGAGGGCGCCGAAGTCGTCGAGCTCAAGGAGTTCGGGATCAAGGTTCCCTGCATCCTCCGCAAGACGGACGGCACGACGCTCTACCACACGCGTGACCTCGCGGCGGTCGCGTACCGCGAAGCCGAGTTCGCGCCTCATCGCTTGCTCTACGTCGTTGGCGCCGAGCAGAAGCTGCACTTCCAGCAGCTGATCGCCGTGCTCAAGAAGATCGACGACCCCGTCGCGCCGAAGGTCGAGCACGTGCCGTTCGGCCTGATCCTCGCGAAGTCCGAGGAGACCGGGAAGTGGGAGAAGTTCGCGTCGCGCGGCGGCAACGCGATCTTCCTCGACGAAGTGCTCGACGAAGCGGTCGCGAACGTGCGCGGCATCATCGCGGAGAAGAACCCCGACCTCGAGAACGCGGACGAAGTCGCCGAGAAGATCGGCGTCGGCGCGATCGTGTTCAACGACCTCAAGAACGGCCGCGTCAAGGACGTGAAGTTCGACTGGGACTCGATGCTGAACTTCGACGGCGAGACCGGACCGTACGTGCAGTACGCCGGCGCGCGCCTGTCGAGCATTCTGCGCAAGGCGGACGCACCCGACAGCGCCGCGAGCCTGCTCGAGGGCATCGACTGGAAGCTGCTCGAGGACGCGGCGCCGGTGCTGTTGACCCTGCACGAATTCGGCCCGACCGTGCAGCGCGCCGCCGAGCAGAGCGAGCCGAGCGCGGTCACGAACCTGATGATCCGGATCGCGAGCGAGATCCACAGCTACCTGCGCGATCACCACGTGCTGCGAGCCGACGACGAAACGCGCCGCGCCCGCCTCGCCCTGGTGGCGGCGAGCCGCAAATTGCTCGCGACGGGGCTCGGCCTCATCGGCGTGCAAGCGGTCGACGAGATGTAGACTGTGCAGCGCGCCGTCGCGCGCGATCGCACATGAAACTCAGAGACCTGTCCCCCGCGGCCTCGACCGCCGGCAGCCTCGCCGCCGTCGGATTCGGATGCAGCGGAGCGATCGGGATCTTCTTCGCCATCGCCCTCGGGATCGCCGCACTCCGGGACCTCGGGGTGCCACTCGATCTGGGCGACTACACGCTGCCCGGAGGGCTCACGATCGGATGGACGCTGTGGATGGTCCTCCTCGAACGACTCGGCCGTAAGTTCCCGCCCGACGCCAAGACGAGGAACCGCCCTCGACGCGGACCGTGGATCGGCGTGGCCGTAGCCGCACTGTTTCTGTTTCACGTCGAGGCCACGGCGCGCTGGGGCGGGCCGTTCTTCGCCTTCGCCTGGCTGATCGTGTTTGCCTGGTTGCTCTTCCGGCTCGCCGCCGTGTTCGACGACAGCTTTCGGTGCAGCCCGGAACCGATCGTGCGCCGAACCGTGAGACGGAACATCGCGGTGACCACGCTCTTCTGTGCGCTGACGTGGGCCTACTGGACGCCGCTCCCGGTCTACGCGTTCGTGTGGCGCCACGAAGACGCGTTACGCGCGGCTTGCTCATCGACCGAATCCTGGCGCTACTCCGCGCACTCGGAACCACCGGGTTTCGAAGGTTGGGCGACGCTGTCTCCGCGCGACGAATTCGGTCCGGAGTGGAGTCGGTGTTGCGCATTCGAGTTTCAGTCTCTCGATGACATCACGATCTTCTACCAGCCGGATACCGACCGCATGGACCCCACCGCGACGCGGCCCCGACACCTGTTCGGCCGGTGGTATTTCGTTACGCACTGAGCCCGGCTGGACACGCTTGCAAACCGCCCTACAACTCTCCCCCATGGACCTCGAATCGTACATCCGCGACGTACCCGACTTTCCGAAGCCGGGGATCGTCTTCAAGGACATCACGCCGCTGCTCGCCGACCACAAGGCGGTCACCGAATCCGTCGACCGCATGCACGCGCTGTTCGCCGACCAGGGCATCGATCGCGTGATCGGAATCGAGTCACGTGGCTTCCTGTTCGGCGTCCCGCTCGCGATGAAGCTCGGCTGTGGGTTCGCTCCGGTGCGGAAGCCCAAGAAGCTCCCGTACAAGACGCGCTCGGAGGAGTACGACCTGGAGTACGGCACCGACGTCCTCGAGATCCACGAAGACGCGTTCGAACGAGGCGCCAAGGTGCTGATCGTCGACGACCTGCTCGCGACCGGCGGCACGATGCGCGCGACGCGCAACCTCGTCGAATCGATCGGCGGCAAGGTCGTCGGCTGTGCGGTCTTGATCGAGCTCGACTTCTTGAACGGCCGCAAGAAGCTCGAAGACACGCGTGTCGAAGCGCTGATCCACTACTAGGAGTCTGCGCCACGGGATGACCCCTTTGGCTGAAGTTCCGCGAGAAAGAAGACTGCTCGAGCCGCTGTCCTAACGTAGTTGGGTCATGGGCTCGTTTCGCAAGCAAGAGGACCGTCGCCAGGGTTTCCTTCTGCCGCCGTCGCCGAGCGACTGGCTACCTGATGGCCACCTC